>CAYFYC010000036.1:538-826 GCA_964347305.1 uncultured Acidimicrobiaceae bacterium | reverse complement strand
GCTGCGGCTTGCGGGCGGCCTCGACGAGCTTGTCGACGACGAAGTCCGGCGAAGGGATGTCGGGATTCCCGAAGCCGAGGTCGATGATGTCCTCGCCGGCGCGGCGCGCCTCCAGCTTGAGCTGATTGACCTCGGCGAAGACGTATGGCGGGAGCCCGTCGATCCTGCGGAATTCCATGACGCGCAGGCTACCGGACGTACGGCGACATACCGCACACCGCCGGCTCAGGCGTCAGCCGACTGCTCCCCGGAACTCTCGTCCTCGCCGTCCCCATCGCCGCCGTCGGT
>CAYFYC010000036.1:0-457 GCA_964347305.1 uncultured Acidimicrobiaceae bacterium | reverse complement strand
GCTTCGGCATCATCCCCCCGATGAACCTGGACAGACCCGTGACGATCTCGAGTGAGTCGTCGGTGCCCGTCCAGTGCTGTTCGATGAGGCCCTCGGGTGCCGCCTCCATGAGGAGCTCGATCGCAGCGGCGACGAGCACGACGTCATCGAGCCGACCCAGCAACGGAATGGCATCGGGCAGCACATCGATGGGTGACACGACGTACACCAACACGACACCGGCGACGATCTTCGGACGTCTCGGCACACGCGGGTCTCGCAGCAGCGCATAGAGCAGAGCGATCAGTCGAGGCAGGGCGAGCGTCGCTTCACCGAGCAGTTCGGTCTGTGAGCGGCGCTCCGGGGGAATCCGATCGTCGAGACGGGGCTCCGTCATGTCGCTGCCCCCGCCAGGCGCATCCGACCCGTGACGAGGTCCTCTGCCATGAGCGCAGCGCCGATCGCTCCTGCGTGCGGA
>CAYFYC010000035.1:4086-35293 GCA_964347305.1 uncultured Acidimicrobiaceae bacterium | reverse complement strand
GTACGACCCCAGCGAAGTCGACTCCGTGATGCGCCGCGTCGCGGACAGCCTCCGCCGCTACGAGCAACGCATCGACGACCTCGAGGCCCGCCTCGCCGAGGCCGACGAGTCCGCCGACGCCGTGACCCGGACCATGGTGGCCGCCCAACGCACCCACGATCAGCTCGTCGAGGAAGCGTCGGCGCTCGCCAAGCGGATCCTCGTCGACGCCGACCGCGATGCGATCCGCGTCGCCCACGAGACATCGGAGCAGGCCACAACCCATCTCGAGACGGCTCGCGCCGAAGCGGCTGCACTGCTCGAACGGGCCCATCACGCACTCACCGAAGCCGAGCGGACGGCCGCCACGAAACAGACAGAGGCGAACTCGGTGCTCGAGGTGGCGGCACACACCGCCGCCGCCCTGCGAAGCGAGGGCGACGCCGCCCTCACGGAGGCTCTCGCCCGATCGGAGCGCACGATGGTCGATGCGGCCAACGCGAGCACCGAGCTGCGGGCCGAGGCCCGACGGGTGCTCGAACATGCGCTCTCCGAAGCGGCCGCCTCGGACGCTCTCATCAAGGAACGCGCGGAAGAACTCCTCGCAACCACCCGGCGCGAGGTCACGGACCTCCTGGCAGAGAGTCGCCGCCAGGCCGAGTCTCTGGTCACCGCAGCCGTCAACGAGGCGCGCGATCTCCGGCTCCGCGTCAGAGCGGAGTCCGAGGACGTGCAAGCCCGCTCTCGCGCCCGGGCGGACGAGATCGTCCGCATCACCGAGCTCGAGGCGGCCGAGATGACCGAGCGTGCGGAAGCCGAGGCGGCAGCCATCCTCGAAGCGGCCGAGGTCGAAGCCACCGAGGTGCTCTCCAGAGGCAAGCACGACGCAGCAGCCCGCCTGGCCACCGCTCAGACCCGGGCCGAGGAGCTGCTGGAGAGTGCACGCGGACAGGCCGGTGCGATCGTCGACGACGCCAGACGCGAGAAGCTCGGGCTCTTGCAGCGCATCGCGCAACTGCGACGCGCGGTCGGCGACGTCGAGCGGCAGTTGCAGCGGATGGCAGCACGAACACTCGACCAGAGTCACGTGGTGCGACAGGTGCTGGAGACCCAGGAGCAGCTGGAGCATCAGCTCGCACTGGAGCTGCAGGGTATGCCGACCGCCCCCGCCGGCAACGACCTGACGATCGATCTCCGCGGCGACGTCACCATCGACGATCTCCGTCAAACGGCCCACGACCCCTTCGCCGCCCCCGACGGCTCCGGCCGACCTCCGGCCGCACGCGGCACCGTCGACCCGGGGCGCCCGCCCTCCTTCGAGCGTCCGCAGATGCAGCGGGTGTCCGGGACCGACGCACGGGCCGGACGATCGATTTCGGAGGCGATCGCAGCGACGCGACGGGCGTGAGCTCCGGCGGCTAGCTTGCCGCCATGTCGACGACCATCGCCATCTATGTGTTCGACGATTCCGAGGAACTCGACTGGGCAGGGCCGTGGGAGGTGCTCACGGCCTGGCGCGACTCGGCTCCCGACGACGAGGTCACCGTCTTCACGATCGCCGACGGCGACGGTCCGGTTCGCTGCGCCAAAGGCCTACGGGTGCTCGCGGACCACGTGAGACACACGGCACCGGAGTTCGACGTGCTCCTCTATCCCGGAGGACGGGGCACCCGGACCCACGTCGCAGATCCCGAGAGGCTGGCATGGATCCGCGGGCTCGCCGACCGCGATGTGCTCATGACGAGCGTCTGCACCGGATCGCTCGTGTACGCGGCTGCCGGATTGCTCGACGATGGACCGGCGACGACACACTGGGGCTCCCTCGATCGGCTCGGTGCGCTCGGTACCGACATCGAGGTCCGGCCCGAGGACCGCTTCGTGGATCGGGGTGCCGTGATCACCGCCGCCGGCGTCTCTGCGGGCATCGACATGGCGCTCCACCTCATCATGAGGCGGTCGTCACCCGAGACCGCAGCGCAGGTGAAGCGCTACATCCAATACGACCCGCAGCCGCCGGTGTGACCCGGTGGAGGCGGCCCGCAGACCGCCCCCACCGTCATTCGATCAGCCGGGGACCTTGACACACCCTTCTCTCCCACGGAGATCCGCAGCAGGGCCGGCCCCAGAATTCGGGGACTCCTGGGTCCGCGAAACAAAACTTCACACAACGTCAGATATCGTGATATATCGTTGAGCATGACGACCAGCCACTACGAACCGAACGACCATCCCGACCTGCAGAGCCTCGACGAGCACATCGGCCGCCAGTTCGAGGATGTGCTCGCCGCCGAGCAGTACGCCGCACGGATCTCTGCACAGCGCCGCATGACGCTACGCGACCGGCTCGTGCGTGCCGAGGACCTCACGTGCGACGTAGCCATCCAGACCACCACCGGCACCATCACGGGCCCGCTGAGCGCCGTCGGCGCCGATCACGTGCTCGTTGGGGGCCGAAGCGTGATCGCCATCGCTCACATCGTCTGTTTCGAGCAGACCGGGTGATGCGCCCCATGGTGGCCACGGTCGTCACGGCGCGTCCGTGGGAGGCGGCCTTCGTGCAGGCCGCGACGGCGGGTGCCCGCGTCCGATTGGTGGCGAGGATCGGTGACGCCCCCCAGCTGGCCCGCCTCATCGGTCGGTTCGACGTGCTCGTCGTGGGCGCCGAAACCGCATGGCTCGAACCGTGGATACCGGGTGCGCTGCGCCGACTCGGTCACTCCTCGATCGGGGTGCACGCAGACGGGGACACGGTCGGTGCCCGGCTCGTCGACGATGCGTGTCTCCGCTTCGATGAGGACACGCCGCCGGAGATGCTGATCGCCGGTGCGGTGTCACTCGGTCAGTCGCGCACCTGCAACAGCGAACGCTCGACGACCGTGCCACAGACACAGCGGTAGAGCTGTGCGCCTGGATCGACGGGTCGATAGAGATAGACGACGATCCCGAGCGTCTCGCAGTAGGCGGTGCCACCGGCGAGTTGCTGCTCGTTCGGCTCCGGAGCGAAGGCCATGCGCAGTTCGGTGATCGCATCCCGAGCTTCGTCGAGCCGCCGTCGCGACTCGGCCAGCTCGGGCACGTCGGCCCCGCGCGTCCGCAGCTCGTGATGCCGGCTCCACGCTGCGAGGAGCGTCCTGAACCGGTTCTCGAACCAGACTCCGACGATCGACATGCCGGGGAATCTAGCGAGCCGCAGAGGGCCGAATAGGATCGGCGCCCGATGCGGTTCCCCTACGCCTCCAGCGTCATCGCCGTCGTGTGGATCGGTGCGGCCTGGCTGGCGCCGATGACGAACTTCTTCCTCTTTCCGGTGTTCGCCGGTCTCGCCATCCCGCTCGCCGAGCGCATCGCAGGCGTGGGCACGGTCCCACAACGGGAAGCCCTCGCCATGGGTACCGCAGGATTCGTCAACGGCGCAATCGCCGCCCTGGTGCTGTCGTTCAGCGGCAAGCTGGGTGGCGAGCCGCTCGGCTGGTTGGGCCCGATCCTCGTCGAAGGCCTCGTGCTGGCGTTTGCCGGCGGAGTCCTCGGTGCGGCCATCGCCCGAACTCCCTAGGTCACTCCAGCCCGAGCACGGTCTGCTCGGCGACAGGCGTTTCGAGCGGCTCGATGAGCTCGGGCACGTTGTTGCTCACCTTGTTGACCAAGGTCGAGACCGGATGCGCCCGAAGCTCGGGCCCGGCCGACGCCAGCACTCGTTCCAGTTCGGCGGCGTCACGCAGCGTCGGATCGAGCCAACGATCCCACGCGTCCGGGGGCAAGATCACCGGCATCCGGTCGTGGATGGGCCGGACGAAAGGAGTCGGCGACCCGGTGAGGATCGTGCACGTCGTGAGGCGGTCGCCGCTCTCGGGGTCACGCCAACTCGCCCAGAGCCCGGCGAGGGCCAGTGGCTTGCCGTCCGTCGATCGGATGTAGTGCGGCAGCTTGCCCTGCTCGAGCTGCTGCCACTCGTAGAAGCCGTCGGCCGGGATGAGACAGCGCCGCCGCTCGAAGGACTCGCGGAACGTGGGCTTGGTCGCCGCCGTCTCCGACCGGGCATTGATGTTCCGGGCTGCCATCTTCTTGTCCTTCGCCCAGAACGGAAGCAGGCCCCAGCGGAACACCCCGAGCTGCCGCACTCCCTCGTGCTCGGCGACCGCGTAGACCGGATCCGTGGGTGCGACGTTGTATGACGCCTGCAGCGCCTCCGTGGCCACCTCGGCGGCACCGAAGAAGGAGGCGTAGACGGAGGGGTCCGCCGCCTGAACGAATCGACCACACATGGTCCGATTATCGCTCGGCCGGCGACCGACGCCGACGGTCACGACGACCGATAGGGTTCCTGGTATTCAGTTCCGTTCCGCGACGACCGATGCAGGAGACGGATGAGCGAAATCACGATCGACCTGCAGGCCGTCGGGCGCCGGTTCGGCCCGGTCGTCGCCCTCGATGACTTCGACCTGGCGATTCGGCGCGGCTCGGTCGCCGTGCTGCTCGGGCCGAACGGGGCAGGCAAGACCACCACGGTCCGGATCCTGACGGGGTCGCTGCTCGCCGATTCCGGGAGGGTCTCGGTACTCGGGGTGAATCCCGCAGCTTCCGGTGACTGGATCCGGCAGCGCACCGGAGTCGTCCCCCCGAAGCCGGCCATGTGGGATCGGCTCAGCGGGATGGAGAACCTGCAGTTCACCGCCCGCATCTACGGCGTGTCGTCCGACCGCATCGTGGCGTCCGCTGCCCGTTTCGGCATCGACCACGCGCTCGAGCAGGAGGTCTCCGGCTACTCGACCGGCATGCGGACCCGTCTGGCACTGGCCAGGGCGCTGCTCCACGATCCCGAGCTGCTCCTGCTCGACGAACCCACCGCTGGCCTCGACCCCGAATCGGCGCGTGCAGTGCTCGAGCTGATCCGAGAGCTCGCCGGGACCGGTCGCACGATCGTCATGGCGACGCACCTGTTGCACGAGGCCGAGGGCATCGCCGATCAAGTGATCCTCATGGGCAACGGGCAGGTGCGGGCATCCGGTCCGCCGAGCGAGCTGGCCGGCAGGTACATGGCAGACCCCGTCGTGTGGATCGACGGACACAATCGTGACGTCATCGAGCGCATCGTCGAGCATCCCGCCGTCGTGGGCGCCGAGTGGTCCAACGGGTTCCGCGTCACGCTCACGTCGATGGAGGCAGTGCCCGACATCGTCGAAGTGCTGGCAAAAGAAGGGGCCCGGCTCACCCGGGTCGAGTCGTCGGCGCCGACCCTCGAGCAGCTCTACTTCGAAATGCAACGAGCCCACGGGAGCGAAGGATGAGCGACCGCACCATCACCGAGAGCAGTCTGCGGTGGGATCGGGCCTGGACGGTCGCCGCGATCGACCTCCGCCGCCTGTTCAAGAGCAAGGACTACTGGCTACCGATGTCGTTGCTGGCCGGTGTCTTCTTCGTGTTCATGCCGTGGGTGCTGCTGTCACTCGTCACCCGGGCCGAGACGACGCCACTCCTCGACCAGATCGGCGGCGTGCTCGAATCGCTGCCCGGCACGCTCCAGGAGAACATCATCGGCGAGACGCTCACCGGGCGCGCCTCCTATGCGCTGGCCGTGTTCCTCCTGGCCCCCATCGCCATCGTGGTGCCACTCACGATCTCGTCGGCGGTCGGCGCACACGCCATCGTCGGGGAGCGGGAACGGGGCACCGGTGAGTTTCTGGCCCACAGCCCACTGACCGAGAACGAGATCTACGTCGGCAAGCTGCTGGCGTCGCTCATCCCCGGGTACATCGCCACAGGGGTCGGCTTCGGCATCTACTCCCTGATCGTCAACATCCAGGTCGGCCCCGAGGTGGGTGGCTGGTTCTTCCCGACGGCCGGGTGGTGGCTGCTGATCCTGTTCGTGATGCCGCCGTTCCTCGCCGTCGCCCTCAGCGTCATCCTGTGGGTGTCGGCGCGGGTCAAGTCCACCGTCGCCGCGCAGCAATCGGCGACGCTCGTCTCGCTGCCGATCATCATGGCGTCGTACGCCGTGTCGAGCGGGCTGCTCATCAATCCGACCGTGGCGGCGCTGGCCATCGGCGTGGTGGCATGGATCCTCGCCGTGGTCGGTCTGCGGGCTGGGACCTCGGCGCTCAGACGAGAGCGCCTGCTGGGCGTCGGCATCGACTGAGACCCTCCGCCTCTTGCCGACGGGCGTCAGCGGGAAGCCGTGGCACGTCGGCGTCTCCTGCCGGGCCTGTCGGCCGAGGTCGGTTCCCACCGGAAGAACCTGACGGCGAGCGCCACACCACCGACCATCCACACCGCCATGATGGCGAGCTCAGGCCAGTGGAAGTGGTCGAGCCATCCATCGCGTGCCGCCACCTCGATGGGATTGAACGCATCCTGGAACGTGACTGCGAAGTGGCGCAGCGGAAAGACCCGAGAGACGGCGACGATCAGCCCGCCTTCGTCGGCCGAGGCGAAGAAGAGACCGGAGATGAACGCCAACGGAAGGAGGGTGGCATTGGCGAGGGCAGGCGCCGTGTCCCCGTTGGGACTGACACCGGCGAGAAACAGCCCGAGCGCAGCGAAGCACCCGACACCCAACACGAACGACAGGATCAGCGACGGGATCGTCTCGGCATAGACCTGGAGACCGTAGAACAGAGCGCCGACCACGATCATGAGCACCACGGCGACGGCGGCGACGAGCACGGCGGATCCCACCCGACCCGCCATGTAGATCCACGGTGGGAGCGGGGTCCCCCTGATCCGCTTGAGGATGCCTTCATCTCGGGCGAGCGCGGTGACGACGGCGAGGTTCGTATAGGTGGCCGAGACGGCACCGAAGACGGCCATGGCCGGCGCATAGAACTGCCCGGTCGTGACCCCGAGCCCGCCGATCTCCTCGTTGCCGAAGACTGCGGTGAAGACGATGAGGAACATCAACGGGAACACGACGGTGAAGAACGCGGCGACCGGCGTGCGCCAGAAGATCTTGTTCTGATAGCGAACCTGGTCGACGAGGAGCGCCCTGTCGGAACGCATCACCCCTCCTCCTTCACGAGCGACAGATAGACGTCCTCGAGCGACGGCTGCGACACCGCCAGGTTGTCGAGGGAGAACCCACCGTCCATCGCCCACGTCGTGAGACGGTGCAGGTCTCGAGTGGAGTCGTGGGTCGTGAGCACGTACTCGTCCTCGTCGAGCACCACTCCGGCGACGATGGCACTCGGGTCGCGGTCGCCGGGCACCGAGAAGCGGATCGTGGTCGCCGCCTCGGCGCGACCGCCCAACGTCGCGGGGGCACCCTCGGCGACGATCGAACCGCGGGCGATGACCGCGACCGTGTCGGCGAGGTGTTGGGCCTCATCCATGTAGTGGGTGGTGAGCAGAATCGTCTTCCCCAGCGAGGCGAGGTTGTCGACGATCGTCCACGCCTGGCGGCGGGCCGACGGATCGAACCCGGTGGTCGGCTCGTCGAGAAACACGAGCTCCGGATCACCGACGATGCCCAGGGCCAGCTCCAACCTGCGCTTCTGGCCGCCGGACAGTGTCTTGACACGGGCGTCGGTCTTCTCCTCGAGACCGACGATCTCGATCAGCTCGGCGGTCGGACGCTGTCGTGAGTAGATCCGACCGTAGAGCTCGATCGCCTCGGCCACCGTGAGTTCCTTCTCCACGGACGTCTCTTGCAGCACGATCCCGATCCGCTCTCGGAACTCGCGGCCGCCCGTGGCCGGGTCCATGCCCAAGACGCTGACGGTCCCGGCGGTTCGGTCCCTGTGGCCCTCGAGGATCTCGACCGTCGTCGATTTCCCGGCGCCGTTGGGCCCGAGCAAGGCGAACACCTGACCCCGATCGACATGGAGATCGACATCGCGCACCGCCTCGACGTCGCCGTAGTTCTTGCGCAGACCGCGCACTTCGATCGCCATGACGAGCCTGGTTTCTCCGATCCGGTAGCAGCCCGTCATCCTATGCGGATTGCGTCGACCCAGCCTCTAGCCTGCCGCCATGGACATCGCACCGGTCGCCGAGCCCAGGGACATCGCCCCCATCGACTCCACCGAGGGCTACTTCGGTCCCGAATCGATGATGTGGAAGGTCAATCGCGAGATGATGACCCTCTTCGGTGGCGCCCGGGCCCTGTTGATGCAGGCGGCCCACCCTCTCATCGCCGCCGGAGCCCGCCAGACGGGTGCGTATCGCCGCGATCCGTGGGCACGCCTCATCCGCACCGTCATGCTGCAGAACCTGATCACGTTCGGCAGGGCGAGCGCCGCCAAAGAGGCGATCGACCGGATCAACAAGCTCCACCGCGTGATCAAGGGCGTCGACCCGGTCACCGGCGAGTGGTACGACGCCCTCGACTACGAGCAGCTCGTGTGGGTACACGTCGCTCTCGAGGTCAGCACGATCCACTTCTACGAACTCACGGTCGGTCCGCTGACCGATGCCGAGAAGGAGCAGTACCACGAGGAGAACAAGCTGGCCGCCGAGCTGCTGTGGACGCCGCGTGACTACGTGCCGGAGAGCTATGCAGACACGCTTCGCTATGTCGACGACATGATCGACTCGGGCCGGCTGATGTACACCGACGTGGCCGAGGAGGTGGCCGATCTGATCTTCGGTGCGGCGGTGCCGAACCGCATCAAGCCGGTGTGGCGGTTCGTCGCGTTTGCCGCTGCCGGGACACTCGATCCCCGCCTTCGCGAGCTGTACGGGATCGTCTGGACCGACGCCCAGCAGAAGTGGCTCGACGCCAACCTTTCGCTCATCACGAAGGTCCGGCCCTTCATCCCGAACCGGTATCGCACCATCCTCCCCGCCCGATGGGCGGATCTCCGGCTCGGCTGATGGCCGACATCACCGTCGTCGGCTCCGGACCCAACGGTCTCACCGCCGCGGCCGTCCTGGCTCGAGCGGGTCTCGGTGTCCACGTCGTCGAGGGCAGGGACACGATCGGTGGCGGGACCAGAACGACGGAACTGACGCTCCCCGGCCATCTCCACGACGTCTGCAGCGCCGTGCATCCGTTGGGGATCGCCTCGCCGGCATTCGCCGAGCTGGCACTCACCGACCACGGCGTCCGCTGGCTCCATCCGGAGATCGCCGCCGCCCATCCGCTCGACAACCGACCGGCCGTCCTCTTCGAACGTGACCTCGACGCCACGGTCGCCGGTCTCGACGCCGACGGAGCCGCATATCGGCGCATCATCGGCCCGCTCGTCGATGCCCTGCCCGACCTGCTCGATGTGACACTGCAGCCCGTGCTTCCCGTGCCGGCGCATCCGCTCCTCGCCGCCCGTTTCGGCCGGCATGGTGGCTTGTCCGCGGCGGCCCTCGTGTCACGGTTCGACGACGAACCGGCCCGAGCCCTGTTCGCCGGCATGGCGGCGCACAGCATCGCCGCTCTCGACGCTCCGATGACGTCGGCAGTGGGTCTCGTCCTGCTCGCCGCCGGCCACCACGTCGGGTGGCCAATCGTCGAAGGCGGATCACAGCGCATCGCCGACGCCCTCGCCGAGATCATCACGGAGGCCGGCGGAACCATCGAGACCGGTCGCTGGGTCCATGGCCGGAGCGACATCGCCACCGACGCCGCCATGCTCGACCTGATGCCGGGGGCCGTCACCCGGTTTGCGGAGGTCTCCGGCCCGGCGGCCAAGCTGATGCGACGGTGGCGCCACGGCCCCGGCGCGTTCAAGGTCGACTGGGTGCTCGACGGTCCCGTACCGTGGACCGACGAGCGGGTCGGACGAGCCGGCACGGTCCACGTCGGAGGCACGTTCGAGGAGATCGCGTTCGCCGAGGCGAGCGTGGTCGACGGGCAACACCCCGACCGGCCGTTCGTCCTCGTGTCGCAACCGAGCCGCGTCGACCCGACGCGTGCTCCCGAGGGCAAGGAGATCGTCTGGGGCTATTGCCACGTCCCCTCGGGCAGCGAGGTGGACATGACCGATGCCGTCGAGCGTCAGGTCGAACGCTTCGCACCAGGTTTCCGGGATCGCATCGTTGCCAGGCACACGATCAACGCCGTCGAGTACGAGGTCTACAACCCCAACAACGTGGGTGGCGACATCGCCGGCGGGGCGACCAGCTTCCTCCAGATCCTCCTCCGGCCCAGACCGACCCTGCGGCCGTACCGGGTCACGGACCAGATCTACATGTGCTCGTCGGCAACGCCCCCCGGAGCCGGGACACACGGCATGTGCGGCTACAACGCGGCGACGGCGTACCTGCGATCGATCGGGCGCTGACGGGCGCTCACGCCCAGCGAGGAACTCTCTCCATCAGCCGGTCGAACCCGTTCTCCCGGACCCAGGCCTCGAACGGTTCCCTGGGCACCCCTCTCCATTCCAGGTCGTCGAGCGACTCGGTCAGCGGCACGTCGCGCCGCAACGTCGCCAGCTCTCTGAACAGCAATGCGTCGTCACGGCCTTCCCGCAGCGCTGCGGCGAGGCGGGCCGCGCCGCGAACCTTCACGCCCCACTCGGACTCGTCGTCGGGGATCTCCTCGATGTGTCCGTACCAGTCGAGCAAGGTGGAGCTGGACTTGGCGCCCCATCCCTTCAGCCCCGGGAAGCCGTCGGCCGTGTCGCCCACCAGGGCGAGATAGTCGGGAATCGACTCCGGAGGAACACCGAACTTCTCGATGACCCCTGCGCCGTCCATGAACGCCCGCTCCCTGCGGAGATAGCCGACGATCTTCGGGTTGCCGTAGAGCTGCGACATGTCCTTGTCGGGGGTGTGGATCACGACCCTGTCGACCTCGTCGACGAAGCGCTCGGCGGCAGTGGCCAGTGCATCGTCGGTCTCGAACTCGTACATCTGCCACACCGTGACGCCGAGCGTCCGCATGGCCTCCTCGGCGGGTGCGAACTGCGCGAGGATCTCGGGGTCCATGCCCTCGCCGGTCTTGTAGCCGGCGTAGAGGTCGTTGCGGAACGACTCGATGACGGTGTCGAACGCGGCGGCGACATGCGTGACGCCCGACTCGGCGAGCATCCCGAGCGTGGACATCGCCAGCGAGTACACCCCGCCGACCTCACGACCATCGGGTGCGGACCGCTCGGGTGCGCCGTAGAACGCCCGGAACAGCTCGTAGGTGCCGTCGATGAGATGGAGCTGCTTCACACCGGCCAGCGTACCGAGCGGCACCCACGCGCGGCGCTCCGGACCCGGCCTCGATAGGCTGGCGACGTGAGCGCGTTCCTCGACCACCTGTCCGCTTCGATCGACGAACTGCACGAATCGGGCCTCTACAAACACGAGCGGGTGATCGCATCTCCCCAGGACGCCCGGATCACCCTGGAGGACGGCACCGAGGTCCTGAACTTCTGCGCCAACAACTACCTGGGACTGGCCAACGACGAGCGTCTGGAACGCCGCGCCAGAGAGGCGATCGACCGCTACGGGTACGGCATGGCATCGGTGCGCTTCATCTGCGGCACCCAGACGCCCCACAAGGAGCTCGAGTCGAGGCTCAGCGACTGGCTGGGCGCGGACGACACGATCCTCTACACCTCCTGCTTCGACGCCAACACCGGACTCTTCGAAACCATCCTCGGCGAGGAGGACGCCGTCATCTCGGACGCGCTCAACCACGCCTCGATCATCGACGGGGTACGGCTGTGCAAGGCGCAGCGCTTCCGGTACGCCAACAACGACATGGCGGATCTCGAGCGCCAGCTCGTCGCTGCCAGAGACGCCCGGTTCCGCCTCATCGCCACCGACGGCGTGTTCTCTATGGACGGCGTGGTCGCCAACCTCCCCGCCATCTGCGAGCTGGCCGACACCCACGATGCGCTCGTCATGGTCGACGACTCGCACGCCGTCGGCTTCATGGGCGAGCACGGGGCAGGGACCCCGGATCACTGGGGTGTGCAGGACCGCGTGGACATCGTCACCGGCACGCTCGGCAAGGCGCTCGGCGGCGCTTCCGGCGGATACACGTCGGGCCGGGCCAGGATCGTCGAGTGGCTGCGCCAGCGCTCGCGGCCGTACCTCTTTTCGAACGCCGTGCCGCCCGTCATCGCCGCGACGTCCCTCGAGGCGCTCACGATGCTCCAGGAGTCCGGTGAGCTGCGGGAGCGACTCCACGCCAACGCGGCCCGTTTCCGGGCAGGCATGGAGGCGGCCGGCTTCGAGCTCGCCGGTGCCGGGCACCCGATCATCCCGGTGATGCTCGGTGACGCCAAGCTCGCCGGCGAGATGGCGGACCGTCTCCTCGCCGAGGGCATCTACGTCATCGGCTTCTCGTTCCCGGTGGTGCCACGCGGCCAGGCGCGGATCCGCACCCAGATGTCGGCCGCCCACACTCCCGACGACATCGACCTGGCCATCGCCGCCTTCACGAGGGTGGGGAAGGAACTGGGCGTCGTCTGATGCGTGCCCTGGTGAAGTCGCGAGCCGAGCCCGGCCTCTGGATGGAGGACATTCCTCGACCCGAGCCGGGCCACAACGACGTGTTGGTCCGGGTCCGGCGGGCGTCGGTGTGCGGCACCGACCTCCACATCCACGACTGGGACGAGTGGGCGTCGCACACGATTCCCGTCCCGATGGCCATCGGCCACGAGTTCATGGGAGTCGTCGAGGAGGTCGGTGGCGAGGTCACTGGCATCGCGGTGGGTCAGCGGGTGTCGGCCGAGGGCCACATCACCTGTGGTCACTGCCGGAACTGCCGGGCGGGGCGTCGCCACCTCTGTGCCAACACGGTCGCGGTCGGCATCCAGCGACCCGGCGCCTTCGCCGACTACGTGACGATCCCCGCAGGCAACGTGTTTCCACTTCCGGACGACATCTCGGACGAGATCGGCTGCATCCTCGACCCGCTCGGCAACGCCACCCACACCACCCTCGCCTACGACGTCGTCGGTGAGGACGTCCTCATCACGGGAGCCGGCCCGATCGGGATGATGGCGACGGCGATCGCTCGCCACATCGGGGCCCGTCACATCGTGGTGAGCGACCCGAACACCTATCGGCTCGCGATCGCCGAGAAGATGGGCGCCAGCCGGGTGATGGATCCCACGGTGACGAACCTCGCCGACGTCATGACCGAGCTCGACATGAAGGAGGGCTTCGACGTGGGTCTCGAGATGTCGGGCGCCGGGCCTGCCCTCAACAAGATGATCGACCACATGATCACGGGCGGCCATGTGGCGCTACTCGGCATCCCGTCGAAGGAGACGGTCCCCATCGAGTGGAACGAGATCATCTTCAAGGGCCTGACGCTTCAGGGCATCTATGGGCGGCGCATGTTCGAGACCTGGTACAAGATGACGAACATGCTCACGACCGGCCTCGACGTGACCCCGGTCATCACCCACCGCTTCCCGGCAGACGACTACCAGCGAGCCTTCGACGTGATGCGCACCGGGGAGGCGGGCAAGGTGATCCTCGAATGGAGCGACTGACACTCGACGGGCGCGAGCTGCGGTTCGAGTCGGGCGACACGGTGCTCGAGGCCCTGCTCCGCAATGGTGTGCCCGTCGGCGCACCTCTCTGCACCACGGGCGACTGCCCCAACTGTCTCGCCACCATCGACGGCGTGTCGTACGTCCGCACCTGCCAGACCCCCGCCGCATCTGTCGCCGAGGTCGTGCTGCACGGGCCCGCCGAGGCTCCTCCGCTTCCGTCTGTGAACACTTCACCGGCCGGCGCCGTACCCATCCGCCATCGTTCGACCGACGTCGTGGTGATCGGAGGTGGCACGAGTGGACGAGCCGCGGCCCGCGACCTCGGGCAGCAAGGCAGCGAGGTCATCGTGATCGAGGCGGAGGACGGCGCCGAAGCCATCGGGATCTATCCGGGGCCCCGCGTGGTGGCACGCACCACCGGCGGCCTCGAGTCGATCGAGTGCGAGCAGGTGGTGGTGGCGACGGGAGCGAGCGAGATCCTCCCGATCGTCCCCGGCTCCGGTCTCCCCGGCGTCGTCACGCCACGGGCGGCGGAGCGCCTACGAGCACGCAGGATCGATCTCGGCGCCACCGTGGTGGTGGGTCCCGAGGTGGTCCGGTTCGAGGGTGCAGAGAAGCTGGGGACCGTGGTCGTAGACGCCGGCGATGGGGAACGCAGCATCGAGGCCGACACCGCGATCGTCGACCTGGGGACGTACCCCCGCGATGCGCTGGCTCGAATGGGGGCAGGGCTCGGCGTCTCGGCCGTCGGTGATGCGGCATCCGAGCCGACGCTGCCACGGTGCCCCACAGAGGGCATCGTGTGCCCGTGCTCGGGGGTGACCATGGGGCAGCTCGCCGACGTCTGGGAACGAGGGTTCCGGGAGATGGAGCTCGTGAAGCGGGCGACGCTCGCCGGCACCGGGACCTGCCAGGGTTCGGTGTGCATCCCGTATCTCAGGTCCTATCTCGCCGAACGCGGACCGGCGCCACAACCGGCGTTCACCGCCCGCCCGGTTGCACGCCAGGTCACCATGGCGGAAGCGGGGGCCGGCGAGTTCCTGCCCACAGCACTTCGTACTGCGCTCGACGCCGTCCATCGCGACCTGGGGGCGACGATGGATCGCATCGGTGGCTGGTGGCGCCCGTGGACCTACGGCGACACCGATGCCGAGTACGCCGCCGTCCGTTCTGCGGTCTCGCTCGGCGACGTGTCGACGCTGGGCACGATGGTCGTCGCCGGCCCCGACGCTCTCGAGGCCGTGCAGCGCCTCTACCCGACGAACGTCACCACCATCCGCGACGGTCGCTGCCGGTACGCCCTCATGCTCGACGAGCGGGGCTACGTCTTCGACGACGGCATGATCTGCCGCGAGGGCGACGACCGCTTCCTCCTCACCTTCACCTCGGGCGGAGCGACCATGGCCGAGATGTGGGTCCGCGACTGGGTGGAATCCTGGGGTCTCGATGTGCGGCTGCTCAACCAGACGTTCATGCTCGGCGGCATCAACGTCACAGGGCCTCGCTCGGCCGAGCTCTTGCATCGCGCCGGGGTGGACGCGCTCCCCCGGTTCCTCGGCCATGTCGATCTCGATGTCGCCGGCGTCCCGTGCAAGGTGATGCGCCTCAGCTTCACGGGGGAGCTCTCCTACGAGCTCCACCACCCGGTCGACAGATCGGTCGAGTTGTGGCACGCCTTGATGGACCTCGGCGCCGACCTCGCGATCCGTCCCCACGGCATCGACGCCCTGCAACGCCTCCGGCTCGACAAGGGCCACATCCTCGTGGGGCAGGACACCGACTACGACTCCACGCCACGTCGCCTCCACCACGACTGGGCGGTGTCGATGGACAGCGGTGAGTTCATCGGGCGCCAGGCGCTCATCCGCACCGACGCCATCCCGCTCGACCGGATGCTCGTGGGTTTGACGACGGAGGACGCCGCCCCGCTCGAGGGTGCGGTGATCTGGGATGGCGACCGGTACGCCGGCTACGTGACCTCTGCGGCGTGGTCGCCCACCGTGGGCAAGGGTGTGGCGTTGGGTTGGCTCGACTTCCGTGACGGCGAGCTGCCCGCCCAGGTCCAGATCGAAGGACTGCAGGCCACCCGTGTCGACGTCCCGTTCTACGACCCGGAGGGGAGGCGAAGCCGTGCTTGACCCGATCACGGCGACACGCGTCGTTGCGAAACCGGCCTCGCTCGGTCGGCTCGTCGTGCCGGTCGGGGCGATCGTGCTGCGCATCGCCCCCGACGAGGCGCTCGTCATCGATGCCGGACCGCACGATGTCGCCACCGACGATCCGCATGCCATCGTCACCGCCGACCCCGGATGGCGAGGCACCTGGCTCGGACCCGAGGAATCGACACGCCTGCTCGAGGCCGGCGCCGATTGGCGGCCGTCACCCGAGCGGCCCACGCTGGCGCAGGGCATGCTGTTCCAGCTCCCCGCCAAGCTGTGGCTCGAACACGACCGCGTCCTCGTGCTCGCACCCCACGTCGTCGCCACCGAGTTGGAGACCCGGATCGGAGGCGCCCGATGAACGAGCTGTGGGAGGCGAACGTCCGGTTCCGCTGGGGTGAGCTGAAACCCACCTACGACGTGGTCGTGATCGGCGGTGGTGGTCACGGGCTCGCCACGGCCTACTACCTCGCCACCCGCCACGGGATCACCGACGTCGCCGTCATCGAGCGCTCCTACATCGGCGGCGGAAACAGCGGTCGCAACACCACGGTGATCAGGTCGAACTACGGGATCCCAGAAGCCGTTCGCTTCTATCAGCGCAGCGTCGATCTGTACCGCGAGCTCGAAGAAGAGACCGGGCGATGGCTCATGCACCAGCAGAAGGGCCTGCTGTGGATGGTCCACACCCAGTCGGGGAGACGCCAGGAGATCGCCCGCGCCGAGATGAACCGGGCGTTCGGCGCCGAGACCTACTTCGTCGAGCCGGAGGAGATCGCCCGCATCGCCCCCGAGGTCGACCTGTCGGCCGGGGGGTGGGCGCCGATCACGGGGGGCTCATATCACGTGCAGGGCGCCACCGCCCGTCACGACCGTGTCGTGTGGGCGCTCGCCGAAGGTGCGATGGCGGCGGGTGTCGATGTCGTGCAGCGCACCGCGGTCACCGGTCTGGCCATGTCGGGGGATCGAGTCACCGGCGTGCAGACATCCCGGGGCGACGTGTCGGCCGGAGTCGTCGTGAGCGCCGTCGGCGGCCACGTCACCCGCATCGCCGGGATGGCGGGCGTACGGCTCCCGATCCGCACCCATCCGCTGCAGGCCTTCGTCACCAACCACTACCGGCCGTCGTTCCAGCCGATCGTCGCCTCCACCGACCTCGGCTTCTACATCAGCCAGACGGCGCGGGGCGAGATGCTGGGCGGCGCCCACATCGACCCGCAACCGAGCTTCTCCTACCGATCGTCTCACCACTTCCTGTCGTCGACCGCCTACCGGGCGACGCAGGTGCTGCCGTTCCTGTCGAAGCTGCGGGTGCTGCGCCAGTGGACGGGCGTGTGTGACATGTCGCCCGACTACTCGCCGATCATGGGCTTCACCGACGTCGACGGGTTCCTCGTGACGACCGGATGGGGAACGTGGGGCTTCAAGGCGATCCCTGCCGGCGGCGAGCAGATGGCCCGGCTCATCGCCACGGGAGCGACCCCGGAGCTCATCGCACCGTTCGCCCTGAACCGCTTCGCCAGGGACCGCACGATGGCCGACCGTGGATCGGCAGGTACCCACTGATGGCGCTGCGCATCACCTGTCCGCACTGCGGCACCCGGTCGGTCCACGAGTGGGTCCACGGCGAGATCTTCGACGTTCCGGAGACGATCACGGAGCCAGCGGCGCGTGATCTGGATCGTGCCTACTTCCACAACAACCCCGAAGGCGTCGTGCGCGAGGCCTGGTTCCACCTGTACGGATGCCGACGGTGGGTGGTGGTGTCGCGTGACACCACCACCGACCGCATCGTCGGCTACCCCTCGTCGTAGAACTGCTCCTGCTCCGTCGAGCCCTGGAGCGCCAGTGTCGACGACGAACCCCCTGTGATCACCTGGCTGACCTGGTCGAAGTAGCCGGCTCCGACCTCGCGCTGGTGCCGGGTGGCGGTGTAACCGGCCGACTCCATGGCGAACTCGGACTCCTGGAGTTCCACATAGGCCGTCATGCCCCGCTCGGCATAGCCGCGGGCGAGGTCGAACATCGTGGCGTTGAGGGCATGGAAGCCCGCCAGGGTGATGAACTGGAACCGATACCCCATCGCACCCAGCTCCTTCTGGAATTTGGCGATCGTGACGTCGTCGAGATGCCGCTTCCAGTTGAACGACGGCGAACAGTTGTAGGCGAGCATCTTGCCGGGGAACTCGGCGTGGATCGCCTCGGCGAATCGGGCCGCTTCTCCGAGATCCGGAGTCGACGTCTCGCACCAGATGAGATCGGCGTACGGCGCGTAGGCGAGACCACGAGAGATGGCGGCGTCCATGCCGTTCTCCACCACGTAGAAGCCCTCCGCGGTGCGCTCCCCTGTCGTGAACCTGCGGTCGCGCTCGTCGACGTCGGTCGTGAGCAGCGATGCCGCCAGCGAGTCGGTACGGGCGATGACCAGGGTCGGCACCCCCATCACGTCCGCCGCCAGACGGGCCGACTTCAGGCTGCGGACGTGCTGTGCGGTCGGGCACCAGCACCTTGCCGCCAATGTGCCCGCACTTCTTCTCCGACGAGAGCTGGTCCTCGAGATGCACGGCCGCTGCGCCGGCCCTGATGAAGGCCTTCGTGAGCTCGTACACGTTGAGCGGCCCACCGAAGCCGGACTCGGCGTCGGCAACGATCGGCACGAACCAGTCACGGCCCTCGTGGCCCTCGGACCACTCGATCTCGTCGGCGCGGCGCAGCGCGTTGTTGATCCGGTTCACCAGCGCGGGCGCCGAGTTCGCCGGATACAGCGACTGATCCGGATAGACGGACTCTGCCAGGTTGCCGTCGGCCGCGACCTGCCAGCCGCTCAGATAGATGGCACGCAGGCCGGCCTTCACCATCTGCACCGCTTGACCACCACTGATGGCGCCGAGTGCGTTGATGTAGTCGGAGGAGTGGAGCTCGTCCCAGAGCTTCTCGGCCATCCGCTTCGCCAGCGTGTACTCCTCGACGAAGGAACCCTGCAGCTGGACGACGTCCTCGGCCGGGTAGTCGCGGGTGATGCCTTCCCACCGCGGGTTGGTCTCCCAGTCCCGCTGCAGCTCCTCCGCTCGGTCGTTTCTCGTCGTCAGGGTCATCGCGGGCTCCAGTTCGTGTTTTCGAGCATGTCGTAGGCAGGGATCGTCAGGAACTCGTGGAACTCTTGGTCGAGTGCCACCCGTTCGAACAGCCGGCAGGCCTCACCGAAGCGCCCGGCCTCGTAGGCCTCGTCGCCGTACTCGCGTCGCAACAGGTGGGCTTCGGCGTACATCAGGCTGCGGATGTACTCCGGAGTGATCACCGTGCCCTCGACCGTGGTGGCCCGGGACCGGGCCCACTGCCACACCTGGGAACGGGAGATCTCGGCGGTGGCGGTGTCTTCCATGAGGTGGTTGATGGCGGCGGCGCCGGTGCCACCCAGCCACGAGGCCAGGTAGCGGATGGCGACGTCGACGTTGAGCTTCACGCCCGCCTCGGTGATGCTGCCGCCGGGCACACGGAGATCGAGCAGGTCGGAGGCGTCGACGTCGACGTCGGGTCGCTGCCGGTCGATCTGGTTGGGACGATCGCCGAGCACCTCGTCGAACACCTCGGTCGCCACCGGCACGAGATCGGGGTGTGCCACCCAGGTGCCGTCACAGCCGTCCATCGCCTCGCGCCGCTTGTCCTCGCGCACCTTCTTCAACGCGAGGCGGTTGACGTCCTCGTCCTTCCGGGAGGGGATGAAGGCTGCCATCCCACCCATGGCGTGGGCGCCGCGCCGGTGACAGGTCTGCACGAGGAGCTCGGTGTAGGCCCGCATGAACGGCACCGTCATGTCGATGTCCGTCCGATCCGGCAGCACCAGATCCGGCTGGTTGCGATGGCTCTTGATCACCGAGAAGATGTAGTCCCAGCGGCCGGCGTTCAGACCGGCCGAGTGCTCCCGCAGCTCGAAGAGGATCTCGTGCATCTTGAACGCCGCGCGCAGGGTCTCGATGAGCACCGTCGCCTTGATGGTGCCTCGCTGGAGGCCGAGCATCTCCTGAGCGGTGATGAAGACGTCGTTCCACCAGCGGGCCTCGAGATGGCTCTCGAGCTTCGGCAGATAGAAGTACGGGCCTGAATTTCGCTGCAACAGCTCCTCGGCGTTCGCATACAGGTAGATGCCGAAGTCGAAGAGGGAGGCGGACACCGGCACCCCGTCGACGAGCACGTTGCGCTCCTCGAGATGGAGACCGCGGGGCCGCACCATGAGCGTGGCCGGCTTTTCGACCAGCTCGTACCGCTTGCCGTTCTCGCCGGTGAAGTCGATCTCACGCCGGATGGCGTCGTGGAGATTGCGCTGGCCGAGGGTCATGTTCGACCACGAGGGCGAGTTGGCATCCTCGAAGTCGGCCATGAACACGCGGGCCCCGGAGTTGAGCGCGTTGACGACCATCTTGCGGTCGGTCGGCCCCGTGATCTCGCACCGCCGGTCCTGGAGATCGTCGGGCACGGGTGCCACGGTCCAGTCGTCGCGGCGGATCACGGCGGTGTGATCGAGGAAGCCGTAGGTCTCGCCGGCATCGAACCGGGCCTGGCGCTCACGGCGGCGCCTCATCAGCTCCCGGCGCCGTGGCCCGTGGCGCTGTTCGAGACGGGCGACGAAGTCGAGCGCCGCGGCGTCGACGACCCGCCGGGCCTCCTGCGGGATGTCTGTCGTCGTGGTCGTCGGTGCGAGCATCATCGTCACGTCGTCCTTCCTTCGATCGGGTGTCAGGGAGAAAACGACAGATCTTTCTCCAACGCAACCTGAAATCGAAGAAAGATGTATGCTTCTTTCATCAATTCTGCAAAACTCGGAGATATTCGCATGATCGACCCACTCGTCTTCGGGCAACGCGTCCGCCACCACCGCAAGAACCGGGGGTTCACGCTCGAGGAACTCGGAGCCCATGTCGACAAGACGGCGCCCTACCTGTCACAGCTCGAGAACGGCAAGAAGGAGCCGAATCTCTCGCTCATCAATGCGCTCGCGACAGCCCTCGGCGTCGAGGTCCAGGCACTCATCACGAACGAACCGCCGTCCAGGCGGGCCGCCCTCGAAGTCTCCCTCGAGAAGGCACAGCGGGACCAGATCTACCGCAGCCTGGGACTCCCCTACCTCCGCCCCTCGGCCAAGGTGCCCGACGTGGCCCTCGAGCACATCGTGACGTTGTACCAGGAGCTGGCGGGCCGGCTCACGTCGGCCGCCACGACACGCGACGAGGCCCGTGCCGCCAATGCCGAGCTGCGCGCCGAGATGACGGCGCGGGGCAACTACTTCGCCGAGATCGAGTCCATCGCCGCCGAGGCGGTGGCGGCCATCGGCTTCAGCGGGCAGGGAGCCATGTCCAAGGGCGATCTCAACGCCTTCGCCGACCACTTCGGATACAAAGTGATCCGCACCGCCGAGGTGCCCGCGTCGGTGCGCTCCGTCACCGACAGTCGCAACCGGCGCATCTATGTCCACGGGAGAGAGAGCTTCGACGCCGAACGCTCACGCTCGGTGGTGCTCCAGACGCTCGGCCACCTCGCGCTCGCCCACGCCGAGCCGAGGGACTTCGCCGAGTTCCTGCGGCAGCGCGTCGAGGCCAACTACTTCGCCGGCGCCGTGCTGCTCCCCGAGTCCGCCGCCGTCCCGTTCCTGCGGGCGGCCAAGAACGACCGCAACCTGTCGGTCGAGGATCTGAAAGACCGCTTCTTCGTGTCGTACGAGATGGCGGGCCACAGGTTCACCAACCTCGCCACCCAACATCTCGACATTCGCACCCACTTCGTGCGCTCGGACGACCAGGGCATCATCTGGAAGGCGTACGAGAACAACGGCGTCCCCTTCCCCACGGACGCCGCCGGTGCCATCGAGGGTCAGCGACTGTGCAGGGAGTGGGGCACCCGGGTGGTGTTCCAGTCGGAGTCGAAGTACACCATCCACTACCAGTACACCGATACCACGAGCGGGACCTTCTGGTGCGCGACGTTCGTGGAGACCGACCAGAACCCGCCGGCCGGGATCACCGTGGGTGCCCGATTCGAGGACGCCCGGTGGTTCCGCGGCTCGGACACCGAGCGGCGGTCGGCCTCACGATGCCCGGATGGGGACTGCTGCCGAGTCGTGTCGGATGCGGCGGCCGAGCACTGGAACGGTCTGGCCAGAGCATCGGTGCGACCCAATTCCCATGTCCTCGCCGCCATGCCGGTCGAGACGGTCCCGGGTGTCGACATGGTCGAGATCTACGAGTTCCTCAGCTTGCAAGAGGAGGCCGCCTACGGGCGACGCGGCTCGGATCAGGCGGCGTCGTAGGAATCCGGATCGCCCGCACCGGGTCCACACCTCTCGTCCGGATCGAGACCGGCGATGGCTCTGCGCGCCGCTGCGTAGGCACCTGTCGTCTCGTGACCCCCGTGACCCACACCCTCCGTGACCCGAACGTTGACCACGCCGTCGACGTCGACGTGGTGGCCACCGATCGGATCGGTGTCGCGCCACAGGTTGTGCCACGGCGTGTCCCGACTCGCCAGCCACGTCACCACGTCGTCGATGCCGACCTGGGGGAACATCGAGGGGTACAGGATCCCCAGTTGTGATCCGTAGGTGACGAATCCGACGCTCCGATCGCGTTGCTGCATGGCCACGGCGGCGATGAGCGAGCCCTGGGAGTGGGCACCCAGGATCGCGGTGCGCGACCGGTCGTCGAGCGCGTCCATGAGATCGGCCACGGCCTTCGGGCCGTAGGCGGGCGGTGCCAGCGGGTGGAACCACCTGGGCCAGAACGACCCGAGATCCCACAGGATCCCCACCTGGCGCCGCTTGTCCGAGCCGGAGCGGCCGCCACCCCAGCCCTGGTAGATGCTGCGGATGAGAAAGCCGCCGGGAATGGCGACGGCCACCGTCATGGCGACGTTGACCCAGCCGGTCGGAAAGTCGATGAGCGCCGCAGGCTCCATGCCTCGCACCAGCGTGTACCACCAGTTCAACGGCCAGACGGCTGCCGCGTCGGCCTCGCTGCGCACGATCGTCCCGTGTTCCCAGATCTGCACCGAGAGCACGACGAACCACACCGCCCCGAAGGCAACGGCGGCGTCGAGGAGTCGTCGCGATCGGACGACGACACGCCTACCGAGCATCCGCAGTCGTCTTCCCAGACCGCTCGAGAGCGGCGAGGTCGCACCACGCTCCGGCTCGGGATGGCCACGCAGCGCCAGGAAGAGGGCCACGAGGACCAACCACAGGAGCAGGAAGAGCATCACCCCGGCGATCCAGCCCGCCCCCTGCTCCTCCAACTGCCCGACGCCGAGGGCCTTGTCGAGGAAGAGCCCCACCACCATCCCGAGGACGGCGCCGAAGAAAGCGGCCAGGACCAGCGCCCCGGCACTGAGCGGGCCCGCCAGGAGCGAGAGCAGCGTGTACAGGCCGAGCACCGCCGCGACCCCGAAGGTGATCCGGTGCAGATCGTCCGGGGCCCATTCCCCCGGTGCCGCCGTCCAGATGGAGACGAACCCGGCGGCGACCACGGCCAGGGAGACGAGGGGGAGCACAGCGGTGATCGACCACACGAGGCCGCTGCGTGGTGCCAACGTCGTCAGCAGCGAACCGAGGAGCGCCACCAGGGCGACGAGTCCGACCACGATCGCCACGGTCGCAACACCCGTGAAGACCAGCAGGGTTCCTCCGAACAGCAGCGCCACGGCGGCGAAGTGGAGCCGACGCATCCGGTGCAGCATGCTGTGCTTCGACCACATGAGCGGATCCGTGAGCCGAACGCCGGCCGGGTCCTCGCGACCGATCCGGCGGCCGCCGAGCGACTCCGTGTGGCGTTCCATACCGGCCCCGGATGGCGAGAACAGCAGGTCCCACGCCCTTCGCCGTTCATCCGTGGCGTAGTGGGTGCGGGTCGAGACCACGGCGAAGAGCAGGTAGAAGGCCGTGGCGACCAGCGCCGCCAGCACGGTGACCGCCAGCTCCTCCGACGGCGCGCCGAGCTCGAAGCGCCAGACGAGCAGCGACTTCTCCGCACGCCGCAGCCACTGCCAAGGGAGCAGCACACCCGCGGTGATCCCCTGCGCCACCAGCAGCGCGCTCAGCATCACCCCGGCGGCGCGCACTGCGGCGCGGCCTGCGAGCGCCCGAGCGCCCGCATCCGTGGCTCCCTGCCGCCAGCCCGCCATCCACCCGGCGGCATTGGCCAGGGCGAACGGGCCGAGCAGGATCCAGAACGCGGTGATACGGCTGCCGGAGGTGAGGTTCGCCCAGTGGAAGGCCGTCGTTTCGAAACACGGATCGGTGACGCGGCGCCGGTAGATCTTCGTCGAGGACTCGGCTGGATCGTCGCTCACCGGGTCCGTGTACAAGATGCTGCGCGGGGGTGTCCCCGAGACGCCGTGAACCCGTAGCTCCTGCCGCGGCGTGGCCATGCGATGACTCCTCTCCGTACACGAAACCTACCGAACCCGAGGCGTGCGTAGCGGCACGCGACGTCACGAGCGCTACCGTTTCGTCATGGCCGCCGCACCTCACGCCACATTGCTGCTCGGGACGACCGAGCTGCGCAGCCCGGCATTCTCGAACGTGTGGCACGTCGAGAACGGTGGCCGCAAGCTGGCCATCGCACGACGGCATCCCCGCCTCCACACCAGCACCGTTCGCTTTCCCGACGAGAGCGCCGTCACCCTCACCCCGACCGGGCAGTCGACGGTGTCGGCCGTCGATGCGGCCGGCACCGAGGTCGCCCGCATCGTTCGCACGTCCTGGTGGGGCAGGCATTGGGAAGTCACCGCGCAGCATTTCTCGTACGAGCTGATCTCACATCCACGGCCGCGCCGCTGGGCGTTCGCCGTCGGCGGTTCCCCGGTGGCCGAGCTCGCCGGTTCGCTCCTGAGCTACAACCGGGTGCGCGTCGAGACCAACATCGGCGTCCCCCTCATCGCGGTACTGCTCGGCTGGCACGTCATCGCCAGACCGTGGGAGGCCGCGGCCGAGCCGGGTGGCCTGCGGCCCGCGCAGCAGCAGCGCAGCGCCCCGGTGTCCCACGAACGATGAGCCGACACCCGCTCGTCGGGCCCCGCGACGTCGACCTCGCATCGATGGTGCCGGTCGACTGCCGGTGGGTGCTCTCGTCGCCGTCGGCAGGTCGCGATGCGTATCTTGCCGGTCATCTCCCCGGCGCCATCTACATGTCGCTCGACAACGACCTCTCCGACATGACGGTCACCGGCGCCGGACGTCACCCGCTGCCTTCGAAGGACGACTTCGCCGCGACGCTGGGACGGCTCGGGATCGGCAACCAGGACACCGTCCTCGCCTACGACGACGCAGGTGGCGCGATTGCAGCCCGGCTCTGGTGGATGCTCCGCTGGGTCGGCCACGCGGACGTCCTCGTGCTCGACGGCGGCATCCAGGCGTGGTCCGCCGCCGGGTTGGCAGTGGAGACGGAAGTGACGCACCGGCCTCCGACCACCTTCCGGGTCGGCGAGACGACGATGCCGGTGATGGAGTTCGAAGACGTCGCATTGCGTCCCGCTTCCATCGTCCTTCTCGACGCACGCGGCGCAGAGCGCTTCCGGGGAGACGTCGAGCCGCTCGATCCCGTGGCAGGTCACATCCCGGGCGCCATCAACGCACCGTACGCCGGCAATCTCGACGACGGGCGATTCCTGTCTCCCTCGCGGCTGGCCTCGCGCTTCACGGATCTGGGTGTGACCGACGCAGCCGAGACGATGGTGTACTGCGGAAGCGGCGTCACGGCGTGTCACGACGTGCTGGCGATGGAGGTCGCCGGACTCGGTACGGCCATGCTCTACCCGGGGTCGTGGAGCCAGTGGTCTGGAGCCGGCGGCGAGGTCGCCACGGGACCCTGAACGCGCCGCGCCGGGGCGCTACCCCTCTTGTGTGGATACACAGCTCCCCGGCGAAACATGCGATACGCCGTTTGCGACGGGTCACGGCAACGACCTCGACCGCCGACGGCAGCACCTTACCAATCTCAACTAGCGCGATTCACGTCAGTCGAGATGCGGGAGGCCGAGTGTCTGTTCGGCAGCGTCGAGCCGCTGACCGCCTCGCAACGCCGGCGCAAAGAGATCGCCATAGCGCCGCACCCGATCCCAGACCGTCGCAATGGTGAAGTCGGCGGGTTCGATGTCGTCCAGCTCGTCCCAGAGGACCGGCATCGACACCTGTGCTCCTGCGACGGGCCGCACCGAGTAGACGGCAGCGGTGTTCTTCCCGCCGACGTTCTGGTTGGCATCGACGAACACCGTCGGGCCGCGCTTCGACTTGTCCCATTCCATCGACACGGCCTCCGGGTCGGCCGCGGCGAGCATCGAGCCGATCGTGTCGACGAAGCGCCGCACCCTGGCGTACGAGTGAACCGGCTCGAGGGGGACGTGGATGTGCAGACCCCGCGAGCCCGAGGTCTTCGGATAGCCGGCCAAGCCGAGCCGCTCCAGCAACACGTTGACGAGACCGGCGACATAGGTGACCCGCTCCCACGGACAGCCCTCCTGGGGATCGAGGTCGAACAGCGCGACGTCCGGGAGGTCGGCGCGATCGGCCCGGCTCAGCCAGGCGTGCATCTCGATCGCACCCGTGTTGACCACCCACAGCAACGACTCGAGATCGGCGACCGTGACGAACGGGATCACCCCACCCTCGCGACCGGACGGCATCGGCGCCGTCACGATCCAGGGCGGGGCATGGCCCGGGGTGCGCTTCTCGTAGAACGACGCTCCCGCTATTCCATCCGGATAGCGGGAGAGCGAGAGCGCCCTGCCCTGGAGATGCGGGAGGAGCAGCGGTGCGACGGAGTGGTAGTACGCCAGCACGTCACCTTTGGTGTAGCCGTCGTCCGGGAAGAAGACCTTGTCGGGGTTGGTGATACGGACGCGCTTGCCGGTGCCGATCGTGAGAAACGCATCGCCCTCGGGTTCGAGCCTCAGCTCCTCGGGAAACGTCACGAGACCCGATGCGGCCGGGCGCCCTTCGCCCTCTTCGGGTGTGGCGGCGGCTTCGGCGGAACGGATGTCGGCGAGGATCGCCGCATGGCTCTCGTTCTCCTTGGCTTCGGAGATGACGATCATCCGCAGCCCGGCCGCCACGGCGGCCTCGGCGAGTGGGCCCGAGCGCAGCGTTCCCGAGCCATAGGGGACGTGGCGGATCTCGCCCTTGGCCCCGAACTGGTTGTCGGTGAACTGGGTGTGGAGGGGATCGATCGCCCAACCGGGGAACTCGCTGCGGAGGAAGGCGATCACCGACTCGAAGGCGGCGCGATCCACGAGGGCGCCTCCCGACTTGGCGTGCACGTGCGCCCAATCGATCACGGGGCGCACGAAGGAATGGCGTTGGGCGATGAGGGCGATGTCGCCCAGCGAGCCGAACGCCCGGTCGGTGCCCGTCGTCTCCAGCCCCAACGCCACCCCGAGATGCCGCACTTTCGGTGCGATCACCTGCAAGCCGTCGTCCACGAGCGCATGGAGCTCCTCAGGGGTGCGGTCGCGGACGTAACCCGTGTGGGCCACCACCGTGTGCCCACCCATGGCGGCGACCAGCTTCATCGAGTGCTCGATGGCGGACAGGGTCTGCGGGCGCGTCTCGGGATCGTCCTGGGTGAGGATGGCGAAGTAGGGGGCGTGTACCGAGAGGGTGATCCCCCGTTCCGCTGCGAGCTCACCGAACCGGGCGCAGCGCCGCTCCTTCCACGGGAACCCGTGGACGAAGGGCAGCTCCAGGGCATCGTGCCCGAGCACCAGCAGCGAATCGAGGTACTCCTCGTCGCTCATCCCGTCGGGGGTGAGCTTCGAGATGCCGAAACGGATCACGAAGCGAGGTTATCGACGTGGCAGCACGCCGTGCCGAAGGCAATCCTCGCCTTGTCGACCTCGAGAAGCCAGACTCCCGGACATGCAGGTCAGCCGGTACACGAAGCAACCATCCGGTGATGTCGTTCTCGACCCGGACGGACGAATCCATCCTGCTTCGGACGGTCTGTGGACCTGGATCGACATCTCGTTCTCTCACGCCGAGGACGTCTCGGAGCTCCTCGGTGCGGCCGAGTGGCTCGAGCTCGATCCGGTGGCGGTGCGTGACGCCGTCGAGGATCGCGACCTGCCCAAGCTGGACGACTTCGGAACCAGCCTCCTCCTCGTGCTCAACGGTCTCAAAGAAGAGAAGGTGGAGACCTACGAGGTCGACTGCTTCCTCACGGAGCGCCTGCTTCTCACGATCCACATGGGGGAGTCACCTGCCATCACCGCATTCGGGGCGCAGCTGACCGCGTCTCCCCAACTCTCGGGCGGGGGTACAGACGAGCTGTTGGCTCGCCTGGCCGACGTCTTCAACCGGCGGCTCCTCTCCGTGGTCCATGCCTTCGACGAGATCGCCGACGATCTGCTCGTCGACGCCGTCGCCGGGGAGCCGTCGCTCCTCCCCGACCTCGTCGCGGTGCGTCGCGACATCGCCGCCATTCGCCGTTCGATGCAGCCACAGCTCGAGGCCATCTCCGACGCGATCGCCTCCGACTCCGACCTCATCACCGACGCCGGACGACGCCGGTTCAGCGACGCCCGCGACGTGGCATTGCGGGCCATCATCGGCCTCGACAGCGCCCGATCGGTCATGTCGGAGACGCTGGAGGCCTACCGGGGAGCCGAGGCGCGTCAGGAGACGCAGGTCACCAAGGTGCTCACGATCTATGCCGCGATCATGCTGCCGCTGACGCTGCTGGTGGGGTTCTTCGGTATGAACGTGCCCGACCTCCCGCTCAGCGACACCGACAACGGGTGGTGGATCCTCCTCGTCGTCTGCGCAGTGATCGCGGCGGCATCGCTCGGGGTGTTCGTCTCGCTCGGGTGGATCAAGCGGCCGAGCGGCCGGGGCGCCGGGCGGACCCTGGGGAGGGGGCTCGTCGAGGCGGCGCGCACACCGGTCCAGGTGGCGGGAGCCCTCTACGAGGTCGTACTCACCCCGCTGCGTCGCAAGCGGTGACGAGAACTGCTGCCCGGCATGCGACGTCTCGGACTCGCGCCCGGTAACTTTGGGCGCACCCGCCACCCATCTGGCAACTCGTGACACACCACAGAACCAAGCGCGTCAAGAGACCTCCCGTCACACTCGGCTGGAGAGAGTGGGTGCGTCTCCCGGAGATGTCGGACACGCCGATCAAGGCGAAGATCGACACCGGAGCCCGCACCTCGTCGCTCCACGCCTTCAAGCTGAAGGTCGCCGACACGCCGGATGGTCCGGTGGCGACTTTCGAATTGCATCCCGTTCAGCGATCGAAGGCCGGAGCGGTCCGCGTCGAGGCCCGCGTGCTCGAGTTCCGCCGTGTCCGATCCTCCAACGGAAAGGTCGAGCGACGGCCCGTCATCACGACGTCGTTGCAGGTCGGTGCGGTTGCCTTCCCCATCGAGGTGACGTTGGCGTCGCGCGACGAGATGGGCTTCCGGATGCTGCTCGGCCGATCGGCCACGCGCCACCGGTTCGTCGTGGACCCCGGACGATCATTCCTGACAACCCTGCCTGAAGGAGACAACGAATGAAGCTGGCGATCCTCTCCCGAGCCCCCGGCATCTACAGCACGCAGCGGCTGAAGACGGCTGCGCTGGATCGAGGGCACGAGGTGAAGGTGCTCGACACGCTTCGCTTCGCCATCGATCTGTCGCGCCCGCAGCCCGACCTCATGTACCGCGGCAAGCTGCTGTCGGAATACGACGCCGTCCTGCCCCGCATCGGCGCCTCGATCACGTTCTACGGTCTCGCCGTCGTTCGCCAGTTCGAGCAGATGGACGTCTACACACCGAACACGGCGGCCGGCATCGCCAACTCACGCGACAAGCTCCGGGCGATCCAGATCCTCTCGCGACACGACATTCGGATGCCGCCGACCATGTTCGTGAGGGACAAGGCCGACGTGCTGCCGGCGATCGAGGAGGTGGGCGGAGCGCCGGTCGTCATCAAGCTGCTCGAGGGCACCCAGGGCATCGGCGTGATCCTCGCCCCCGACACCAAGGTGGCCGAGGCCGTCATCGAGACGTTGCAGAGCACCCGCCAGAACGTCCTCATCCAGCGGTTCGTGAAGGAGAGCAAGGGCCGCGACATCAGAGCGTTCGTCATCGGCGATCGTGTGGTGGCGGCGATGCGGCGCAAGGCCGTCGGCGACGAGTTCCGTTCCAACGTTCATCGCGGCGGCACGACCGAGCCCGTCGAACTCGACGAGGACTACCAGCGGGTCGCAGTGCGAGCCGCTCAGATCATGGGGCTGCGCGTCGCCGGCGTCGACATGCTCGAGAGCGACGAGGGCCCGTCGGTCATGGAGGTCAACTCGTCACCGGGGCTCGAAGGCATCGAGACGGCAACCGGTCTCGACATCGCCGGGGCCATCATCGACTACGTGGCGAGCCAGGTGGCCTTCCCGGAGCTCGATGTCCGCGAGCGACTCACCGTCTCCACCGGGTACCGGGTCGCCGAGCTCCACTTGCGCGAAGGCTCGACACTCATCGGGCAGACGATCGAGGATTCGGGGCTCCGCGAGCGTGACATCACGGTGCTGACCCTCACCAGGGGCATCACCGTGATCCCGAATCCGAAGGGCACCCGCGTCCTCGAGGCCGAGGACAGACTGTTGTGCTTCGGCAAGATGGACACGATGATCCACCTGGTGCCTGAGCGGCGCCGCAGGCGGGCTCGGCCCGAGGTCCAGCCGCTGCCGGATCACCCGCTCCAGGAGACGCCCTCGTGATCGCGGTCGCCTCGCTGCTGATCGTGGTGACGATCACACTCGTCATCAACAGGATCGGGGCAATCGCGCTGGTGGCCACCGGCCTCTCCATGGAGGTGGCGCACTTCCAGGCACGCTCGGCGCTCACCGGTGTCGGTTTCACGACGTCCGAGACCGAGCTCATCGTCCAGCATCCGTCGCGCCGCCGCATCGTGCTGCTGCTCATGCTGGTGGGCAATGCCGGCCTGGCGACGATCATCGCGACGCTCGTCCTCGGCCTCACCGGAGAGCAGGACGCCGGATCGCTTCTCCTGCGGATCGTCACCCTCGTCGTCGGCCTCGTGGTCCTGCTGCTGCTGTTCCGGAGCAGGCGCGTGGATCGCGGCCTCACCCGGGTGATCACCGCGGCGCTGCGACGATTCACGACACTGGACGTCCGTGACTTCGTGCAACTCCTCGACCTCGCCGCCGATTACACGGTCGCCGAGGTTCCCGTGGAGGCCGACAGCTGGATCGCAGAACGGGAGCTGTCGGATCTCCATCTCCCGGAGGAAGGGGTCCTGGTGCTGGGCGTGCGCAGACGCGACGGCACCTTCGTCGGAGCGCCCCGCGGCCACACCGCGATCCATGAGCACGACACCCTCGTCGTCTACGGATTCGCCGACGTCATCGCCGACCTCGGCGTCCGCAAGCTCGGATACGAGGGCGATCGTGCCCATCTCGTGTTCAAGGACGAGATCGTCGAGCGCCAGGCCAAAGAAGACGAAATCGACACCGGCTGATCACGCCTGGTCGCGCACCGCCTTTCGAGCCAATGGTGGCGTGGGGAGTGTCGTTGGCTGTGACGACGCCGCCCACCGATGCGACAAAGGACCGAGGTCCTCTTGACGGTCACTGCGGGACCCGAGTACCCTCGGTCGTGATGGGAGCGCTCCCATCACGCCTTGAGAGCGCTCCCAGACCACGCAGGGTGGTATTCCGGGGGGCG
>CAYFYC010000035.1:0-4076 GCA_964347305.1 uncultured Acidimicrobiaceae bacterium | reverse complement strand
GCGCGGGGGCCACGGGGAACGTCGGACGACGGAGTAGGAATGCACGATCACGCACTCGCAACCCGGCCACGCCGCCGGGTGGTTCTCATCGCTGCCGCAGCCATGGCACTCGCTGCGGCCTTGTTGTATCCGATCGCAGGAGCACCACCTGCGCTGGCCGGACCGCCACCAGGCTCGAGCGCAATGCTCGCCGATTTCGAAGGCCCCGCGGAGCCCGGCGGCTTCTTCGTGTTCAACGGCGGAGCCAGCAGCGTCTCCACCACGCCCGTGGCGATAGCCGACACCGATCCTCTCGTGCGTCCCAACCAGACGGGCGACATCGGTGCGCTCGAGGTCGACTTCTCGATCGGCGACTTCGGCGGTCTCGGGGCGGATGTCGCCACCGACGGTCCGAAGGACTGGAGCCAGACCGCCGGCATCTCCTTCTGGTTCTATGGGACCGCCTCGGGGCTCACCTACCAGGCCGAGATCTCCGACAACCGCTCGGATCCCAACAACGACACGTCGGAGCGCTTCGACTACGCCTTCACCGACACCACTGCGGGATGGCAGGAGATCGTCATCCCGTGGTCCGACTTCACCCGGGCCACCGACTTCCAGCCGGGCGGTGCCCCCGCAGACGGTTTCACCCTCACCGAGATCTGGGCATGGGCGATCGTCCTCCCCTTCGGCGCCGACACCGTGTACTTCGACGACTTCGTGCTCGAGCCCATCGTCGTCGACGACTTCGAGTCGGGGCTCCCCGTCGGCACGGACCCGATCGGGGTCGGGTTCTCCCTGTTCAATGACGCAGCGAGCTCGGTGAGCATCTCCATCGGATCACCTCCTGCCATCCCCTTGTCGGCCGGACCCACGTCGGCGATGCAAGTCGACCTCGACGTCACGGGTTTCGCCGGTTTCATCCACCGCTTCGAGAACGACACACTGGACGCCTGGGTGACTCAGGATTGGTCGGAGAGCGAGGCCTTCTCGTTCTGGTTCCACGGCAACAACTCGGGGACGGCGATGTTCATCGACATCCTCGAGAACCGGAACCCCGGATCGACGACGGACGACGCCGAGCGGTGGCGCGTCGACATCACCGACGACTTCACCGGGTGGAAGTACTTCGAGATCCCGTTTGATGACTTCTCCTACTTCGCGGTCGGCAACGGAGCGCCCAATGACGGCGCGTTCGATCGCTTCGAGGTGCACGGCTGGGCCTTCGGCACGCTTGGCACCGGTGGGCCGCAGACGTACTTCATCGACGACGTCGCACTCGTCGGCGTTGCCGGGCTGCCCGAGCTGAGCGTCGGCTTCGATGCGAACTCCTTCGACATCTCCGAAGGCGCCACCGGCGACATCGTCGTCTCGCTCAACCGACCGCTCGGCGATGAGGATCCCGACGAGGTCTCCGTCGACTATTCGGTCGAGACGATCGTGGCCGAGCCCGGCGTCGACTTCGTGCCGGTGACGCCCGGCACCCTGACGTTCGTGAAGGGCGGACCCAGTGATTTGTCCTTCTCGATCTCGACCATCGACGATGACAAGTACGAGCCGACCGAGCGACTCATCCTCCGGCTCTCCGATGTCACCGGGGCAGCGGCCGGAGCCGTCCAGGCCGCAGCGAACATCATCGACGACGATCCGTTCGACCCGCTGTTCCTCGACGACTTCGAGGGCTTCCCGTACCTCTGGGACGCGGAGGGACCGGTCACGCTCGATTCGACGGTGTTCGGTGGTGCCGCCCTGGCGGCGGCCACGGCGCCGGTCGCCGGTGAGCGCGTGCTCACGGCCAACGTGCCGCTCCACGTCGACATCGACGTGCTGGGCAACGCATGTGCGATGCGACGGGGCGTGATCCCCCTCCATCTGCTGACGACCGACACGTTCGACGCCACGACCGTCGACCACACGACGATCCGGTTCGGGGGCGCCGAGGAGATCCACATGAGGAGGGGCGCACCGACCCGCCATGTCGAGGACGTCGACGACGACGGTGACATGGACCTCGTGTTCCACTTCGACCGGCAAGCCGTGGACCTCCCGTGCGACGGCTCACCCCATCCGTTCCACGGCATGACGTTCGACGGTCAGCCGATCACGGCGGGTGGCTCGGATGCCGGCTTCGACCGCGCGTTCCCCATCGGCCAGGACTGGAGCGGCATCGAGAGCCTCACCTTCTGGTACTACGGCCAGGGCACGGGCGACGAACTCACCGTCGAGGTGCTCGACAATCGGGCACCGGATCCAGGACCGGCTGGATGGGAGACCGTCTGGTCCGACGAGTTCGAAGATCCGGCCGGCACCCCGCCGAACCCCGCCAACTGGGGGTACGAACTCGGTGACGGCACCGTCAACGGCATCCCCGGCTGGGGCAACAGCGAGCTCCAGTACTACACCGACAGCCCGGACAACGCCGCCATGGACGGCGAGGGCAACCTCGTGATCACGGCTGCCGAGGGTGACGGATCGCTCGAGTGCTACAACGGGCCGTGCCAGTACACGTCGGCCCGTCTCGTCACGACGAAACGAGCTGAGTTCGCCTACGGCCGCATCGAGGCCCGGGTTCTCGTGCCGGACGGGGATGATGGGCTCTGGCCGGCGTTCTGGAGCCTGGGCACCGACATCGATCTGGTCGACTGGCCGCAGACCGGCGAGATCGACATCATGGAGTACGTGAGCCGTGTTCCCGATGAGATCTTCGGGACCATCCACGGACCGGGCTACTCCGGTGGCAGCGCCTTCGGCAACACCTTCCCGTTCCCGGGCGGCGTGGCGACGGACTACCACACGTTCACCATCGAGTGGCAGCCGGACCTCATCGAGTGGTACGTCGACGGCAACCTGTATCACACGGCGACGCCGGCGAACGTGGCGCCCAACCCGTGGGTGTTCAACGATCCCGTCTATCTGCTGCTCAACCTGGCGATCGGAGGCAACTTCGGTGGCGAGGTCAGCCCGGACACCACGTTCCCGCAGGAGATGAAGGTCGACTACGTGAAGGTGGACCAGGCACCGGACACCGCCGAGCGCTTCGAGGCGTCCTTCGTGGACGACTTCACGGGCTGGCAGCTCGTCGAGGTGCCACTCGACTCGCTCGTCCGCAGCGCCGAGCAGCCGGATGGTGCACCCGACGACGGCCTGACGCTCACCGACGTGTGGGGCTACGGGTTCCGGCTTCCCGAGACGGGATCGTCGGTCCCCGACATCTTCCTCGACCAGGTCCGGCTCGTCCCGGCACCCGTCACCGTGAGCAGCGCCGCCGACAGCGGGCCGGGCTCACTGCGTGCCGCGATCGACGAGGTGGCGGATGGAGGCGCCGTCGTCTTCGACCCGAGCCTCGCCGGTGCCACGATCGACCTGACGAGCGGCCCGATCGTGCTGGGTCGTCCCGTGACGATCGACGGTGCAGAAGCACCGGGCCTGTCGATCGACGGGGGAGGCGGCGACCGGGTCCTCATCGTGAACCCCGGCGCCATCGCAACCATCTCCAACGTCACGCTGACGGGCGGCTACGGGTTCTTCCTCGCCGGGTGTGTCCTCAACAACGGCGACCTGACCCTGGACCACGTGACGGTGACGGGTTGCGTCATGGAGACCAACGCTCCGGACTTCTGGCAGGGCGGCGGTGCCATCTACAGCGGTGACGGCGCCAGCCTGACCCTGGTGGACAGCACCGTGGCGGACAACAACGCCCAGTGGTCGGGTGGCGGCGTGTTCTCGTTCTTCAACACGACCACGACGATCGAGCGCAGCACCATCAGCGGCAACGTCTCGAACGACGTCGGCGGCGCCCTGCGCTCGCTCGGCAACGTGACGATCGTCAACTCGGCAACGAGTCGACCGGCTGGTACGGCGGGGCCGTGTTCATCACGGACGGCGTCGTGGACATGACGAACGTCACGATCACCGGCAACATCTCACCCCCGTGGGCGCCTGCAGGTGTGTTCGTCGGGACCTTCGGGCCCTCGAGCGCGACCCTCAACATGGCGAACACCATCGTCGAGGACTCGTGCTTCCTCGCTCCGTTCGGGTCCGGGGCGGTTGCGATCAACTCGCTCGGCTACAACCTGTTCGCCGATGGCACGTGTTTC
>CAYFYC010000034.1:0-35698 GCA_964347305.1 uncultured Acidimicrobiaceae bacterium | reverse complement strand
TCGCGAGCGTGCTTGAGGGCGGTCTTGACGAGCTTCGGCGGCTTTGCCTTGCGATCGGTGTAGACGGGCACGTCGATGCGGCGGCCGAGCGTCTCGAGCTGGTCGATGGCGGCAGGCCGTTGGAGGTCGGCGGCGACGAGGAGGGGGCGGCGGCCCTTCGTCTTGAGGTGGTTGGCGAGCTTGGCGGCGGAGGTCGTCTTGCCGGAGCCCTGGAGGCCGACCATGAGGATCACCAGCGGCGGGGCTGCGGGTCGGGCGAGCGGCGCCTCGTCGCCGAGGGTGGTCTTCAGCTCCTCGTGGACGATCTTGATGACCTGCTGCCCGGGCGTGAGGCTCTTGAGGCGCGAGCCGGACGTCGCGAAGTGCATCCGTGACGTCGGATTCGTTGAGCTTGCCTTTGCCACGCAATCGCGTGAAGGTCGCGCCGAGCCGGTCGGTGAGCGTGTCGAACATCATCCGGAGTCTACGAGATCGCGCGCGGACCAGACCCCGCCCGGGACGCAGACCTAGCCGAAGATGGCGACGGCAACCAACACCATCACGACTGCCATCAACACGACGAGTGTCCCGACCGGCACCCGGCCACCGCGAACACGGATCACCGAGTAGTTGCCGCGGTCGTCTTCGTCCAGCCGGTATCCCTGACCGCCGTCATCGACGAAGCCGTGAGCCAGCATCGACATCCGGAACGGACTGAGCGGGTTGTCCGGGTCGTGACTCGCCCCGAGCCGCGAGGAGCCGCGATTGGCAGGACTCATGAACCCATCGTATGCGCGACTCTCGCCGTCTGGCGGCCATGGCGGCGCCCCGCTGGTCGTGACCACCTGGCCGAGACGGGTCGTCCATGCGGTCGGCTCTGACCTCAGCGCACTCGAGCGAGCCGACTCTCTCGCCCACGAGAGCGCGGGCCGGATCCGGATTCGAGGATCAGTCCAGGTCGACCATCTTCTCGGGTGTCATCAGCTCGTAGAACTCGATCCAGGTGTCCACCGTGATGTCGCGGAGTCTGGCGTAGAGGTCGCGGGCGCGCTGTGGGCTCTCGACGATGTCCTTGCGATAGGTGCTGTCGATGATCTTCTCGGTCCACTCCATGTACACGCGATTGCGATCACCGGGAACGGTGCCCCCGTTGAAGTAGACGCGTGAGGGGCCCCGCTTGCCGGCCGCCTCGTACTCCTCGCCCATCGCGGCCACGAGCGATGCGGCAGCCCGCGCCTGACCCGGTTGGACGTCCCACACTCGCCTGACCACGAACACTCGATCCTCCTCGTATGGACAGTCCCCCGACGGTAGCCGCCGGCACGGCCACGAAGCGTCCGCTCCCTGCCGTCCGACACCGGCCCAGATCGCCCCGCCCTCCTCCCCTATCATCGGCGGGCAGCGTCGCTTCACCCTGGAGTCGTTCGTGAATCTCACCGTCATCGACCACCCGCTCGCCCGCCACTACCTCACTTTGCTGCGGGACACCTCGACGGAACCGGAGGATTTCCGCAACGCCACCCGCCGCCTCACGTATGCCCTGGTCATGGAGGCGACGGAACGCGTCCCGCTCGCCAAGAAGCAGATCCAGACGCCCATGGAGCCGACCACGGGCTACGAGCTGGGCGACGTCGTCGCCGTCGCCGTGCTGCGGGCCGGGCTCGGGATGCTCGACGCCGTGATCGACCTCCTGCCACACGTGGCGGTCGGGTTCGCCGGCGTCCAGCGCAATGAGGAGACCGCAGAGCCGATGGAGTACTACGCCAAGATGCCCGATCTCGAGGGGAAGTCGATCCTCGTGCTCGAGCCGATGCTGGCAACCGGCGGGTCGCTGTCGTGGGCGTGCGCCAAGGCCAAGGAGTTCGGCGCCACCGACATCACGGCGCTCTGCGTGGTCACCGCGCCCGACGGCGTCACGAAGATGTACGAGGACCATCCCGACGTCCGCATCGTCGCCGCCGCTCACGACCGCGAGCTCAACGACCACTTCTACATCGTGCCCGGTCTCGGCGACATGGGCGACCGGCTCTTCGGCACGCTGTGAGCGACCCGAACCGGCTCCAGGCGCTGCGCACCGCCTACGACAGCGATGTCGCCCGCCGCACCGCAGCGCCCCTCGACTTCCGCCGTCCCATTCTCGACGACTTCCTCGACGGTCTCTCCCCCGATGCCAGGATCATCGAGCTGGGAGCAGGGACCGGCCAAGCCTCGGCACACGCAAAGGACCGGGGCTTCGACGTCACCGCGCTCGACCTCTCCCCGGGCAACGTCGCCGAGTGCCGATCTCGTGGCATCGACGCCGTCGTCGGCGACTTCACCGACCCACCCGACATCGGACCGTTCGATGCGGCGTTCTCGTTCAACGCCCTGCTCCACGTGCCCAAGACCGAGCTGGCGGCTGCTGTAGCTGCGATCGGTCCCCTGCTCCGCCCCGGCGGCCTCTTTCTGTTCACGGTGTGGGGCGGCGTCGATCACAGCGGGCCCTACGACGACGACTGGCTCACCCCACCCCGATTCTTCTCGTTCTTCGACCACGAGGATTTCCTCGCGCTCGACTTCGATGGATTCGCAACAGTCGAACGCAGCATCCACGAGGACATCGAGCACAGAGAGCTCCGCTTGCAACGGATGGTGCTGCGTCGTGTCTGATCCGACCCGCCATTTCGTCGACGCCGTCATCGCCGTCCTCAGAAAGTCCCAGCCGGGCGAGGTGATGACCTACGGAGAGGTTGCCGAGGAGGCCGGCTACCCAGGCGCCGCCCGTGCCGTCGGCAACGTGCTGCGGCGGGTCGACGGGCTCCCCTGGTGGCGGGTCGTCACGTCGTCGGGCCGGCTCGCACCGGGTCACGAGGCGAAGCAGGCGGAGCTGCTCCGCTCCGAGGAGGTCGTGGTGCGCGACGGCAGGGTCGTACGCGAACCCGAATGAGGCAACCGTACGCGACCCGAACAGAGCCGACTCACCCCGAAGCGACGAACACCACGAACTCGTCATCGGATGAGGGCGGCCGCTCCTCGTGCTCGCCGTGCAACTCGATCCGGGTGAACCCGGCCTGCTCCAGCACCATGAGCATCTCGTTCTTGAAGTACATGCCGATGGCGAGCCGGTGCGTCTCCGAGGTTTCGAGGTGGTCGTCGCGAAATCGCTCCACGGCGATCTCCATCTCGACACGCTGTTCCAGTGGATCGATGGTGACGATCCGAGTTGCCATCCGGTAGGCGCTGCCGTCCGACGCCCGCCGCCGGCCCTCCGGTTGCTCGAGGCTCTCGGGGAGCGACGGCCGCTTCGCCTTCGTCCAGTAGCGCCAGTGGTTCGGATCGGCGTACGGCATCTCGACATCGACGAGGAGCGTCCCCCCGGGCTCGAGGAGTTCTCGCATTCTGCGCAGCGCGACGAGGTCGCGTTGTCTCGAGCTGCCGAGACCGAACACGCCACAGACGATGATCGTCGCATAGCGATGGCCGGTCTCGATCTCATCGAGTGCCTGCACGAAGAGGCGGGGTTCGAATCCGGCGGCGGCGGCCTTCGATCGGCACACGTCGATCATGTCTGCCGACACGTCGCACCCATCGACCTCGTGGCCGTCCCGCAACAGGGGAATCATGACCCGGCCGGTACCGCAGCCGGCATCGAGCACCGGGCCGCCGAGTCTCTCCACCGCAGTGCGGTAGTAGTCGACCTCGTGGGGCCGGAAGTCGTCGTTGAACTCCGACCACCACGCCGCCACGAGCCCGTGGTGCCAGGTGCCGGTCGGATGCTCCATCGCCACGCTCCCATGAGAGTCCAGGAGACCATCGACCCTACCGCCCGCACACAGTGCGATCGAGGAAGCGCGCTCTGACCAGGGCCCTTGTGCCAGACTCGCACCATGACACCGAGCATCGTCGAGTTGATCGGGCGCAAGCGCGACGGCCACCAATTGACGCCCGATGAGATCCGCTGGCTCATCGCCGCCTACACCGACGGGCGGGTGCCGGATCACCAGATGGCGCCGCTGCTCATGGCCATCGTGCTCAACGGTCTCAGCGACGTGGAGCTCGGCCCGTGGACAGAGGCCATGCTGCATTCGGGCGACGTCGCCGACCTCTCGCACATCCCGAAGCTCAAGATCGACAAGCACTCGACCGGCGGAGTGGGCGACAAGATCTCGCTGCCGCTCGCTCCGATGGTTGCGGCCTGTGGCATCGCCGTGCCGATGATGTCCGGCCGTAGCCTGGGGCACACCGGCGGCACGCTCGACAAGCTGGAGTCGATCCCCGGCTTCCGCACCCAGCTCGACAAGGACGAGTTCGCCGCGGTCCTCGAGAAGACCGGCTTCGTGATGGCCGGTCAATCGCCGACCATGGTGCCCGCCGACCGCAAGATCTATGCGCTGCGCGACGTCACGGGAACCGTCCCGTCCGTCCCGCTCATCTCGTCGTCGATCATGTCGAAGAAGCTCGCCGAGGACCTGGACGGACTCGTCCTCGACGTGAAGGTCGGTCTCGGCGCCTTCATGCCCGGCATCGAGGACGCCCGCCGGCTCGCCGAGACGATGGTCGGCATCGGCCGCAGCCACGACACCCCCGTCGTCGCCTATCTGACGTGTATGGATCAGCCCCTCGGCAACGAGGTGGGCAACGCCAACGAGCTGGCGGAGAGCATCGCCGTGCTCCGCGGCGACGGGCCGGAGGACGTCGTCGAGCTGACCCTGACGCTCGGGGCGGAGATGCTCGTCCTCGGTGGAGCGGCACCCACCCTCGAAGACGCCAGACAGCGGCTCAACGACACCATCGAGGACGGATCGGCCCTCGCCACACTTCGTGACGTGGTCGTCGCCCAGGGTGGTGATCCAGACGTGATCGATGATCCGACGCTCCTGCCGAGGGCCGAGCACACCGAGGTCATCGCGGCCTCACAGAGCGGGTACGTCGCTCGCTGCGACGCACTCGCCATCGGTCAGGCGGCCGTGCGACTGGGTGCGGGAAGGACCGACATCGCCGATGCGGTGGATCACGGCGTGGCGATCACGCTGCATGCCAAGATCGGCGACGCGGTGCACCCCGGCGATCCTCTCGCAACGGTTCGATTCACCGAACAGGAGCGGTTCGAACGTGCTGCCGATCTGCTCGCGTCGGCCTGGCACGTCGATCGCACGCCAACCGAATCACCCTCGCTCGTCATTGACGTGGTGCGCTGAGATGCCCGCGCGCCTTTTTGAGTGAATACTCAAAAAGTCTAGCATTCCCGCCAGAACAGAAGAGGAGAACTCCCCCCGATGAAGATCGCCGTCTGCGTGAAGCAGATCCCGGATCCGGCAACCCCCTACAAGCTCGACCCGGAGACCCACCTCGTCGTCCGGCCTGAAGACCAGGTGCTCGACGACACCGACCGCTACGGCGTCGAGATGGGTCTCCAGCTCGCCGAGGCGGCGGGCGAAGGCTCCACCGTCACGCTCTTCTCGATGTCGCCCTCGGGCAAGCTCCAGGGCATCCGCCAGGCGCTCGCCATGGGTGCCGACAAGGCGGTCATCATCGACGACGAGGCGCTGCGGGGCTCCGATGCTCTCACGACCGCACGCATCCTCGCCGCGGCCATCGCCCACGAAGGCTTCGACCTCGTCATCGCGGGCACCGAGTCGACAGACGGCTACACGGGAGTGGTTCCGCAGCAGATCGCAGAATTGCTCGGGGTGCCGTCGCTGACCTTCGCCCGCAAGGTCGAGGCGGCCGACGGCCGCATCACGATCGAACGCCAGACCGCAACGGGCTACGAGGTCGTGGAGGCGGCGCTTCCCGCACTCGTCGCCGTCACCGCCGGTGTGGTCGAGCCCCGCTATCCCACCTTCAAGGGGATCATGCAGGCGAAACAGAAGCCGGTCGACACCCACACGGCAGAGTCGCTCGGCATCGCCAACGAACCACAGCAGACGATCACGGCCGTCGAGCCGGTGCCGGCACGACAGGCAGGCGAGGTGGTCGTCGACGAAGGCGAGGGGTACCTCGCCATCGTCAAGGCGCTCGAAGACGCAAAGGTGGTGTGACATGCGGACCCTCGTGTTCTCAGCGAGTCCCGACGGCTCCGTGGGAGCTGCAGCCCTCGAAGCCGCCTCGAAGTCGCAGGCCTGGGGCAACGTCGAAGCTCTCCACACCGGGCCGCTGTCCGATGATGCCGTCGCCGAGCTCGGCGCCCACGGCGTCACCCGGGTCTACCACCTCGACACCGGCGACGCCCTCCCCGGCGCCCCTGCCGCGGCGGCCCTCGCCGACATGCTCGAGAGCGACCCCCACGACGCCGTTCTGTTCGGAATGGCCTACACGGACCGTGATGTGGCCGGGCGCCTCAGCGCACGGATGGGTCGCCCCGTCCTCGCCAACGCCACCGACGTCGTGCCCACCGAGACCGGCGTCATCGTCACCAACGAGATCCTCGGCGGGTCGACGAAGGTGATCACGCAGATCGACGCCGCGCCACCCGCCATCATCGTCGTGCGGTCCAAGGCCTTTGCGGCGACGCCCGGTGACGCTCACACCCCCGAGATCGTGAACGTCGACCTGCCCGACGTGGGTACCGCAGGCGCAGTCGTCAAGGAACGGCACACCGAGGAGAGCCAGGGCCCCGACCTGGCGGCTGCCGGCATCGTCGTCTCCGGGGGACGCGGCCTCGGCGACGCTTCGAAGTTCGAGATGATCGATGAGCTCGCAGGCATCCTGGGCGGTGCGGTCGGCGCCACGCGCGCAGTGGTGGACGCCGGCTGGATCCCCTACGCACACCAGGTGGGGCAGACCGGCAAGACGGTCAAACCGGATCTCTACATCGCGTGCGGGATCTCGGGCGCCATGCAGCACCTCGTCGGGATGAAGGACTCGGCGACGATCATCGCCATCAACAAGGATCCCGACGCCCCCATCTTCGGCGTAGCCGACCTCGGCATCGTCGGTGACGTCCACAAAGTCGTCCCGGCACTCATCGAGGCGCTGAAAGCGCGCGGCTAGCAGGCATCCCGGGGGAGCCGGCGCGGTCTAGCCCGCCGGGATGGGCCACGTGGGACGGTCCTCGACTCGCACCACGAATCTCAGACCCGACCAGTCGTCGTCGATGGCACACACCTTGTTGTCCACGAGGCCCACATCGAGACCGTGCCGCTGGACGACGTCGAAGGTGAGCGAGGTCATGAGCACCGACGACTTCTTCGGCCATGCGACCCACAGCCCCCCGTCCGCCGGAAGCAGACTCAGTGCGGCGCCGAATCGGGCTTCCAGCCGGCTCGCGTCGGTGGCGAACACCACGAACACCCGACAGGGCGACCTGGGGCCGGTGACGATCCGGGCATCCTCCGGGAGATCCAGCAGGTCCACGAACGAAGGGGGCGCCCCGAACGTCCCCACACGATCGCCGGGCTTGATCCCGAGCTTGCGAGCCAGCGGGGTGCCCGAGTACCCGGCCGTCACAGACCCAACGACTCCGGCCCGAACGAGTGCGGCAAGAGATCCTCGAGGGTCAGCTCGACCGGCTCCAACTCGTCGTTCTGCACGATGATGCGCCGCACCCCGAACTCGCGCATCAGCTGACGGCAGTTGCCGCACGGCGTGCACTCCCCTCCATCGAGACAGCCGACCGCCACCGTGTCGATCCGACGAACTCCGGCGGACACCGCGCCGACGATCGCGCTGGCCTCGGCACACACGCTGGATCCGTAGGCGGAGTTCTCGACGTTGACGCCGTGATACTCGTTGCCTTCTGCGTCTGTGACGATCGCACCGACGCGGAACCTGGAGTACGGGGCGTAGGCGCCGGCGGCAACCTCCCGTGCGGCGTCGAGGAGGCGGCGGGCGTCGTCGCTCATGCGCCGAGCAGTGCGTCCACGAAGTCGGATGGCACGAACTCGACGAGATCGCCCATGCCCTCTCCGACGCCGATGTACTTGACCGGGATGCCGAGCTCCCGCTCCACCGCGATGGCGATGCCACCCCGTGACGTGCCGTCGAGCTTGGTGATCATGATGCCGGTCACACCGATCGCCTCCGTGAAGGTCCTCGCCTGCGCCAGCGCATTCTGGCCGGTCGTCCCATCGATGACGAGCAGGACCTCCCCGATGGCGCCCGCCTCACGGCGCAGCACGCGTCCCATCTTCGCCAACTCCTCCATCAGATTGGCCTTGGTCTGGAGTCGCCCCGCCGTGTCGATGATGACGACATCCGCATCGACGGCCCTGGCACGGTGATACGCCTCGTAGGCCACCGACGCCGGATCGGCTCCGGCATCGCCTCCGACCACCTCGACGCCCACGCGGTCGGCCCACGTGCGCAACTGCGTCTCCGCCGCGGCGCGGAACGTGTCTGCCGCCCCCAACACGACCTTCTTCCCCGAAGCTTTCAGGCCACCGGCGAGCTTTGCGATCGACGTCGTCTTGCCCGACCCGTTGACACCCACGACGAGCACGATGGCCGGCTCTCCGGTGAACTCGAGCTGTCGGTCCTTGCCCTCGAGCATTCCGACGAGCGAGCCGGCGAGGGCCGACCGGGCTTCTTCACCGGTCTGCGGGGACAGGTGACGCGTCGCCTCGACGACGTCGCTCGCCGTGCCGACGCCGACGTCGGCCGCCACCAGGCTGTCGGTGAGATCGTCCCAGAACTCCTGATCCAGAGCGTCACGACGGAATGCGGCGGCGAGATGACCGGCGAGCGTCTGACGCGTCGAGGCCAGGCGGGCCCGCAACCCGGTGTCTGTGACCACAGCGGTGCGCGCATTGGCAGGCGATGCAGGGCGGCGACCGGCGGGCGGCGCCGCGGACCGACTCCGCACCAGCCAGAAGCCGACGCCGGCGACGACGGCGACGACGAGCAGGGCGATGAGTAGGACTTCCACGTAGGGCTCCGGATGGTCGCTGGACTGGGGTCAGTGGGCGGTTCGATCGAACCGCTTGGCGACGACGATCGACGACTCACCGGGCTCCATGGTCACGCCATAGAGCAGGTCGGCGGCCTCCATCGTCTGCTGTTGGTGAGTGATGATCACCAGCTGGGCGGAATTTCGCAAAGTGTCGACGAGCCGAAGGAACCTGCGCAGGTTGGCATCGTCGAGAGCAGCCTCCACCTCGTCGAGCACGTAGAACGGGCTCGGACGAGCCCGGAACACCGCAAAGAGGAAGGCGAGTGCCGCCATCGACCGCTCGCCACCAGAGAGCAGGCTGAGTCGCCCGACTCGCTTCCCCGCGGGCTGAGCATCGATCTCCACGCCGGTCTGCAGCGGGTTCGAAGGGTCGGCGAGCCGGAGCCTGCCCCGACCGCCGGGGAACACCAGGCCGAAGTTCTCCTCATAGAAGGCGGAGATCTCCTCGAAGGCCTGCATGAACAGCGAGGCCATCTCCTCGTCGAGGGCTGCGATGATCTTTCGCAAATCTCGCTTCGATTCCTCGAGATCGGCGAGCTGTTCTTCGAGCGTCTCGACCTCGGCGGCGACTTCGGCGTACTCCTCTGCTGCGAGGGGATTGATGGGACCCATCCGTCGCAGCCGGGCCTCGGCCCCCGCCAGCGCCTCTTCGGGATCGACTCCTTCGTCGAGATCCGGCTGCGGCGCCGCCAGTGCCTGCTCCTCGGTGGCGTCGGCATCGCGCCGCAGCCCCTCGGCGGTCGACTCGAGCCTGACCTTCACCTCGGCGAGCTCGATCGAGAGCCGGGCCATGCGGTCCCGACCGGTCCGCAGCGAGCCCTCGAGCTCGTCACGTCTCTGCTCGGCGGCGAGCAGATCTCCGTCGGCGACACCGGCGCGCTCGCGCAGCTCGCGTTGACGCTCGCGCAATGCGGCGATGTGGTCACCCACGACCGCCACCGCCTCGCGTGCGAGGCGCTCCGTGGACTCGAGACGATCGAGCTCTGCCGCGTCGACGGGTTGCTCGTCGAGCCCGGAGAGCTCCGATTCGATCTTCTCGATGCGGCGCTCGGTCAGCGTGCGCCGCTCCGTCAGCGCGGCACCGGAGGCGGTCGCCGCCGAGTGAGCTGCTCGCGCCGCGTCCCTCCTGGCCATCACCTCGTCACGACGACGGTGGATCGCCTCCCACGCCTCCTGGCGTTGCCGTTCCTCACCGGCGAGCTCGTCGACACGCAGCCGCAGCTCGGCGATCCGCTCGTCGCGCGTGGTTGCGGCTTGGGCCAGCGCCTCGGCGCGCGCCGCCAGCCGCGCCAGCTCCGCCTCGGCCTCGTTCCGGGCGCGCTCGTTCAGCGCCAGCGCCTCGGTGTGACCGGCAAGCCGGGCCTCGAGCAACTCGAGATGGTCACGGGCGGTTCCTTCGACGTCGAGGGCGACCGCCAGGGCTCGCTCCACCGTGGTGCGACGGCTCGCCACTCTCGCCCGTTCGGTCTCGGCGGCCTCGACGGCGGCGAGGGCCGCCTCGAGCGTTGCGGGTCCAGCGCCGTCCGGCACCGCCACACGCATCGCAGTGGCGGTGACGACATCGCCTTCCGGGGTGACGGCCCTCAGCTCGGGGTGAGCGGCGACGATCGAGCGTGCGGCCTGCCAGCCCTCGCACAACAGCACGTCGCCGAGGAGCCGGGATGCGACGGTGTCCTCGGCACGCGGACCGAGCCGGTCGACGAGCGCCTCGACTCCCGTAGCTGCGGCAACGGCACGGGCAGGGACGGGACGGGACTCCTCGGTCGCGGTGACGACGGCGATCCCACCCAGCGACGCCTGCTTGAGCTCGCGCACGATCGACCCCAGGGCATCGCCGTCGCGGACCAGGACGCCGCGGCTGAATTCTCCGAGAACGGCGTCGACGGCGACGGCCACGTCGGCCGGCGGGTCGAGCAGCGTTGCGATGGCCGCCACGACGGCATCCGAGCGTTCGGCGAGCTCCAGGGCTTCTGCATTGCCGAGCCCGTCCAGGGCGGCGGCGATGGCCTCGGCCCGCGCCTTCGTGGACGCCACCTGCATGGCCGCCTCGTGGAACCGTGCCGCGGCCTCCTCATCGGCCTGGCGCGCTTTGGCGGTCTCCTCGACGGCTCGCACGTACACGTCCTGGGCAGGGCCGACGGCGGCATCGGCCTCCTGGATCTCGGCGATCAGCTCGTGGGCCTCGGAGGCCTTGCCGGTCACGTGTTCGCGCACCACACGTCGCCGCTGCTCGAGCTGCTCGAGCTCGCGGGCGTCACGCTCGGCAGCGGTCTCCAGAGCCCGGAGATCGCCGCGGAGCGAGGCGAGCAGACCCTCGGCCGGGAGCGCGATCTGCTCGGCGAGCGACTTCGCCTCTTCCTCCAGCGCGTGCAGGGCGCGTGTCGCCGCCTCGATGGATCTGGTCGTCTCGGTCTCCTCCTCGGCCATCGCGATCAGTCCCGACCGCAGCGATGCGAGCTCCTCATCGAGATCGCCCCTGCGCTCGGCAACACCGCGGTGTCGCGATTCGAGACCGTGGCGACGCTCGCGGGCGACCATGGCGATGCGATGGAGGCGTTCGCCGGTGGTTTCGAGGCGAGCCGCGGCGCCGGTGTCGCGCTGCAGGGCCATGCCCACCTCACCGGCACGGCTCCGCAGATGTTCGAGCCGTGACTTCAGCCCGGCCAGCTCGGCTTCCTCGGCGGTGGTGAGACGCTCGAGTTCGCCATGCTCGCGGGTTGCCTCCTCGAGCCGGGTCCGCAACTCCCGCAGCCGGCTCCCCCCGATCCACAGACGCAGGGCCTTCACCTGGTCGCGCACCGAGTCGTGCTGGGCAGCCGCATTCGCCTGGCGCTTCAGGGGGCGCAACCGACGTCGCTGCTGGTCCAGGATGTCGACGAGCCGCTCCATGTCGAGCTCCGTCTGCTCGAGCCTGCGGACGGAGCGGTCCCTCCGACTGCGGTGCTTCGTGATCCCCGCCGCCTCCTCGATGACGAGCCTGTGCTCGTCGGGACGTGCGTTGAGGATCTCACCGATCTGGCCCTGTCCCACCAACACGTGCTGGGAGCGACCGACGCCTCCGTCGGAGAGGAGCTCGTGAAAGTCGAGCAGCCGGCACGGCGCACCGTTGAGGAGGTACTCGGAGGTGCCGTCCCGATAGAGCCGGCGCGTCATCGTGACCTCGGCGACGTCGATCGGGAGGAAGCCGTCTGCGTTGTCGAACGTCAGGACGATCTCGGCCCGGTTGAGGGCGGGACGGGTGGCCGTACCGGCGAAGATCACGTCTTCCATGCGCTGGGTGCGCAGCGTCCGGGTCGCCTGCGTTCCCATGACCCAGGCGAGGGCGTCGAGGAGATTCGACTTGCCCGTCCCGTTGGGGCCGACGATGACGTTGACGCCCGCGTCGAACTCGATGCGGGTTCGATCGGCGAACGACTTGAAGCCGGATAGCGAAAGTGTCTTGAGTAGCAAGGCCCGGTGAGACTACCAGCGAATTACACGCGTGGAAGTTCTCCGGCCCTCACCGCTGGCAACCCGGGCACCAGTAGCTCGACCGCTGGCGGATGACATCCCGCCGGATCGGCGTGCCGCAACGGCGACACGGAAGGTCCTCGCGGCCGTAGGCGCGGAGGCGGGCCGTGTACTCCCCCGCCCTGCCGTCCGGCAGCAGATACGCGAAGTCGTCGAGTGACGTTCCGCCGTGACGCAGCCCGGCTTCGAGCGTGACCCGGATCGCCGTTCGCAGCGCGCCGATCTCGTCGTTCGTGAGGGATCCACCGGGCCGATGGGGGGACACCCGGGCCCGATTCAGCGCCTCGTCCGCATAGATGTTGCCGACCCCGGCAATGACGTTCTGATCGAGCAACAGCGCCTTGATCGGAGCGGTTCGTCCCTCGAGGACGCCGGTGAGCACGGTGCGCCTCGGCAGCCCGGCGTACGCGTCGGGACCGAGTCTCGCCAGGTTCGAATCGGCGAACTCGTCCGGCGTGTACGCGGCGACGAATCCGAATGTCCGGGGATCGACGAGCCGGAACTCGGGGTCGCGATCGAATCGTACGATCACGTTGCTGTGGGCCACGACGGGTTCGTCGGACGTCGCCAGGCTGACCCGACCCGACATGCCGAGATGTGTCACCCAGATGATGTCACCGGTCAGCCGTGCCAGCAGGAACTTTCCGTGACGGTCGAGATGCTCGACCCGCCGGCCGAGGAGCCGCTCGGCGAAGTCCTGTGCGCGATGCTGCCGTCGCACCATGCGCGTCCGGGCGACGAGAACATCCGTGATGGTCCGGCCGACGATGACCGGTTCGAGGGCTCGCCGCGTGGCCTCGACCTCGGGGAGCTCAGGCATCCCTGGTGAGGAGCCGCTCGGCCGCCGCCCGCGCCGCGGCCTGCTCGGCTCGCTTCTTCGACGTGCCCTCGCCACGGCCCATCTCCTCGCCATCGACGAGCACGAGGGCCGTGAAGCGCTTGGAGTGCTCGGGTCCCTCTTCATCGATGACGTAGACGGGCCGGGTCCCCGATCGAGCGAGCCGCTCCTGCAGCCGCGTCTTGTAGTCGGCCTTGCCCGGTGCCTCGGCGCGAGCCTCGATGAGGTCGGCCCAGTGGTCGAGCACGACGGCGGTCGCCGCGGCCATGCCGCCCTCCAGGTAGACGGCCCCGATCACCGCCTCGCAGGCGTCGGACAGGATCGAGTCCTTGTCTCGGCCCGCGGTGAGCTCCTCACCCCGTCCGAGAAACAGGGCATCGCCGAGCGACCACGACCGTGCGATCCCGGCCAGCACCCGCTCGTTGACGACGGCTGCGCGCACCTTGGCCATCTCGCCCTCACTCATCTCGGGGTACTCGTCGAAGACGAAGCGCGTCACCACCAGCTGGAGGACGGCGTCGCCGAGGAACTCGAGCCGTTCGTAGGAGTGGGTCACGTCCTGCTCGGCGAGATACGAGCGATGGATGAGGGCCCGCTGCAGCAGGCTGCGATCTGCGAACGCATGACCGAGAGCCTGTTCGACGACCCCCATCGCATCGGCAGACATCAGAGACCGCCGATGCCCCGCTCGATGAGCTCGACGAGGCCGTCCTTGGCCCCCTCGTCGGCGATGCCGACCGCATTGGCGATCGCATGGCGAGACGACGAGCCGTGACCGATCACCACGACACCCTTGGTGCCGAGCAGGTGGGCGCCACCGACCGTCTCGGGATTGAGCCGGCTCCTCACGGCGTCGAGCGGAACGGCCAGCTCGGCCAACGGCGCGGCATACTCGGGCCGACCCACGGCTTCGAGGAAGATCCGGAGGGCCATACGAGCCGCACCTTCCGCCGTCTTCAACAGGATGTTGCCGGTGAACCCGTCGGTCACCAGCACGTCGACGCGGTCGGACCCGATGTCGCGCCCCTCGACGTTGCCGATGAACTTCACCCGGTCCTGGGCCTCGAGCGCTGCGAACGCCGCCTGCTCCCCTTCGCGCCCCTTGGATCTCTCTTCGCCGATGTTGACCAGACCCACCCGCGGGTTCTCGATGTGGAGGACGGTCGCCGAGAGTGCGGCTCCCATGATCGCGAACTGCACGAAGTGCTCGGCGCGACAGTTGAGGTTGGCGCCGACGTCGAGGACGACCTTCTTGCCGGGGAACACCGATGCGATGGCCGGGCGCTGGACGCCGGGGAGCCGCCCGATGATGAACGCGGCGGCCGCCATGACGGCCCCCGTCGACCCGGCAGAGACGAGACCAACGGCCTCGCCGGAGGCCACCAACCTCGAGGCGACGTGGATGGAGGAGTCCTTCTTGTCGCGAAGCGCTGCCGAGGGATCCTCGGTCATGCCGATCACCTGGCGGGCGGGGGCGATGTCGAGATCGTGCCCGGTCTCGGCGAGAACCGGCGCGATGGCGTCCGGATCGCCCACGAGGATCACATCGTGACCTTCCTTCGCAGCATCGACGGCTCCGAGAACGACCTCACCCGGGGCGAAGTCGCCGCCCATGGCGTCGACGGCGATACGAGTCATGCGTGCCTGCTATTCGACGGGGATGACCTCACGACCGTTGTACGTGTAGCAGTTCTGGCAGAGGCGATGCGGGATCTTCTGCACACCACAGTTGTCACACGCCGTGGTCGTGGGAGCACTCACCTTCCACGTCGCCTTGCGACGACGGGTGCGCGAACGCGACATCTTCTTCTTGGGTACCGCCATGGGTGGCCCTCTCGCTTCGGTCAGTCGGCGTGCTCGATGAGACTCTGGAGCACGGCAAAAGGAGACGAGCCTGGTGTCTCGTCCCCGGAATCGTCGGTATTCAAGTCGCTTTCGTCCGCTTCAACAAGCTCACGACACCCATCGGGACAGAACGGGAGGAGCGGCAGGGCGAGGAGCGTCTCGTCGCGGATCACCGGCTCGAGATCGACCATGTCACCGTCCAAAACGTAGTCGGCAGCGTCGGGGGCGTCGTCCCCGTCGACAGCCGGATCCGAGACGAGCTGCGCCACCTCGACGACGACTGGCTCGATGCGCTCCTCGAGGCACCGCGGGCACACGTGACGGACGTCGGCATCCACTCGACCCCTGACGATGAGACCACCACGGGTCCGGGTCAACCTCAGATCGGCCTCGAGGGGTGGGTCGGGCACGATCCGGGACAGCTCGACGGACCAGTCCACCGGCGCCACGACGACGAGATCGCGCTGGGGCGACCGGTCGCCATCGAGATCGGCGACGGAATGCACGAAGGGAGAGGTGGAGCGGAAAGCCATCGCCCGAAGTGTACCGGTGCCAGCCACCGGAGCAGACAGGGTCAGGTGCTGATAGGCACGTCGGGAGGCGGTGGCAGGGTCTCGTGGAGTTGGGCGCGTGCCTGCTGGACGTAGTCGGTGATCTCGAGCAGAACCGCCTCGAGTTCCGCCAGCCGGCGCTCCGCGTCGTCCTCCGCCTCCAGCCGGATTCGCTCCGCCTCGCGCTCGGCATTCCGCACCAGACGGTTGGCCTCCTCGACGGCCTCTTGCACGATCGTGGACTCCGCCACCATCGTCTGTGACAGCTCCTTGGCCCGCTCCAGGACCTCCTTGGCCCGTTCGTTGGTGCGGGCGACGTACGTGGCGCGTTGACGCACCATCCAGCGAGCGGCCCGGAGCTCCTCGGGCAGCGCCGCCTGGAGCTCGCGCAGCTTGGCGAGGAAGGTGTTCCTGTCCACCTTGACGGTCGGTGAGAGCGCAGAGCCGCGGGCTCCCTCGAGATCGTCGATCAGCTCCTCGATCAGGTCGAGCAGTTGCCCGGGGATCGGTGGAGGCGGCGGCCGGTTCTCGTGGTCGTCGTGGTGATCCCAATCGTCGATGGCATCGTCGATGGCGTCGTGGTCGGTCATGGGCGCAGCGCCTTTGCAACGGGGTCGGGCACCAGAGCGTCGACGTCACCGCCGAGACCGGCGACCTGCTTCACGAGCGACGACGAGAGATAGCCGTACTCCGGCTTGGTCGCCACGAAGAGGGTCTCGATACCCGAGAGATGTCGATTCATCTGTGCCATCTGGATCTCGTAGTCGAAGTCGGTCACGGCCCGAAGCCCTTTGACGATGGTGTCGACGCCGCGGTCGTCTGCATAGTCGACGAGGAGACCCTCGAACGAGTCCACTTCCACGTTGCCCCACTGCACACAGCACTGCTCCAGCAAGTCGATCCGCTCCTCGGTGGAGAACATGGGCGACTTCGTCGGGTTGCGGATGACAGCGACGACCACCCGGTCGAACAGGGCAGTGCATCGCTCGATCACGTCGAGGTGCCCCTTCGTCGGAGGATCGAAGCTGCCAGGCACGAGGGCCGTGGTCACGCTGCCTGCTCCTTCTGCAACCACCAGACTTCGGCATCACCGTAGCGTCGATGCCACGTTTCGGACAGCATCGCCGAACCGGTGAGAAGCCGGGCGCCACGGCGGCGATGGACCACCACGAGACCGTCGTCCGTGAGGAGTTCGGCCACCGCCTCGATCACCCTGCCCACGTCCTCGTCGGACATCGGATATGGGGGATCCAGGAAGACCAGGTCGAAGAGCTCGCTGCGGTGATCGATGTGACGCTCGACGGCTCCGGCGATGACACGGCCGCCCAGACCCACGGCCTCGATGTTGCGTCGCAGACACTGGAGAGCCCCGCGATTGCTCTCGATGAACACGGCGGACGCCGCCCCGCGGCTGAGGGCTTCGAGACCGATGCTGCCCGTGCCTGCATAGAGATCGAGGACGCGCGCACCCTGTACCCGATCGCCCAACGCCGAGAACAGGGACTCCCGTAGCCGATCCGTGAAGGGGCGGGTGGCCCGACCCTGTGGAGTCTGGAGTCGTCTCCCCTTGGCGGCGCCACCGATGACCCTCATGCGTGCCCCCTCACGACCGGAACAACCAGTCGACGTCGGCACCGAGCATCGCGTGGACCTCTTCTGCGATCGCCGTGTGGCGAGACATCTCCGGATCCTCGTCGACGAGGGCGAAGGCTTCTCGCCTCGCCTCGATGAGCGTCCCCCGGTCCCTGAGGATGTCAGCCAGCTTGAGGTCCTTGACGCCGGCTTGCCGCTCTCCGAACACGGTCCCCTGGCCCCGGATCTCGAGATCCAGTTCGGCGAGCTCGAACCCGTCGGTGGTGGCGACCATCGCCGCGATCCGCTCCTCGCCTTCGGGGGTGGTCGGTTCGGCGACGAGGATGCAGACGGAAGGGTGCTTCCCGCGGCCGACACGGCCCCGAAGCTGGTGGAGCTGGCTGAGGCCGAACCGGTCGGCGTCCTCGATGACCATGACCGTTGCGTTCGGGATGTCGATGCCGACCTCGATGACGGTGGTGGCGACGAGAACGTCGAGCCGGCGATCGCGGAACGCATGCATCACCTCGTCCTTCTCCTGGGGGCGCAGCCTCCCGTGGAGCAGGCCCACACCGAGATCCGGGAGCGCCGCAGAGAGACGTTCGTGCTCTGCGGTCGCGGAGGACACCTCCAGCTTGTCGGACTCGTCGACGAGGGGACACACCACGAAGGCCTGCCGCCCCAGGGCGACCTCGTTGCGGATGGTGTCGAGCACGGTGTCCATCTCGTCCCAGGTGACATGGCTCGTCGCCACCGGCGTACGACCCACCGGCATCTCGTCGAGCGCCGACACGTCGAGGTCGCCGTACACCGTCATCGCCACCGTTCTCGGAATGGGCGTCGCCGTCATGATGAGCATGTCGGGGTCGTACTCCGACGCCTTGGTCCGGAGCATGTCACGCTGATACACCCCGAAGCGATGCTGTTCGTCCACGACGGCGGCGCCGATCCTGGCGAACTCCAGATCGGTCTGGATCAGCGCATGGGTGCCCACGACGAGTTGGGCGGCACCGTCTGCGATGGCGTCGATGACGTGGCGACGCGAGGCCGCCCCCGGGGGGAGCCACGACGCTTCGGCCGAATTCGACGTGAGCAGCGCGATGCGCACGACGGCTCCTGTGGAGCCCGCCGGTTCCGACTCGAACAGGCTCTCCATGTCGTCGCGACGACCCGGGTCTTCGATGGGCGGTGCGAGACCGGCTTCCTCGAGCAGCTCCTTGATCCCGAGGTAGTGCTGCTCGGCGAGCACCTCCGTCGGCGCCATGACCGCACCCTGGTACCCGGTTTGCACCGCCGTCAGCAGGCAGGCCACGGCCACGACGGTCTTCCCCGAGCCGACCTCCCCTTGCAGCAGCCGCTGCATCGGGGTGGACGCGGCGAGATCGCCCCGGATCTCGTCGATGGCGCGGCGCTGTGCCGACGTCAACGGGAACGGCAGCGCCGCCACGAACCGGTCGACGAGCGTGCCGTCGACGTCGTGTGCAATGCCCACCGCGGTCGCCGCCTGCCGTCGCTTCTGGAGTGCGAGCGCGATCTCCAGCCGGAAGAGCTCGTCGAAGACGAGCCGCCGCCTCGCCGGCGCGACGGCCTCCATCTCCTCGGGGAAGTGGATGTCGTGCAGGGCCCGGTCACGATCGACGAGGCCGAGCCGGGAGACGAGCGAGGCGGGGAGCACCTCGTGGACCGGTTCGGCGCGTCGCAGCGCGTTGGCGATCGTCTTGCGCACCAGCGTCGGCGACAGGCCTCCGACCGCTCTGTGGATGGGGACCACCCGACCCGTGACGAGGCTGTCCCCGGGGCGGTCGAGTCTGTCCATGTCGGGTGCCTTCATCTGGAGACGACCCCGGAACCGCTCCATCTTCCCCGAGAGGATGACCTCCTGGCCGGCCTCGATCTTGATGTAGGGGTTGAACCACACCGCCTGGACGACACTGGTGCCGTCGCCGATGGTTGCCGTGATCATCGTGCGGTTGCGCGAGAGCCGGCGTCGGTCGACCTTCATCACCTCCCCACCGACGGTGACCTCCTCGCCGAGCGGCACATCGGCGAGGTCGAACAATTGCGAACGGTCGAGATAGCGGCGCGGCACGTGGAGGAGCAGATCGGCCACGCTGTCGAGCCCCGCGTCCGAGAGGCGGCGCATCGACTTGGGGCCGATGCCCTTCACCATGTCGAGTGGCAACGTGGCGAGATACGACAACGGGCGTCCCGGCATGCCGGCAAGGATACGGTCCGTGTCGCTCGTCTCCGGTGAACCGAGCGCCGGATGCGAAGATGGGTGCGCACGGGGCTCTGTTACACTCGCCGCCGCCTCAGGAGGTTTCCCGAATGTCCTACCGATGCGAGATCTGCGGCAAGGAGCCGTGGGTCGGCAAACAAGTGAGCTTCTCGCACAAGCGCTCGAGCCGCCGCTGGCTCCCCAACATCCAGCGCGTGCGAATCAAGCACGGCAGCAACTCCCGCCGGGCCCGTGTGTGCACGTCGTGCATCAAGGCCGGCAAGGTCGAGAAGGTCTGACCGGATGCAGGGTGTCGTCAAGGTGTACGACCCGACCACAGGCGTGGGCGTGGTGGTGCGCGACGACGATCGCTCCGAAGTCATGCTGCGACCCGGCTCGCTCGCCGGTTCTCTGTTCCGCACGCTGCGCCAGGGCCAGCGGATCGTCTTCGACGTCGAGGAAGCCGACGGTCGCTCCTACGCGACCCGGATCCGATTCGGCTCGGACGGGTACTAGCCCGCTCCCGCATTTTCGACCGGTACCGCACCCCGTCACCGGTACACTCTGGTCACGAGAGCGAAAGTGAGCAGTCCCCCATGGTTGCGGCGTACATCCTGATCCAGACCGACGTCGGGAAAGCAGCTTCCGTCGCCGAGGAGATCACCAAGATCCCCGGCGTCCTCAACGCCGAGGCGGTGACGGGTCCCTACGACGCCATCGTCCATGCAGAAGCTGACGACGTCGACTCGCTCGGCAAACTGGTCGTGGCGCGGATCCAGGCCGTCGACGGCATCACGAGAACCCTGACCTGCCCCGTCGTGAGACTCTGAGCGAGGGCCGGCGGCTCAGGTCTGCCGGCGCCGCAGGGCCACGTCGACCAGGAAGTCACAGAGTTCCGGATACGAGATCCCCGACGCCTCCCACATCTTCGGGAAACCCGAGATGGGAGTGAATCCAGGCATCGTGTTGACCTCGTTGAGCAGGAAGCCACGGCCCCGCTCCTCGAAGAAGAAGTCGACCCTTGCCAGTCCCGAGCACCCCAGGGCCTCGAAGGCCGCAGATGCGTACGCACGGACCTGATCCATCTCGGGCTCGGTGAGCACCGCCGGTGCCTCGAATCGAGAGGTGGGATCGTTGTACTTGGCGTCGTAGTCGTAGAACCCCGAGGTCACGAAGATCTCCCCGGCCAGTGAGACCCGGGGCCCTTCCAGGACGGCGACCTCGATCTCGCGACCGCGGATGGATGGCTCGACGACGACCTTGTCGTCGTACTCGAGGGCCAGCAGGATCGCCTCTTTGAGCTCGGCCTCGGACTCGACGGCGCTCACTCCGACCGAGGAGCCGAGATTGGCGGGCTTCACGAAGGCGGGGAATCCGACGTCGTCCACGACCCTCGCGATCTCGTCGGCGGCGGCGTCTTCGAAGTCTCCCCTCTTGATGCTCACCCACGGCACCACCGGGATACCGGCTTCCACCGCCAGACGCTTGGTCACGTCCTTGTCCATCGCGGCGGCAGATGCCAGCACACCGCACCCCACGTACGGGATCCCTGCGATCTCGAACACTCCCTGGATCGTGCCGTCCTCGCCGTAGGGTCCATGCAGCACGGGGAACACCACGTCGAAGCTGACCTCGTCGGACCCGACGACGAGACGCCCCTCCGGGAGCCTGAACTCGGCCAGCCGGCCCTCGGCGCGCATCGTGCGACCGCCTTCGGAGGCGTGCCAGCGACCTCGCTTGTCGATTCCCACCGGGATCACGACGTGTCCCTGAGATTGCAGAGCGGCGTAGGCGGCGACGGCAGAGACGCACGAGACCTCATGCTCTGCCGAACGACCGCCGAAGACAAGGAGAACCCTGGCCATCGAATCAGGTTACCGTTCGAGCCCCGCAGGCTGGTCATTCTTGACGATCGACACGACGACAGACGTTGGCTACCGACTGACGGCCATCCGCATCGCCATCGCCCTCACGTGGGTGGCGCTCGGCGTCTACACGTGGTTCCTCGTCGCGCGGACCGAAATCGCCACCGCCGATCGCCTGGGGCCTCTTGTCATCGGTGTCGCCGTCGCCCTGATCCTGTCGTTCCTCCCCTGGCGAGTGGTGCTGACCCGGCTGTTCGGCGACATCCTGGTCCTGGCGTGGATGTCGGCGTTCGTGCTCGCCGCCGTGGCGCTTCCCGAGCTCCAGGACCCCATCACCTCGGTGTTCCTGCTGCTGGGAGCTGCGGCGTTCGCCACCGCCGTGACCGCGGCGTGGTACGTCAGCGTGGCGGCGATGCTGGTGGCGCTGCTCGGCTTCGTGAGCGTCGAGGTGAGCCGGGAGGGTGGCATCGTGCTCGGCGAGACGGCACGCATGGCCGGGTTCGTCGCCACCCTCGTGCTCATCGGCCTCGGCCAGGTCGTGGTGACGCGACGCGTGTCGACCGCAGACTCGAGGCTCGCGGCAGCGGCACGTGCGGAGGCGGAACTGGCCGCACGGGCCGCCGAGCTCGACCAGGTGTTCGCCGTGTCACGCACGATCGGGACCGGACGCGCCCTCGAGGAGGTCCTCCCCGATCTCGTCGGCCGGGTGGTGGGGGCCGTGGACGCCAACTCGGGGGCCGTGCTGCTGCTCGACGCCGATGAGGACGAGCTGCACCTCGTCTCACCGCTCTGGTCGTCCGGTCTCCCGCTGCCCGCAGAAGGCCTCAGGTTGTCCCTGGGAGCTCCCGGAGCGGCTCAGGAGGCGCTGCGCACCGGTTCGGCTGTGGTGCGCAGCCTGGACCAGATCGCGGACGACCCCCTGCTCAGCGGTCTCGGCGAATCACAGTTCGCAGCACTCCCCCTTCGCGCCGGGACCGACGTGATCGGTGTGCTCGTGGTCGGCGACGAGCGCGAACAGCCGTTCACCGCATACGACCTGGAGACCATGCAGTCGCTGGCCGGGCCGGCGGCCCTCGTCCTCAACCAGCTCGCCCGGTATGAAGAGGCGCGCGAAATGGGAGAGCGCATGTCCGAGCTGGCCCGGCTCAAGACCGACTTCGTGTCGGTGGTGAGCCACGAATTGCGGACGCCCCTCACGTCGATCATCGGCTCGCTGCGCACCCTGCAGCGCCCCCAGCTGGCGCCGCTCGATCCCGACGGAAAGGTGCTGCTCGACACGGCCGCACGTCAAGCGGACCGACTCAAGGCACTGATCGAGGACCTTCTCGTCGTGTCGCGCATCGACAACCGTGCGCTCCCGGTGCGCCCCGAGTCACTCGACCTCCGCGTCGCCATCAACGACATCGTGGGGTCGATCCCCGGAGCCGCTCAGTACACCTCCGTGTCCGTCGCCGACGAGGCCGTTGCGGCGACGATGGACCCGGAGCATCTCCGCAGGATCCTGACCAACCTCATCGAAAACGCCCTGCGTTATGCGCCGCGGACCGAGATCCGGGTCGAGGTGACCCGGGAAGACGGTGAAGCCGTGATCCGGGTGATCGACCACGGGCCCGGCATCCCTGCCCAGTACGTCGACACGATCTTCGAGCGGTTCGTGCAGGTCGGGCGCCGGTCCGAGGAGGGCCGGGGCGGCACGGGTCTGGGTCTCTCGATCGTGCGGGGTCTCGCCGAGGCGATGGGCGGTCGGGTCTGGTACGAACACCGGGCCTACGACGTCGGTGCGGTCTTCGTAGTGGCAATCCCACTCCGGGCAGGCAGCCTGCACCCGGCCGATCTCTGAGCGAGGCGTCGGTCAGCGATCGCCGGCGGCAACGGCGTGGAACCCACCGTCGACATGGACGATCTCGCCCGATGTCTTCGGCGCCCAGTCGCTGAGCAGCACGGCGACCATCCGGGCCACGGGAGTCGGATCCCCCGCATCCCAGAACAGCGGCGACCGTCGCCCCCACTCCTCGTCGAACCGCGAGAAGCCGGGGATCGACTTGGCGGCGACGGTGAGGAGCGGGCCGGCGCTGACGGCGTTCACCCGTATGTCGTCGGGCCCCAGATCACGGGCCAGGTAGCGGGTGACGGACTGCAATGCCGACTTGGCCACGCCCATCCAGTCGTAGGCCGGCCACGCCTGGCGGTTGTCGAAATCGAGCGTGACGAGCGCTCCCCCACCTGCCGCCTTCATCAGCCCGTGCAGGCCGACGGCGAGGGTCTTGTAGCTGTAGGCGGACGTGATGAACGCCGTGGAAGCGCTCTCCACCGGCGTGTTCAGGAAGTTGCCGCCGAGGGCATCGTCGGGGGCGTACGCGATCGCATGGAGGGCGCCGTCGACGGCTCCCCAGCGCCCCTCCAGATCGGCGACCAGCGCCTCCATGTGCGAGCGATCGTTGATGTCGAGCTCCAGGACATCCGCTTCGACTGGGAGACGCTTCGCCGAACGCTCGGTCAGCCTCATCCCTCGACCGAAACCGGTGAGAACGATCTCCGCCCCCTGCTCCTGGGCGATCCGCGCCGAATGCCAGGCGATCGAGTCGTCAGTCAACACGCCGGTGATGACCAGACGCTTCCCTTCGAGCAGCACGATTCCTCCCAAGACGTCGACGTCGGTCGCCAATGGTAGGTCGACACAGACTCGGCGGACGATCGTGGCGGCGTCGTCAGTCGACGTTGGCCCACGCCCGCAATCCCAGACCCATCACGAACAGGAGCAGCAACCCGTACGTGAGGGCCGGCCGGCGCGCCATTGCCGGGCGGTAGACGTAGGCGATCGAGAACGTCACGGCGATGACGACGCCGTAGAACACGTGGAAGCCGTTGCCGGGTCGTTGTCCCCTCCCCCACAGCACGAGCCCGGCTCCGATCTGGACGAGCATCGTGCCGATCGCCACGGCGCGGGCCGTCGAGAATGCCCGGCCCGGGTCCCGCCTCACGACGGCGAGTGCCACGCCCCAGAGCCCGACGAGACCACAGGCGGCGACGGCGACCCACATCCATCCGGCATGAAACCCTTGCATCGAGCGGCGAGCCTACCTGGAGTGTTCGGGAGTCGAGCTGGACGACCCGAGCGCACGCACGACGTCCGTGACCGCCTCCAGCACGCGATCGGCGAAGGGTTGCATCCGGATGCCGCCACCCAGCTCGATCTGCACACCGCCGTGCGTCGGTAGGTTCACCGGATTGGCACCGTGCGTCCCGCGCAGACCCCGCGGGATGTCCTCGATGCGGTCGATGGCCTTCAATCCCAACTGCCGCATGCGTTCGCCGAGCTGGCGTGCGATCCCGCGGTTCGTGCCGCCGAGCAACGCGGCATGCTCGAGCCCGGGTCGTCCGAAACCGTGGAGGGAGACCGCCACGTCCGCACGATCGATGGCCGCGCGAAGTCGCCGGCTCACGGCGGGGTCATAAGCGGTCGAGGGCACGTGCCAGAAGAGATCCGGCGGCTGGACCACCGCGTAGAGGCTCGCACCGGTGGCGTCCGCGATCGCCCCCGCCAGCGGATAGGTCTCCTTCTCGATCCCGCCGTGAAGCGCCATCACGACGGTCGACCCGCGAAGCTCGACGATCTCACGCACTCCCTCGGTGGCGATGAGCTCGGCGAACACACCCCCAGTATCGCGGTCCCCAGGCAGGGGCGAAACCGTCGGAACGTGGATCAGCCGAGCTTGCCGACGTCCGCCACCTCTGCGGTGAGGCACTGGACGAGGTCGGCGGCGCTCAGCAGGATCGACACGCCGTGGGCGCCTCCACCGATCGCCACCGTGTCCTGCCCGACCAGGGACTCGTCGATGACGACCGGCCACTCGCCCTCGGCACCGAACGGTGTGATCGTGCCCCGCTCGTAGCCGGTCGCGGCCAGGGCTTCGACGGCGTCGGGCAGGCTGAGCCTGCGCTCGCCGAGCACCGCCCTCAGCTTCGGCCAGTCGATGGACCGCGTCCCGGGGAGACACACCAGCACGTAGTCGTCCTCGCTGCGCCGCACGACGAGCGTCTTGATGAGGGCGTCCACCGGCACCCCGAGCTTGCCCGCCGCCTCCTCGACGGAGTACGAGCGCTCCCGGCGCACCGCCTCGTGCGCGACCCCGAGCGCGTCGGCCGCCGCCGTGGCGCGGGTGACGGGTGGATCAGCCAGAGGTGAGCCGCTCTCGCTCCCGATCCCGCAGCATCCGTCGCAGGATCTTCCCCGACGCCGACTTCGGAATGGCGTCCACGAACTCGACCCGACGCACCTGTTTGTAGGTGGCGACCTGGTCGGCGACGAAGGCCATGATTTCGTCGGCCGACGCCTCCTGGCCCGCCTTGAGCACCACGAACGCCTTGGGGAGCTCGCCCGCCTCTTCGTCGGGGATCGGGATGACCGCGGCATCCGCCACCGCAGGGTGGGTCAGCAGGATCGCCTCGAGCTCGGCTGGCGGCACCTGGAATCCCTTGTACTTGATGAGCTCCTTGAGCCGGTCGACGATGTAGAAGTGACCGTCGGCGTCGACGTGGCCGATGTCGCCGGTGTGGAACCAGCCCTCGTCGTCGATGCAATTGGCCGTCGCCTGGGGATTGTTGAGGTATCCCTTCATCACCTGGGGGCCCCTTATCCAGACCTCGCCGTCCTCGCCGATCCCCAGATCCTGCCCGGTGCCGGGGTCGACGATCCTCACCTCGGTACTCGGAAGTGGGACTCCGATCGATCCTGCCTTGGCATCCCCCTGGATCGTCGAGTGGGTCACGGGGCTCGTCTCCGTGAGCCCGTAGCCCTGGACCACGTCGGCCCCGACGCGCTGCGACGCCTCGTCGCTGAGCTCCCCGCCGAGCGGAGCGGCACCAGAGAAGATGAGCCGCAGCGATCCGAGATCGAAGTCGTCCACCAAGGGGTGCTTGGCGAGGGCGAGCACGATGGGCGGCACCAGGTACGCCGTGGTCACCCGGTGATCCTGGAGGATGCGGAGAAACGCCTCCAGCTCGAACCGCGGCATCGTCACGCAGGTGGCGCCCTGGGAGACCGCCCCGTTCATGAGGACCTGCATCCCGTAGATGTGGAAGAAGGGCAGCACGGCGACGATCACCTCGTCGCCCTTCGACATGTCGAGCACCGGGGCCATCTGCACCAGATTCGCCACGAGATTGCGATGGGTGAGCATCACGCCCTTCGAGACGCCGGTCGTGCCCGAGGAATACGGCAGCACGGCGACGCGCTCGTCGAGATCGACAGGCACCTGCTCGGTTACGACCTCGCCGGTGCCGAGCAGCGCGGAGAACGGGGTCGTGCCTTCGGCGCCGTCGAACGTGTAGATCGTGTCCACGTTGGTGTCGATGACCGCATCGACGACATGCTCCATGAACATCCCGATGGTGACGAGCTTCTTCGCCCCGGAATCGACGAGCTGGTGATGGATCTCCGTGGGCGTGTACGTCGGGTTGATCGTCGTGACCGTGCCGCCGAGCAGACAGGCGGCGTGAAAGGCGACTCCATATTCGGGCAGGTTGGGCGACACGATGGCGAGGACGTCGCCGGCCCCGAAGCCGTCGGCACGTAGTCCGCCGGCCGCGGCGTGGATGGCGTCGCGCAGCTGGCCCTGCGTGACGGTCCTCCCTGTCATCCCGTCGATGAGCGCAGGCCTGTCGGGATCCGCTTCGACCATGCGCAGGACGTACTCCGTCACGGACATGTCGGGGACCTCGACATCCGGCAGTGGACTCGTGTGGATCATCGCAGCTCTCCTCTCCGCCGCGCGACGATACCGGCAACGGAGGGCTCGTGCCCTGTGGCTAACGTCGCCTCGATGAGCAGGTCCACGTGAGCGACATACGTCTCCAGCCCCATGACATGGCCCACGGCGGCGAGGCGGTGGCGCGCCACGACGGGAAGGCGCACTTCGTGGCGGGGGCCCTGCCGGGAGACACGGTCGCGGTCTCGATCACCCGGGACAAGGGCAACTGGGCGCGCGGCGATCTCGTCGAGGTCGTCACGCCCTCTCCGGACCGCACCGACCCCCCGTGCCCGCATTTCGGGGTCTGCGGCGGATGCAACTGGCAGATGGCCACCTACGAAGCCCAGCTCCGCTACAAGCGGGACAGCGTTGCCGGTCAACTCCGTCATCTCGGCAAGATCGAGGATCCCCCGGTCGTGGACACGGTGCAGGCGGGACCTCCGTTCGGCTACCGGAACCGCATGGACTTCAGGGTGCTCGCCGGTCGGGCGGCCTTGGGCCGGCCCCGATCACACGACACCGTCGCCATCGACGAGTGCCATCTCCTCCACCCCGGACTCGTCGAGGTCTTCGACCGGCTCGGCGACCTCGCCGGGGTCGACCGGCTCACGCTGCGGATCGCAGAAGCGACGGGCGACCGCCTCGCCATCGTCGAGGGCGAAGTCCCTGATCAGGCCCCCTCCTGGGGCATCGCAGTCGCGAGCCGGCGTGGGAGGAAGATCACGCCGGTCGTCGGTGAACCCATCATCACGCATGTGATCGACGGCGCCCGGTTCAGAGTGACCGGTGCCGCCTTCTTCCAGGTGAACGCAGCCGGCGCCGCCGAGCTGGTGCGACTGGTGCGAGAGGCGCTCGCGCCGGGGCCGGACGACGTGCTGCTCGATGCGTATGCCGGCGGTGGGCTGTTCGCGGTGACCGCGGGGGCGGCTGCGGGATCGGTGCTCGCCGTCGAACGGGACGACGCCTCCGTCTCCGACTTGCGGCACAACCTGGATGACAACGAGATCGACCTCTGGGAGGTCATTCAGGGCGACACCCGGCGAGTGCTCGGCGGCATCGACGCGGAGGTCGATCTCGCCGTCGTCGACCCCCCGCGCAGCGGACTCGGTGCCGAGATCGTCGACGTGCTCAGCGACTGGGCGCCCCGTGCCCTCGCCTACGTGAGCTGCGATCCGGCGAGCCTGGCGAGAGATGCGAAGCTGCTGGCCGAGACCGGGTACGCGTTGACGCTCGCCACTCCCGTCGATCTCTTCCCGCAGACGCACCACGTCGAGACCGTGGCCAGGTTCGAGCGCTGAGCCGCGACCGGCTCAGATCTGGTCGAGCAGATCGCGCTTCTTGGCTTCGAACTCGGCGTCGGTGATGACGCCGTCCCTATGGAGCTGGGCGAGGCGGGCGAGTTGCTCGGTGGGATCGTTCTGGATGCCCTCGGCGACCGCCGAGCCCTCCTCCCTGGCGAGCGCCCTCGCCCGGGCTTCCCGGGTGCGGTAGAGGAGCGACTGGAACTCGTCCGGCTTCGGCACATCGTTGAACCGGCTCTGACCGCTCTCGCCCGCGGATTCGATGAGGAGGTCTCCCGACTTGAGCAGACGCTCGAGCACGTTCTGGTTGAACAGGACGTTCGAGATGCTCTCGAGCGGGATCTCGATGCCGGAGCGAGAGATCATGCCGGTCCTCGTGATGAGTCGCTCGCTGGTGAGGACGTACGAGGTGAACCACCACTTGATGATCGGTGGCGCCACGAGCGCGACCACGGCAGCCAGGGCGGCGACGGTGATGACGACGTCGACCATGCCCTCACCGGGGAGGACGGTCCAGGCGAGGGCGATGACGATGATCCCGGCGAGCACCCACGCGAGCGGGATCACCAGCAGACGCCAGTGAGGCCGGAACTGGGTGACGACATTCTCTCCGTCGGTGAGGAGGCGCTCTGGATACGGCATGAGCCGATGGTAGTGACCGTCTGCAGAGGGCGACGGTCAGACCACCCGGCCGTCGCGGAGCTCGATCACGACGTCCACGAGATCCAGGATCCTCCTGTCGTGTGTCGCCACGAGGACGGCGCTGGTAGCGGCTGCCTCCTTCATCAGCGCGACGATCTCCAGCGCGTTCGCCTCGTCCTGGTGCGACGTCGGTTCGTCGGCGACCAGGACCTGCGGACCCACCACCATCGCACGCGCAACGGCGGCTCGTTGTTGTTCGCCGAGCGAGACGGCGCTCGGAGGGAGCTCCAGGGTCTCCACGAGTCGGAGGCGTCGCACCAGATCCTCGATGTCGAGGGCAGCAGCCGCGCCGAGGGTGATGGGGAGCCGGATGTTCTCGGCGATCGTCAGCTCTTCGAGAAGGCCGAGGTCCTGAGGCACGATGGCCATCCCGGTCCAGTCGTCCGTCACGGCGGCGTCCCTCCGCACCGTGCCGGCATCCGGTCGATCCCACCCGATGAGCAGCTCGATCAGCGTCGTCTTGCCCGACCCGGAGGGGCCGACGAGACCGACCACCTGGCCGCGACGCAGCTCGAGACCGACATCGTCGAGGGCCACGACCTGCTCGGCAGCCGTGCGATGCACCCTGCGCAGGCCGGAGGCGACGATTGCGGTCACGGCGCCCTCACGGTCATGTGACCCTCACCGTCATCCCAGCCGAGGATGGCGCGCCCCTCGGGGAACCGCTGCCGAATCCCCGGCGGCAGTTGCAGACGACCCGATCGGTCGATCACGGCCATCTCGGTGCCGCCTGCAGTGATCGACGCAACGGCACCGTCGCGCAGTGTCACGATCTGGTCGACCCGGGGCAGGATCCGCGCGTCGTGGGTGGCAATGATGACCGTGGTGCCGGACGCGGCGAGGAGCTCGACGGCGTCGAGCACGGAGTCGGCCGATGCCGAGTCGAGGGTCGCGGTCGGCTCGTCGGCGATCACGACCGGTGAGGCGAGCACGAGAGCGCGGGCGAAAGCGAGACGTTGCCGCTCGCCACCAGACATCTCGGACGGCAGGTGGTGCGCCCGATGTCCGATGCCGAGGCGCTCGAGGGCGTCGACCACCAGTGAGCGCCGGCGGGTGAGCCGTCCGAGCTGCTGTCCCGCGGTGAGGTGGCCGAGCAGGTTGTCGCCCGGACGCTGATACACGTGGGTGACGAGCCGGCCCCGGAGCCGGGCCCGCCGCCCCGGTCTCGTGGCATGCAGGTCGACGCCGGCGATGGTGACCGTGCCCGCCGTCGGCTGATCGAGCGACGCCACCATTCGCAGCAGGGAGGACTTGCCGCTCCCCGAGGGTCCGACGACGGCGGTCATGGTGCCCGCCTCCAGCTCCAGATCGACACCCCGAACCGCCTGGACCCGGCCGGAGGCGGCCGGATACACCTTGACCAGGCTGCGGCAGACCACGGTGGGCTCGTCACGTGTCACGGAGCACCTGCCCTGCGGATCGGCCCGCACCGAGCCGCTCTGCGATCCACACGCCGGCCACCAAGCCCAGTGCGATCAGCGTCGTGCCCACGACCACGCCGGCGGGCACGACGACGCCGAGACCCGGCGGGAGCGCCGCGTTGGGATCGAAGGTCGCGATGAGCCGACCCGAGACGATGGGGGCGATGCCGGCACCCGCGATGATCGCCACCACCGCCAGCAGGCCGGCCTCGATCGTCGTCACCAGCGCCGCCCGTCGGGGGGCGAGCCCCATCCGCGTCGTCAACACCGTGGCGAGAGCGTTGGCGCGACGTCGCATCGCCAGATAGAGACCGAGGGACGCAACCCCGACCACGGCGGCGACCAACCCGAGGAGCCGGAGGTAGCCGAGAGCGGCAGAGGCGGCGACCGCGTCGACCGACTGCGTGATGTCGCGACGCGTGACGACGTCCCGGACGACGAGACCGTTGCCGGCCACGAAGTCATCGAGCATTTCTGCCGAGCTCGTCGAGACCAGATAGGGCCGGTACCTGCGCACGGGCCGGAAGAACACGTCGGCCACGCCGGGCGTATCGGGCTCGAGCCCGAGCCGGGCCAGCTCGAATCGATCGAGCGCCGTGGCAGAGACGAGGAGTGTCGCCCCGCGCTCAGAGGCAAGGGGCAATGCGTCGAAGCGATCCACGACCCGGTAGGGAAAGGCCTGGAACGTCCCGAACGAACCGGTCTCCGGCACCGCCTGGCCGGTGATCGCAACCGCCGGGATGAAGTCCGACCCCCCTTCGAGCGCGTCGATCAGGCGGGCCATGGTCCCGCCGTACTCCTCGGGCCAGACGACCGCGCCACCAAACGTGTCCGGATCGACGGCGACCACGGTGACGGAGATGTCCCCCGGCACGAGACGCGTCGTCTGGATCCCGACCACGGTCGTGGCAGACGGCAAACCGGCATCGACGGGAGGATGGGTCAGGAGTTCCATGCTCGTCTCGCCACCCACGACCACAGAGGACTTCACGTCTGCCGAGCGCTCGAGCGTGGCAGCGAGCATCCAGGCGACCACGAACAAACCGAGCCCGATGCCGAGCGCCGCGATCGTGAGCCGGCCACCCAGTTGCTCGGAGGTCGTTCGACGGATCGCCAGGAACGCGACCGGGCCCACCCGCTGTGCAGTGGCCAGACGACGGATGCGGCGACGCACCACGTCGAGGACCAACACCATCAGGAGGACCGCGGCGACGAGCGCCGCCAGGGTCATACCGACCGCAACGAGGTCGATGGCGGCCGATCCGGTCGTTCCCCGTCTGCCGATCTCGACCCAGAGGAACACGCCCGCCGTCACCGCAGCGGCCGCGGGCCACAGCGTGAACCGGTGCGGAGCCAGACGTCCCGTGTCGAGCGTCGCCTGGGCGGCGAGACCGGCCGCGACGGCAGCCGCCACGACCGCGCCGGCGACCACGAGAAGCATCAGTGCCCAATCGACGTCGAGCAACCCGATCGCCGCATCGGCAAACGCCATTGACGCGTTCAGCGCTGCAGTCCATGTCCCGATGACCACACCCGCCGTTGCCGGAACGACGAGCTGGAGCGTGGTGCGGCTCGCAGTGCGCCACCAGCGCTCGCCCTCGCCTGCGAGCAGCCGGTATTCGAGCTCACGCCGTCGCACCAGGAACACACCGGCGAAGGCAACCACCGCGATCGCGATGGCGATCCCGAAGGCCCGGGCGGCACCGATGGGTCGCTCGAGGAGCCGGCGGGTGGCGATCGCCTCCTCATGGATCGAGAACAGCCCGCTCTCGACCGAGACAGACAGCGCCGTCGGTGACAGCTCCTCGAACACATCGACGGCGTCCGCTCGCGTTGCGACGTCACGCTGGACCGCGCGGTGATGGGCGGCAAGCGCACCCAGGGCGGCAAACGATGCGGGTGGCTCCGTCACGGGCACGTCCCATCGCACGAAGCCGGAGATGCCGGACCCGGCCAGGGTCGCCTCGTCCGTCACGAGCAGCGAGAACCCCGGCTCGGCGAAGGGCCTGATGTACGTCGGCACGATGCCCGGCGGCGTGACGTCGCGCCAGTACGGCGGAGGGGCGGCCCCTTCGACGTCCCACAAGGTCGCATAGACACCGGCGATCGTCAGCTCGACGGCAGGACCGCCGCCGATCGCGGCTTCGGCACCCGGGTCTTCGGGTTCGAGCGAGGACTCGAGGACGATGCTGTCTCCGGGACCGAGCCCTGTCTCGTCGGCGAGCCACGCCGAGATCCACACCCCGCCGGATCCGTCCAGATGGCGGTCGACGACGCCCAGCGACTCGAGGGCACCGGGACGCGCCACCATGCGGAGTGGTACGCCGATCGGCTCGAAGTCGGGTCCGACCAGGCCGAGGGCGCGAAACGTCGTCAGGGTCCGTACCGGGTCGGCGAGCCGAGGATCGTCCGTGATCGCGGCGACGACCTCGTCCGCACGTGTGATCACGTCGATGCCCTGGAAGACGGCTTCGGTCTCGACGACGACCCCGAGCTCGCGTGCGGTCGCATCCGTGACCAGAGTCGCGGTGGCGTCGTCGACGGCGGCGGTCGTCCAGTGGCCGGCGGATGCGACGAGAAAGGAGGGAACGGCGAGCGCGGTCACCAGGGCGACGAGGATCGTCGGATCCCTCAGTGGAATCGCGATCCAGCGACCGAGAATGGCGAGCCTCATCGCACGGACCGGTCGATCACAACGATCAATGTAGCGAGCGGCGGGCTCCCGAGACGCGGCAAACCCCGAGGGAGCCTCGGCCGAAGCCTCCGCCCTCTCGGGGTTCGCATGCCTTCCCCGCCTTGCGGCGGTTCCGGCGATGTTCCTTCCGGCCCGTTCCGGCCCCCCGAAGGGGCCCGTTCCGTTCGCCCTTGCGGGCGCCCGACCACCCTTTCGGGTGACCGTTCCTTCCGGAACCCCGGCTGCCCTTGCGGGCCTCCGGTCGAGACCCTTGCGGGCCTCCGTCAGCCGGTCGGTTTCCCGTCCCGCTGACAACATGAAATGTAGAGGGTTCTCGAGATCCGGGTCAAGCCAGATCGCTGGTTTGATTTCGCGAGCTGACCAGAAGTTTCGCGACGTGACATTGTCTTCTGGCTCGCCGCGACCAACTCCTTCGTCGGCCTCTGGCGCCCAGAAGACGGCTGCCGCTCGCCTATTCGGCAGTTCGGATCGCGCGCAACCCTCCAACGTCGACCCGACGGCGACCGAACTGCGTGCTACCGCCTCGACCCGGCCACCGTTCGTGGCTCGCCCTGGCGGGCTCGCCTCGAATCCACCCCGATGACGCGAACGACCGAGTCGCGTTGGCTGGGGTCCTGAGATGACTTGTGGCCCTGGCCGCTACGTCGTACCAGGGAGACGATGGATCCATGGCTCGCACCGCAGCAGGCTCGCAGGTGCGGAGAAGGCCTGGGCCGACGGTCATCGTCTGGTTGTGTCTGGCGGTGCTCGCAGGAGCATGCACTGGACCGAGCGACGACTCGCAACCGGCGACATCGACGACCGAGGCACCCGCCACCACGGTGTCTTCCTCGGCCAACACCACCCCCTCCTCCACCACCACGACCGCCGCGGTGCCCTGGCCGACCGTGAGCTGGCCGGTGTCGACGCCGGAGGATCAGGGCATCGATTCCGACGTCCTGGCCGATCTCGTCGAGCGGATGGCCGCACAGGGTGGATTCGACAGTCTCACCGTGGTACGCAACGGGTATCTCGTGCTGGACACGACGTTCTACCCCTTCCCGGAGGACACCGGCCACGCGATGGCTTCGGTCACCAAGAGCGTCACCAGCACGCTGCTCGGCATCGCCATCGACCGCGGCCTGCTCTCGGGTGTCGACGTGCCCGTGCTCGATGTCATGGCGGACGCCGCACCTCAGAGCATCGGTGATCTCAAGGCCGAAATGACCGTGGAGCACCTGTTGACGATGAGCACGGGGCTGGAGTGCCGCGATTCGTTCGCATACGACTACGAGGGCACGCCGGCGCTACTGGCGAGTGACGACTGGGTGGCCCACGTGCTGGCGCTTCCCATGCAGGAGCCGGCCGGCACCCGCTTCGAGTACTGCAACGGGGCCTCACATGTGCTCTCGAGCATCATCTCCGAGGTCACGGACCGACCCGCCGCCGACTTCGCCGAGGACGTTCTGTTCGGACCGCTCGGCATCAACGACGTCGTCTGGCCTGCATCCGACGGGATCACGGTCGGATTCGGCGAGCTCATGCTCCGACCTTCCGATGCGGCGAAGCTCGGATATCTGATCCTGCGGGAGGGTCGGTGGGACGGTGACGAGGTGGTGTCGGCTGCCTGGGTGGAGGCGGCGACAGAGTCGCACATCGCCGTGCCGTCGACTGGGCTCAACTACGGGTACCAATGGTGGATCGGAGGAGCCGGGGACTGGGTGACGGCCCGCGGATCGGGTGGCCAGTTCATCTTCGTCGTTCGCCCGCTCGACCTCGTCGTGGTCATGACGGGCGGGCTCACCAACTACGAATCCGGCACCTTGCCCGGGGCGCTGATGCAGCGCTACGTGCTGCCCGCGACCCGACCCGACCCGTTGCCACCCGACCCCGATGCGCGGGCGCGGCTCCGCTCCGTGGTGACGGCGGCGCAGAACGGTCCGGAACCGTCACCTGTGTCGCTGCCGGCGTTGGCGCAGACTCTGAGCGGAGTCAGATTCGACGGCACCGGAGGGGACCCACGATTGGAGTGGTTCACGTTGACCTTCGGCTCCGACTCGGCCCGACTCGCGATCGACTTCAACGTCTACCAGGACGACGTGGCGCCCCACATCGCCGAACTGCGCGGCTTCGAGGACTTCGAGGAACCCATCGAGTGCGACGTCGGGCTGGATGGCCGGTTCACGGCGACGGTGCTCTACGGACAGCCTGCAGTGTGTCGGGGCGAGTGGATATCGGACGACACGTTCGTGGTCGAGTCCCACATCCTCGGCCACGGGGCGGAGGGTCGCCTCACCTTCGAGTTCGCATTCGACGACGGTACGGCCACCGTTCGGCTCGGAGGGGGCGATGGGTCGAGCGTGGAGGCCGTGGCGGAACGGCTCGACTGAGGGATGCCCCGGCAGCCTGCGGGGCTCGACTCCGCCCTCAAAGGGCGGGGAGAAAGAGTCGGCGAAGGAACAGGCAACGAGCGCTCTCGGCGGCTCTTACAATGCGAGCGGCAGCGAGCGAGCCAGGGGGTGCTCGAGGGGGAAAGGCCTTCGGGCCGTCCCCCTCGATGAGAGGGAGGGGACCTGCGCCCCGACCGAGGAAGGCGCAGCGCC
>CAYFYC010000033.1:33212-35735 GCA_964347305.1 uncultured Acidimicrobiaceae bacterium | reverse complement strand
TCACCATCAAGGGCGGCGGCACGGCCGAGGACTCGGCCCGTTCCGTGCTCTCGACTGGTGAGGCGGACTACGGATGGAACCTCCAGGTTCCGCCGGAGATCCTCGCCCAGATGGAGGCAGAGGGCAACGGCATGATCGACGTCGGGTTCAACACGTCGGTCGAGGGCATCCGCCTCAACCAGACGAACCCGGACGGCGATCCGCCTTCGGACTATGCGGGTGGCACCAACCCCAACCCGTTCTTCTTCGAGAACGCACAGTTGGCAAGGGCACTGTCGCTGGCCATCAACCGTGACGAGATCGCGGCTGTCGCCTACGGCGCCGGTGGCGCACCGACCTGCAACGTCTGGCCGGTGGAAGGCCCGGCGCTGTCGACCAACAACGACTGGTGCCTCACTCAGGACATCGCAGAAGCCAACCGGATCCTCGACGAGGATCTCGGCTATCTCGACACCGACGGTGACGGCATCCGCGAGTTGCCCGACGGCACACCGCTGTCGTGGGACTACGTGACGTCGACGAACCAGGTCCGGCAGGACACCCAGGCGCTCGTCGAGAGCTACTGGGACCAGATCGGTGTCGAGGTCAACATGCGCAACGAGGAGGCCGGTGTCTTCTTCGATCGCAACTCGGACCTCGGTATCTGGAAGTTCTTCACGGACATCGAGATGTACACCAACTCCGCAGTCGGATCCGACGCCCAGGGCTACTTCCAGGGCCGTCTGATCTCGGAGATCCCGGAGTCGACCAACAACTGGGGCGGCAACAACATCACGAGGTGTGCGCGTGAGGACTTCGATGCCACCTGGCAGGAGCTGTCGCAGACCGGTCTCGAGGACCCGAACCGCAACGAGCTCATCATCCAACTCAACGACATGTTCGTGGAGTACTGCATGATCCCGCTCATCAACCGTGGATCCGTGTCAGCCTTCAGCAACTCGTTGACGGGCTACGGCAAGGTCAACGGCTGGGACTCGGAGTTCTGGAACATCGAGGATTGGGCTCGCACGAGCTGATCCTCTCGAACACCTGAGTCCGTGGGGTCTTCCGGGGCATGCCCCGGGAGACCCCACGGCTTGGATTGATGAACTGAGCACACGTGGGCAAGTACGTCATCAGGCGGAGTTTCTTTGCGATCCCGACACTGGTCGCGATCAGCCTGATCATCTTTGCGATCCTCGACCTCGCCCCGGGTGACCCGACATCACAGCTGCCTCTGAACGTGCCTGTCGAGGTGAGGGATCGGATCCGCGCCGCGCTCGGGTTCGACGATCCGTTCCTCGTGAAGTACCTCAAGTGGATGAAGCTCATGTTCGTCAACGAGCCCGTCAACGCCATCAATGGTCTCTTCGGGACCTGTCTCGGCAACTGCGAGGACCCGGATCGCATCATCTCGTGGTCGTCGCGGACGCCGGCGTTCAGCATCATCATCGAGCGGCTCCCCCAGACGGTGTGGGTCCTCGGCATCGCCCTCGTGATGGGGATCTTCATCGCGATCCCCGTGGGCGTCATCTCGGCCTACAAGCAGTACTCGGCTTTCGACAACATCGGCACCGTCGTCACGATGGTCGGCTTCTCCCTTCCGGTGTTCTTCACCGGGCTGCTCTCGATCATCATCTTCAGCGTCTGGCTCGGCTGGTTCCCTTCGTTCTATACGACGACGCACGTCGTCGACTGGACGAGCTGGTCGAGCATCTGGTTCCAGATCAGACAGATGTTCTTGCCCGTGGCGGTGCTGTCGCTCTTCAACGCGGCTGCGCTGAGCAGGTTCACGCGGGCGTCGATGCTCGACAACCTCAATCAGGACTACGTGCGCACCGCACGGTCGAAAGGTCTCAACGAGGGCAAGGTGGTCACCACCCACGTCATGCGCAACAGCATGATCCCCGTGGTGACGCTGATCGCGCTCCAGGTTCCCGGCATCTTCGCCGGAGCCATCATCACCGAGCAGATCTTCCGCATCAACGGTCTGGGTCAGCTCCTGATCACGTCGATCAACTCGGCGGACATTCCGATGGTGCAGACCCTGACCTTCATCTTCGCCTTCCTCATCGTGCTCTTCAATCTGATCGCAGACGTCACGTATGGCTTCCTCGACCCACGGATTCGCTATGACTGACTTCGCCACCGTCGACGGCGCTCCGGGGCCACCACCGCCCGACTTGGAGGAGCTGCTCCAGCATCGCTCGCTCGGCCAGGACGTGTGGCGCCAGTTCAAACGTCACAAGGGCGCGGTCGTCGGGCTCGCGCTCCTCGTCTTCATCGTCGTGGCGACGATGTTCGGGCCGTTCGTATGGAGGATCGACCCGTTCCTGATCGAGACGGCAAACGGCAGCGCAGGGCCGTCGCTGAGCCATCCGCTCGGCACCGACAATCTCGGGCGGGACGTGCTGGCGAGGCTGCTCGTCGGCGGACGAGTGTCGCTCGCCGTCGGATTCGCCGCCATGATCTTCGGGCTCATTCTCGGGACCGGCATCGGCGTGACGCCCGCAATCGACATCCGCCTGGGCGATATCAAGCACT
>CAYFYC010000033.1:16934-33202 GCA_964347305.1 uncultured Acidimicrobiaceae bacterium | reverse complement strand
GTGCTCTCGGGCTTCTTCCGCAGGCTCGATGGTCCGCTCATGCGGGTCACCGACCTGTTTCTCGCCTTGCCGCTGTTGCCATTGCTCCTCGTGGTCATTCTCCTGTTCCGAGATCCGCTGAAGGAGCGTTTCGGCCCGGAGCTCGGCATCTTCCTCCTCGTCGTGTTCATCATCGGTGTCACCAGCTGGATGCAGACGGCGCGTGTCGTGCGGGGCGAGGTGTTGTCGATCAAACAGCAGGAGTTCGTGCTCGCCGCCCGCAGCATCGGCTCGCGGCGACGCAACATCGTCGTCCGTCACGTCCTCCCCAACGTGCTCAGCCCGGTGATGGTCTCTGCCGCGCTGGGTGTCGCCACCGCAATCATCACCGAGTCGGCGCTGTCGTTTCTCGGCCTCGGGTTCCCGGCAGCATTCCCGACGTGGGGACGGCTGCTGTTCGACGCCAACAACTACATCCAGATCTCCCCGATTCGGGTGATCGCACCCGGTGTGATGATCTCGCTCACCGTGATGTCGGTGAACTTCATCGGGGACGGCATGCGAGACGCACTCGATCCGAAGCTGCGTTCGAAGGGCTGATCGACCAGCCGGCTACTCGGCGAAGTGGCAGGCGACCCAGTGGCCGTCGGACAACTGGCGCCACTCCGGCACCTCGGCGCTGCACTTCTCCTGAGCGACCGGGCAGCGCGTGTTGAAGGGGCACCCGGGGGGAGGGTTGGCAGGGCTCGGGATGTCACCCTGCAGGATGATGCGCTTCCTCCTCGCCTCGACCTTCGGGTCGGGCACCGGCACGGCCGACAGCAACGCCTGGGTGTAGGGGTGCTTCGGAGCCAGGTACATCTCGTTGGCATCGGCCAGCTCCATGATCTTGCCCAGGTAGAGGACGGCCACGCGGTCGGCGATGTGGCGCACCATGCTCAGGTCATGGGAGATGAAGAGATAGGTGAGCCCGAGCTGCTGTTGCAGGCGCTCGAGGAGGTTCACGATCTGCGACTGGATGGAGACGTCGAGTGCGGCGATGGGTTCGTCGCAGATGATGAACTCGGGATTGAGCGCGATCGCCCTGGCGATGCCGATTCGCTGGCGCTGCCCACCGGAGAACTCGTGGGGGTAGCGGTTGGCGTGGCTCGGGTCGAGACCAACGAGTGCGAGTAGCTCCTCGATCCGGTCGCGGCGCACCTCTCCCTTTGCCGCCCGGTGTTCCTTCAGAGGTTCCCCGACGATCGAGGCCACGGTCATCCGCGGGTTGAGAGATGCGTGGGGGTCCTGGAACACCATCTGCATGCGGGGACGGATCCTCCGCAGTGCCTCGCCCGTCACAGCGGTCAGCTCGACACCGTCGAGGGTCACGGTCCCGTCGGTGGCGTGGTCGAGCTGAAGCATGACCCGCCCGATCGTCGACTTCCCGGACCCGCTCTCGCCCACGAGACCGAGGGTCTCTCCGCGCCGGATGTCGAACGTCACGCCGTCGACCGCCTTCACGGCGCCGATCTGCCGCCGAAACAGGCCACCGAGGATCGGGAAGTGCTTCTTGAGGCCGCGCACCTCGATGAAGGTCTCGCCGGCGGGCTGCGGCGCGGGCAACGGCGTCTGCATCTCAGCGGTCATGACGCGGTGCCCCTCTCTCGATGTCCCACCAGCACGCCACCCGGCGGCCGCCGCCGATCATCGTGAGCGGGGGGTTCTCCTCGTGGCACCGGTCGAACGCGTAGGGGCAGCGAGGCGCGAAGACACAGGCGGCCGGCGTCTTGAAGAGGCTCGGCGGCGACCCGGGGATGCTGATGAGGTCCTTGCCCTTCTGGTCGAGGCGCGGGATCGATCCCAGCAGACCGACCGTGTACGGGTGCTGGGGAGACTCGTAGAGCTCCTCGACCATCGCCTCCTCGACGATCTGGCCTCCGTACATCACGACCACCCGGTCGGCGACGCCTGCGACGACACCGAGGTCGTGTGTGATCCAGATCACGGCAGTGCCCAGCTTCTCCCGCAGGTCCTTCACGAGCTCGATGATCTGCGCCTGAATGGTGACGTCGAGCGCGGTGGTCGGTTCGTCGGCGATGAGGATCTGCGGCGAGCAGGCGAGGGCCATGGCGATCATCACGCGTTGCCGCATGCCGCCCGACAGCTCATGGGGGTAGGACTTGAGACGTTGCTTCGCCGACGGGATGCCGACCAGCTCCAGCAACTCGACGGCGCGAGCCTCTCGCTGGTCGGCGGACATGTCCTCGTGCGTCTTCAAGGACTCCTCGATCTGATAGCCGACGGTGAGCACCGGGTTCAGCGAGGTCATCGGATCCTGGAAGATGAAGCCGATCTGGCTGCCACGGATGTCGCGCAGCTGCTCCATGTCGATCTGCAGGAGGTCGATGCCGTCGTACTCGGCGGTCCCGGACACGATCTCGCCGGGGGGCATCGGGATGAGTCGGAGCAGCGACATCATCGTGACGCTCTTGCCGGAGCCGCTCTCGCCGACCACCCCGAGGAACTCCTTGGGTCGAAGGTCGAAGCTGACCCCGTTGACGGCGTGGACGACGCCGTCCTGGGTGTCGAACTGCGTCGTGAGCTCGGACACGCGGAGGACTGGGTTGGTCTGCATGAGCCGCCTGTGCTCGTCGGTGCTCGAGCAGAGTACCCCGTGTCGGCGTGCGGTCGCACGAATCGGTCGTGCCCAGATCTCCTGCATGCACGAGGATCATCGAGCAGCGGAGCAACGGCGCGCTTCCGGGCCTGCGTCGCCATGCCGATCATGACCTTGGCCCCTGTTCGCGACGAACCGTCCGATGGACGCTGGGAGTCGATGCAACGGTCACGACTACCGGCTGGACACCAGCCCTACGACCGTCTCGTCGCCATCCGAGTGGGGGCGCTGGCGGGAGGCCTGCTCGGGGCGCCGGTCACCTGGTTCACGAGCGTCCTGTGGTTCGTGATCGGGGGCGCCGTCGTCGGCGGCCTCGGAGGGATCGTCTACGACATCCGGCGTCGCAGAGCGACGGATCGCTGAAGGTCTACCCGGCCGCGGCGCCCGGTCGCGCCGCCGTTCGCCTTCGATCGAGCGGTGGCGTCGACGCGCCGGGGGAGACCCGTCACCCGTAGACTTCGCCGGTGCAGCGCGATCGACTCATCACCCGTGACTTCTCCCTGGCCTGGCTGGGGAGCTTCTTCCAGGGCCTGTCGTGGACGTTGTTCATCCATCTGCCGGGCTTCCTCGACGATCTGGGCGCATCGGAGGCCGAGATCGGGGTGATCTTCGGCGTGTCGGCGGTCGCCGCGCTCGCCGTGCGCCCCTTCGTGGGTCAGGCGCTGGACCGGGTCGGCCGCAAGCCGGTTCTGCATTTCGGCAACATCGTGAGCACCGGTTCGATCCTCCTGTACCTGACGATCTCGTCGCTCGGTCTCTCCGTCTACCTGATCCGCATTCTCCACGGCATCGGTCTGGCCACCCTGTTCAGCGCCTTCTTCACCTATGGCGCCGACGTCGTGCCTGCGGCGCGCCGCACGCAGGGCTTTGCGCTGTTCGGTGTCTCGGGCCTGCTCCCGCTCTCGGTTGCCGGTGTCCTCGGTGACTATGTGCTGCGTGTGGCGGGCTTCGAGGAGCTCTTCCTGACCGCGGCCGCATGTGCCTTCCTTGCGCTGATCTTCGCCCTTCCTCTGCCCGAACGGCGCCCCGATCTGCGCGAGGGGCATGTGCGAAGAGGGTTCTTCTCGATGATCCGCTGGCGCAGCCTGCGCCCGGTGTGGTTCGTGGCCGGCGGGTTCGCCTTCGTCCTGACCGCCTACTTCACCTTCCTGCGGACCTTCGTCGACGAGACCGGAATCGGGTCGGTGGGTCTGTTCTTCGCCGTCTACGGTGCTGCCGCAGTCGTCCTCCGGATCGGCTTCGGCTGGGTTCCGGATCGCTTCGGCCCCAAGAACGTGCTCTACCCGGCGCTCGTGAGCATCGGAGTCGGCTTCGTCGTCCTCGCTGGAGCGGGGGGCAACGGCGAGATCGCCCTCGCCGGACTGCTCTGCGGCATCGGACACGGGTACGGCTTCCCGATCCTCTCCGGCATCGTGGTCGACCGCGCACCTGACGAGGATCGTGGCTCGGCCATCTCGCTCTTCACGGCCCTCTTCGATCTCGGGATCCTGCTGGCAGGGCCATCCCTGGGCTTGATCATCACGGTCTTCGGCTACTCGCCGATGTTCATCTTCTCGTCGGTGTTCATCCTGGCCTGCACCGGGGTCTTCGCGGTCTGGGACGCTCGCATGCTGAGGAGCCATCCGGGGGCCGAGCGCCACGTGACCGGTGATCCGATCGTCTTCCCCAACCCACCGGTCTAGGTCTTCCTCCACCCCCTGTTGCGTCTGCTGCGCCGATCCGCGCAGTGGGGCTCCGTCCCGACTCTCGGGTTCACGAGGGTTCGACGTGGGACAAAGTGTTTGACAGGTGGGAGAGAATGGGGCAAAGTGGGGCCTCGTGGGAGATGGCGGCTCCTGGAGTGGCAGTAGGTGGCCACGAAGGGCAGCCGGACGCAGACGACTGGGAGGTCGTCGACCGGATGGAGTTGGTGGAAGTTGTTCCTCGGGGAGTATCAGCACTCGTTGGACGAGAAGGGCCGAGTCGTCGTGCCCAAGAAGTTCCGCGAGGCGCTCGAGGACGGCTGCTACGTCACCAAGGGCCAGGATCGCTGCGTCTTCGTCTTCACGCCGGACAGGTGGGAAGCTGAGATGGAGAGGGTCGCCGCACTGCCTCGCACCGACCGCCGTTCCCGCAACTACGCCCGTTCCTTCTTCGCCGGGGCGAGCGATCAGGGTCTCGACGGCCAGGGCCGCCTCGCCCTCTCCGAGAGCGTTCGGGACTACGCCTCGCTCGACAAAGACGTCGTCGTCGTCGGCGTCGCCGATCGCATCGAGATCTGGTCCACCGATATCTGGGCATCGATCCAGGAAGAGGCGGACGACTTCTACGCCGACATCGCAGAGACACTCTCCACGGACGGGGGCATCTGATGCGGCTCATGGTCATCGACGCCATCAACACGTACATCGCTCACTGGTCTGGCCCGTGGTCAGCCCCTCGGATGCCAATTGGGAGGCCCCTAACTCCGCCCGCTTCCGATTTGGCGCCAGCGCTCCGAGGGGCTGACCTCGCGTCAGACCAGTTCGATGTTCGTCTCGAGGCCGGAGCCTCCCTGGGGGAGGCCACGCTCGGTGCGCCGCAACATGCGCCCGCTTCCGATGTGGCGTCGGCGCTGCGCACGCCACGCGTGCGATTCGCTCTCATGCGGAAGGGCATGGCTCGATGAATGAGCGAGATCTATCACCTTCCGGTACTCGGTCCAGAAACCGTGGCCTTCTTCGCCGAGGTGCCGCCCGGCACCATCGTCGACGCGACCTTCGGCGGGGGAGGCCACACCCGGTTGCTCCTGGATCTACGACCGGACATCGACGTGATCGCACTCGACCGGGACCCGGACGCCGGTTCCCAGGCCCCGGACGACCCGCGCCTGCGGCTCGTCCGGGCGACGTTCGGCCGGCTCGACGAGGTGTTGGACACGATCCGAGAGGGGAGCGGTGATGTCGACGACCAATCGTCTCGTCTCGTCTCTGGTGTCGTCTTCGACCTCGGTGTCTCGAGCCATCAGCTGGACACCGGTGACAGAGGCTTCTCATACCGAGCAGCAGGTCCTCTCGACATGCGCATGGGTGATGACACTGACCTCACCGCCGACCATGTCGTCAACGGCTGGCCGATCGACGAGCTCGCGAACGTCATCCGCCGCTATGGGGAAGAGCGATTCGCCCGGAGGATCGCAGCTGCCATCGTCGCGGCGCGCCCGATCGCCGGAACGCTCGAGCTCGCAGACGTCATCGCCGGGGCGGTCCCGGCCGCGGCGCGAAGGGATCGTCACCCGGCTCGCCGCACGTTTCAGGCGATCCGGATCGCCGTCAACCGCGAGCTCGAGGAACTCGAACTCGGTCTCGAGTCGGCCATCGCGCACACGAGGCCGGGAGGCAGGATCGCCGTGATCTCCTACCACTCGCTCGAAGATCGCATAGTCAAACGCCGCTTCGCCGAGGGCGCCGCAGGTTGCACCTGCCCTCCCGACCTTCCCGTCTGCGCCTGTGGCGCCACGGCGGAGCTGCGCAGGCTCACCCGCAAGCCGATCCGGCCGTCCGACGCAGAGGTCGAGGAGAACCCGAGGTCTCGGTCGGCGCGGCTCCGTGTCGTCGAGAAGGTGGCGGCATGAGCGCCCGCCCGGCCACCCCGGTCTTCGTCGGCGCCCCGCGGCGCTCCGTCGTGGTCTCGCGGCCGCGGCACCGGGGCAGCCAGTGGACCGTGTTCTTCGTGCTGGTGCTCGTCGCGTTCTTCGGTCTGATCTATTCGCGGCTCTCGCTCGATGCCTCGGCGTTCGAGCTCGACGAGTTGCAGGAGCAGATCGTGATCGAGCAGGAGCGTCACAGCCTGCTCCAACTCGAGGTCGCCCGTCTCCAGGATCCGGTGCGGGTCGCCGCCGAGGCCGCCAGGCTCGGTCTCGTGTATCCCGAGGCCCGGTCCGATCTCACCGTGCATCCGGTCGACGAGCGGCAGCACGACGTGGAAGAACGCTGGGTGCAGGCGACGAGCCAGGTTCGGGCCCAGCCATGAGGGTCGCACGTGCCGACGCGACGTTGTGGTCGATGTCGGCGTTGAAGGGGAGAGAGTCGACGAGGAGATGGCCGTGCGCTGGCGTCATCTGGGCTGGAGGGCCCGCACACTCGAGGAGCAGCTGACGTGGCACGCGTGATCCGGCGCCGCCGCGACGGTCGTCTCGTCGTGATGGCCTCGGTGTTCGTCGTCGCATTCATCGGCATCGCAGTGCGGCTCATCGCCTTGCAGGCCTTCGACGCGGAGGCTTACGACGAGCTCGGTGAGGCCCAGCGGGTGCGCGAGGAGCAGTTGCCGGCGGATCGCGGCACCATTCTCGATCGTCACGGCATCGAGCTCGCCGTCTCCATCAACGCCAAGACCGTGATCGTGGACCCGGCGCAGGTGGCCGACAAGGAGGTGGCGGCCCGGATCGTCGCCCGCGAGCTCGGCATCGACCGAGGCGAATTGCTCGCCAAGCTCGAGAAGCCCGACTCCCGCTTCGCCTATGTGGCACGACGGCTCGAACCCTCCGAGCTCGGCGATCTCATGGCAGTGCTGGAGGAGCACGACATCGCCGGGTTCGAGCTGCGGGACGAGGACAAGCGCGTGTACACGGCGGGGCCGCTCGCCGCCCAGGTGATCGGCTTCGTTCGCAACGACGACGGAGTCGGTCTCGAGGGCGCCGAGTATCAGTTCGACGACGTCCTCTCCGGCACGCCGGGTGTGCAGATCGTGGAACGGGATCCCTATGGCAATCCGATCCCGACCGGCGAGTTCCTCATCCAACCGGCCGTTCGTGGATCCGACCTGGTGCTCACCATCGATCGCGGGATCCAGTTCGAGGCAGAGCGGTATCTCGCAGATACGATCGAGCTCACCGATGCCGTGGGCGGCACGGTCGTCGCCATCGATCCGGCGACCGGCGAGATCCTCGCCATGTCCACCTACCCCGGCTTCGATCCCAACGATCGCTCGTCTTACGACGTCGAGCTCTTCAGGAACCGGGCCGTGTCCGACGTCTACGAGCCGGGTTCCACGCTGAAGGTCGTGACCGTGGCCGCAGCTCTCGAGGAGGACATCGTCGATCCCGATCAGGTGCTCCGGCTTCCAGCCCGCCTCGCCATCCACGACAAGACCTACACGGACGAGGGCCGGAGGAAGAAGACCCGGATGACCGTCACGGAGATCGTGGAGCAGTCGTCGAACATCGGCACGATCCTCATCCAGGGCGCCGTCGGCAACAAACGTCATCACGCGTACCTCCAGGCGTTCGGCCTCGGCGCCCCCGCCAGCGGCGAGTTCCCCGGCGAAGCGGCCGGATCGCTGCGACCGGCACACGAATGGTGTGACACGACCTGTGGCCCGGCAACCGCGATCGGCTACCGCGTCGGCGTCACCCCGCTGCAGATGGCCTCCGTCTTCGCCGCGATCGCCAACGACGGCGTCTGGGTCGAGCCCCACATCGTCAAGGAGATCATTCACAGCGACGGCACGTCGGAGACCTACGAACCGGTGGTCCGCCCGGTGCTGAGCAAGGAGACGGCCGCCCTGATGCGAGACATGCTCCAGGGTGTCGTCGACAACGGCACGGGATCGCTGGCCGCCGTCGAGGGCTACACCGTCGGCGGCAAGACCGGAACCACCGAGAAGTTCATCCCGGATGTCGGGTATTCCAAGGACGCCCGAATCGCATCGTTCATCGGCATGGCCCCGATCGAATCACCCGAGATCGTGATCGCCGTCGTGCTGGATTCGCCCAGCGGTGAGCTCGCCGACGGCACCGAGCTCAAATTCGGCGGCGTCTCCGCAGCACCTCTGTTCGCCAGGATCGCGTCGGCGGCGCTCCACCAGCTGGGGGTCGAGCCCGATGCCGGCTGAGGGTTCCCGGCTGTCGCGCCTCGCCACGGTGGTGGATCATCTCCAACCGCGGTTGCTCGGAGGTGACGTCGGCATCGTCGACATCCATCACGACTCCCGCCAGGTCGAGCCCCACACCGGGTTCGTCGCCATCGTGGGCGAGATCTCGGACGGGCACGACTTCGTGCCTCTGGCACTGGAGGCCGGCGCGGCCGCGGTCGTCGTCGAGCGTGAGATGACGACGGACTCCCCGCAGCTCGTCGTGTCCGACACGCGACGGGCGTTGCCGAGGCTGGCCGCCGCCGTCCATGGCAATCCTTCGAGAGCCTTCCCGCTCGTCGGTGTGACCGGCACGAACGGGAAGACGACCGTCACCCACCTCCTGGAGTCGATCGCCCGATCGGCCGGGTTGACGACGGGTCTCATCGGAACCGTCGGCGCTCGCATCGCCGACGATGCGCTGCCTGTGGTTCGGACGACACCCGAGTCGTCCGATCTCCAGCGCTTGCTCGCGCGCATGCGGGATGAGGCCGTCGACATGGTCGCGATGGAGGTGTCGTCGCACGCGCTCGATCTGGGTCGGGTCGATTCCGTCTGGTTCACCGTTGCCGCCTTCACCAACCTCTCACAGGATCATCTCGACCACCATGGCGACATGGACGCGTATTTCGCCGCCAAGGCATCGCTGTTCGATCCGACTCGGACCGGACACGCCGTGATCTGGATCGACGACCCGGCGGGCCGCACCATCGCGAGCTCGACAGAGGTCACGTCGACGACGGTCGGATTCGCCGGGAACGGGCCGAACCCGCCGCCCGAGGTCGTCGGGAGGGTGCTGCGCATGACGGCACGATCCACGGACGTCGAGCTGACCACGCGAGGAGCTCGGTTCGAGTACCGGCTGACGATGCCCGGCCGGTTCAACGCGGCCAACAGCCTCGTCGCCGCCGCGTGCGCCGCCGAGATCGGTGTTCCCTGGGACGCCATCCGCGAGGGGTTGGAGACGCCCGTGGTCATCCCGGGTCGGCTCGAAGCGGTCGATGCCGGGCAGCCGTTCGCCGTGCTCGTCGACTACGCCCACACGCCGGATGCCATCGAAGCCGTTGTCGCCGCTGCTCGCGAGCTCACCGGCGGGCGAGTCGTGGTGGTCGTCGGCGCGGCAGGCGATCGCGACCCCGGCAAACGGCCGCTCATGGGTGCAGCAGCCTCGACCGCCGACATCGCGATCATCACCAGCGACAATCCCCGCTCGGAGGATCCTGAGGAGCTGGTTGCGCAGGTCGTCGCGGGGACGACTGGCCACGTGCTGGCGCAAGCCGACCGGCGAGAAGCGATCACGACGGCGATGCGCCTCGCCGTCCCCGATGACGTCGTGCTCATCCTCGGCAAAGGACACGAGCAGGGCCAGGAGTTCGCCGATGGGACGATTCCGTTCTCCGACATCGGGGTGGCCACAGCCGCGCTCGGCGAGATGGGGTACGACGCATGAAGCCCTTCTCGATGAGCGTCGCCGAAGTCGCCGCAGCAACCGGGGGAGAGGTGCGTGGCGACGGCTCGGTGCTCGTGACGGGCATCGGCACGGACAGCCGCACCATCGAGGCGGGTGACTGCTTCGTCGCCGTCCGGGGCGAGCGGTTCGACGGTCACGACTACGTGGGTCGTGCGCTCGAAGCCGGGGCCGTGGCGTCGATGGTGCTCCACGACTCGCCGCCTCACGGGTCTCAGGTCGTCGTGGCCGACACCTTCAGGGCACTGCGCGACCTCGCCGCCGTGCATCGTGCGACGATCGATCGACCGGTCATGGCCATCACCGGAAGCACGGGCAAGACGACGACGAAGGACCTGCTCGCTGCCGCCCTCCCCGGCGCGTGGGCGTCCCCCCGCTCGTTCAACAACGAGATCGGCGTGCCGCTCACGATGCTGCGAACGCCGGGAGATGCCCAGTACCTGGTCGTGGAAGTCGGGTCGAGGGGCCTCGGCCACATCACCGCGTTGATGCCCGCGGTGCAGCCAGACGTGGCCATCGTCACGAACCTCGGCACGGTCCATCTCGAGACGTTCGGCACGACCGACAACCTGGCAACGGCGAAGTTCGAGCTCGTCGGGTCGCTCGGTCCCGACGGCGTCGCAGTGCTCCCCGCCGACGAGCCCCGTCTCCTGGGGAGATCGCACGCCGGCCGCACGGTCACGTTCGGGGTGGATGTCGAAGCCGACGTCACGGCTCGCCACGTTCGCCTCGACGACAACGGGCTCCCCAGCTTCGTGCTCGACACCCCGGCCGGCGAGGCCAAGGCACACGTGCCGATTCCCGGAGCCGTGCAGGCTGCCAACGCCGCCGCTGCGGTGGCGGCCGGGTTGGCGGTCGGCGTCGATCTGGACACCCTCGTGACGGGTCTGGCGAACGCCGTGGGCTCGGCGTGGCGCATGGAGGTACATCGAGGGCGGTACGTCGTCGTCAACGATGCCTACAACGCGAATCCGCAGTCCGTCGAATCGGCACTGCGAACGGTCGCCGCCATGCCGGGACGCCACGTGGCCGTGCTCGGGCGGATGGCAGAGCTCGGCGACGTGAGCGACGCCGAGCACCTGCGCATGGGTGCGCTCGCGCGTGAGCTCGGATTCGCGGTCGTCGTGGTCGTGGGCGACGCCGAACTGCTCGCGACAGGCGCCGGCGACATCGCCGTCACCGCGGCCGACCCGGACGCGGCAGCGAGGGCTGTCCGCGACGTGCTCGAACCCGGAGACGTCGTGCTCGTCAAGGCGTCCCGATCCGTCGGGCTCGAACAGGTCGCCGCATCCCTCATCGAGGCGTCGGGAGGCACGGGCCGATGATCTCGCTCCTGCTCTCGGCGGCCATCTCGTTCGGTGTGGTCATCTTCGCCACCCCGCTTGCGATCAGGGTGCTGCGCGCCAACAACATCGGACAGTTCATCCAGGAAGAGGTCGAGGGTCACTCGCACAAGCGGGGAACACCGACGATGGGTGGGGTCGTGATCTGGATCGGCGTCGTCACCGGGTACATCCTCTCCCACTTCCGGCTCTTCACCGACGGGACACCCTTCTCGGTTCGCCCGTTTGCGTGGCAGGGATGGCTCGCCATCGCGGCCCTGCTCGGGATGGGGTTCATCGGGTTCATCGACGACTTCGTCAAGTTCGTGAGGAAGCAGAATCTCGGGCTCTCCAAGCGCTGGAAGTTCCTCGGCCAGCTCCTGATCGCCGCGGGATTTGCCTGGGGCGCCGTTTCGGCGGGCGTCGACACGGAGCTCTCGTTGACTCGTGGCATCGGTATCGACCTGGGTCCATGGCTCTACGCCGCCCTCGTCCTCCTCCTGCTCACCGCCGCCGCCAATGCGGTGAACCTCACGGACGGGCTCGACGGGCTCGTCGCGGGCTCCGGCTCGCTGGTGTTCGGCGCCTACATGCTGATCGGCTTCTGGCAGTTCCGGAACGCCGATCTCTACGGGGTCGACGGTGCGCTCGATCTCGCCATCTTCGCCGCAGCCATCGTCGGTGCGGCTCTCGGGTTTCTGTGGTGGAACGCCGCACCGGCCAAGATCTTCATGGGAGACGCCGGATCCCAAGCACTCGGTGGTGGTCTGGCCGCCCTCGCCCTGTTGACCAACACCCACCTGTTGCTCGTGATCCTCGGTGGCCTCTACGTGATGGTCACGGTATCGGTGATCATTCAGGTCTTCTCTTTCCGAGTCTTCGGTCGGCGTGTCTTCCGCATCGCACCGATCCATCACCACTTCGAGATGGTCGGCTGGGCCGAGACGACCGTCATCGTTCGGTTCTGGATCCTCGCCGGCATCAGCGTCGCCTTCGGCATCGGGATCTTCTACGCCGACTGGGCGATCGTCACCGACGGGGTGTTGCCGTGAAGGTCCTGGTGCTCGGAGCGTCTGTGAGTGGTGATGCAGCCGTGCGGCTCGCGCTTTCTCTTGGACACGGTGTCCGCGTGTACGACCTCGACCCCACTCGTGTCGAAGACCATCGCACGGCGGGTCGAGAGGTCGTGTCCGGCGAGCCGGAGCCCTCACTGTTCGCTGGAATCGATGTGATCGTCACGTCGCCCGGCATCCCCGAGCACAGCGACGTCATCCAACTGGGGCTCGCATCCGGGGTCGACCTCTGGAGCGAGATCGAGTTCGCGGCACGTCACACGCGCGCCCCGTACGCCGCGGTCACGGGAACGAACGGCAAGACCACGACCACCGTTGCGGCAGCCGAGATGCTGCATGCCTCCGGTGTGGCCGCGCACGCCGTCGGCAACGTGGGCGCCGCCATGTCGGACGCGGCGACGAGTGGCGATCCGCTGGTGGTCGAGACGTCGAGCTTCCAGCTGCGCTTCATCGACACGTTCCGGCCGTCCGCTGCTGCGATCCTCAACATCGCTCCGGATCACCTCGACTGGCATCGAACCATGGAGGCCTATGTCGCCGCCAAGGCGAGGATCACCGAGCACCAGGGTTCCGAGGACGTGCTCGTGATCGATCCGGACGACGAGGTGACCGGCGCCGCGGTTCGCCACACCGCGGCCCGTATCGTGCTCGCCAGCGGCTCGCGTCGACCCGAAGGCGGCAACGGCCCGGCGGGCGCGAGCCTCTTCGTGGGCGGCCACGAGTTCGCCAGACCGGAGATCGACCCCTCGTTTTTGTACGACCTCGTGGTGGCGGCCACGCTCGCACTGCACCTCGGCGCCACGCCGGAGGGCGTCGACACCGTGCTCTCCGGCTTCGTTGCCGGCCGACATCGGCGGGAAGTGATCGGGGTGTGGGATGGGGTGGCCTGGGTCGACGACTCCAAGGCGACCAATCCGCACGCCGCGGCCGCTGCCGTCGCCGCCTTTCCATCTGTCGTCCTCATCGCCGGCGGGCGGAACAAGGGTCTCGATCTGGCTCCGGTCGCTTCACCACGCTCGCTGCGACATGTGGTTGCGATCGGTGAGGCGACGGCCGAACTCGCCGCCGTGATCGATCCGGAGCGGTTCTCGATCGCGGGTTCCATGGCCGAGGCGGTGGAGATTGCCGCGGGGCTGGCGGTCGAGGGCGATACCGTGCTGCTCGCACCGGCGTGCGCCAGCTTCGACATGTTCGAGGACTACGGCGCACGCGGTGACGCGTTCGCCGCAGAGGCGCGACATGTCCACGAACGGGCGAGAGGAGGGGTGTGAGCATGGCGGTGCCGGTGACCCCGATCACGCAAGCCCGCTCCGCGGTCCAGGCCACGGCGATTCGACGAAGCGGCGACCGATTGGCCGTGGCGCTCATGGTGCCGGTGGCGCTGTTGCTCATCATCGGGCTCGGGGCACTGATGTCGGCATCGTCGGTGGTGGCGCTCATCGAGACCGGCAACACCGACAGCCTCTTCTACGTCAAGCGTCAACTGATGTGGATCGGCATCGGGCTCATCGCCATGGCGATCGCGGTGAAGATGCCGTATCGGGTGTACGCCCGGTCTGCTCCGCTCTTTCTCCTGGCCGGGATCGGCGGTCTCGTCGCCACCGAGATGTTCGGCGTCGTGCGGAGCGGTGCCCAGAGCTGGATCCAGTTCGGTGGCTTCACGATCCAGCCTGCCGAATTCGCCAAGTTCGCCGTCATCGTGTTCCTGGCGAGGGCGTACTCACGCAAGGAGAAGTATCTCCAGGACTTCCGCCATTTCCTCGTCCCCACGTTCGTGGCGCTCGCCCCGGTCGTCATCCTCCTCATGAAGCAGCCCGACATGGGAACGGCCACCATCGTGGTCGGCGGCGCCTTCGCCGTGATGTTTGCGTCCTTGACTCCCCTCCGATACCTGGCCGCGCTCGCCGGCATGGGCCTCGCTGCGGGCGGGGCGTTCGTGCTCGCCGAGCCGTACCGGCTCGAGCGATTCAAGGACTTCTGGAATCCGCTTCGCGATCCGCTCGGGAACGGTCTCCAGGGTCTGCAGAGCTTGGTCGCACTCGACACGGGAGGCTGGTTCGGTGTCGGGCTCGGAGCCAGCCGTGCCCGGTGGTTCTTCCTGCCCAACGACCACAACGACTTCATCTTCGCCATCATCGGCGAGGAGATGGGTGTGGCAGGCGCGCTCGTCGTTCTGGTGATGCTCGCCATGCTCGCCGTCGTCGGCATCCTCATCGCGCTCCGGGCGGGCGATGTGTTCGCCCGCCTCCTCGCCGCCGGCATCGTCGGTTGGCTCACGATCCAGGCGCTGATCAACGTCGGCGGTGTCACCGTGGTGCTTCCCATCACCGGGGTGCCGCTCCCGTTCATCTCGAGTGGGGGGTCGGCCATGGTGGCCAATCTCTTCGCCATCGGGGTGCTCGTGAACATCGCCCGCTCGTCCGGTTCCTTCCCACCGCGGAGGCAGGCGGCGTGATGTTCGCCTTCGCCGCCGCAGGGACCGGGGGTCATGTGTATCCGGCGCTGGCCGTCGCAGACGCCCTCGTGCGCAGCGGCGTAGACCGCAGCGACATCGTCTTCATCGGTGGCGACCGCATGGAGGCGACCACGGTGCCCGCCGCCGGCTACGAGTTCATCGGCGTGGAGATCCAGGGTCTGCGGCGGTCGGCGTCGCCGCAGAACCTGCGGTTGCCCGGCCTTCTCGTGAACGCGACCCGCCGGATCGCCAACCTGCTGAACGAGCGCCGGACCAGAGTCCTCACCGCTTTCGGTGGCTACGTCTCCGTACCTGCGGCGTGGGCCGCGAAGCGGGCCGGCGTGAAGTTGTTCGTGCACGAGCAGAACGCCGTGCCCGGTCTCGCCAACCGCATGATCTCGCGTCGCGCACTGCGCACCTTCGTGGCGTTCCCGGAGGCGATCGGACCGCTGTCTCGCGTCGAAGTGGTCGGCAACCCGTTACGTCCGCAGTTCAGCGACTTCGACCGGCGTGCCCTCCGTCGCCGGGCACTGGAGCGCTACGACCTGCCCGAGGACACCCCGGTGTTGGGCGTGCTCGGCGGATCGCTCGGAGCGCGGGTGCTCAACGACGTGACGGCCACGATCGCATCGACCCACGATCCCGACAGGCTGGCCATCGTCCACCTCACCGGTCGCTCGCTGCACGAGGAGGTGACAGCTCGCACGGCGTCGTCGTCCGTCGTCTGGCGGGCGATTGCCTTCGAAGATCGAATGGACTGCTTCTATGCGGCGTCCGATCTGGTCCTGTCCCGCGCCGGAGCCCTCACGGTGAGCGAGCTCACGGCGACGGGCACCCCCGGGGTGGTCGTGCCGTATGCGGCCGGGACGGCAGGACACCAGGCGGCGAATGTGGCCTCGCTTGCCGATGCCGGCGGCGTGGTCGTCGTGCCGGAGACGAGCATGGCTCAGATCCCCGTCATCGTGGAGCAACTCATGGCCGATCCGCACCGTCGGGACGCGATGGCTTCCGCCGCACGCGCCCAGGGTCGCCCCCATGCCGCCGAGATCATGGCGCGCCAACTCCGGGAGGCGGCCGGTGTCTGACCGAACGACCGGGGTCCGCATGCTGCAGTCACCACGTCGCGTCCACATCATCGGTGCGGGCGGTGCGGGCATGAGCGGGCTCGCCAAGCTGCTAGCCGGGCTCGGGCACACCGTGTCGGGGTCGGACCTCAAACCCGGCCATGTGCTCGATGCACTGGGAGACCTCGGCATCACCACGTGGGTGGGTCACGACACCGATGCGATGCGCGACGCCGACCTCGTCGTGGCGTCGTCTGCCGTTCCCGATCGGGATCCCGAGTGGCGTGCTGCTGCTCAATACCGAGCCGGTGACTACGACTGCATCGTCCTGGGCGCGCGAGCGCTGGAGTTTCTGGACTGCGGCGACGGCTCTCTGCGCA
>CAYFYC010000033.1:0-16924 GCA_964347305.1 uncultured Acidimicrobiaceae bacterium | reverse complement strand
TCTGCCGTTCCCGATCGGGATCCCGAGTGGCGTGCTGCCGTCGAGGCCGGGATCCCCACGTGGCGGCGTCCCGATCTGCTCGATGCACTGACGCTCCAGATGCCTGCCATCGGGATCGCCGGAACGCATGGCAAGACCACGAGCACCGCCCTCATGGTGACGGCGTTGCGATCGGGGGGTCGCGATCCGTCGTTTCTCGTCGGGGGCCAGCTGCTCGATCTCAACACCGGCGCCCACCTCGGTGATCCCGAGCTGTTCGTGCTCGAGGCGGACGAGGCATTCGGGACCTTTCGGCGGCTCCATCTCGTCGGGCTGCTCGTGACGAACATCGAAGCCGACCATCTCGACTATTACGGCAACGTCGCTGCGCTCGAGGAGGCGTTCGCGCTGGTCGCCAACCGGACCGGTGGCCCGGTGGTGGCCTGCATCGACGATCCCGGTGTCCGCCGGCTCGCCGGGAGAGCCGATGTCGTGACGTACGGGCTGGACGAGGATGCCGACTGGCGGATCTCCGACGTCGTCCATGGTGCCGCCTCGGTGGGCTTCCGGCTCGTGGCCGATGGATTCGACGAGCGGATCGAAGTCCCGCGCCCGGGGATGCACATTGCCCGAAACACCGCAGGTGTGCTCGCCCTGCTCGGCGAGCTGGGGCACGATCCGACCGGAATGCTCGCAGGCCTGGCGGGCTTCTCCGGTGTCCGACGCCGGTTCGAGATCCGTTCGAGGGTGGGCGGTGTCACCGTCGTCGACGACTACGCCCATCACCCGACCGAGATTGCCGCGACGATCGCCGCCGGGGCGTCCGGTGGCTGGAACCGGGTCTGGGCGGTGTTCCAACCGCACCGCTACTCGCGAACCGCCGATCTCGCCCCTGAGTTCGGTGCCCCGCTGGCGGTCGCCGACCGCGTGGTGGTCACCGACGTGTACTCGGCGGGGGAGGCCCCGCTACCCGGTGTCAGCGGCAAGCTCGTCGCCGAGGCGGTCGAGGCGGCCGGTGGCGACGTCCGGTACGTCCCGGATCTCCGCGACGTCGTGGGTACGGTCGAACCCGAGCTGGAGAGCGGCGACCTGGTGCTCCTGCTCGGTGCGGGTGACGTGAACACCCTTGCCAACACGCTCGCCGAGGCCCTGGAGCTGAGATGACGACCGCGTCGTGGGCGGGGCTGGTGGATGCCGGGCTCGTGCAGGAACGCGTCCCGCTCGCCGGACTCACCACCTACCGGTTCGGTGGGCCCGCCCGGTTCTACGCCGAGCTCACGACACGGGAGACGCTCGATGCCGTGCTGGTAGCCCTCTCGGTCGACCCGGTGCCCGTCCTCGTCGTGGGCCGGGGCAGCAACCTGGTCGTATCGGACGAAGGATTCGACGGGCTGGCCCTCAAACTCGGTGGTGTCTTTCTCGACATCGAGTTCGGAGACGACCACGTGCGTGCCGGCGGCGCGGTGCCGCTGCCCCGGCTCGCCAGGGCCGCGGTGAAGGAGGGGAGAACGGGCCTCGAGTTCCTCGTGGGCATTCCCGGGTCCGTCGGAGGTGCCGTGACCATGAATGCGGGGTGCTTCGGTTCCGAGACCGCCGACTGGCTCATCGAGGCAGAAGTCGTGGACCTCACGACGGGAGCGGCGCGTCTGGCCGATCCGGCGGGGCTCGAGCACCGCTATCGCCACAGCAACGTCGCACCGCACGAGTTGGTCGTTGCAGCCACCTTTCGCACCGAGCCGGGTGATCCGGTCGCAGGTGAGGGTCGTATGCGCGAGATCACGCGGTGGCGCAAAGAGACGCAGCCGGGGGGCACCTACAACGCCGGCTCCGTCTTCAAGAACCCCGAGGGCGACGCGGCCGGACGGCTCATCGACGCCGCGGGCTTGAAGGGGATGACGATCGGGGGCGCCAGCGTGTCGGTGCGCCACGCCAATTTCTTCGTGGCGACAGAGGACGCGAGCGCACAGGACGTGTTCGATCTGGTGCGCACGGTCCAGCTACGCGTCAGGGCCGCGTTCGGAGTGGAGCTCACTCCCGAGATCCGCTTCGCGGGTCGCTTCGATGACGCTCCCCGAGATCCTTCGCCGAGCGGAGGAGGCCCACCATCATGAGCATCGCCATGGACACTCGGATCGCACAGCGTCGTCACCTCGTCCTCGAGGAAGAGGCGCGACGACGGCTGCCATGGCTCATCGGGTTCTTCTGGTTGGTGACGATGGCCGGCTTGCTCCTGGCGGTCGTGCGCTCTCCATTGCTGGACATCGACGAGGTCCGGGTCAGTGGGGCACGCAACGCCGATGTCACTGCCGCCCTCGCCGCGAGCGGGATCCACCTCGGCGCTCCCTTGCTCTCCGTGGATGCCGAGGACCTCGCAGCCCGTCTCGGCGCGGATCCATGGGTCGCACGCGTCGACGTCGCAGTGATCTGGCCCGAGACGCTCGAGATCACGGTCCTCGAACACCAGCCGGTCGGATGGATCGAGTCTCGCAACGGTTGGCTGCGAGTCAGCGCCGCCGGCACGGTGATCGCCCGTGGCACGCCACCCGATGCCGCCGCACAGGTCCGCATCGCGACGCCGGTCGCGGGGAAGTTGGGGGAGGAGCTGACGAGCCGACCCGCTCAGGCAGCCGTGGACTTCCTGGCCAATCTGCCTGCGGATCTCCGCCGCCGGGCCCGGGTGTGGGGTGACGCGGGGGAGATGGCTGCCAACGTCCGTGGGCGGCGGGTCGAGCTCGGCACCGCCGGGCAGATGGCCGAGAAGGCCGCGGTCGTGGCGGGGATCATGAGCGATGGTCCGCTCCCGAAGGGCTCGGTGGTGAGCGTCGTGTCGCCGACCCGGCCGGCGATCAGCAACCCTGAAGCTCAAGTAGAGGGTTCGACTTCTACAGGGTCGCAACCCTCGACGTCTGGCTAAGGTTGCGACCGAGGTGGCCGCAGCCCCTCTGGATGTGACCAACGGGAGATGCTGAAGTCATGGCCGACGCAAAGACGGTTCCCCAGACCTACCTCGCGATCATCAAGGTCGTCGGCGTGGGTGGTGGCGGAGTCAACGCCATAAACCGCATGATCGACTCCGGTGTGACCGGCGTCGAGTTCATCGCCGTGAACACCGACGCGCAGGCGCTGCTCATGTCGGATGCGGATGTCAAGCTCGACATCGGTCGGGACGCCACTCGCGGGCTCGGCGCAGGCGCCGATCCGGAGGTCGGCCGTGAAGCTGCTGAGGCCCATCGCGACGAGCTCGAAGAAGCCATGCGCGGCGCCGACATGGTGTTCATCACGGCCGGCGAGGGAGGCGGTACCGGCACCGGCGCGGCTCCGGTCGTGGCCTCGATCGCCCGGTCGCTCGAGGCACTCACCGTGGGTGTCGTGACCCGTCCGTTCGGCTTCGAGGGCCGGCGGCGTTCGGTGCAGGCCGAGCAGGGCATCCAGGAGCTGAGGGCCGCGGTCGACACGCTGATCATCATCCCCAACGAGAAGCTGCTGGAGATCGCCGACGAGCGCACCTCCGTGGTCGATGCCTTCAAGATGGCCGATCACGTGCTCACGAACGGTGTGCGGGGCATCACCGATCTCATCACCACCCCCGGCATGATCAATGTCGACTTCGCAGATGTCCGCACGGTCATGTTCGACGCCGGCTCCGCGGTCATGGGTATCGGAGAGGCGAGTGGCGACAGCCGTGCCGCCCAGGCGGCGACGAAGGCCATCAGCAGCCCGTTGCTCGAGACGTCGATGGAAGGCGCTCGTGGCGTCCTCGTGTCGATCGCCGGTCCGTCGTCCATGACGCTGCACGAGATCAACAACGCAGCCACGATGATCGCCGACCACTCCGATCCCGACGCCAACATCATCTTCGGTGCGATCGTCGACGACGATCTCGGCGACGAGATGCGGGTCACCGTCATCGCGGCCGGCTTCGAGCAGGAGACGAGCGGCTTCCGGCGTCCTGCCGAGATCCGTCGCTCCGCCAATCTCACCGAGTCGGCGTCGTCGATCTTCGACGGGGCAGACGAAGACGACGATGATGGAGACGATGGCGATCTCGACATCCCAGGGTTCGTCCAGGGCTGAATCGCCGCTGGAGATCACCCTCCCTCCAGGCTTCCGCGGCGCCGCGTTCGGATCGGCGGCCGTGGGCGACGTCCGGATCGATCCGGCCGCGCGAGCTGCGCTCTCCCGTATGGCATCCGTGCCCGACGCCTGGGCTCACGCCTCCCAGGTCCACGGAAACCGAGTCGTACACGTGACGCAGCCCGGACCGCAGGGTGAGGCGGACGCTCTGTTCGTCGACGAGCCGGGCGTTGCGATCACGGTGGCGACCGCCGACTGTGTTCCGATCGTCATCGAGGCGCCGGGAGCCGTTGCGGTGGTCCACGCCGGTTGGCGCGGGGCCGTGGCGGGAGTGCTCGACGAAGCGCTGGCGGCCCTGCGATGGGCAGGTCACGTTCCAGAACGGGCTGCCGTCGGCCCGTCGATCGGGCCGTGTTGCTACGAGGTCGGCGACGACGTGGCGGCTCGTTTCGGTGACCATGTCGCGGCGACCACGTGGGGGACGACCTCGGTCGACATCGCGGGCTATCTGGCGGAGCGGCTCGTCGACCTCGAGATCTGGCGCAGCGATGTCTGCACCTATGAGCATGCCGGTTACAACTCGCATCGTCGCGATGCGACCCGGCAGAGACAGGTGGCGGTGGGATGGCTACCGGAGGCCTGAGCCTCGTTCGGGATCGCGTCGCTGCGGCGGCTCACCGGGTCGGCAGAGACCCGGCCGAGGTCACGATCGTCGCCATCTCGAAGGGGCGCAGCCCGGAGCAGGTCCAGAAACTCTACGACGCCGGGCATCGCCACTTCGGTGAGAACCGCGCCGACGAGTTCGTCGACAAGGTGTCGGTGCTCCCCGACGACATCGTGTGGCACTTCGTGGGGACGATCCAGAGCCGCAAGGTGAGGCACATCGCACCCGTGGCATCCTGGGTCCACTCGCTCGATCGCGGCAAACTCGTGCGCACCTTCGCCGAGCAGTCCGGGGCAGGGCGCCACCTGATCCAGGTGAACGTCGCGGGCGAGGAGCGCAAGCACGGCATCGCTCCCGAAGCCGCCGGCGAACTGCTCGCGATCGCCACCGATGCCGGTCTGCATGTTGCGGGTCTCATGGTCATCCCACCGCTGCCCGAGCGACCCGAAGACAGCAGGCGGTGGTTCGTCGAACTGCGTGAATTGCGTGACCGACTGGCCACACCCGACGTCCCGCTGCGGGCGCTCAGCATGGGCATGACCGACGACTTCGAGGTGGCAGTCGAGGAGGGTGCGACCTTCGTTCGCATCGGACGGGCTATCTTTGATCGCTGAGGGACCGTACAGGAAGGAACCGCGCCTCATGGCATCGCTCTGGCAGAAGACGCTCTTCTACCTCGGGCTCGTCGATGACGAGCAGATCGAGGCTGCCGAAGAGATGACGAGCGTGCCCGAGAGCGCCCAGTCACAGGTCCGGACCCTGGGGACGCCGCCGATCGGCAGCCGCGGTGCGGCACGGCCGACAACCGAGGCAGGGGTCCGCCCCACCCGGGGGACGGTGGCAGGGAGGCGCGTCGAGCCGCCCGATTCCTCACGGGTTCGGGTGTCGTCCAACCCCTCGCTCGCAGAGGCCGGCGTGTATGTGCACCGCAGCGGCGACCGGGTGTCCGCCACCGACCCGACGGCCGAGATCATCGAGGCCCGCACCTTCCAGGACGCCCAATCCGTCGCCGACCACATCAGACGCGACCGCTGTGTCGTGCTCGACCTCCGATCGACGGAGCCGTCGATGGTGCGACGTCTCGTGGACTTCTCCACCGGGCTGACGTACGCCCTCGACGGCCGCATGGCCAAGATCGGGAAGGGCGTCATCCTCATCACGCCGCACGGGGTTTCCCTGAGTGGGTCCGAGCGGGAGCGGCTCACGCGGCTCGGGCTGTATCAGCAGAAGGCGAGCGGCTGAGCCGTGATCGAGATCATCTGCTTCGTGCTCCTGCTCGTGTGGGTCGGCCTCATCAGCTACGTCATCCTCGGTTGGGTCGTGGAACTCGGACGCCTCTCCTGGGGGCATCCGCTGCGGAGCGTCTACGACTGGCTCGGCCGCGGGATCCGGCCGGCGCTCCGACCCATCCGCGACCGTCTCCCGCCGCTCCGCGTGGGCGGGGTTGCGCTGGACCTGTCGATCATCGTGCTGTTCTTCGGCGTGTACATCATCCGGATCATCATCTGCTGAGCAGGTTCAGACCGCCGCGACCCCGATCTCGAGACGCATTCCGGTCACGTCGACCTCCAGGCCGCCGGCGGCGCGTCGGATCGTGACAGCCAGCACCTCGTCGGTGATCAGGTCGGTGTGAGAGACGATGGCGGCCGCCAGCGTCTCGTCTGCCGTCTCCCACGTCAGGTCGATGCGGTCGGTCACGTCGAAGCCCGCCTCACGCCGCGCCGCCTGGACACGGTTCACGACCTCGCGCGCCAGGCCCTCCGCCTGGAGCTCGCTCGTGATGGTGCAGTCCAGGGCGACGGACAGTGGTCCCTCGGCGGCGACGACGACCCCCTCGCGCGGTGCCCGAGCGACGACGATGTCGTCGGCGACGATGGTCTCGCCGGCGACCTCCGCCGAGGCCCCGTCGAGCAGTGCGGACACCGTGCCGTGGTCGAGCTCCTCGATGCCGCGGGCGACATCGCGCATCTTGGCGCCCAGCCGCGGCCCCAACACCTTGAAGTTCGCCTTCGCCGAGAGATGAACGAGGTGATCCTCGTTGTCTTCCACCGACACGTGCTTGACGTTGAGCTCCTCGGCGATCAGCTCCGTGTGACCGGCGATCTCCTCCCGCACCGTGGGGTCGCGGGTGATGATCGTGACCTCCAGCAGCGGCTGACGGGTTCGGATCTCATTGCGCTTGCGGAGACCGCGTCCGAGGTTCACCGCCGTGCGCACGTCCGACATCGTCTGTTCGAGGACCGCGTCGATGACGCTTGCGTCACCCGTCGGGTAGTCGGTCAGATGAATCGACGCCGCCCCATCGGCCCCCGCCTCGACGACCAGCGTCTGGTAGATCTCCTCGGTGATGAACGGGAGCACCGGCGCGGCCACCTGGGCGAAGGTCACCAACACCTCGTACAGGGTCGCGAAGGCGGCGAGCTTGTCCGACTCGGTCGCGGCTTCGCGATGAGCCCAGAAGCGTCGCCGTGAACGGCGGATGTACCAGTTGGTCAGGTCGTCGATGAAGCCGAGGATCGGTCCCACGACGGCGAAGAGTCGGTAGGCCTCCATCTCTCGATTCACGTCCCGGATGAGGGACTGGAGCACGCTCATGATCCAGCGATCGATCTCGGGACGTTCGGCGACGGGTGGCGCCGCCGCCAGGTCCTTGATCGTCACGCGGTCCGCTTCCGCATAGAGCATGAAGAAGCTGAAAGCGTTCCACAGGGGGAGGAGAACCGTTCTCACGACCTCGCGAACGCCGGCTTCCGAGAAGTTCAGCGTCTCGGCTCGCACCACGGGGGAGTCGATGAGATACGCTCGCAGCGCATCGGCGCCGAACTCGTCGAGCACTCCCGACGGATCCGGGTAGTTCTTGAGGCTCTTCGACATCTTGCGTCCGTCCTCGGCGAGGATCAGACCCGTCACGACGCAGTTTTCGAACGGGGGTTGATCGAACAGCGCAGTCCCCAGCACGACGAGCGTGTAGAACCAGCCGCGTGTCTGGTCGAGGCCCTCGGCGATGAAGTCGGCCGGATAGCGGCGGGTGAAGCGTTCTTCGTTCTCGAACGGATAGTGGATCTGGGCATACGGCATCGACCCGGACTCGAACCAGCAGTCGAGCACCTCGGGGACCCGACGCATCGTGCCTTCACACGACTCGCACGGGAACGTCACGTCGTCCACGAAGTGCTTGTGCAGATCGTCGAGCCACACACCCGACCGCTCTTGCAGCTCGGAGCGCGACCCGATGCAGACGCTTTCGTCGCATCCGTCGCACTGCCACACCGGGATGCAGCTGCCCCAGTAGCGATTGCGTGAGATCGCCCAGTCGCGGGCGTTCTCCAGCCAGTTGCCGAATCGCTTGGCGCCGATCGCCTCCGGAACCCAACGGATCGACTCGTTGAGCTCGGCCATGCGATCCCGGAACGACTCGACGTTCACGAACCAGGTCGGGATCGCCTTGTAGATGAGGGGCGTGTCGGTGCGCCAGCAGAAGGGGTAGCTGTGCTTGATCTGGGAGCGCCGCACCAGCTTGCCCCGCACCTTGAGGAGATCCATCAACGTCCCGTCGGCCTCTTTGGCGTTCACGCCGGCGACATCGGGCACGTCCTCGGTGAACCTGGCCTCGGCGTCGAGCGGATCGACGAGCACGTCGAGCCCGGCATCCTGCAGCGAGACGAAGTCGTCTTCGCCGTAGGCCGGAGCCATGTGAACGAGGCCGGTGCCCTCCGCCGTGTTGACCGAATCGCTCGGGATGACGCGGAATGCGCCGCGATCGCGCTCTTCCCCGAAGTAGGGGAAGATCTCCTCGTACTCGACTCCCAACAGCTCGGCCCCCGAAGCTGTGGTGGCGGCCGTCGTCCCCTCACCGAAGAGCGACTCGACGAGGTCGCCGGCCACCCAGTAACGCCCCGGGCGTCCGTCCATGTCGCCGTCGACCCTCGCATACTCCACGTCGTCGCCGACGGCGATGGCGAGATTGGCCGGGAGAGTCCACGGCGTCGTCGTCCAGATGAGCAGCTCGTCGCCGGAGGCGACCGGGCCGTGGTCTGCGACCACCTTCACCGCCACCGTGATCGACGGGTCGTCGACGTCCTTGTAGTTGCTGTTCGCCTCGAAGTTCGAGAGCGGTGTGGTGGCGCCCCAGGAATACGGCAGCACCTTGAAGGCCTGGTAGACCAGGCCCTTGTCCCAGAGTTGCTTGAAGACCCACCAGACCGACTCCATGAACTCGACGTCCATCGTCTTGTAGTCGTGGGCGAAGTCCACCCACCGGCCGATGCGTCGGGTGATCGTCTCCCAATCCTCGGTGGTGGTGTTCACCATCGCCCGGCATGCCTCGTTGAAGGTGTCGACGCCGATCTCCTGGATCTGGCGAGGACCGGAGACCCCGAGTTGCTTCTCGACCTCCATCTCGACGGGCAACCCGTGCGTGTCCCACCCGAAGCGTCGCTCCACCCGGTAGCCGCGCATGGTCCAGTAACGGGGCACGATGTCCTTCACGACGCCCTGGAGGATGTGTCCGTAGTGGGGGCTGCCCGTGGCGAAGGGCGGCCCGTCGTAGAACGTGTATTCGTTGTCGGCAGAGCGTCCGGTCACGGATGCGGCGAACGCGTCGACATCGTCCCAGAGGGCGAGCACCCGGGCATCGAGTGCGGGGAGGTCGACGCGAGAATCGACGCGTCGGAAGTGGCTGCCGTTCTCGTCTGTCACGCTCGTCTCCTCGTGGACCTTCATCTGTCCACCGGGACGAGCTCACCCGCGGTACCACCCGGTTTGCCGGCACACGGTGCCGACCACTTCGTTGCTCCCGTTTCGTGGGAGTGCCGGCAGGTTCTACTCCCGGTCACCCGGTTTCTTCCTGCAGCTCGGGAGCGATCGCCGGACCCGTCCGATCCCGGGCTCGCACCATCTCCGGGTCGCTGTCATCGGGGAGCCGGGTCGGGCGTCTCCGTCATCGCGTTCGCGATGTTACCCCGCGCTCGCCGAGAGCCGATCGCATGCCGACCACAATGGAGACATGGCTCGGAGCTGGACACGATCGGTGAGCGGGGGCGTCGAGGTCGACGTGTGGGTCGTCCCTGGCGCATCCCGGACCGGCATCACAGGGATCCACGACGGTGCGCTGCGGGTGAAGATCGCCGCCCCACCGGAAAGAGGGAAGGCGAACCGGGCGCTGGAACGCCTGCTGGCACAGTCGACCGGCGGCGCGGCCGCGGTGGTGCGGGGTCAATCCTCGCGCCGCAAGACCGTTCGGATCGAGGGGGTGGATGCAGGGCATGTTGCACGGACCCTGCTCCCGCCCGATCCGCAGTGACCGGGTTGGTGGCGCTGCTACGCTCGCTCACTCGCAGCGTCACTCGAAGGAGGGGTGCCTACCCATGGCACGGAAGCTTGCGGCGACGACCTTGAAGCGTCTCGAGAACAGACTCGTCGCCGAGAAAGAACGGCTCGAGGAGGTCATCGCCGAGGTCGACCGCCAGCGCGAGGAGATCCGTCTCACCGCCACCGGGTCGGAGCACAACGTCGATCCCGACAACATGGACGGCGGTTCGCTCGCCTTCGAGATGGAGATGGAGGCCTCGGTGCAGGCCAACGCGATGGAGCTGCTCTCCAAGGTCGAGAAGGCGCTGGCGAAGATGGAAGACGGGACCTACGGCACATGCGAAGTGAGCGGCGATCCGATTCCGGTGGCGCGACTCGAGGCACTGCCCTACGCCACGACGACCGTCGAGAACGCGGGCAAGGTCTGAGTCACCTCCGCCTGGGCGTTCTCGTCGCCCTGGGCGTCATCGTCGCCGACCAGCTCACCAAGATCTGGGCGGTGGCCGCCTTGAGCGACGGACCCATCCCTCTGCTCGGCGAGTTCCTGGAATTCCGCCTCACCCGCAACCCGGGAGCGGCCTTCTCCAGCTTCCAGAACGGCGGTCCCGTGCTCGCGGTCGTCGCCGTGGTCATGGCCGTCATCATCGTGGTCGCGCTCCGGACGGTGGAGCGCCGCGCCGAAGCCATCGCTCTCGGTGCCGTCATGGGGGGCGCACTCGGCACCCTCGCCGACCGAATCGCCCGCGGCGAGGGCTTCCTCGACGGCGCCGTCGTCGATTTCATCGACTTCTCGTTCTGGCCGACCTTCAACGTGGCAGACAGTGCGATCACCCTCGGCGTCGTGGCACTGCTCATCCTGTCGTTCGGGATCGGCTCCACCGATGAGCGAGGCTGATCGCACGTCGTTTCTCGTCCCCGATGATCTCGGTGGAGAGCGGGCGGACAAGGTCGTGGCGACGGTGACCGGCTGGTCACGTGCCCGGGTCAAGTCGGTCATGGGGGCCGGAGGGGTCACGGTCGACGGGACGGTGGTGAAGCCGTCGCAGAGTCTCGAGGCGGGATCGGCCGTCGAGGTCGAGGCGGTCGAGGAGACTCGAGAGCTCGTCGCCACCGAGATCGAGTTGCCGATCGCTCTGGAGACGCCTCACGTGCTCGTCATCGACAAGCCCGCGGGGCTCGTGGTCCACCCGGGAGCCGGTCACCACGACGACACCCTGCTGAACGGCCTCCTCCACAGCCACCCGTCCCAACGATCGCTCGGCGAGGCCCGGCGCTACGGGTTGCTGCACCGGCTCGACCGGGACACCTCGGGTCTGCTGATCGTGGCCCGTGACCCCGACACGTATGACGACCTGCGGGCGAAGCTCGCCGCCCGCCAGATCGTCCGCCGCTATCTCACCCTCGTCTTCGGGAGCCCGGCGGCGGCGACGGGCACGATCGATGCGCCCATCGCTCGCGATCCCGGTGCGCCCACCCGCAACGTCGTGCGCATCGGCGGTCGTCAGGCTCGCTCCCACTATCGCCGGCTCGCCGTCTGGGACGATGTCAGTCTGCTCATGGTGACGTTGGAGACCGGCCGCACCCACCAGATCCGCGTCCACCTGCGGTCGATCGACCTGCCGGTCGTCGGGGATCGCACCTACGGTCGGGTCGACGTTCGGTTCGACCCCGGTCGGACCTTCCTCCATGCGTCGGAGCTCGGGTTCAGCCTCGCCGACGGTGTCGAACACGTCGTGACGTCGCCGCTGCCGGCCGACCTCGCAGCAGTGATTCACTCACTGGGCCCGCCGGTCCTCGGCGAAGTCCCCGCCTGATCCACGAATCCCGGCGGTTGCTACCCTCCACGGCATGAGCTTCTACGAGCGACTCTCGTATCTGGACAACTCCTTCCTCGCGCTCGAGTCCCGCGTCACCCACATGCATGTCGCCGGCCTCACGGTCTTCGAGACGGGCGATCTCGAACGTCCCGGAGGTGGGGTCGACATCGAGCGCATTCGCGCCTTCGTCGAGTCGAAGCTCCACCTGATTCCTCGATACCGGCAGCGGCTCGCCCATGTTCCGATCGAGCGGGCGCCGGTGTGGGTCGACGACGAGCACTTCAGCATCGACTATCACGTGCGCCACACGGCGCTCCCCAAGCCCGGCACCGATGAGCAGCTCCGCAAGCTGATGGGCCGTCTCGCCTCACAGCAACTCGATCGTCGCAAGCCGCTCTGGGAGCTGTGGGTGGTCGAAGGCCTCGAGGGCGATCGCTTCGCCATCGTGTCCAAGATCCACCATTCGATGATCGACGGGATGGGCTCCGTAGAGCTGATGGCGGTGCTGCTCAACCTCCGGCCCGTCAAGGATCCAGAGCCCGCCGAGCCGTTCCATCCCCGCGAGGCCCCGAACGGCGTCGAGCTCATGGTCAGGGAGACGGCACGCCGCACCAGCAAGGTGCTCTCCTCGGTCAGGAACGTCCGCTCGGCCATCGAGGACGCACAAACGCTGGCGTTCGAGGGGGCGCGCCGGATTCGGGCGATGACGAACTCGCTCAACTCCGGCTGGCTGAGCCAGGCGACGAAGACACCCATCAACGGTGAGGTCGGGCCCAATCGCCGGTTTGCGACCCTCGCCATGCCGCTCGCCGACGTCAAAGAGGTCAAGAACTCGCTCGGTGGGACGGTCAACGACGTCGTCCTGGCAACGGTCGCCGGTGCGGTGCGGCGCTACTTCACCCACACGAAGTCGTTCGATGTCGATGACATCGACTTTCGCGTGATGGCACCGGTGAGTGTGCGATCGACGAGCCAGCGATCAGCGATGGGCAACCACGTCGCGATGTGGCTGGCCCAGCTCCCCGTCGAGGAGCCCGACCCGGCTGCGCGCCTCGCCGCCGTCTCGGCCGAGACCATGAAGCTCAAGACGACCGACCAGGCCTACGGCGCCGCCGCGCTGGTCCGGCTCAGCGCCGGCACGCCGATCACGCTCGTGTCACTGGCGAGCCGGCTCGCCGCCGGCGCTCGACCGTTCAACCTGACGGTGACGAACGTGCCCGGCCCACAGTTCCCGATGTACCTCCTCGACGCCAAGATGCTCGAGCAGTACCCGTTGGTGCCGCTGTGGCACGGTCACGGCGTCGGCATCGCGCTCTTCTCATACGACGGAACCCTCTTCTGGGGCTTCAACGGCGACTACGACATCATGGAAGAGATGGACGAGTTCGTGGAGGCCGTCGGCTACGCGTTCCGCGAGTTGCTCGACCTCGCCCGGAGCGGCGACTCGGTGCCGCTGCGCCAGAAGTCGAAGCGAAGTGCACCCAAGAAGCGGCCCCCGCTTGGCGGATCGACCAAGGCCGCCAAGAGCGCCACGTCCACTGCAGCCGGCCCGAAGAAGCGACCGCCGCTGGGTGCGAAGCCGGGTCGGGAGCGTGTTGCGATCAACGGCTTCACGCCCGGCGACGAGCCGGTGACGATCCGTGAGTTCCTGGTGCGGTACCGGAATCTCGACGATCCGAAGCAGGTCTCCAGCCGGGAGGCCGAAGCGGTCGCCTCTTACATGCGCGAGGAATACCCGAGACCAAAGGGTGTGCGCGGGCCCTGGAAGCTCGATCCCGACCAGCAGCTCGCCGTCGCGGCGCACCTGGAGGGTTGACCTCAGCGGGCGAGGATCGAGATCATCTCGTAGTAGTCGCTCTGGAGATCGCGCACACGGCTGACGACGTCCTCGAGGGGCACGAGCGATATGGCATCGGCGCCCAGCCCGACCATGACATCGTCTTCGCCGTCGATGAGCGCGTTGACGGCGGCGATCCCCATGCGGTTGGCGAGGAGCCGATCGAACGCCGTCGGTCGTCCGCCACGTTGCACGTGCCCGAGGATGGTCACGCGTGACTTGAATCCGATGTCGCTCTCCTCGAGGTGGGCGGCGATCTCGCGGACTTTCGGCTCCGCTCCCTCGGCGACGATGACGAAGGCGTGGTTCTTGCCTCGTGCGTAGGCCGCTTCGATGGCGCGGCCGATGTCATCCACCGTCGTCGGCACTTCGGGGATCACGACGAGCTCCGCTCCACAGATCAGGCCCGCCATCGTCGCCAGATATCCGGAGCCTCGCCCCATCGTCTCGATGAGGAAGGCGCGCTCGTGGGATGACGCGGTGTCGCGCAGCTTGTCGGTGGCGTCGAGGATGGTGTTGAGGGCGGTGTCGACGCCCAGCGACATCGACGTCCCATAGATGTCGTTGTCGATGGACGCAGGGATGCCCACCACCTTGACGCCGAGCTCGCTGAGCCGGCGTGCCCCCCGGAGCGAACCGTCGCCGCCGATGACCACGAGCCCGTCGATGTCGTGTTGATTGATCATGCGCACGGCTTCGCGCTGTCCGGCCTCCGTCATCATCTCCTTGCATCGCGCCGTCTGCAGGAAGGTTCCGCCCTTGTGGAGGATGTCGCCGACGTCGCGGGGCCGCAGCTCCCGCAGCCGGCCCTTGAGCAGGCCGTCGTAGCCGTCCTCGATCCCCATCACCGACACTTCTCTGGCAACGGCGCCGCGCACGACGGCCCGGATCGCGGTGTTCATGCCGGGGGCGTCGCCACCGGAGGTGAGGAGGCCGATGCGTCGAATGGACATCACAGAAGCGCTTTCTCGTCGACTGGGAAGCCCGGATGCTAGTTGGGCCGAGGCCTCTGCCAGTTGTAGGCAGAGGCTGCCGGCAGGTGTGTCTGTCCCGATGGCTCGAGGAAACGAGAGATGCGGAAATCGCGCTCTGGCCCGTCGCACGAACCGTGCTTACACTCGTGTAACTTACATCCGGGAGGTCCGAGGAAGTGAGTTTCGCCCACCTGCACGTCCACACGGAGTTCTCGATGCTCGATGGCGCGGCGCGGGTGAACGAGCTGGTGAGGGCAGTCGCCGCCGATCGGCAGCCCGCAGTCGCCATCACCGATCACGGCGTGCTGTACGGCGTCGTCGACTTCTACAAGGCGGCGACCGAGGTCGGCGTGAAGCCGATCGTCGGCATCGAGGCCTACGTCACCCCCGGGTCCCGATTCGATCGGCCACCCCGGCGCGACGACGTCCGCTATCACATGCTCCTCTATGCGGAGAACGAGATCGGGTATCGCAACCTGATGAAGCTCGCCTCGCGGGCGTATCTGGAAGGCTTCTACTACAAGCCGCGGATGGACCTGGAGCTGTTGGCCGAGCACAGCGAGGGCATCATCGCCACCTCGGGATGTCTCGGCGGTCACGTCGCCCAGCTGCTCGCCCCCGACGCGTCCCGTGAAGAGGGCAACATGGGTCAGGTCAGGGACTACGCGGCTGCTAGTGAGATCGCGGCGACATATCAGGACATCTTCGGCAAGGGCAACTACTTCATCGAGATCCAGGACCACGGGATCAAGGCCCAGCGGGAGATCCTCGACGATCTGCGCAACATCTCCCGCGAGATCGGAGCGCCGCTCCTCGCCACCAATGACAGCCACTACACGTACGCCCACGAGGCGGACGCCCACGACGTCCTGCTCTGCATCCAGACCGGCGCCAACAAGTCCGACCAGGACCGGTTGCGTTTCGAGTCGCAGGAGTTCTACATCAAAACCGCAGATCAGATGCGGCGCCTCTTCCCCGACGACGCCTTTCCGGCGGCGTGCGACAACTCGTTGCTCATCGCCGAGCGCGCCGATGTCCGGCTCGAGTTCGGCAAGATCCTGCTGCCGCAGTTCCCGGTCCCCGAGGGCCACGACGAGGCCTCCTATCTGCGAGAGCTCGTTCTGGGTGGAGCGAAGGCGCGCTACGGGGACCGGCTCGACGACGAGGTCCGGGAGCGCATCGACTACGAGCTCGGCGTCATCGACGACATGGGGTTCAACGCCTACTTCCTCATCGTGTGGGATCTGATTCGCTACGCCACGGAGCGGGGCATCCGTACCGGCCCCGGTCGTGGTTCTGCCGCCGGCTCGATCATCGCGTTCTGTCTCGGCATCACGAAGCTCGACCCCATCGAATACGGGCTCATCTTCGAGCGCTTCCTGAACCCCGGTCGCCGTGAGATGCCCGACATCGACATGGACTTCGACGAGCGGTATCGCGGCGAGATGATCCGCTACTGCGCCGAACGGTACGGCTCGGACCATGTCGCCCAGATCGTGACCTTCTCCACCATCAAGGGCAAGCAGGCGCTGCGTGACGCCGCACGGGTGCTCGGGCACCCGTACTCGCTCGGGGACCGCATCTCGAAGCTCATGCCCCAGGCCATCCTGGGCAAGGAGGCAACGCTCACGCAGTGTCTCGAAGAGCCCGCCCCTGACGAAGATCAGGCCGTCAGGGACTGGTACACGGGAGCCGCCGGCCTTCGCGAGGAGTACGACAAGAGCGCAGAGGCGCGCGAGGTCATCGAGACCGCAAAGGGCCTCGAGGGGCTGCGGCGACAGGACTCGATCCACGCCGCCGCCGTCGTCATCTCGCCGGAGCCGCTCACCGAGATCGTGCCGCTGCAGCGCAAGGGCGAGGACGCCGAGGTCGTCACCCAGTACGAGATGCACGGCGTCGAGCAGCTCGGACTCCTCAAGATGGACTTCCTCGGTCTACGCAACCTGTCGACGATCGAACGCGCTCTCGAGCTCGTCGAGCAGACCCACGGCACCCGGATCGACATCGACAACGTGCCGCTCGACGATCCCCTCGTGTACGAGATGCTGCGCAAGGGCGACTCCATGGGCGTGTTCCAGTTCGAGGGTGGCCCGATGCGTGCGTTGATGCGCAACCTCGAGCCTGACAAGTTCGAGCATCTCACTGCTCTGAACGCGCTCTATCGACCCGGTCCGCTCGGTGCGGGCATGCACTCCAAATACGCCGACCGCAAGAACGGTCGCGAGGCGATCGACTATCTCCATGCCGACCTCGAGGAGATCCTCGGCGA
>CAYFYC010000032.1:35721-35930 GCA_964347305.1 uncultured Acidimicrobiaceae bacterium | reverse complement strand
CAACGTGTCAGGTGGTCGCTGTGAGACGTGCAAGGGCGACGGCACCATCCGCATCGAGATGCACTTCCTGCCGGATGTCTACGTCCCCTGCGAGACCTGCAAGGGCCTCCGCTACAACCGCGACACGCTGCAGGTGAAGTTCAAGGGTCGCACCATCGCCGACGTGCTCGACATGTCGGTGGAGGAGGCGCTCACCTTCTTCGAGAACC
>CAYFYC010000032.1:35439-35649 GCA_964347305.1 uncultured Acidimicrobiaceae bacterium | reverse complement strand
GCCGCCGATCGCCCGGGTCCTGCAGACGCTCTACGACGTTGGTCTCGGCTACGTGCGGCTCGGCCAGCCCGCACCGACGCTGTCCGGTGGCGAGGCGCAGCGCGTCAAGCTCTCGTCGGAACTCGGCAAGCGATCGACCGGCAGGACGCTGTACATCCTCGACGAGCCCACGACGGGCCTGCACTTCGAGGACGTGCGCAAACTGCTCTC
>CAYFYC010000032.1:0-35429 GCA_964347305.1 uncultured Acidimicrobiaceae bacterium | reverse complement strand
GGTGGTGATCGAGCACAACCTGGACGTGATCCGATCCGCCGATTACGTGATCGATCTCGGGCCCGAGGGTGGCGACGAGGGCGGGAGACTCGTGGCCGCGGGGTCGCCCGAGGACGTCGCCGGTGTGCCCGAGTCGTACACCGGCAAGTTCCTCAGGGACGTGCTCGCCGACTGAGCGGGGTTTCCCTCACCGCATCGCTCCCCGGAGCCGATGACATCCACCTGTAGCGTGAGGCCCGCTGAGAGGTGCGTGGAGTTGTGGACGTGAGCACGTCGTCCAGGGATACCGACGCCGCAGCACGGCTGCGGAGATACTCGTGGGCTTTCGTGGTGGCGATCGCCATCGCCACGGTCGTGCCCGCCATCCAGGCCATCGGAGCCGCCGCACCGGCAGAGATCGCGGGAGGGGACTACCCGGCGTTCTACGGCGCCGGATCGATCGCCGCCGACGGGCGGTGGGACGACCTCTACTCCTTCGAAGCCCAGGCCGAGGCGCAGGCAGGGCTCAACGCCGGGGACGGGTCGGCCTGGTTCTTCGCATACCCGCCACCGGTTGCGCTTTCGTACGTGCCGCTCTCCGGTCTGCCGTACGTCGCCTCACTGCTCGTGCACAGCGCGATCATGGCGGCGTTCCTCGTCGGCGCCGTGCTGCTGGCGCGTCCGATGGTTCCGTGGATTCGGGGACGCGAGGTGACCGCAATTGCTGCCGTCCTCGCCTTCCTGCCGATTCTGCGTGGTATCTCGGGAGGCTCGAACACCCCGCTGACGATGTTCCTGCTGATCGCAGCCTGGCGACTCGTGCGGGAGGGTCGCGACGTTGCCGCCGGGCTCACGCTCGCCTTGCTGCTGTACAAGCCTCAGTTCGGACTCGCTCCCGCCGGGCTGTTCCTGCTGGATCGGAGGTCGCGCGTCACCGTGGCGTTCGGAGCCGGGGCCGCGGCCTTCTACGGACTCTCGTCCCTCCTCCTCGGACCGGGCTGGATCGTGGATTGGCTGGATGTGGCGCGCGCCTTCGAAGAGGTGGATCTCGAGGTGAACGGGCAATCGGCGTCCTCGCTCGTCGCCTTCGCCCAGAATGCCCTCGGTGTCGGTGAGCCGCTGGCGCTCGTCGTCGGTTACGGGACGACGCTGATGGTGATCGGAGCCCTCATGTTCGTGTGGTGGCGGCGCACGCCTCCGGATCTCGACGCCCGCATCGCCCTCACGATCCCCGGCCTGCTGCTGTTGTCGCCTCACACGATGTCGCACGATGTCGGCATCGCACTGATCACCGTCGGGTATCTCGTGGGCGTCGTCGGCCGCCGCTCCCGTGGCTGGCTGATCGCGATCTACCTGCTCGGCCTGAGCCAGGCGGCGATGGGTCTGCTCGGGTTCTCGCCAGGCTTCTTCACGTTGCTCCTCGTCGCCGTGTGGGCGTCCCGGGAGCTCGTCGTGCCCGCGGGTCTCGTCGACCGCGACGCGGCCCGATGAGCGATCTGCAGCGGCAGTGGGAGGAGGCGGCCGGGTGGTGGACCCGGGAGGGCGCCACGGATCCCGTGTATCGCGAGACCGTGCTGCCGCTGCTCGAGCGCCTCCTGCCACCGGGTCCAGCGCGACCGGTCCTCGATCTCGGTTGTGGTGAGGGATCCGTCGCCTCCGCGCTGCACGCCTGGCGCGTGATCGGCGTCGACCTCACGCCGCAACTCCTCGTCGAGGCGTCCCGTACGATCCCGGTGGTGCGTGCCCGCTTGCCTCACCTCGAGTGGGTCCGCCCCGGCGCCGTCGGAGGCGCTCTCTGTGTGCTGACGCTCGAGCATCTGCCGGATGTCGATGCCTTCTTCACGTCGGTGCGGGCCGTCGTGGCTCCCGACGGGTTCCTCATCGTGGTGTCGAACCATCCGGCCTACACCGCGGCCGGTGCAGGTCCCCTCATCGACCTGTCGGACGGTGAGGTGTTGTGGCGGTGGGGGCCGTACTTCGACCTCGGCGTGTCGGAGGAGCCCGTAGGTGGCGGCGCCGTCACGTTTCACCACAGGACGCTCGGGACGATCCTCACCGCAGCCGCCCGCGCCGGCTGGCGTCTGGATGAGCTCGTCGAGGTACCGCTCGACCCCGCCGCGATCGCTCGCGATCCGGGCTACGCCGGTCAGGAGCACCTGCCGCGGCTCTACGCCGCCCGCTGGAACGTCTGAGGTCCCTGCTCGCAGGTCAAGCGCAGGGCACGAGATGCCGATGATCGTTGGAGGGACGAGATCTGCGAAGAGAGGACGAGCGTGAACGGCTGGCTGGTTGCCTACGAATACGGATCAGGGGCGGCGTGGGGGTTCGTGAGGGAATCCTCGTACGAGCAGATCCGGAAGTGCGCTCCCGACGTGGTCATTCATGCCGAGGCGCCGTCGTGGATGTCGACCGCCGAGCTCACGTGTCTGCGCGAGCAGAGCCTCGATCCGAGCGAGATCAACGCAGAGCGACTCTTTGCCATCTCGATGGAGGTCGGCGCCGCACTGGCCAGCTGACGGCTCGACTCCCGAAGTCTTTCACCGGCGGGCAGGCACGAAGACGCGTCGCAGGACGCGTCTTCGTCGCGTGAGGGTCCTTCGGCCACCCGCCGACTCGTCGGGGTCGTCATGGCTGCTTCCTATCATCCACGGTGGTGAAACGACCTGCGGCAGGCTCCATCCCCGACGCACCCGGCGTCTACCTCTTTCGCGGCCATGGCGGCGCCGTGCTCTACGTAGGCAAGGCGAAATCCCTGCGGAAACGGCTGGCCAACTACTTCGTGCGAGATCTGGCTCCCCGCACTCGCGCCATGGTCGACGCCGCCACCAACGTGGAGTGGATCGTCACGGCCAACGAGGTGGCCGCCCTCATGCTCGAGTTCACGCTCATCAAGGAACATCGGCCGCGCTTCAACATCAGATTGCGCGACGACAAGAGCTTTCCATACCTCGCCATCACCCGGAATCAGGACTGGCCGCGTGTCTCCGTCATGCGTGGCAAGCGGCGCAAGGGAGTGCAGTACTTCGGGCCCTATGCCCATGCGTACGCCATTCGCCAGACCCGTGACCTGTTGTTGCGGACCTTTCCGGTGCGCAGCTGCACCGACAGCAAGTTCCGCTCGCACGAGACCCTGGGACGGCCGTGCCTGCTCTTTCACATCGAACGCTGCTCGGGCCCCTGCGTCGGAGAGGTGAGCCCTGAGGAGTACGCCGCCCATGTCGACGGGATGGCTGCGTTTCTCGACGGTGACACCGAGGGGATCACGGAGGAGCTCACGAGCCGCATGTACGCCGCATCGGAGGCGCAGGAGTACGAACAGGCGGCACGTCTGCGTGATCAGCTGAACGCCATCACTCGCGCGCTGGCCCGTCAGGAGCTCGTCACGCAGCGCAAGGAGACCTTCGATCTCGTCGCGTTCGAGGAGGACGACCTCGAGGTCGTCCTCGTCGTGCTCAACGTCAAGCGAGGCAGGGTCACCGGTCGGAAGACCACGATCCTCGACAAGGTCGAAGACGTGACGAGTGGCGAGCTGGTCGGGGTGATGCTGCGGTCGTTGTACGGCGACGAGGAGCCGCCTCGTCAGGTGCTCGTGCAGGAGCTTCCCGACAGCCCCGACGTGTATGCGGAGTGGCTGGGGGAGCGGAGGGGCACCCAGGTCGAGCTGAGGGTGCCCAAGCGTGGCCCGAAACGGCGGCTCATGGAGACGGCGCGGGCCAACGCCGAGGAGGAGTTCTCCCGGCACCGGCTGCGGCGCAGCTCGGACCACAACGCCAGAGCGCAGGCGTTGCGCGGTCTCCAGGAACACCTCGGCATGGCGGATGCGCCTCTCAGGATCGAGGCCTATGACATCTCCACGATCCAGGGGAGCGACACCGTGGGGTCGATGGTGGTGTTCGAGGACGGTCTGCCGAAGAAGTCCGACTATCGCCGGTTCAAGATCCGCACGATCGAGGGTCAAGACGACTTCGCTGCGATGGAAGAGGTGCTGCGCCGCCGGTTCACCGCGTATCTCGCCGAGCAACACCGCCCGGCTGCGGAGAAGAAGAAGTTCGCGTATGCGCCGTCGCTCGTAGTGATCGACGGTGGGGCAGGTCAGCTCGGGCGTGCCGTCGACGTGCTCGACGAGCTGGACCTCGAGATCCCGGTGATCGGCCTCGCCAAGAAGCTCGAGGAGGTCTATTTCCCGAACGAGCCCGAGCCCTACCTCATCCCGCGCGGCGAGGAAGCTCTGTATCTGCTGCAGCGCATCCGGGACGAGGCCCACCGCTTTGCCGTGACCTACCACCGGACGCTCCGCAAACGGCGGCTCGTCGACTCCGTGCTCGACGACGTCCCAGGCATCGGGGCGGGCCGCAAGAAGGCCTTGCTGCGTGCGTTCGGCTCGGTGAAGCGGATGCGGGAGGCAGATGTGGACGCGCTCGCCGAGGTCGTGCCGCGGGGTGTCGCCGAGACGCTGCACGCGTCGCTGCATTCCGGCTGAGCGACCCGACGCGATCGGGCGGTGAGGGTGGGACGGACGTTCACCGGATCTCCCCGAGCACCGAGTACCGTTGCCAGATGACCGAAGGGGAGCGGGTGTGGCCGAACCGCGCGCAGTGATCGTGACGGGCATGTCGGGTGCCGGGCGGAGCCAGGCGGCGAACGTCCTGGAAGATCTCGGCTACTTCGTCGTCGACAACCTGCCCACGTCGCTGATCCCCGAGGTGGTGGACCGGGTCGGGCTCGTCGAAGGCACACGCGAGAAGCTGGCGATCGTGGTCGACAGCCGGGCCGAGCTCACGTTCGAGGATCTGGACCGTGCGCTCATCCGGCTCGGCAGCCGCGGCGTGCGCACGACGGTGCTCTATCTCGATGCCGAGGACGCCACCCTCATCAAGCGGTACGAAGAGACCCGGCGCACCCATCCTGTTCGCGAGGGAGGGCTCAGCGACAAGATCGCTGCCGAACGCAAGGCGTTCGAGGAGATCAGAGGTGCCGCCGACGTCATCATCGACACGACGGACCTCAGCGTCCACGACCTCCGACGCAGCATCGAGCACGCCTTCGCCGAGGACCAACCCACGAGGCGGATGCGTATCGACATCGTCTCGTTCGGGTTCAAGCGAGGCGTGCCTCGCGTCATCGACCTGCTCTTCGACGTCCGGTTTCTCCCCAACCCGCACTGGATCCCCGAGTTGCGTGCCCAGACCGGTCTCGACGATCCGGTGCGCGACTACGTGCTGAGCCGTTCGGACTCCGAGCGGTTCGTCGAGCACCTGGTCGGGATGCTCGAGTTCCTGGTGCCCCGCTACGAGGCCGAGGGCAAGTCGTACCTCACCATCGGGATCGGTTGCACCGGTGGCAAGCATCGGTCGGTCGCCATCGCCGAGGAGGTGGCCTCGGCGATCGCAGCCGAGGACCTCGACCTCACCGTGCATCACCGCGATCTCCCGGCCGGTGCCACGTGACCTGGCTGGAGACGGAACTGGCCGCAGCCGGTCTCGACGTCGACATGGATGGCCCGGCGGTCGTGGCCATCGGTGGTGGACATGGCCTGGCGCAGTGCCTGCGAGCGCTCATCGGGTACGCAGGGTCGATCACGGCGGTCGTGACCGTCGCCGACGACGGCGGATCGTCCGGACGGCTCGCTCCCGCGATGGAGATCCCGCCTCCCGGCGACATCAGACAGTGCCTCCTCGCCCTCGCCCCGGAGGAGTCACGGATCCACCAGCTGTTCGATCACCGGTTCGACAGCGGAGACGTCGCGGGTCACTCCCTGGGGAATCTCATCCTCGCTGCACTCACCGAGATCGAGGGCGACTTCGTCGGCGCCCTGCGCACCGCCGGCTCCATGCTGGAGGCCATGGGCACGGTCGTCCCGGCTTCGACCCGCCGTCTCGGGCTGGAGGCCGTCGTCGACGGCGTGCCGGTGGCAGGCCAGGTGGCGATCGCGCGCAGCCGCGGCACCATCGAGTCGCTGCGCGTGACCCCGGTCGACGCCGAGGCACCCCCAGCGGCGCTCGAAGCCATCGAACAGGCGGATCAGATCGTTCTCGGCCCCGGGAGCCTCTACACGTCGGTCATGGCGGCCATGGTCGTTCCCGGCATCACCGAGGCGATCAACCGATCGGGCGCCACGCTGCTCTACGTCGCCAACCTCATCACGCAGGACGGCGAGACGCTCGGGATGGACTGTGCAGACCACCTGGACGCCCTGCTCTCGCTTACTGGTGTCCGACCGCCCAGTGCTATCGTCGCGAACGCCAGCCCGATCGACATCGCGCCGCCGTTGGAGGCGCTCCGAGTGGATCGGGAGGCGGTGGAGACATACGGTGTCGATGTCGTCGACGCCGACCTCAGGGACCCGCTCAGCGAGTGGCCTCGACACGATCCGATCCGACTCGGCGAGGTGCTCGCCCGTCTCCATGCATCCGGCGGGGGACAGTTCTCGACAACGTGACATCGAAAGGAACAGCATGAAGGTCGCCATCAACGGGTTCGGTCGCATCGGCCGCCTCTTCTTCCGGGCCGCCAAGAAGACAGGTGCGGACATCGACATCGTGGCCGTCAACGATCTCACCGACGCCGAGACACTCGCCTATCTGCTCGCCAACGACTCGGTGCACGGCAAATTCGGCGGTTCCGTCACGGTCGACGGTGACGAGCTCGTCGTCGACGGCGACCGGTTCAAGGTCTTCGCCCAGCGCGATCCTGCCGGCTTGCCGTGGGGCGAACTCGATGTCGACGTCGTCATCGAGTCGACGGGCATCTTCCGCAAGCGCGAGGACGCCGCCAAGCACCTCGAGGCAGGCGCCGGGCACGTCATCATCTCGGCGCCGGCGAACTGCGACGCATCGGTCGTCCTCGGCGTCAACGACGAGGTTCTCGACCCGTCCGTGCACAAGGTGATCTCGAACGCCTCGTGCACCACGAACTGCGTCGCGCCGATGGTGAAGGTCATCCACGAGGCGTTCGGTGTGGAGCGTGGGATGTTCACCACCGTCCACGCCTACACCAACGACCAGGTGATCCTCGATCTGCCCCACAAGGACAAGCGCCGGGGCCGCACGGCCGCGCAGAACATCATCCCGACGTCGACGGGTGCGGCCGCCGCCATCGGCAAGGTGCTGCCGGAGCTCGCCGGGAAGTTCGAGGCGAAGGCACTCCGCGTGCCCGTGCCGAACGGCTCCATCACCGACCTCGTGGTCGAGACGACCGACGTGGTCACCGTGGAGGCAGCCAACGCCGCCTTCCAGAAGGCGGCGGAGGGCCCGCTGGCGGGGATCATCCGCTACAGCGACGAGCCCCTGGTCTCGACGGACATCATCGGCGACCCCGCCTCGGTCATCTTCGACAGCGAGTTCACGATGACGACCGGCACGAACATGGTGAAGGTCTTCGGCTGGTACGACAACGAGTGGGGATACTCGAGCCGTCTCGTCGATCTGGTGCAGAAGCTGGGTTGAGCGAACTCCCCACCCTCGAGTCGCTCGACACGAGCGGCGCGACGATCCTCGTGCGTGCCGATCTCAACGTCCCCATCGAGGACGGCGAGGTCGGCGACGACTTCCGGATCCGCGCCAGCCTCGCCACGATCGACGAGCTGCGGGCGGCGGGTGCCAAGGTCGTCGTGTGCAGCCACCTGGGTCGGCCCAAAGGCGTCGACCCGGCCTACTCCATGGCTCCGGTCGCCCGCCGGCTCGGCGAGCTCGGCGGGTTCTCGACCGTGATGGCCCCTGCGGTGGCCGGGGACGCCGTCGACGCCGTGATCGCGGCGGCGTCCGCCGACGAGGTCGTGGTGCTCGAGAACACCCGGTTCGAGCCGGGGGAGACGACCAACGATCCTGCGCTGGCGCAGCGGCTGGCGAGCCCGGTCGATGCGTTCGTGCTCGACGCCTTCGGCTCGGCCCACCGGGCCCACGCATCCACCGTCGGCGTGGCCGAACTGCTGCCGTCGGCGGCGGGGCGGCTGCTCCTGGCCGAGGTCGACGCGCTGTCCCGGCTCCTGGAAGACCCGGACCGGCCCTACGTCGTGATCCTGGGTGGGGCGAAGGTCTCGGACAAGCTCGCCGTGATGGAGAACCTGCTGCCCCGGGTCGATCACATGCTCGTCGGTGGTGGAATGTGCTTCACGCTGCTGGCCGCCCGTGGACTCGAGGTGGGCACCTCCCTCGTCGAGGACGACATGGTCGACGTGGTCCGGGGATTGCTGGCGGGGGAGCACGGCTCCAAGATCGTGTTGCCGGACGACATCGTGGTCGCCGACCGCTTCGCCGCGGACGCGGATCGTCGGGTCGTCGCCACCGACGCGATGCCGGCGGATTGGATGGGTCTCGACATCGGACCCGGGACGATCGAACGGTTCTCGCAGCTCGCGGCGTCGGCGGCGTCGCTGTTCTGGAACGGCCCGATGGGCGTGTTCGAGTGGGAAGCGTTTCGCACCGGGACCGCCCGTGTCGCCGAGGCCGTGGCGTCCAGCGAGGGGTTCACGGTGATCGGGGGTGGCGACTCGGTGGCGGCACTGCGTCTGCTGGGTCGCGAGAACGATGTGAGTCATGTGTCGAGCGGCGGAGGTGCCGGTCTCGAGCTGCTCGAAGGGAAGGATCTACCGGGCGTCGCCGCCCTGAGGAGGTGGTCGTGATGCGCAAGGACATCATCGCCGGGAACTGGAAGATGCATGCAACCCACCTGGAGGCGATCCAGATGGTGCAGAAGCTGAGCTATCGGCTCGACCCCGCCGATCACGAGCGGGTCGACGTCGTGGTCGTGCCGCCGGCGACCGCGCTGCGCTCGGCACAGACCGTCATCGAGACCGATCACCTGGCCATCGGCCTCGGCGCCCAGAACTGCCACTGGGAGGAGTCGGGGGCGTTCACGGGTGAGGTCTCGGCAGCGATGCTGGCCAAGCTCAGCGTGTCGTACGTGCTCGCCGGCCACTCGGAGCGACGTCATCTCTTCGGGGAGAGCGATGAGGTCGTGAACAAGAAGGTCAAGGCGATCCTCGCCAACGCGATGACGCCGATCATGTGTGTGGGCGAGACGGAGTCCGAGCGACCGAGTCTGTCCTGCAACGCCAGGTGACAGGTGGTCTGGCCGGGCTCGACGAGGACGCGGTCGCAGGGCTGGTCATCGCCTACGAGCCGGTGTGGGCGATCGGGACAGGGCGCACCGCGAGCCCCGACGACGCCGCAGCCGGCTGCGGGTTCATCCGAAGTCTCGTGCGAGACGGGTGGGGCGACGCGGCAGCCGATGCCGTGCGGATCCAGTACGGCGGGTCGGTGAAGCCGGGCAACATCGCCGCGATCATGGCCAAGACCGACATCGACGGTGCTCTCGTCGGTGGCGCTTCGCTCGATCCCGACACCTTTGCGTCGGTGGTCAGGTACTGGATCTGAGCCGGCGCCACACCGACTTGCTCGGGGCGATCGCACGACCCACACTTGGGGCATGACCACATCACTCGTGCTGCTGCGCCACGGCGAGAGCGTCTGGAACCTCGCCAACATCTTCACCGGTTGGACCGACGTCGAACTCTCCGAGAAGGGTGAGGCCGAGGCTGCCGAAGCCGGTCGGCTCCTCGCCGCGGAGGGTTTCCGTTTCGACGTGGCCCACACGTCGCTGCTGCGCAGGGCGATCGACACGCTCAACATCGCCCTGAGCGAGATGGGCCAGGGCTACATCAGGGTGGAGAAGTCGTGGCGGCTCAACGAGCGGCACTACGGGGCCCTGCAGGGTCTCAACAAGAAGGAGACCGCCGACGAGCACGGCATCGACCAGGTCAAGGTGTGGCGGCGGTCCTACGACATTCCGCCGCCCGCTCTGCGCCGTGACGACGAGCGTCATCCCGCCAACGATCCGAGGTACGCATGGATGCCACCCGAGCTCGTGCCGGCGACGGAGTGCCTGGCAGACGTCGTGGACCGCATGCTGCCCTACTGGTACGACGCGATCGTTCCGGACATCCGTGCCGGGAACCGGGTGATCGTGGCCGCCCATGGCAACAGCCTGCGCGCGCTCGTCAAGCATCTCGACGGCATCTCCGACGAGGAGATCCCGGGGCTCAACATCCCGACCGGAATCCCGCTCGTGTATGAGCTGGATGAGGACCTCAGGCCGATCGGGAGCAGGTACCTCGGTGACGCCGATGCCGCCGAAGCCGCCGCCGCGGCAGTGGCGGCACAAGCCGGAGGCTGACCCGCGACGGCGGCGCCGGGCATCCCCGGATATCGGCCACGGCGGGCTGACATGACTTGCGATGCCGCCGACGACGGTCCATACTTTCCCCTGCGATCGGCCCGCTACGGCGGGCCCCGTGTGAGAAAGGGTCGCAAACTTGGCTGGAATCGTTGCATTCGTTCATGCACTCGTTTCCTTCGCTCTCATCGGTTTGATCCTGCTGCATGCAGGCAAGGGCGGTGGGGTCTCCGACGTGTTCGGAGGCGGGATGTCCAGCGGTGGAGCAGTGGGTGGCTCGTCCGTCGTCGAGAAGAACCTCGACCGGATCACGATTGCCGCATCCGTCGTCTTCGTCATCACCACGTTCACGCTGACGTGGCTGTGGAAGTGATCGACGTCGTACGGGTCTGACGACCCCCAGTTCAGAGCTGCCCCAACGCAACTTAGGAGGCACCAACTTGATTCGACTGTGGCGCAGCCGCAAGGTCATGTGGTTGGCCGGACTCCTGGCATTCGCTCTCGTAGCCGCGGCATGCGGTGATTCCGAGGCGGATCCGGAGACGACCACGACAACTGCCGCACCGGTGGACGAGACGACCACCACGACCGAGGCACCAACGACAACAGAAGCAACCACGACGACCACCACCGAGGCGCCGGGCAAGGCGTACGGCGGTACCGTCATCACGTCCCAGGCCCAGGAGCCGCCGACCCTGAACGGATTCGTCCCGGGCGGTAGCAACCTCGTGGTCGGGCTCATCGGCAACGGCTATGCCCGTGGCGTGCAGCGGGTCAACGGATTCTCGCTCCAGCTGGAGGCGGATCTCGTCACCGAGCTGCCGTCCGTGGCCAACGGCGGGGTCGTCGTCAACGCCGACGGCACCATGACCGTGACCTACACGATCAGGGACGAGGCGGTCTGGAGCGACGGCGTTCCGATCACGGGTGAGGACTTCCAGTTCACGCTCGACACGATCCTCGATCCGGCAAGCCAGGCCAGCACCGCCGTGTACCAGGACATCATCGACTCGTCGTTCACCGACAAGACGTTCACGTACACGCTCAATGCGCCGACGGTGCAGAATGAGCTGATCTTCGGTGAGATCATCCCGAAGCACGCCGTCGAGGGCACCAACTTCCTCGAGGACTGGAACGAGACCCGTTGGCCCTCCAACGGACCGTTCATCTTCGACGAGTGGGCCAAGGGCGAGTTCGTGCGCATCGTGCGCAACGAGAACTACTTCGGCACCGATCCCGAGACCGGTCAGCAGCTCCCGTTCCTCGATGAGGTGATCTTCCGCTTCATCCCGGAGACCGAGGGTGAGCTGAACGCGTTCGCCGCCCGTGAGACCGACGTGGTCCAGCCCGACCCGAACACCGACGTCATCGAGCGGCTCCAGGGCCTCTCCGGCGACGGCGCCGTGGTCGAGGTCCTCAACGGACCGGTCTGGGAGCACCTGAACTTCCAGTTCCACGTCGACAACCGGAACCCGGACACGTTCAACGCCAACCTGAACTTCCGCAAGGCTGTCGCCCACGCTGTGAACAAGCAGCTGCTGGTCGATGAGATCCTCGCAGGTCAGGTCGAGCCGCTGAACTCGTGGGTCGAGGCCTACAACCCGCTGATCTCCAACAGCAACTGGAGCCAGTACGACTACAACCCCGAGGGCGCAGCCGCCTTCCTCGAGGCCGCATGTGCCGACGAGGGTCGGGATTGTGCCGCCAATCCGGTGAAGGTCATCTTCTCGACGACGTCCAACAACGACGCCCGCCAGAAGATCGCCCAGATCCTCGGTGAGAACCTGACGGCCATCGGCATCGACTACGAGCAGCAGCTCGAGGACAGCTCGCTGTTCTTCGGTGAGACGGCTCCGAACGGCACCGGCGACCTCCAGGAGTGGGCGTGGCTCGGAACGCCGGGTCTCGCCGGCGTGGTCGGCATCCTCGACATCTGGGATCCGGAGAACCCGGGCCCGGACGGGGACAACTGGTACTACTGGGGCACCGAGGGCACCTCGACCGTCATCGACGACGCCACCGCCCGTTTCGCAGCGCTGCGTGACGAGGCGAACGCGACCGTCGACGAGGCGGCACTGGTCGCTCTCGTTCAGGAGGCCGAGCAGATCCTCGCCGACAACGTCGTGATCATCCCGCTGTACGCACGTCTCGTCGTCGCCGCCTACTGGGGCGATGAGGTGCAGGGCGTCAAGCACAACCCGGCGAGCCAGGGCTACACCTGGAACATCGGTGAGTGGCACCGGGTGGACATCTGATCTCGTAGATCGGACACGACCCGACGATCCGGAAGGGGCCCTGTTTGGGGCCCCTTCCGCTCGTCATGGGCACTGCCAACGTTGCCCGGGCTCGGAAGATGGCCTCTGCGGCACCACGGAGATTTCCCCCTCGGGGTTGACCGCCCCTCGCTATAGTGCCCGGAGCACTGAGACCGGAGGCACCGTCTTATGTTTGCCTACATCATCCGGCGTCTGACCTACGGCGCCGTCACGCTGCTGGCTCTGAGCTTCATCGTGTTCGTCCTCATGCAGCAGGCAGGCGACCCGCTGCAGCGCCTGTTCGGCAACCCGCTCCTGACCCCCGAATACAAAGAGAACCTGCGGGTGCTCTACGGGCTCGACCAGCCGATGCTCACCCAGTATTGGATCTGGTTGCAGAACTTCGTCCAGTACGAAGAGGGCTCCGGCCAGATCCTGAACGGGTCAACCCTGTTCGGCTCGCTCGCCGTGCTCGTCGTGGGCACCGCCCTGCTGGCGCGGCTCGATCGCCAGTGGAAGGGCGCCGCCATCCTCGGTCTGTGGGCCGTGGCAGGCCTCGTTGCCCTCCGCAGCATCGAGTTCCGGCTCGACTGGGGCAACTCCTTCGACTCCGGTGCCGTCAAGGTGTGGAACGAGGTCTTCGAGCGGATCGGGGGCACGTTCCGACTCGGCATCGCCACGCTGCTCCTGGCGCTGACGATCGGCGTGGCGCTGGGGATCTATCAGGCGACGAAGCAGTACAGCTTCTTCGATCAGGTCGGAACCGTCGGTGCCTTCGTTGCGTTCTCGACTCCCATCTTCGTGGTGGGTGTCGGTCTCCAGATCCTCGCTGCGTTCTATCTGGAGCGATGGACGGGCGTGAAGTTCTTCTTCGTGGCCGGGATGACCGCCGACAACTATTCGCAGCTCAGCTTCCTCGCCCAGATCGGCGACATCGTCCGCCACCTGACGTTACCGGCACTGTCCATCGCGCTGATCTCCACGGCCGGCTACAGCCGGTTCCAGCGCGCCTCGATGCTCGAAGTCCTCTCGAGCGATTATCTGCGTACCGCAAAGGCGAAGGGGCTGTCCCGGCGCAAGATCCTCATCAAGCACGCAGCCCGCAACGCCCTGCTCCCCATCGTCACGGTCGTCTCGCTCGACTTCGCCCTCATCATCGGCGGCGCCATCATCACGGAGTCGATCTTCGGATGGCCGGGTCTCGGCAGCCGCTACATCGAAGCGATCAACGGACTCGACTATCCGGTCGTGATGGCCATCGTGATGCTGATCGGTGCTGCGATCGTCGTGATGAACGTCGTCGCCGACATCCTCTACGGAGTGCTCGACCCCCGCGTGCGATATGACTGATCAGCTCGAGCGTCGACCGGAGGACGCAGACGACGGAGGCGCTGCGGCCGAGGCGGCACTGGACGCCGTCGAGGGTCTCTCCGTCGAGCCGATCACGCAGTGGGACCTGTTCCGAAACCGGTTCCTCCGCCACCGGCTGGCGATGGTCGGAGCCGTCGTGCTCGGCCTCTGGGTGCTGCTGGCGATCCTTGCCGATGTGTTGCCGCTGGAGAGTCCGACCGACATCCAGTTCGCCGAGAACGGCCGTCCATTCGTGAGAACGTCGCCGCGAGCGGAGTTCCCGCTGGGGACCGACGACGTGGGTCGCGACGTGCTCTCGCGACTCATCTACGGCGGGCGCGCCTCGCTCGTGGTCGGCGCTGTCGTCGGGCTCATCGTCGCCACTTTCGGGACGGTCGTCGGCGCCTTCGCCGGTTTCTACCCGGGGCCCGTCGACCAGGCCCTGATGCGGCTCACGGACCTCATCCTGGGTCTTCCCCTGCTGCCGGTCGCCATCGTGATGGGCCGGGTTCTGCCCGAGATCCCGTGGTTGCCGGTCTGGCTCAAGGACGGACCCATCGGGCTCGCGCTCTTACTCGGGTTCCTCAGCTGGGGGACCCTCGCCCGCATCGTGCGGGCCGAGTTTCTCTCGCTCCGTGAGAAGGAGTTCGTCGAAGCGGCTCGCGCCGCCGGCGCCAACGACAGGCGCATCGTGTTCCGCCACATCCTCCCCAACGCGTTGAGCCCGATCATCGTGCAGACCACCCTGATCATCGGTGTGGCCATCCTCGTCGAGGCCGCCCTCTCGTTCCTGGGCTTCGGGATCGTCCCTCCGACTCCGACCTGGGGCAGCATGGTCAACGACGGTGGGCGCATGGCGGTGCGCGGCGAGTGGTGGCTCCTGACGTTCTCGGGTATCGCTCTCGTGACGACCGTCCTCGCAATCAACTTCCTCGGAGATGGGCTTCGGGACGCCCTCGATCCGAAGCAGACCATCGACCGAAGGTGACCAGGTGACAGGCAACGGGCAGGCGGCCGAACCGCTCCTCTCAGTCAAAGACCTCCGCACCTATTTCTCCACGGAGGAAGGTGTCGTGCGGGCCGTCGACGGCGTCGACTTTGCGATGATGCCGGGCGAGCGCCGCGGCGTCGTGGGCGAATCCGGCTCCGGCAAGTCGGTGACGGCGATGTCGATCATGCGCCTCATCGAGCCGCCGGCGGGGCAGATCGTGACCGGAGAGATCGTCTTCCAGGGCCGCAACCTGCTCGAGCTCACGGAAGACGAGATGCAGAGTGTTCGTGGCGCCCAGATCGCCATGATCTTCCAGGATCCGATGACGTCGCTGAATCCGGTGTACACCATCGGTGATCAGCTCATGGAGACGATCGCGCTCCATCAGGGAGTCGGCAAGAACGAGTCCCGCGAGCGTGCTGCACAGGCGCGCGCCGACGTCCAGATCCCGAACCCGATGGCCCGTCTCGACGACTATCCGCACCAGTTCTCGGGCGGCATGCGCCAGCGGGTGATGATCGCCATGGGCCTGTCGTGCAACCCCACGCTGCTCATCGCCGACGAGCCGACGACGGCGCTCGACGTCACGACCCAGGCCCAGATCATGGACCTCATGTTGAAGCTCGCCGACGACCGGGGAACCGCGGTGATGCTCATCACACACGATCTCGGGGTGGTGGCCGGCTTCTGCGATTTCGTCCAGGTGATGTACTCGGGCACCATCGTCGAATCGGGTACGGCCGGCGAAGTGTTCTACGACCCCCAGCATCCGTACACGGCAGGGCTGCTCGGGTCGATGGCCCGACTCGACCACGACGTCGAGGGTCGCCTGCACTCGATCCGGGGCGCACCCCCTTCGCTCATCGATCCGATGGCGGGGTGTCGGTTCCGGCCCCGGTGTGACTTCGCCATCGACGTCTGTGCTCAGGCGCTGCCGCTGCTGGCAGCGTCGGGGCCGGGGAGCCAGGAGGCAGCCTGCCACCGGGCCACGGAGCTCGACCTGAAGCGCATCGCTCACCAGGAGGCCGCGTCGTGACCGACACCACGACTCCGACATCAGACAGCCCGGCAGAGTCCTCGCACGACGTGCTCATGCGCGTCAGGAATCTGGTGAAGGAATTCCCGATCCGGCGCGGTGTGTTCTTCAAGAAGCAGATCGGTGCCGTACAAGCGGTCTCGAACATCTCCTTCGATGTGCGTCGTGGCGAGACATTGGGTCTGGTGGGGGAGTCGGGTTCCGGCAAGTCCACCACGGCGCGGTGTCTGCTTCGCCTGATCGAGCCCACCTCCGGCGAGGTGCTGTTCCAGACGGGCGAGGGTGACGAGGTCATCGACGTGGGGACGGCGCATCGCGAAACGCTGCGGAAACTGCGTCGCGAGGTCCAGATCGTCTTCCAGGATCCGTATGCGTCGTTGAATCCCCGGATGACCGTCGCCTCGATCATCGCCGAGCCGCTCATCGCGCAGGGAGTGGGGGACAGCGAGGAGCGCCTGGCGAAGGTCAAGCAGCTGCTGGAGATCGTCGGGCTCAGCCCCGAGCACACCAATCGCTATCCGCACGAGTTCTCCGGCGGGCAGCGTCAGCGCATCGGCGTGGCGAGAGCGCTCGCGCTCAACCCTCGACGAGCCGGTATCCGCTCTCGACGTGTCGATCCAGGCCCAGGTGCTGAACCTCCTCGACGACCTCCAGGAAGAGTTCAACCTCACATATCTGTTCATCGCCCACGATCTCTCGGTCGTGCGGCACATCTCGGATCGTGTGGCTGTGATGTATCTCGGCAAGATCGTCGAGCTCGCCAACCGCAACGCCCTGTACGAGCGGCCGATGCACCCCTACACGCACGCGCTGCTGTCGGCCGTGCCCATCCCCGATCCCGATCTCGAGGCATCGCGGCGTCGCATCATTCTCGAGGGCGACATCCCGTCACCTGCGGACCCGCCACCGGGCTGCCGGTTCAACACACGGTGCCCTCGCGCGGTCGAGGGGCATTGCGACGTCGACGAGCCTCCGCTGCGTGAGCTGGAGCCCGATCACTTCGTCGCCTGCCACTACCCCGAAGCCATCGAGTTGCTCTCCGTCCCCGGGGATTAGGCGAGGGGCCGCAGCGGTATACTCGACGGCCGCGCCAGTCGGAGTGGCGGAATTGGTAGACGCGCTAGGTTGAGGGCCTAGTGGGACATTGTCCCGTGGAGGTTCGAGTCCTCTCTCCGACACCAGACTCAACTACGTGCGGCCCGGCTTCGACGACGACCGGCCTCTGTCCATCAGCAACCTGGCCCCGTCGATCGTCCGGCCGCGGTGGGCCGCAACCTCCCCGGAGTTCTGGAAACGTTGGCCAGTCGCCGACACCGACCGGGCCGTAGCTCTCGCCAGGCGGCTCTCCAAGCCGTTCGACGCCTTGTTGGCTTGACGGGGAGGGTCTCGGCGTAGGAGACACCTCGGTCGATCCAGGCGTCGAGGTCCGCGTCCGTGGAGAATCCCTTGGGTGCGACGACGACCCAGCCTCGCTTTGGTCGCGCCGACAGATCGAAGATGTGCGCACCGGCTCTGGTATCCGCCTGGTCGTGGGCCTCCTTGCCAACTCTGACCGCCGCCTTCAGAAGAAACTGGTAACAGATGGCTTCTCTGCGGAGTTGTATTGGTGGAGATCGAGGGGCTTGCGTGATGCGCACGTGAGGGCACCTCGTCTCTGGACACCGGGAGCCGCCGGCTCGCGCGACAGCGTGCAGGCCGCAGGGGTCGCCATGTTCGGAAAACGATGCCGACGCCGGCGGCGACCCCGAGGGCAGCGTGGTCGGGCCGCGTGGTCTTCCTCGAGGAGGACTGACATGTCTCGACGCACCAGCCGCACGGCGAATGTGAGAGCCACGATCCAGATCCTGTTCGTGTGCGCTTCCGTGCTGGCGGCATGTGGGCGGGCAGGCGACAGCGGGCCGACGACGACCGTCGTGTCCACCGAGTCGTCAACCACGATGGTGACGACCAGCTCTCCGGAGACCGGTCCGGTACCGACGTCCGTCGACCCGACAACCACGACCGCCGCGGTCACGACGATGGCCCCACCGAGCTCTTCGACGGTGCCGCCTTCGCCACCGCCCGATGAGGCTGAGATGAGCGCACTGGCGTGGGGTCTGTTCTGCAGAGACCTCGCCACAGCCGGGAGGAGCTACGTCGACGCCGTGGCGTATTGGCATGCGGAGGGACGTCCCGCCCGCATGGATGCCGACCGCAACGGCATCCCATGTCAAACGGTCTATGACGCGGCGGAGGTGACCGCCTACTGGGGCGAACCGCTCCCGACCGGCCTCACCCCCGGGCCCGGAAGCGGTTGGCGTCCCTCCAGTCGCGAGGCCCCGGTCACGCCGGCCTGCTGTGCCGACAACCACAGCGGGCCCGAGTCGCCGCCGCTGCCCCCACAGGACGGGGCGTTTCCCGACGACGGCGCCTTCGCCGTGCATGTGCTCCGACCGGAGGGCCGCACGGATGCTTTGGAGCTCGAGATACGCCGATGGCTCCCTTGCTCCGGGCGACCGGATCAGTGCTCCCCGGACCCCGAGCAGGGCGACGTCTATGCGGATCCAGACAACTCGGTGACCCGCATCGCCGCGCTCGGCGACGACTTGATCGTCGTCATCCGCCCGATCGGACGGTTGATCGACGACATGTGGGTCGAAGACACACTCGAGGGGAGCGGCGAGGCTCTCGGTGCCTTGCTGGGCCGGATGGACGCTGCGGTGGCAACGTTCGCCGAACCGGCCCATGGAGCGGGGAACGACATCGAGAGGGAATTCCTGCGGATCGGCGCCGCCGATGCAACGTTCCCGTACGGGCCTTCTCCAGGCAACGAATGGCTGGTCTCATACCGGGGTCCCGAGGACACGGACCTGACCCCGGGCTTCTATTCGGTCTTCGAGCTGGATGAGCCGTACTCGGTTTACGGCTGGTGGTGGACCCTCGAGATCGTCGACGGCACTCCAGTGCTCTTCATCTGGGCCGGGCAGATCGCCGGCTGAGACCGATTCGACACCGACCGGAGGTGCTGCGCTCGACGCGACGGCGTCGATCAGGGCATGGCGCGCCACAGCCGTCATGGCGTGAGAGTGGTGATTGCGATCTCTCCCGGGGTGGCTCCGGAGCGGGCGAGAATCGTGCCATCGGCGGCCCAGATGCACGAATGACCGGCCGCTCGAGGATAGGTCGGCCCCGCCGAGCCGGCCGCGCTGGCGAACGCAACCGGTACCTGGCCTCGCTCGACGATCCGTGCAGCACGCTCGTCCTGTTGCGGCAACTCATGGTCGTGGTGAACCAACCCGGCGACGTAGAGGTCGATGCCGAGGGCGAGCGTGCCGTCGATGTGGTCAGGGCTACGGGTGTCCTTGCAGATCCCCAAGCCGATCCACCACCCGTCGACGTTCAGACGTCGTGGCCCGTCACCGGCGGTGAAGGCTCGCGCCTCGTCGTCGCTCAAAGAGGTCTTGCGATAGGCAACTGTCACTCTCTCACCGGTGACCGCAAGTGTCGCAATGAAGTCGCCACCCGGGACGTGCACCGCCGCTCCGACCAGAGCAAGCATTCGTCGCTCAGCGCAGGCATCCATGATCGGCGTGAAGACGTCGTCTGCCAGATCGACAGGGGGCGCGCTCAGGTCGTATCCGGACAGGGAGAGCTCTGGAAACACCACGAGGTGGGCGTCGATCGAGCGCAAGGTGTCGACATGATGGGAAGCGTTCGTCGCGAGATCGCCGGGAGCGCAGTGGGGCTGGGCGGCAGCGATGGAGAGTCGATTCCTCACGGGCCGGACTTTCGCACTCGACACTCGCCAAGGCGAGTTCCGACCAGGTCCTCCGATGTCGTGCGCATGTGGAACGGGACGACCCGGGAGGGAGCGTGTCGTCGAGGTGCGTGCTGCTCGGCCACGCGACAATCGTGCGGCAACGTCATGACCGCCCGCCCGATCACGAGTCCGATAGGTCGCTCTGCGACTCCATGATCGCCTTGAGGCGCTCGAAGTCGGCGAGGTTCTGCTTGATCACCGAGTACTCGAACGCAGGCCGCAGCAGCTTGATGAGCCAGTTGCTCGAGTCGGGCTCACCGCCGACGAAGAAGCGACAGCCGTCGCCGTCGGGGAACCACTCCATGAACGACTTCACCGTCACCGGGCCTTGCTTCCCCTCGTAGGCGATGTAGCGAGGTGGATCCCACTCGGTGATCGTCACCTCGAAGTGGAAGGTGTAGGCGAGGGATTTGACGTCGACTCGGAAGATGCTTCCGACGCTCGGTGGGCCCGGCGTCATCCAGGCGACGGCGGACATGCGCGGCCGCCACTCGGGGGTTCGGCCGATGTCCATCACGTATGCGAACACGTCTCGCGGTGCTCGGTCGATGTAGATCCCCATGTGGGCAATGGGTGGCGGCAATGCCTCGACGCTCCTCGATCGAGGATACGTGGAGGATACGTGACGGTGCGGCCGTTGTGCGGCCCCGGTTCAGGCGGTTGCGGTGGCCGTGCGTCGCTTCATGAGTTGATCGTCGAACGGCTCGATCATGATGCACTCGCCAGGGCACTCCTCGGCCGATTCGACGACGATGTCGATCTGTGCGTCGGGAACGCGGACCACGCCGCGAGCACCGTCCGGTCCGTGACCGTCGCCGGTCTCTCCGTCGAACACGATGGTCGTCCCGAAGTGGCTCGCTTCCTCCTTGACGACCCAGAGACCGTCGTCGCGACCGACGAACACATCGGGAGCGATCTCCTCGCAGATCCCGTCTCCTGTGCAGAGGTCCTGGTCGATCCAGACCATGAGCTGTGTGGTCTCCATGTCACTCTCCCTTCGGCGTCGAGTCGTCTGTGTCCTGCCGGCTCCGCTGAGCGGCCGAGCGTCGTGCGTCGTCGGCGGCGCTCTTCAGCAACTCCAGACCGCGCCGGTACCCGCGAGCGCTGCGCTCGCCGACGACGCGGGCGAGACCTTCCACCTGCTTGATGAACCGAGGGGTCTTGACGAACTTCGCGGCGATCACGTCATGGGGGAGGCCGGCCTGTCGCATCTCGAGGACACGGCGACGGAGCGCAGCCGGATAGCGGCGGCGCGAGGGGCCCCGATCGAGGGCGCTCCATCGGATGATGCGACGTACATGTCCCGTACTCCTGTCGAGTGTCGACGCGATCTCCTCGATCGACCTTCCGTCGGCGAGCATGTCTCGCACCCGTCGTTCGACAGGGAAGAGCCCGCTGTCGTCCAGCTCGTTGCGCTGTGTCGGAGCGCCGACCGCACCCGTCCACGCCGGCGGATCGCTGGCAGGGAATGATGCTTCGCTCGCTTCGAGAACCGGATCGTCGGACATGTCTCGAGGTTCGTTCGCGACCATGGTCGCGGCATACCCGACCTGCGGCCAGGTCAAACTTCGAACACCACGGCAGTGAGGCCGCCGGCGTCAGGATCGAAAGCCGTGGACTCCCCGCCCGAGGGCTTCCATGAGCGACTCGACCCGCTTCTCGATGATCTCCTGGAGGGTGTCGAGAGGCACCTTGGTGCCGTCGTCGAGGGTGATCAGGGGATTGAGGTCGTCGCCGGTGGCATCGGCCAGCTTCTCCCGGGCCTCACGAGCCTTGCCGGTGGCGAAGAGCATCTTCTGCAGCCATCGAGCCTCACTCTCTCGATGTCGATCGATCTGACGCTGCTGACGTGCCTCGTTGGTCACTGCTCCACCCCTGGTCGAGTCCGGTGATCGAGACGATACAGCGATCCGCCGACCGACCACGAAGCGACCCGGCGATCCCGGCTCGTGTCTGGCGTGGCGTCGTGTTGCCGTGCGACGCTCGAGCGGTATGGTGAGCAACGGCCGGTGAAACCCGCCGAATGAAGCGCCGGGCACGGATGCGTGGACCACGGTGCCCTCTTCACGGCCCGGGCGCCCCGGACGACCGTCGAATATCGAATCGAGTTGAAGTCCCGTGACCAGTCAGCAGATGCGACCATCCCGACTTCTCATGCTCTCGCTCCACGGGTACGTGGCAGCGGAGCCGGAGCTGGGTCGACCCGACACCGGCGGCCAGGTGGTGTTCGTTCTCGAACTCGCCAAACAGCTGCGCGAGCTCGGCTACGACGTGGACATCGTCACGCGACGTTTCGAGGATCAGCCGGAGTTCGACGACATGGGAGAGGGGCTCAGGGTCTGGCGGATTCCCTTCGGTGGTGACGAGTTCATCCGCAAGGAGGACATGCACGATCACGTGGACGACTTCACCGTCCGCTTCCTCGAGGAGGTCGAGACGCGGCAGATCCGGTACGACTCGATCGACTCGCACTACTGGGACGCGGGGTACGCCGGTCAACGGATCTCCGAGGAGCTCGGCATCTCGCATGTGCACACCCCGCACTCGCTCGGCACGTGGAAGCGTGACGACATGGCCGGCGACCCGCAGCAGATCGAGTCGGACTACCGATTCGAGGAGCGGATCCGCAAGGAGTTCCTCACGTACCGGCGCTGCGACCTCGTGATCGCCACCACGAATCAGCAGGTCGAGGTGCTGACGGCGGACTACGACGTGCCCGCGGACCACATCGTGATGATTCCTCCGGGGATCGACGAGGGGCGTTACACCCCGGTTGCGTCGGCCGAGATCCGGGCGGTCCGTGATCGACTGGGCTTCGCCGACAACGACATCTACACGGTGGGCAGGGCAGCTGCGAACAAGGGGTACGACCTGCTGATCCAGGCGCTGCCGGAGCTGCGTGAGCTCGTCCCGGACGCCCGGCTCCAGCTCGCCGTCGGCGCCAATTCCGAAGCCGACAGACAGCGCGTCGAAACGTGGCGGGCGCTCGCCGGTGAGCTGGGCGTGGCGGAGCACGTCAAGTGGCTCGGCTACGTCGCAGAGGACGACATGCCCACGTACTACCGGGCGGCACCCGTGTTCGCCCTGCCCTCGCGGTATGAGCCGTTCGGCATGACCGCCGTCGAGGCGATGGCGTGTGGCACGCCCTGCGTGGTCACGGTGCACGGAGGGCTCGAAGAGATGTTCGACTTCGGGTCACAGGCCCTCTTCGCCGACCCGAAGCGGCCCCGCGAGTTCGCGGTCATGCTGTCGATGCCGCTCCGCTATCCCCAGTTGCGCCAGCGGCTCTCCATCGCCGGGGCGCGCTTCGCCAGGCGGATCTTCGGATGGAGAGGCATCGCTCGTCGCACGATCGATGCAATCGAGACTGCACGTAGCCGTCACGACCGGATGATGCTCGACGCCTGACGATCACTCCCAGGCGTTCGTCGGATCGAGAGCGGGGAACACGCGGTGCTCGGTCTCGCCGCGGAGCGCCATGTACGCATGGACGTAGGACGCGGCGCTCCAAGCCTGATGCGCCTTGCCCATGGGCCGACCGGTGCGGCCGTGCAGCCACTCGTTGAACTCCCACTCGCCGTACAGGCCGACGCGACATGCCTCTGCGAGGCTCGCCAGCTCGCGATGCGCCAGTTCGACGCGTCCGATCTCGGCGAGGAACCGCACCCACAGCCCGCCGATGAACGGCCAGATGCCTCCATTGTGATAGTGATCGGGGATGTTGAGGAAGTTGACGAGGAAGTAGTCCTTCCAGTCGTCGGCACCGGACGAGATCGGTGGGTACAGACATGTGACCGGGAAGGGGCTGTTCACACCGACACCCCACAAGAACGTGAACAGCCGCTCGAGCTTGCTCTCGTCGAGCAGGCCACCCAGTGCGGCGAGCAGGTTGGCGTAGACGTCACACCGCCACCCGTAGTCGAAGGGGGTGATCTGGCTGAGCAGGTAGTGGGCCTCACCCGGCGAGAAACGGCCGCTCTGCGATCCGGCGATCTCCATGAGCTGTTCACCGCTGGGCCAGAACTGATCGAGGATCACACGTCCGATCCGTTCGGCGTGTGTCCGCCAAGGCGAGCCGTCCCGACCGAGGGCGTCATGCAAAGCCGCGGTGTCCAGACATGCCTGCCACCACAGCACCTCGTCATAGAGCACGTTGTACGACCTGGGGAAGATGTCCATCCAGTCGGACGACTCCGGGATCTCGAGCAGTGCATCGTTGTTTGCGTCGTGTGCGGCGAGCCAGGCCATCGAGCGATCCACCGAGTCGATGATCTCCTCGGCGAACGCGCGATCACGCGTGTGGAAAGCGAGACGCGCCGCACCGATGACGAACCAGATCACCGAGTCCACGCTGGCGATGCCGCCGAGGCCCGAGTAGTCGGGCTGCCGGTTCTCGAGTCGCACGTTCGAGGGGATCTGTCCGGATGGCGACTGGTGCTCCGCAAGCAGACGGAGCGTGCGACGAAAGGCATCGATGAGCTCGTCGTCGCCGACGCCCAGCGTCCACAGACCGGTGATGACTCCATCCCGAGCCCAGACGGACGCGTAGTTGGCATCGTGGGCGCTGAGCGGGTTGTCGGCGATGGAGGCGGCGGTGAACCCGATGTCGGTCACGTTCCGACGCAGCGTCTCGAGAGCGGCTTCGTAGGCGAGATCGGTGATGTCGGTCGCCGTGGCTTGGCCGGCACCGAACAGCGCCAGATCTTCGAGCGCCAGGATGAGCGCGTCCTCGTCCGGGCTCGGAAGCCACAGCTCAGGCTCGTCACCGGGCTCTCCGCCGATCATCACCAGCCGCTCGGGGCGCTCGTCGACTTCGACGTCGGCTCCGAAGACGCAGAACACCTGGGATGGCGATATGAGCAGACCGGACGCGAGGTGGTTCACGGCGGGTCCGACTCCGACTTCGTCATCAGGGCCCGGCCATTCGGCGACCGTGTCACCCCCGGGTTGGCGGATGATTCGCGTTCCCCCCGGATCGATCACGTAGTCCGGCTCGGGGAAGTCGGCGCCGGCGGCGTCGCCGAGGACCACGAGGACCGTGTCGTGGCGAATGGCTGCGATCCGATCGGAAAGTCGGGTCGAGACGATGCCGTCTGGGCCCGCCAGCGCAGCGCTGTCGAGCACGAGCAATCTGTGAGGAGTGGCGCGTTCAGGGCTTGCTGTCATGGTTGCTCTCGCATCCGTTCAGCTTGCCGGGCTCGGCAGCGGATGCCAAATGTCGTGATCCGGCACGTACGATGGCTCGTCCGCAACTCGGAGGCTCGGTGACCACCAGTCGCATGCTTGCAACCGATCTCGATGGCACGTTCATCGGCGACCGGCACACGATGGAGGCCCTCTGGGCAGAGCTCGAGGCCTCAGGGGTCGTGGTTGCCTTCTCGACCGGTCGTCACCTCGATTCGGTCCAGAGCTTCTACGCCGAGACCGGCACCGACCGGCGTGCCCGGGTTCTGGTCTGCATGGTTGGAACCGAGATCTGGTGGTACGAGAGCGGCCGCCATCGGCTCGACGATGCGTGGGCCGAGCTGATCAGCGACGGGTGGGACGCCGCCGCCGTCGTCGCTGCGCTCGAGGGCGTGGACGAGCTCGTGCGTCAACCCGAGCAGTGGCAGTCAGACCTGAAGGTGAGTTACTTCCTCGACCGAGCACCCGAAGCCGGCGTGACGGACATCGTCGACAGACTCCGTGCATCGGGTCGATCGGCTCGAGTCGTCTACTCGGCAGGCAGATACCTCGACGTGGTCCCCGAGCGGTCCGGCAAGGGTGCTGCCGTGGCTTGGGTCGCCGGCCGCCTGGGCGTCGAGCATCAGAACGTCGTCGTGGCGGGAGACACCGGCAACGACCTCGACATGATGCGTCCCGAGCTCGGGTTCCGTGCGGTGGCCGTCGGCAACGCCTCCGCAGAGCTCAAGGTCCACCATGCTCCTCGGCTCTATCACGCGGAGGCCCACCACGCCGCCGGGATCAGAGAAGGGCTCGTCCACCACGGATGGCTCGATGCGTGAACGCATCAGAGGTCGTGGCTGCGCCTGAAGCCGGGGGACCGGTCGACGACCGGCACGGCGCTCTCGACGTGTCACTCCCGCCGATGCAGGATGTGCGGCGGGGGAGAACGCTCCACGAGTGCCCGCAGCCTCGCCGGTAGGCTCTCGACGTGCGTCTCCGCAGCCTTCTCTTGTGCATTGCGCTGGTCGTGGCCGGCTGTTCCGGCGACTCGGATGCCGGTGTGCCGACCGGTGATGCGACCGCCACCGAGACGACGGTTCCCTCGCCTCCGACCGAAGCCGTTCCGACCACTCCGATGCCCGACCCCCCGGTGACCACCCCGGCGACTGCGCCACCGACTACGACCACGACGACGACCACGACGACGACCACGACGACGCTCGCCCCGACCACCACGACCACATCCACGCTCCCGCCGACGCCGGACCTGCGTCTGGCGGAGACCCTCCGCATCACCGGTGAGATCTCACCGAAGTCGATCGTCGCCTCCGGCGACGGGTACTTCATCGCTCAGAACATGATGTATCGCCACACGATGACGGTGTACGACGGCGCAGGAGAGCTGGTTGCAACGATCCCCGACGAGGTCGATCTCGCCGCGTTCGGCCACGAGGGGTTCGGTGACGGCACCCATCGCGGAGCCCCGGTGGAGGCCGCCTTCACGACGGATGGGAGCCACGTCTACGTCTCGAACTACCAGATGTACGGCGAGGGCTTCTCACGACCGGGCGGTGACGGCTGCGGCCTCGGTTCCTGGGACGAGAGCTTCCTGTACCGCATCGACATGGCCACGTGGCGGATCGATCAAGTGATCGGGGTGGGGGCGGTTCCCAAGTTCGTGGCCGTGACGCCTGACGATCGACTGGTGCTCGTCACCAACTGGTGCTCTTTCGATCTGTCCGTCGTGGAGGTCGCCTCCGCGAAGGAGATCGCCCGCATCCCCCTCGGTAGGCACCCCAGGGGCATCGCGGTGACCCCCGATGGCACCACCGCCTATGTCGCCATCATGGGGAGTCGCAACGTGGCGATGGTGGATCTCGACGAGTTCACCGTCGAGATGATCGAAGGGGTGGGTGCGAATCCCCGTCACCTCGTTCTGTCGCCGGACGGCGGCACTCTGTACGTCTCTCTCAACGGAGAGGGAAGGATTGCTGCCGTCGACGTCGCCACCTTCGAGGTGATCGGAAAGGTCGCCACCGGGCGGGCGCCGCGTTCCATGACGATCTCGACCGACGGAGCATCCTTGTACGTCGTGAACTACCGGTCCGACACCGTCTCGAAGGTCCGCACGGACACCCTGGAGGAGGTCCAGGAGCTGGGCGTCGGTCATCTGCCCATCGGCATCACGTATGACCCGCTGACCGGCGACGTGTGGGTCTCCAGCTACTCCGGCAGCATCACGGTGTTCGAAGAGCGCTGATCGCAGAGCCAGGCGAAGTCCGTGTTGCCGCCGCTCACGATGACACCGACCCGGCGTCCGGCGACCAGATCGGGACGACGCCGCAGCACTGCCAGCGCCACGGCTGCCGACGGCTCGACGACGGTCTTCATGTAGTCGAGGTGCAGTCGGGCGGCCGCGACGATCTCGTCCTCGGTCACGGTGACGACCTCCGTGCCGGCCGCCGTCATGATGTCGAAGGCACGAGACCCGATGCCCGTGCGCAGCCCGTCTGCGATGGTGTTCGCCGGCACGACCCCCGGTTGCCGTACTCCCGTGACCATCGACCGGTGGGCATCGTCGACCGCCTCGGGCTCACCGGCCACGACACGACAGTCTGGAGCCAGGCCGGCCGCGGCGACGATCGAGCCGCCGATGAGCCCTCCACCGCCGATCGGTGCCACGAGGAGCTCGAGAGCCGGATGATCCTCCAGGAGCTCGAGTGCGGCGGTTCCCTGTCCGGCGATGACATCGGGGTGCTCGAAGGGGTGGATGACGACGGCGCCGGTTTCTCCTGCGAGCTGTGCGGTGCGCGCTTCGCGTTCCTCGTGGGCGCAGAAGACGACGATCGCGCCATACCCACGCACTGCCGAGACCTTCACGTCTGGTGCGGTCTCGGGCATGACCACCGTGCACGGGATGTCGCGGATGGCGGAGGCATAGGCGAGGGCGGCTCCGTGGTTGCCGGACGAATGCGTGAGCGTGCCGCGAGCTGCGTCCTGGTCGGAGAGCGACAGCACGGCATTGGTCGCACCGCGGGCCTTGAAGGCCCCCACCTTCTGGAATGACTCGTACTTGAAGAGAACCGATCCATCGAGCATGCCGTCGATGGTCGAAGATCGCAGAACGGGTGTGCGGTGCACGTGCGGCGCGATGCGCGCTGCGGCGCTCTCGATGTCACGCAACGTAACGTGGGGCAGCATCGAACGCAGTGTACGGAGTTGCGATGGCCGCAGAGCTCAGCGCCGGGATCCTGGCGTACCGATGGAGAGCCGAGACGCTTGAGGTGCTCATCGCCCATCCCGGCGGGCCGTTCTGGGCGGGGAAGGACGATGGGGCGTGGAGCATTCCCAAAGGGCTCGTCGACGCCGGGGAGGATCTCAAGGACGCCGCCATTCGCGAGTTCGCCGAAGAGACCGGGTGTGTGGTGGACGACGAGTCGGTGTGGCCTCTGGGTGAGGTGACGCTCCGGTCCGGCAAGAGAGTGGTCGGCTTCGCGGTCGAGAATGACTGTGATCCCGATCTCTCCGTCTCGAACAGCTTCGAGTTGGAGTGGCCACCCCGGTCGGGTGTCGTCCGCTCCTTCCCGGAGATCGATCGGATCGAGTGGGTGACGCCCGACGTGGCGCAGCTGAAGCTCAATCCGGCCCAGGTGTGGTTCGTCGAGGCATGCGTAGCCACAGTCGGTGGTGGTTGACCGCGCAGAGTGGTCACGATAGACTCGACCACGTGTGACGGGTCGGTGTGGGAAGGCTCGAGCCTCCTGTCGAGGAGTGCACATGGAACCGTTGTCCGATCGGGTGGCGAGACGGACGTTCACACAGGCCAAGCGCGGCTATGACATCCGCGAGGTCGAGGCGTTCTTGGCCCAGACGGTCGACAGGATCAGGTCGCTGGAAGCCGAACTGGCCGCGTCACATGGCAAGCTGAACGCCTTCGAGCGTTCGGCAGGTGCCTCCAAGGACGCGGGCCTGGTCGTCCAGGACGCCTTTCGCGTCGCCACACTGCGTCGCGACGAGATCATCGAGCAGGCCAAAGAACGAGCCGCAACGATCATCGCCGACGCCGAGGCCCGGGTCGCACGGCGGTCCCGCACGGATCCCGCCGTGGCCAGCGCCGAGGCAGACGTGATCGTCGGCAACGCCCGGGAAGAAGCAGGACGTCTCGTGGCTGCTGCCGAGCGGCGTGCCCGCGAGATCATCCGCGTCGCCAAGGCGCAGGCCGATCAGGAGGCGGCGACGGCGATGGTCGACGCCAGGGAGAAGTCCCGTGAGGCACAGATCGAGTACCGGCGCGTCGCCCAGCAGCTCAGGGACCTCAGATCGGCTGTGAGCCAGATGCTCCAGGAAGGAGCAGCCGGCCACGAGGAGATTCGCGTCGTGCTCGCTTCGGAAGGCGCAACCGCGACGTCGTGATATCTTCAAGCGGGTCGACACAGCTGCCGAAACGTGGTTCATGGCGCGAAAGAACAAGTTGCGGCTGAGCGCTCTGGGGGACAAGCCACCATCGCGTGGTGGAACCTCCCGGCCAGGCCACGCACCCCCCGGTGTGCGGGGCCGCGGCGCGAAACCGCCCGGGTCGAGCCCGTATGACAACACCGACGACGACCGGCTCGAAACCGCCGGCTTTCTATTCGGCTCCTTTCTCGTGGTGGTGCTGATCATCGGCCTGGCCGTCGTGTTCGCCGGCCGAAAGATCGAGTCCGACCTCGAGTCGAACGTGCACGCCTTCCTGCTCGCCAACGACATTCGCTCCGTGGAGGTCGAGGCATCCGGGCTCGACCTCGAGCTGACCGGGATCGTCGATCGCGAATCGCTGCTGACCGCCATCCCGGACGCGGTTCGGAGCAACTACCCGGTTCGAGACCTGAGCGTCGATCTGCGAGTCGTGCTTCCGCCGGAGGCGAACGAGATCGAGGTCGCGCCCGACTCGCTCGTGTTCGACTGGTCCGGCGATGCCGTCACGGTCACGGGGACCATGTCCAAGCAGTCGACGGTCGACGCCATCGTCAACTCGCTGGCGTCGATCTATCCGAACGTCGCAGCCGACGGCCTCGTCGTGCGAGAAGGAGTCCCGGACGAGTCGGACTGGCTCACGGCCGTGCTGCTCCTCATGTCCGAGGTCGGCACGGACGTGACCGAAGGGCTGATCACGGTCAATCCCAACGGTGAGGTGATCCAGTTCGCCGCGGAGTTCGACACCCGGCAGGAGCGAGCCGACGTCCGCAGCGCTGCAGAGGACATCCTCGCTGCCACGACGTTCGAGTTCAGTTCCGGCCTCACGCTCGTGACCGTTGCCCCGACGACCACCGCACCACCGGAGGTCATCGAAGAGGTGCAGAAGCAGTTCGACGACACCATCACCGGCAAGTCGGTCGAGTTCGAGTCGGGCAGCGCCGTCCTGACCAACGCAGGGCGCGAACTGCTCGACGAGCTGCTGGTGACGATGCTCGAGTTTCCCGAGGTCCCCATCGAGGTGGCGGGCCACACGGACAGCGTGGGGAGCGAGGAGACCAACCTCGCGTTGAGCCGTCGCCGTGCCGAGGCCGTCGTCGAGTATCTCGTCGACAACGGGGCCGATCCGGCGCGATTCGTCGTGATCGGGTACGGCGAGGCCCAACCGATCGCCGACAACGACACGCCAGAAGGTCGCGCCATGAACCGTCGCATCGTCTTCACAGCACTCGCCGAGTGACCGCCAGGAGGAAACAGTGGACAGCTACATCGCACAACAGATCGTCGTCTGGATGCTGGCGGCCACGTTCGTCGGGTTCGGCATAGGCTGGATCGCCCGCGGAAGGCGGCAGCCGAAGGTCAAGAACCCGATGCGTCGGCTCCGCTGAGCCGGGTACGCTGCCCCGACCGAGCGGAGGGGCACATGGAACTCAACAGCGCACGATCGAGGAAATGGGACGACGCTCCCGCCGAGCACTTCACCGGACGAGTGTGGTTCGGTCCACTCGCGCCGCGTCCCCGACCCGATTCACTCAATGCCCTCGGGGTCCATTTCGAAGCGGGAGCACGGACCGACTGGCACACCCATCCCGACGGTCAGGTGCTCTACGTGGCCGATGGGGCGGGTCTGGTGCAGAACGACAATGGTGAAACGGTCCGAGTCGGCCCAGGTGATGTCGTGTACGCACCGGCCGGAGAGGTCCACTGGCATGGCGCCACCCCCGACAGCCACATGACCCATCTGTCGCTGACGTCGCACGGCGACACGGAGTGGCTGGGTCGCAAGGTCACGCCGGACGAGTACCGGTCGGCCACTCAGGAAGGCTGAGTCAACGGCGTCGGTTCGGGGCCGCGTCCCAGGGCGGTGACGGTGAGGACGAGGGCAAGGGCGATGGCGCCGAGCGAGCCAAACGTGTACACCGGTCCGAGACCGACCGTGTCGACGAGCAAGCCGCCCGTTGCCGCACCGATCGGGATGAAGAGATAGGCGAGTGTGCGCCCCGCCGCCGACACCCGACCCAGCATCTCCTCCGCCGTGAGCTGCTGACGCATGGTGAACACGGAGACGTTCACGAGACCGACACCGGCGATGGCCGCACCTGCGGGGAGCACCGCCCATGGCGTCTGCATGGCGACCACGAGACCGAACCCGGCCCCCATGGTCGCCACGCCGATGAGGAACGATCGCCCCAGACCGATGGCGCGGACGATGCGAGGCGCGATCGCGACACCGAGTGCGCCCAGCAGCGCCTGGGTGGCGTAGAAGAGACCGACCGTCGTCGCGACCGCGAGCGGCGCCTCCATGAATGGGAGCCGGGGCGGGTCGATCCGCTCGGTGATGAACAACGCCAAGAGCGCCTCGAGCGGGGCGAACAAGAGGTTGGTGAACGTCACGCCGACCGTCGACCAGCGCAGATAGGCGTCGCGACGTATGTGGACGAGACCTGTGGCGAGATCGCGCCAGAAGTGAGTGGGGCTCTCCTCCCGGGGTGGCGGATCGAACTGCACTCGCAGGACGAAGACGGCGGATGCGGCGAACGTGAAGGCGTTGACGAGGAAGGCCAGGGCGAATCCGGTCTGGGACGTCGCCAACAACCCGCCGATGGCCGGACCGGCGGCGAACGCGATGGTGCGCACGAAGGAGAGGCGAGTGTTCATCGCCACGAGCTGCTCCCGATCGACTGCGGCGACGACCAGCGCCTGGAACGCCGCTTCGAAGAACGTCGTCATCACCCCGCCCGCAAAGGCGACCGCCAGCACGAGGGCCACGTTCGCGGCACCGGCGAGCACGGCGAGACCGAGGACCGCAAAGGCGATCACCCGCACGAGGTCGGCGCCGATCAGGAGCACCCTGATCGGCGCTCGATCGACGATCACGCCTGCCATGAATCCGAAGAGGAGCAGCGGGATCGTCTCGGCCGCAGCCGTCAGTCCGAGTTCCAGCCCGCGGCCGGTGAGACTGAGGACGAAGAGCGGCAACGTCACGAAGGCGATGGCATCGCCGAGGAAGGTGACGCCCTGACCGGCGACGAGTGGTCGTATGTTGCGGCGATGCCGGTTCAGCGCCCGCAAGCGGTCGATGTCGTGACTGGTCAGTTGCCGCACGGGCCGAGCGTAGTTGCCCGCGGCCGGCTTCCCGGCAGGGTGGCGCATCGGGTACTCTCACGAGCCCACCACCGACAAGAGGAAGCAATGGCAGGAGCGACGGAGCTACCGGATCTCGTCAGAGAATTCACCGAGATGTCGAAGGAGTACCTGCTCCAGGAAACCGTGGAGCCGGCCAAGCGACTCGGGCGCTATGCGGGGTTCTCGATCGCAGCAGGGCTCGCCTTCGCCATCGCTGCGCTCTTCCTGGCCATCGCAACCCTCCGCGGCATCCTGACACTGCTGCCCGATGGGCCGAACTGGCAGGCGCTCGGTTATGCACTCACCGGCATCGCTCTGGTGGCCGTCGCCGGTGTCATCGTGGGGCTCACATCTCGCAGCACGTCAACGGAGCGCTGACATGGCAATCGAACGACAGGACCTCGAAGCCAAACTGAGAGAGATCGAGTCGATCGTCGACGAGACCCGGGACAAGGCGAAGACCACCGGCACCGCCATCGCGGTCGGTGCTGTGATCGTCGTCATCCTGGTGTTCCTCATCGGTCGGCGTCGTGGCAAGAAAGCGGGCGGAGCCCGTGTCGAGGTCTACAGGCTGAAGTGATGAATCTGGATCGCATCATCGGTCTGGGCCTGCGCCAGCTGTTCGGCGGCTCGCGCCGTGGCCAGCCTGCGGTGGCGGCCATGGGCGCGGCCGTCGCGTTGATCGGGTGGCTGCGCCGGCGGAGCCAGGACGAACGCCTGCTGTTCAAGGAGGACCTGGCCGAGGGCGAGACCCTGCAGATCACCTTCCTCCGGAACGACACCATCGTCGATCGCACGGCCATCGAGGGGTAGGTCTCATGTTCAGAAACCGAGATCGGTTCGTCCGCATCGTCATCTGGGTCGTCGTCTTCACGATGGTGCTCAGCGTCCTCGCCGTGCTGGCCTCGGTGCTCTGAGCCACGATGGCATTCGCCTCCGGCGACCCCTGTCTGCTGTTCGACAACAAGGGTCGTCGCTACCTCCTCACGCTGCGTTCCGGCAGCGAGTTCCAGTATCACCACGGCATGCTCGCTCACGACGAGATCATCGGGCGTGACTCGGGTGCCCGCTTCCAGTCGTCGAAGGGATCGCCACTCGTGGCGTTGGCGCCCCGTCTCGCCGATTACGTGCTGACCATGAAACGGGGCGCCACGGTCGTGTATCCGAAGGACGCCGCCGCGATGACCATGTGGGGCGACGTGGGCCCGGGTATGCGCGTGGTGGAGGCGGGCACGGGCTCAGGAGCGCTGACGATGGCGCTGCTGCGTGCCGTCGGCGAGAGCGGTCACGTCACGTCGGTCGACACCAGACAGGACCACTCGGAGCGTGCCGCGCGGCTCATCGCGAGGTTCTTCGGAGGCATCCCCGAGCAACTGACGCTGGTCGTCGGGGACGTGGAGGAGGAGCTGGCGATACGTACTCCCGATCGGGTGTTGCTGGATCTGCCCGAGCCCTGGCACTCGGTGCCCGTCGCAGCCCGACAGATGGTGCCGGGAGGCGTCTTCACGTGCTACCTGCCGACCGTGCCACAAGTGCAGGAAGTGAGGAACGCGATGGCGGAGACGGGCCGTTATCACGACGTCGAGACCTTTGAGGTGCTGCACCGCACGTGGGAGATCGACGGGCGCTCCGTCCGTCCTTCCCACCGCATGCAGGGTCACACGGGATTCGTGACGGTGGGTCGAGTCATCGCATCGGCCGGGTCGTGAGGTCTTCCGCCGCGGCGGGTGGTCAGGCCTCGATGAAGATGCACTCGCCCGGGCACTCCTCTGCGGACTCGACGACGAGGTCGAGCTGGCCTTCCGGGATGGCGGCGAGGCCGTCGGCGCCCTCCGGGTTGCCCTCGGATTCCGCGAAGATCTTGTCGCCCTCGCGCACGTAGGCGAGACCGTCGTCGAGCAGCACGAACACGTCGGGTGCGATCTCCTCGCACAGGCCGTCGCCCGTGCACAGATCCTGATCGATCCAAACCTTCATCGTGTGATCTTCCCTCTTCCGATTTGCGCGGGATGGTAGTTGTGGCCCCTCCCTACCCGATTGCGGACCCGCCGATGCTCGGGCATCCGATGACGAACAAGGCGCAGGTCTGACCCGGAACCCGGCCTACACTGACAAGGCGGACTCTCGAGTTCGAACGCGAACCTCTTCGGTTCGGGGCCGAGCCCTTGAGTTCGCACGGCTTCGAGCCGACAGAACACAGAAGTGCGACAAGGAGGCGTGAGTGGCCTACGGCGACGCAGATGCGCATGAGCTCCGAGCAACCGTGAGAATGCTCGAGGAGGAACTCGCCGTCCTGCGGCGCCGCCTCCAGGATGCGCCCCGCCGTGTTCGTGTCCTCGAGGAGCGGCTCCTCGAGACCAAGAACAAGCTCGCCCAGTCCGCTTCGCAGAACCAGAAGCTCTCGACCGCCCTCGAGGAGACGAGGGAGCAGCTCGCCCTGCTGCGCGAGGAGGTCGAGAAGCTCACGGCGCCACCGAATCCCTTCGGCATCATCCTCGGGGTGAACGCCGACGGCACCGCCGACGTCTTCACCTCCGGTCGCAAGATGCGGGTCAACGTCGAGCCCACCCTCGAGGTCAAGGCACTCGAGGTCGGCCAGGAGGTCCTGCTCAACGAGTCGTACAACGTCATCGACGTGCGCGCCTTCGACATCCAGGGTGAGGTCGTGACGATCAAGGAGCTCCTCGACGACGAGCGCATCATCGTCAGCGGCAGAGCCGACGAGGAGCGGGTCGTGACGCTGGCTTCACCCTTGGTGGGCCAATTCATGCGGATCGGCGACCACCTGCGCATCGATCCGCGGACGGGTTTGGCGTTCGAGCGGCTGATCCGGCCCGAGGTCGAGGAGCTCATTCTCGAAGAGGTGCCGGATGTCACGTACCACGACATCGGCGGACTCGCGGAGCAGATCGAGGCGATCCAGGACGCCGTCGAGCTCCCGTACCTCTACAAGGAGCGCTTCGCCGACTACCAACTGGCTCCGCCGAAGGGTGTGCTCCTCTACGGCCCTCCCGGCTGCGGCAAGACGCTCATCGCCAAGGCGGTGGCCAACAGCCTGGCCAAGGCCGTCGCCGAGAAGACCGGCCAGGACGACGTGCGCTC
>CAYFYC010000031.1:10070-36109 GCA_964347305.1 uncultured Acidimicrobiaceae bacterium | reverse complement strand
ATCTGCAGCTCTACCAACGCAGCGCCGACATGTTCCTCGGAGTGCCGTTCAACATCGCCTCGTATTCGCTGCTGTTGATGATGGTGGCCCAGGTCACCGGGCACGAGCCGGGCGAGTTCGTCCACACCCTCGGCGATGCTCACATCTATACCAACCACCGCGAGCAGGTGGAGCTCCAACTGAGTCGTGAGCCGCGGCCGCTGCCGGTCATGCGCCTGAATCCCGAGGTCAAGGAGCTCCTCGACTTTCGCTACGAGGACTTCGAGCTCGTCGGGTACGACCCGCATCCACCGATCCGGGGCAAGGTGGCGGTCTGACCGACCACCGACCAGCCCGCTACGGCGCCATCGTCGCCGCCGCCCACAACGGGGTGATCGGCATCGGAGGCCGGATGCCGTGGCGCATCCCAGACGACCTGCGGCGGTTCCGGGGTCTGACGATGGGCGGTGCCGTGATCATGGGGCGGGCCACGTTCGAGTCGATCGGCCGTCCCCTCGTCGACCGGCTCAACATCGTGCTCACGAGGCGGGAGGACTACGACGCGGACGGCGTGGTCGTGGTCCGTGACGTCGCAGAGGCGCTCGCCGTCTCGGCAGAGCACAGCCCCGTCTATGTGATCGGCGGGGCCGAGGTCTATCGAGACCTCCTCCCCGTCGTCGAGCGGGTCGATCTCACCGTCGTCGACCTCACGCCCGAGGGAGATACCATCCTCGACCCGTTCGATCCCGAGGAGTGGTCCTGCGCAGGGCACGTCGAAGGCGAGGGAGAGCCTGCCCACCGCTTCCACACCCTCGTGCGCGGTCCCTCCGAGGACGGGCTCGCGTGTCTCCCCGCTGCCCTCGTGGCGGGCGCATCCGCGTCGTAATCGAGTCCCGCCGGTAACCTCGTCGCATGCTCTACGTGGTCGGCCTCCGCATCGCCATCGGCGCCGTGGTCGTTGCGATCATCGGTGTCGCCGCGACGCCGTTGCTGGTTCTGCGCGATCTCTCCAGGGGCGGAACCGGATGGGGCCTGTGCGCCGAGGGTGTGGGTGCGTGTGAGAACTCGTATTTCTCCGGTTTCGAGTTCGTCGGCGGGCTGATCCTCGTGCTCTTCGCACTTCTCGGTCTGCTCGCCGTCCTGTGGCGGACGATGCGCGTCGTGCAGAAGCGCCAGGCGATGCGTGCCGCCGGCGTGCCGATGGGTCTGCGCGAGACGGGTAGCGTGTGGACTCGATGACGGATTCGGAGAACCACGAGATCGCATTCGCCGATCTCCCGCTGCGCGAGCGTCTCCCCGACTATCTCGCCATGTTCGGCGCGGGGCTCGCAGGAGCAGTGGTGGTGGCCCTCGTGGCCACGGTGTTCGGTCCGACCTTCACCGGCTCGCTGACCAACATCCTCATCCTCTACGCCGTGCTGCTCTACCTCGCCGGTGGCACGAGCGGTGGCGGGTACGCAAACCTCGGGTTGGGGGGTCTGGCCGCAGTGACGAAGCGGAACCGGGCCGAGACACTCGACGATCGGCTGCGGCGCGGTCTGCGGCCCGAGCGCAACCCCCGAGCCTTCTGGCAGGTCGTCGGAGGGACCGCCTATCTCGCCATCGCCATCGCGGTGATCCTGGTCACCTGACGTAGTCGGTGCTGCCCGCCGACTTGAGGAAGATGCCCTCGGCCTGAGCGATGAGCTGATCGTCGACGTGGCACGTTCCCTCCAGACGGAGCCGACGCCCCCGATCCTCCACGACGCGACCGGTGAGCCGATACGTGGCGTTGGCCGGTGCAGGCTTGCGGAAGCGGAGGTCGAGCTTGGCGGTGACGGCAGGAGAATCGGCGAGCAGGATCGCCGACCAGGCGAGGATCTCGTCGAGGGCCGTGGTGAGCACCCCACCGTGGAGGACACCGCCGAATCCCTGATACTCGGGCCGCGGTGTGAACTCGGCGACGACCGTGTCGTCGACGATCTCGAAATCGTCGAGGTGCAGTCCCATCGGATTCTCCGGACCGCACCCGAAGCAGTGCTCGTAGCCCCGGCGCCGCTCGGCGATGTCGGGGCCGTCGCTCATGATGCCAGGCGGATCTGTCCGCCATCGATCGACTCGATGCGGACCAGGGCGTCGACCGCCCATCCATGCCGCTCGAGACGGGTACGCCCGTCCATGAACACCTTCTCGATCACGAAGCAGTAGCCGGCCACTTCGCCGCCTGCCTCCTCGACGATCTCGCCCAGCGACTCGGCGGTGCGGCCACCGGAGAGGAAGTCGTCGATGATGCCGACGCGCTGGCCCGGTGCCAGCATCCGCCGCGCCACCTCGACCCGGTACTCGACGCCCTTGGTGGGAGACGAGACCTCGCGCGCGTACGAGTAGCGCGACCCCGTGCCGAGGTACTTCTTGGCGTAGATCATGGGCACCTCGAGCACCTGGGCGGCGAGGACGGCAGGTGCGATCCCCGAGGCCTCGGCGGTGAGCAGCACGTCCGGGCGACGCGGAGCGAGCAAGGAGGCGGTTGCGTTTCCGACGGCACGCATCACGATCGGATCCACGCGATGGTTGATGAACTCGTCGACCATGACGAGCGGGCCCTCGACGCGCGCCCGTCGCGCCACCTCTGCCTGTAGATCCACGGGCGACATCGTACTCGGTAGCATGCCCGGCCCATGGCGCCCACTCCTGCACCCGCTGAGCCGGCGACGACGGAGGACCGCCGCCAGGCGAGGGTTCTCCTCAATCGCCTCAAGAAGCTCTATCCGTCGATGGGGACGGCGCTCGACTACGCAGATGCCTGGCAGTTGCTGGTCGCCACGGTCCTGTCGGCCCAGACCACCGACGAGAACGTCAACAAGGTCACACCTGTTCTCTTCGACCGCTGGCCGACTCCCGACGATCTCGCCGAGGCAGATCTCGAGGAGATCGAGGAGATCGTGTACTCGACGGGTTTCTACCGTCAGAAGTCGAAGTCGATCCTCTCGCTGGCAACGGATCTCGTCGAGAAGTTCGATGGTGAGGTGCCGCGCAGCATCGAGGAGATGACCGAGCTGCGAGGCGTGGGGCGCAAGACGGCGAGTGTCGTGCTCGCCGAGGCGTGGCAGATGCCTGCGATCGCCGTGGACACCCACGTCAAGCGAGTCACGAGACGGCTCGGGCTCACGGACGAGACCGACCCGGTCAAGGTCGAGATGCGGTTGCGCGCCCTGCATCCGGAGAGGGAGTGGGCGGGCATCTCGATGCGCTACATCCAGTTCGGACGGGACTACTGCGAGGCGCGCAAGCCTCGGTGCTGGGAGTGCCCGCTGGCCGATCGCTGCCCGTACCCCGACAAGACGCCGCCGCCGACATGACCGGCCGGCGCACCCTGGATCGCGAGATCTTCCGGCTCGCGGTGCCGGCGCTCGGCGCACTCGCTGCCGACCCGCTCGTCACGCTCGTCGACACGGCGTTCGTGGGTCGTATCGGTGCGGAGGAGCTGGCTGCGCTCGGTGTGGCGGGGGCCTTGTTCGCCATCGCCTTCACCGTGTTCAACTTCCTCGCCTACGGGACGACGCCGCTCGTGGCGTCGGCGCTCGGGGCCGCCGATGAAGAGCGGGCTGCGGCGACGGCCGGCGCTGCGATTCGGCTGGCGCTCGTCGCCGGCGTCGGTGCGACGCTGGTGGTCGTCGTCCTGGCGCGACCGCTCCTGGAGGTGATGGGAGCCAACCCCGACGTGCTCTCGGCAGCGCTTCCCTACCTCCGGATCAGGTCGCTGGCGCTGCCGGCCGTGCTGCTGGTGATGGTCGGCCACGGCGTGTTCCGTGGTCACCTCGACACGCGGACGCCGCTCGTCGTGACCCTCGCGTTCAACGCCGTGAACATCGTCCTGGATCCGATCTTCATCTTCGGATTCGATTGGGGTCTGGCGGGCGCCGCCTGGGCTACCGTCGTGGCGCAGTCGTCCGGGGCGGCAGCCTTCCTCTGGCTGATGTACGCCTCCCCGGGCAACCCGGTCCGCATCGGCGGCGCAGACCGTGCCTCGATGCGACCGCTGATGAGCGCCGGCGGCGCCCTCATCGTTCGCACGGTTGCCCTCATCGGCGTGCTGACGGTGACCACGGCGGTGGCGGCGCGGCTGGGCACCGTGCCGCTGGCCGCGCATCAGGTCGCCGTCAACGTCTGGGTGTTCTTCGCCCTCGTGGTCGACGCCCTGGCGATCGCAGGTCAGTCGCTGGTCGGCAAGGCATTCGGCGCGGGCGACGTGGGGCACGCCCGTACGGTCGCCAACCGTCTGCTCTGGTTCGGCCTGCTGCTCGGCCTGCTGCTCGGCGCCGGCATCTGGGCGTTGCGTGAGATCATCCCGGGCTGGCTGACCGACGAGACGGAGGTCATCGCAGCGGTCGTGTCCGTGATGCCCTTCGTGGCGATCATGCAGCCGCTGAATGCGCTGGTGTTCGTATGGGACGGCGTTGCCATCGGCACTGCCGACTTCCGCTTCCTCGCAGGGCTGATGGTGGTGGCCGCGGTGGGTGCTGGCATCGGCCTCGGCGTCCTGACGGTCATGGGTAGGACGCTGGTCGGCTTGTGGTGGGTGATCACCGCGTGGATGTTCGTCCGCGCCGCGGGCTTCGTCTGGTGGCACCAGCGGGGGCCTCTGCGCCATGGACGAGGTCGATCCCTCTCGTCTCCGGCAGCGTGAGGATCAGCAGCGCGGAGATCAACAGACCGCCGGCGAGCAGGACGATGGTGCGGGGGAGCCCGATCGAGTCGGTGACCGTGGCGCCGATCGCAAAGCCGAGCATGGCTCCTCCGATGGCGAGGTTCGTGATCCAGCCCGCGGCGCGAGCGCGCACGTCTGTGGGAAAGAGTTCGGCGCGGTGGGCGGCGAGCGATGGGGTGAGCATCGAGGCTCCGAGCGAGGCGAGGAAGATCGCCGGGGCGAGGTGCCAGCCGGATTCCAGGGTGTAGAAACCGACGCCGCCCGCTCCGCCCAGCACGAGTGCGATCACGGTCGTCGTCCTCCGCCCGATGGAATCCGCGAGCCGCCCGCCGACGAGGAGGCCGATGCTGCCGAGACCACTGAAGACGATGAGCAGGAAGCGAGCCGCACTCGTGTCCCAGCCGAGCGAGTCGAGCCGCTCGAGCACGAAGTCGAACGCAGGGGATGCGAAGGCGGCGACCAGGAGCGCCACGATGGCCATCACTGCGAAATAGCGGGCCAGCCCATCGCTCCGGAGCCGGCTCACCAGGGCTGTGTGTTGTGGCCGCACGAGATAGGCCCGGGTCTCGTTCAGGAAGCGGACCAGGAGCGGAACGAGCAGGAGCCCGGGCACCGCAAGCGCAAAGAGCAACCGCCACGACTCGTCGCTGCGGTCGGCGAGTGGGAGCAGGATGAGCGCCAGACCCGTCCCCATCGCTCCCGCCACGGCGTAGATGCCGAGTCCGAGCCCCCGTGACTCCCGGGACAGCTCCTCGGCGAGGATGACGATCGTCAGCGCCGCCACGCCGACCACGCCGATCCTGGTGAGCGACTGGCCAATGACGAAGGCGTTCAGCCCCGGAACGAGAGCCGTGATGAGGTTGCCCACCGGCACCAGGAGAAACACGAGGAGGAACGGTCTGCGGCGGCCGATCCGATCCGCCCACACCGCAAAACCGACACCGAGCAACGAGGCGGCCCTCGTGATGAGGAAGACGACGTTGAAGTCGCCCACCGTCAGGTCGAAGGACGCCCGGGTCTGTGGAACCGTGTGCGACAGGGGTCCCGCACCCAGCCCGACGAAGAAGGCGACGAGCGACATCAAGAAGAGCACGCGGCGGTCGCGCACGGTGAAGTGCGCACCCGGTCGGGCAGCCGAGTGCACGGTCATGTCGAAGAGGGAGGGGGGAACATCGCCCGGCGACGTTAGTAGCGGCCGTCCCACCGACGAGAGTCCACCGCGTCCACCGCGTCGACGACGCGGAGGCTCGACGAGCCGCGGGCCGAGCCACGGCCGGCGAACTGCACCGGGGGACCGCGCCAGAACTGCGGGCGATCCGCGTTCGCGAGAACGTCCATGTCTGCCGGGTCGAAGGGGTGGGTTCCAGGCGAGCCCGCCGACCAATGTGTCCTTCCCGCATTCCTCGACATCGAACATCTGTTCGCCTATCGTGCAGGCACACGGAACACGACCAGATCACCATTTCTGTCACCGTCCCGTCCTAGCGTTTGGGGCAACGGACAGTCAGACAGAACCAGGGAACCGACCCAGAAGGAGCCTCACCCGATGGAGACCGACAAGAACCTCGACGTCGCCTTGTCCCAGATCGAACGGCAGTTCGGCAAGGGCGCCATCATGAAGCTCGGCGACAACGAGGTCACCAGGATCGCGGCCATACCAACGGGTGCGCTCGCACTCGATCTCGCCCTCGGTATCGGTGGGGTGCCGCGTGGTCGCATCGTCGAGATCTACGGGCCCGAGTCGAGCGGCAAGACCACGTTGGCGCTCCACGTCGTCGCCGAGGCGCAGCGCAACGGCGGCGTCGCCGCCTTCATCGATGCGGAGCACGCTCTCGATCCCATCTACGCTCAGGCGCTCGGTGTCGACATCGACGAGCTCTACATCTCACAGCCCGACACCGGTGAACAGGCCCTCGAGATCGCCGACATGCTGATCCGGTCGGGCGCCCTCGATGTCGTCGTCGTGGACTCCGTTGCAGCGCTGGTGCCTCGTGCCGAGCTCGAGGGCGACATGGGCGACACCCACGTCGGTCTCCAGGCTCGCCTGATGTCCCAGGCGCTCCGGAAGCTGGCGGGAACGATCAACCGCTCCCAGACCACGGCCGTCTTCATCAACCAGCTCCGCGAGAAGATCGGCGTGATGTTCGGCTCACCGGAGACGACTCCCGGCGGTCGGGCGCTCAAGTTCTACTCGTCGGTCCGGATCGACGTGCGGCGCATCGAGGCCATCAAGCAGGGGACCGACAACATCGGCAATCGGGTCCGCGCCAAGATCGTGAAGAACAAGGTGGCGCCGCCCTTCCGCATCGCCGAGTTCGACATCATGTTCGGCGAGGGCATCTCTCGAGAGGGCAGCCTCATCGACGTTGCGGTCGAGCACGGCATCGTGAAGAAAGCGGGCGCCTGGTACACGTTCGACGGTGATCAGCTCGGCCAGGGACGGGAACGCGCCAAGCAGTTCTTGCGCGAGAACGTCGAGGTCTCGATGCAGCTCCAGGATCGTGTCCTCAAAGCCGTCGGTCTCATCGTCGATGACAGCGCCAAGGAGACTGCCGACGAAGAGTCCCTTCCGGAGGCGGCCGACGCCGAGGAGTGATCGGTCCGCGACTGCCAGGAGTGGTGGGGGGATCACTCCTGGTGGCGTGGATTTCGCGACCCCACGATCGGGAAATCTGCGGTACCATCGGGGCTCGAGGCACACACAACAACCACCACCAGCAAGAGAAACGCTTCTGAGAGCGAAGGAACCGATGAGAACCGTGCGACGTGCGAGAGGGGCCACACCCGGGAGGGTCTGAGTTCGCGCGTCCGTATCGTGTTTCGTGGTTCATGTGATGTGCCGAGCCGTCAGGCTCGGCATGTCCTGTTCGGGGGCGTTCAGGAAGTAGGACGAGATGGAGTTCGCACTCGGGATCGTCGGCGTGTTCGCCGTCGGCCTGGCGTTTCTCGTCGGTCGCGAGACCCACAGGCGCCGCACCCGCAATGCCACCGACCTCGCCGAGCAATTGCTCGCAGACGCCCGCATGGAGGCGCAACGCATCCTGTCGCGTGCCGACGAGGAGGCTCGTCAGCTCGCCAAGACATACCGGGAGTCCGAAGTCGCCAACCTCGAGCACCGCAAGGTGGAGATCGCATCGACGGAGGAGCGACTCGCCCAGCGTGAGTCGACGCTGGAACAGAGAGCCTCCAACCTCGCGCAACGCGAGGAGCTCATCGTGACCAAGGAGCGCGAGGTGTCGCTCGTGCGCAACGAGCTCGAGCGGATGCGCGAAGACACCGACGCCGAGCTGGAGCGTGTTGCAGGCTTCGATGCCAAGGCCGCAAAGGCGGAGCTCCTGCAGAAGGTCGAGGACGAGGCCAGGCGGGAGGCGATGGTGCTCGTGCGAGATCTCGAGGCCAAAGCGCGAGAGGAGGCGGAGCGCCGTTCCCGCCGGATCCTCGCCACCACGGTGCAGCGGCTCGCATCCGAGGTCGTGTCGCACACGACCGTGTCGGTGGTGCCGTTGCCGTCCGACGACATGAAGGGCCGCATCATCGGTCGGGACGGACGCAACATCCGCACCTTCGAGTCGGTGACGGGCGTCAACCTGATCGTCGACGACACCCCCGAGGCCGTGTCGGTGTCGACGTTCGACCCGGTCCGCCGCGAGGTCGCCCGCCTCGCCCTCGAACGACTCGTCGAGGACGGGCGGATCCACCCCGCATCCATCGAGGAGGCCCACGAGAAGGCGAGGGCGGAGGTCGAGCAGTCGGTCCGGGACTCCGGCGAGTGGGCGATGCTCGAGGTCGGGCTCTCCCGTCTCCATCCCGAGCTCGTCACGCTGCTCGGACGGCTCAAGTACCGGACCTCCTATGGACAGAACGTCCTCAATCATCTGGTGGAGTCGGCCCACATCGCCGGCATGCTCGCGGCCGAACTGGGCCTCGAGGTCGCCGAGGCGAAGCGGGCCGCCTTCCTCCACGACATCGGCAAGGCGGTGAGCCACGAGGTCGGCGGCTCGCACGCGTTGATCGGTGCGGAGATCGCCCGGCGCTTTGGTGAGGATCCCGCGGTGGTGCATGCCATCGAGGCCCACCACAACGAGGTGGAGCCGCGAACCCTCACGGCCATCATCGTCCAGGCGGCGGATGCCGTCTCGGCGGCGCGCCCCGGCGCCCGACGCGAGGCGCTGGAGAGCTACGTGCGCCGGCTCGAGCAACTCGAGGCCATCGCACGGTCGTACGAGGGCGTGGACCGTGTCTTTGCGATGCAGGCAGGCCGTGAGATCAGGGTCGTGGTCGATCCCGGGACCGTCGACGATCTCGAAGCCTCGGAACTGGCCCGCAACATCGCGCGGCGTCGCGAGGAGGACCTACAGTATCCGGGCCAGATCGAGGTCACGGTGATCCGCGAATACCGGGCCAAGGACTACGCCCGCTGATCGGGCAGAGGACGACCCCACGTGTCTGAGACGACCCTCCTCGGCATGCCGACCCGCAGACCGACCCGTGCTCCGCAACGCACCGGTCTGACGTACTTCATCCGCACCTTCGGGTGCCAGATGAACGAGCACGATTCCGAGCGAATTGGTGGCTTGCTGGCATCGGACGGGATGACCGCGTCCGATCGTCCCGAGACCGCAGACGTCGTCGTCATCAACACCTGCACCATCCGAGAGAACGCAGACGAGCGGCTGCGCGGCTACCTGGGCAGCCTCAAGCGAGCCAAGACCGAGCACCCCGGGATGCAGATCGCCGTCGGCGGGTGCATGGCCCAGAAGGATCGCGAGACGATTCGTGAGCGCGCCGGGTGGGTCGACGTCGTGTTCGGGACCCACAACACCCACCGGGTGCTCGATCTCCTCGATCAGGCGCGCGACTGGGGACCGGTGACCGAGATCTGGGAGTCGACCGCGTCGGCCGACGAAATGGCGGCGACGTTGCCGATGCAGCGCGACGTGGCGTGGTCCGCCTGGGTCACCATCGCCATCGGCTGCAACAACTCGTGCACCTTCTGCATCGTGCCCCACGTACGTGGTCCCGAGATCAGCCGCCGACCCGTCGACATCGTCGATGAAGTCAGGCGCCTGGTGGCGGACGGCGTCACCGAGGTAACGCTCCTCGGTCAGAACGTCAACAGCTACGGACGTGATCTCGATCTCAACGGACGCAAGCCGCTGTTCGCCGACCTGCTGCGCCGTGTCGGCGAGGTCGAAGGGTTGCGTCGCCTCCGTTACACGTCGCCCCACCCGAAGGACATCCGTGACGACGTCTTGTTCGCAATGGCGGAGACGCCCGCCGTCTGCGAGCAACTGCATTTCCCGCTGCAGTCTGGGAGCGCCCGCATCCTCGCCGCCATGCACCGTGGCTACAACGCAGAGCGATTCATGAGGAAGCTGGACAGGGCCAGGGAGCTGATCGACGATCTGAGCGTCTCCACCGACATCATCGTCGGCTTTCCCGGGGAGACCGAGGCCGATTTCCAGGACACACTCGACGTCGTCGCCGCTGCCCGGTTCGACACCGCATTCATGTTCCAGTACTCGCCCCGTCCCGGCACACCCGCTGCCGAGTACGACGACCAGATCCCGCACGAGGTCATCCAGGAACGCTTCGACCGTCTCGTGGCGCTCCAGAACCGGATCACGGAGGAGCGCTACGCCGCCCGGGTCGGTCAGCGTCACGAGATCCTGGTCGAAGGTCCCTCGAAGCGGGATCCGAGTCGCATCACCGGCCGCACCCGCGGCAACGCTCCTGTTCACGTCCACGGGCACTGGGAGCCCGGTGCGTACATGACTGCCGATATCGTCGCTGCCGGCAAGCACCACCTGATCGGCGAGGGCGTCCTCTGACAGTCGTCGCCGTGCTCGGTCCGACGGCCGCCGGCAAGAGCCGCCTCGCCATGCGGCTGGCGGAGCATCTCGGTGGTGAGATCATCAGCGTCGACTCGATGCAGGTGTACCGGGGGATGGACATCGGCACCGCCAAGCCCGATCTCGAAGAGCGACGTGCGATCCGACATCACTGCATCGACATCGCCGATCCCACGGAGGACTTCTCCGTGGCGCAGTTCCAGGCGGTGGGCAGCAACGCCCTCGTCGACATCGGAGCTCGTAGGGCGACAGTGGTCATCGCAGGGGGGACGGGCCTGCACTTCCGCTCCCTGGTGGATCCTCTCGACTTCCCTCCGACCGACGTGGTGATCCGCCGGCGGCTCGAGGAGGAGGCTCCTGATGTGCTCCGCTCACGGCTCTTGCATCTCGACCCGACCGCGCAGGATCACGTGGATCTCGACAACCCGCGGCGGGTCCTGCGGGCGCTCGAGATCCACGAGACGACGGGCTCGACGCCATCCGAACGGGCCGCCACGCCGTCGGCGCGCAAGGTGCGTGACTACGAGGCCGAGATCCCCTTCGTCGGGATCGGCGTCGATCCGGGAGCGGCGCTCGGCGATCGGATCGTGCGGCGATTCGATGGCATGCTCGAGGCGGGTCTGCTCGACGAGGTCGAGCGGCTGAAGCCGGTGATGGGCCGGGTGGCCCGGCAGGCCGTCGGGTACAAGGAGATGCTCGAGGTCGTCACAGGTGACCTCTCGGTCGAGGAGGGCCGGCAGGCAGCGATCTCGGCGACGACGGCTTTGGCGAAGCGACAGCGCACGTTCTTCCGGAGGGATCCCCGGATCGAGTGGCTCCCGGAGGAGATCGACACCGCCGACCTCTTCGACCGGGCCTGTGCGATCATTGACCGCCGGAGGGAGGGCTGACCGCCGTGTCGATCGACTTCGTGAAGATGGAAGGACTCGGGAACGACTTCGTCGTGGTGGGAGGCGCCGTCGAGCCCAGTGCCGAAGAGGTCGTTGCCTGGTGCGACCGTCGTTTCGGGATCGGCGCCGACGGTGTGTTGCGAGTCGTCCCGCTCGGGCCGGATCGCATTCGCATGACGTACTGGAACGCCGACGGCAACGAGGCCGAGATGTGCGGCAACGGGCTCCGGTGTGTCGCGGCGCTGGCGCTCGATCGGGGATGGGTGACGACACCGAGCATCGTCGTCGAAACGGCAGCGGGCCCGCTCCCGGCACAGGTGCAGCCGGACGGCCTGGTGCGAGCTCTGGTCGGACGTCCTCGGATCGCAGGAGACCCCGTCGTGCTCGAGGGCCACACCTTCGAACGTGTCGACGTAGGGAATCCGCATGCCGTCGCCTTCGTCGACGACGTCGCGCTGGTCGACGTGGCGTCCATCGGTCCGAGGGTGGAGTCGGACGAGCTGTTCCCGAATCGCACCAATGTGGAGTTCGTCCGGCCCGTCGACCGTCGTGCGATCGAGATGCGGGTGTGGGAGCGCGGCGTCGGCGAGACCATGGCGTCCGGTACCGGATCGACGGCTGCTGCCTACGCCTCGATCATCACGGCGCGCACCGAATCGCCGGTCGACGTGCACGTCCCTGGGGGCGTCCTCACCATCGAGATGGTGGGGGAGGAGGCATGGATGATCGGTCCCGGCAACGAGGTCTACACCGGCACCCTGGACTGATCGTCAGCTGTCGATGCGACGAAGCAGGGCGACGACCACGCCGAGGATCTCGACGCCGTCGCTGAAGACCATCGGTGGATAGTGCTGGTTCTCCGAGCGGAGGACGACCCGTCCGTCGAGACGCTGGAGGCGTTTCACGGTTGCCTCCTCGCCTTCGATGAGGGCGGCGACGATCTGGCCGTCGCGAGCGATCGGTTGCCGCTTCACCACCACGTAGTCACCGTCGTAGATCCCGACATCGATCATGGAGTCGCCCCGCACCAGAAGCATGAACACCGGGTCGTTGCCGACGAGCTCGGTGGGAAGCGGGTAGATCTCCTCGATGTCCTCGTCGGCGAGGATCGGTGATCCGGCGGCGATCCGACCCACCAGGGGCACGTCGCGTACGGGTGCCCTGCTCAGTCCGACGTCCTCGTACATGTCGATGATCTCGATCGCCCGCGGCTTCGAGGGGTCCTTTCTGATGTACCCGGCCTTTACGAGTCCGTTGAGATGGCTGTGGACCGTGGACGGCGACGACAGACCGACGGCGTCCCCGATCTCGCGAACCGACGGGGGATAGCCGCGAGACTGCACGGTGGAGAGGATGTAGTCGAGCACCTGGCGTTGCCTCGTCGTGAGTTCGGTTCGCTCGGTCATGACTCTGCTCCGCTCCTGCTCGTCGTGCCCTCGTGCGGTCTGGTTCTTCCCCGCAGGGTACCCGCGTTTTCGCGAACGACCAAACATATGTTCGACTTGACAAGCGAACACGTGTTCGGATACTGTGGTCGAACTCGAACGGATGTTCGATGGTGCGACCGAATCGCACCGTGGTGGAGCCTCTCCCAGGTCCTCCAAACGGCCCACGGTTTTCTGTCACACCCCTCCGATACCGTCCGAGTCAGGTGAGAGAGCAACCTCACCGACGGGGCACACGCCCCACACCTACACACACGCAAGGAAGCCGCAAAGGAGGAGCAGGATGAGTTGGCGGACCACCGCATCCATCCGGCTGTTGGTCATCATCTCCCTCATCGCCATGATCCTGCTCCTCCTGGCTTCCAGCGTCGGTGCCGACCAGTCTTCCGGAGCCACGACCGAGCATCTCGTCACGAGCGGCGAGACACTGTGGGAGATCGCAGGGGAGTACACCCCGCATGGCGAAGGTGTACGTGACACGGTTGCGGCGATCATGCAGTTGAGCGACCTCGATGGTCCGACCATTCAGCCGGGTCAGCTGCTGACGATTCCGCTCGTCGGCTCGGGCTGACCCGGACGCCGATCGGTCCGGGCGGAAGCCATCCGCGTCCGCCGAGAAGGTCCCTGGAACGGTGTCCGCCATGTCGGGTACTCTCGTGAGCCGTGCAGTGCCCACAGTGCCAGACCGATGACACCCGGGTGATCGACTCGCGTCCTGCCGACGCCAACACGTCGATCCGACGCCGGCGCGCCTGCCAGGCGTGCGGGTACCGGTTCACCACGTACGAACGACCGGCTCCGACGGTGCTCGTCCGCAAGCGCTCTGGTCTCATCGAACCGTTCGACGGCCGGAAGATCCGACGTGGTGTGGAATCGGCGCTGGCCGACCGGCCGGTGGCCGCCGACACCATCGACACGATCATCACGAGAGCGGAGGGTCTCGCGGACGCCGGGAAGGGCGAGATCGCTGCCGAGGACATCGGTCAGATCGTGCTCCAGGAGCTGCGCCGCGTCGACGAGGTCGCCTACCTGCGGTTCGCGTCCGTGTACAAGGAGTTCCAGGGTGCAGCCGACTTCGAGCGCGAGGTGGCGGCGCTCGAAGAGGTCCCGGACTGAAGGGGCCTCCCGGTCAGCGGGGGAGCAGGATCAGCGTCGCCTCGATCTGACCGGCGAGCCGCAGCAAGCTGCCATCGAGCTCCAGTCGGAGGGCGGCTTTTGCGGCATCGAGGCTGGCATTCAGGCTCTCGCGAAGGTCCGCCATCTCGTTGACGAGGGCGCGGGCCGTCTCCGACTCTCCGATCCGCAAGGCTTCGAGGTACTCGCTCTGCCATGCCCCGAGTCGGTCCTGCGCCGACCTCGCCAACGACTTGTGACCGGCGAGGGCGGCGTCGTCGGGCAACGTCGCCAGGGTGGCGGCGGTCTCGGCCTGGACGCCGGCGAGGGTGACGCTCAGGTCCGTGATCCGACGATCGTTGGCGACGGCGGGCAAGGTCGGTACGTCGAGAATCGACTCCGCCAGGTGGGAGTATTCGGCCACGAGCGTGATCCGGCGCGCCAGTTCTGCGCCCGACAACCCGACGTCCACCATCCGGTCGCGCGCCGGCTGGAGAGCTGCGAGGGAGTCCCGAGGCACGAGCGGCAACGTTCCTGGGAGCTCCTCACGTGCGAGGTCGAGCACCCGCTCGGCGCTCTCGCTCATGGACGACAAGGTCGCCGCTGCGGTTCCGAGATCGTCGAGCGCTTCGCCGGGATCTGTCGCCCGCTCCAGGACGACCTGGGTCGGGGCGAGATCGGCGTTGAGTTCGAGCAGGGCCTGCCGGTAGTCGGCGTTGAGCGAGCCGGCCTGCCCCTCCACGAAACCCGGCACCACGAGCAACGCCAGGACGGCGAGGAATCCCATCAACAGAAGGGCGCCGATGACGGTCCACCGGAACCGCCTGGAGCCGGTGATGGTCTTGCTGAGGGCCTCGGGGGCCCACCCGTCGAGGATGTCACCGCCGCCGGTCGGGTCCCAGAGTTGACCCACCGAGCCGTTGCCGTTGCGTAGCTCGGGAGGCAGCTCGACGCCGACGAGCTCGAGGTACCACGCGCCCGAATTGCCGGGAGTCGCCTCTGATTCGGTCTGCTCTCTCGCCACGTCTTGCTCCGCCGGCCTCCGGTCGTGAGAATCGGACGGCCATGAAGATACCCGTTGTCCGACTCGATCCCACGCTTCCTCTCCCGACGCACGCCAGACCCGGTGATGCCGGCGTCGATCTGCGGGCCCGACACGCCGGGTCGCTGCAGCCCGGAGAGCGTGCGCTCGTGCCGACGGGTGTCGCCGTGGCGGTGCCGGAGGGCTTTGTGGGGCTCGTCGCGCCGCGCAGCGGGCTCGCCATCCGCCACGGGATCTCGGTCGTCAACGGTCCCGGCGTCATCGACTCCGGCTATCGGGGCGAGGTCGCCGTGATCCTCGTGAACCTCGGCGAGGAGGCCTTCACGTGGGAGCGAGGCGACCGGATCGGTCAGCTCGTCGTCGTCCCGCACGTCGAGTTCGAGCCCGAGGAGACGGCCGAGCTCGACGCCTCGGATCGGGGAGCGGGCGGCTTCGGGTCGACCGGATCCTGAGCCGACGCCCGTCGGCGAGGTGGTACAATGAGCGGCCTCAGGCGGACGTAGCTCAGCTGGTAGAGCGCAACCTTGCCAAGGTTGAGGTCGCCGGTTCGAACCCGGTCGTCCGCTCCACACGAGGCGGTCCACGAGGCCGCCTTGTTTGTTGGCGACGTGGCCGAGTGGTTAGGCAAGGGTCTGCAAAACCCTCTACCCGGGTTCGATTCCCGGCGTCGCCTCGGGATCAATACAATCCCATCGACGGGCGCTTAGCTCAGTGGAAGAGCGCTTCCTTGACGCGGAAGAGGTCAGTGGTTCGATCCCACTAGCGCCCACCCGACGAGGACCCTTGCGACGCAACGATAACCGTTGTGACGCAGGGGTTTCATGGCTCGGGGCGTTGTGCGTCTCTCGGCGATGGCGATGCGGGGAATCCCCATGGCGAGGCCGGGAGGCATGTGCGATGCTCGAGCCGGAGGTGAGAGTGCAGGTCAATCAGCTCTGCACTACGTCCATACGCTCTCGCCGCCCTCGTGCTCCTGAATCTGCTGGTGTTGAATCCTCGTGCGTTCCTGACGGTGGTCGGGGCGACCGTCGTGGTGTTCTGGATGATCAAACGAGCCATGTGAGTGACGGCTCGCCTGCACATCGCGTTCGGGTGTCCGGCGTCGCTCATCGCTACTCTGAGAGTCGATGTCCGACACACCGCCGATGCCGTTCGACACGGGCGACCTCGCCTCGCTGGGAATCCGATCAGCGCTTCTCTCCGGCGATCCCGGGCTGGCCTACACCCTCATCTCGGACCTCATGGCGACGGGCATGTCCATGGACGAGGTCCTGTTCGACGTCCTGGCTCCGATCCAACGAGACCTGGGGGCACGCTGGCTCGCCACCGACTACCGGATCGCACAGGAACACGCAGCCTCGGCGGCCGTCGAGACCGTGGTCTCGTTGCTGGCCGGTTCGTTCGACATCCCGTTCGACGGCACACACGTGGTGGTGGCCTGCGCCGAGGGCGAGAACCACTCGCTGCCCGCTCGCATGGTCGCCGCGCACCTCACGTATGCGGGGCTGCGGCCCACGTTCCTGGGTGCCACGCTGCCGGCCGACGATCTGGGGGCCTACTTGGCAGAGGAGGCACCATCGGCACTGGTGTTGTCCTGCACGGCGGTGCACAACCTCCTCGGTGCCCGGGACTGCGTTCGCGCCGCGCACGATGCCGGGGTGCCCGTCATCGCCGGGGGCCGTGCGTTCGGCTTCGACCGGATACGATCGGATCGGATCGGAGCCGACGAGTGGGTGACGGACCCGCGCACCATTCCCGAGCTCATCGAGACCTGGTCGCCCGACATCGCTGCAGCCGAGGAGCGGGCCACGCACGAGGCCGAGGCGAAGGATCTGGACGCTGCCGTGCCCGGCCTCGTCGAGCGCATCGTCGCGAACGGCGACCTGGAGGTCAGCGTGACCTCGTTGCGCAACGACCTGTCGCTACTGGGACGGACCCTCGTGTCCGCCGTCCTCGTCGATGACGCCTCGGTGCTGGATCACTTCTTCGACTATCACGAGGCGCTCCACGAGCGTCGCGAGGACGTCATCGACACGGACGTCCTGGTCGGACTACTGCGGCATGCGTTGCCCGACTCCGCGGCGACGGCGAGGACGTTGCTGGCTCGCTGAGCCTGGCACCCGGCCCAGGCACGTGATCAACTCGCTTCCGACCGGCTCCCGGGTGCGTCGACTGCACTCAGCAATCCGGAACCCACTAGATTCATGGCCGTTGGGACGCTCTCCAGAGGGGAAACACTCGATGCCATTCGAAAGCACGCCGTACCTGGTCCTCCGCAACGGGACGACGATGGGATCGAGTCCGGCCTACTACGTCAAAGACGGCGATGCCTGGAAGGCGACGGACTGGGCCACGTACGCCGATCAGGTCCGCACCGCCGGCAAGGCACTCATGCAGCTCGGCGTGGACGTCGGCCAGCCCATCACCATCCTCGGCTTCAACCGCCCGGAGTGGACGATCATGGACGTCGCCGCGATGGCCATCGGGGCCGTTCCTGCCGGCATCTACACGACGAACTCCCCGACGGAGTGCAAGTACATCATCGAGCACTCCGAGTGCCCGGTCGTGCTGCTCGAGAACGAGGAGCAGTGGAAGAAGATCGAGCAGATCCGCGGCGACATCCCCACGCTGAAGCACGTGGTGATGATGAAGGGCACCGAGATCGACGACGATCAGGTCCTCGGCTGGGACGAGTTCATGGAGCTCGGCGCCAAGGGCAGCGACGACGAGTTCGACGCACGGCTCGAGTCGCTGCAGGCCGATCAACTCGGCACGATGATCTACACGTCGGGGACGACGGGTCCTCCGAAAGCGGTCATGCTGTCCTACGACAACTGCATCTGGACCGCCAAGCAGACCGTGGCGACCTTCGGGGTCAACAGCACCGATTCGACGCTGAGCTACCTGCCGCTGTCACACATCGCAGAGCAGAACTTCACGATCCACATGCCGGCCGTTGCCGGGCTTCCGGTGTACTACGCCGAGTCGATCGACAAACTCGCCGACAACGTGCGTGAGGTCCAGCCGACGGTCTTCTTCGGCGTGCCCCGCATCTGGGAGCGGTTCTATGCCGCGGTCAATGCCCGGCTCGCCGAGGCGACCGGCGCCAAGGCCAAGATCTCCGAGTGGGCGAGGGGCGTCGGCGGCCAGGTCATGGACCTGCGCAACAGGGGAGAACAGCCTTCGGGCGCCCTCGCCGTGCAGTACGCGCTCGCCAAGAAGCTGGTGTTCGACAAGGTCAAGCCCGCCCTCGGCATGTCCAACGTGCGGGTCGCAGGATCGGGTGCGGCTCCCGTCGCCAAGGAGATCCTCGAGTTCTTCGGGACGCTCGACATCCAGATCTTCGAGGTCTACGGCCAGTCGGAGGACACCGGCCCCACCACGACGAACCGCCCCGGCAAGGTGAAGTTCGGATCGGTCGGCCCTCCGTTCCCCGGCACCGAGGTGCAGATCGCGGAGGACGGCGAGATCCTCGTCAAGGGCCGCAACGTGTTCCTGGGCTACTACAAGGAGCCCGCGGCGACCGCAGACACGCTCAAGGACGGCTGGCTGTACTCAGGCGACCTGGGCGAGTTCGACGAGGAGGGGTTCCTCCACATCACCGGCCGCAAGAAGGACATCATCATCACGGCGGGTGGGAAGAACATCGCTCCCAAGCCTCTCGAGTCGGGTCTGAAGAACAACCCCCTCGTCACCGAGGTCGTGGTCATCGGGGATCGCCGCAAGTATCTGACGGCGCTGGTGACCCTCGACGACGAGGCGTGTGCGAAGTTCCTCGCGGATGCGGGCCTGCAGGAGTCTCCGATCGAGTCGTCTGCGATCCGGGCCGAGATCGAGGTCAGTGTGCAGGAGCTCAACGCCCACTTCGCACGTGTCGAGCAGATCAAGAAGTTCGCCATCCTGCCGCGCCAGCTCTCGATCGAGGGCGGCGAGCTGACCCCGACGCTGAAGGTCAAGCGCAACAAGGTCAGTGAGCACTTCGCCGACGTCATCGACGGTCTCTACGACGACTGACGGTCGCCCGGCCCCGGGTCTCGTATTTCGCGTTCCGGGGCAGGGCTACCATTCCCGGATATGACCATCACCACCGAGAACGTCATCGAGATCACACCGGAGGCCCTGGAGCAGATCACCGCGCTCCGGGACGCAGAGGCGATCCCTGATCTCTATCTGGGGCTTCGCATCGCCGGCGTCGGCGTCAACGGGTTCCAATACGAGACCGCCTTCGTCCGTGGGGAGGATGTCCCGGAGAGCGACCATCGTGAGATGCACGGATCGCTTCCCGTCGCGATTCCTCCGTCGAGCATCGACAACCTCAGGGGCTCGGTCCTCGATCTCTCCGACGACCCGGCGGCGCCCGGTCTAGTGCTTCGCAACCCGAACCCGGCGACACCGGCGGGCGTACCCGATCTCGGTGAGCTCGAGTTGGAGGGCACTGTCGAGGAGCGCATCACGCAGTTGCTCGATCAGCAGATCAACCCGGCGATCGCCGCCCACGGAGGATGGGTTCGGCTGATCACCGTCGACGGCGCAACGGCACATCTCGAGATGGGTGGCGGCTGCCAGGGGTGCGGCCTCGCCGCGATGACGTTGCGCAACGGGATCGAAGCCGCCGTGAAACAGCACATCCCGGAGATCGAAGAGATCGTCGACGCCACCAATCACGAAGCCGGCACGAACCCCTTCTACCAGTAGCGACACCGTGACCGGCTGAGGCGCCACCGCGCGCGACACGGCGCCGGCCGGCTCGACGCATGACATGGCCTGCTGCGTCGTAACGTAGCCGTCGTGTTTGGACCAACCCGGCTGTACCTCGCCGCTCGTGACCACGACGACATCGGCCTCCTCGCCGCGCTGGCGGCGGTCACGGTGCTGTTCACGGGGACTCCGTTCATCCTCGACGAGGTGGCAGCGGACTTCGGAGTCACACTCGGTGCGGTTGGGCTCATGTCCACGGCCCAGGTGGGGGCGTTCGGCGTTGCCGCCTTCGTTGCGGGGCGGCGGCTCAGAACCTCCCGGCGCCATCTCCAGTGGGGAGCGGGGCTCGCCGTCGCCGCCAATGCCCTGAGCGCCCTGGCGCCCGGCTTCGAGCTGCTGCTCTTGGCCCGGACTGCGGCCGGGGTCGGTGGCGGAGTCCTCGTGTGGCTCGCGTGGGCCAAGGGCATGCGGAGCGCCGGTGGGCTCAGGACCATGGCTGCGGTGGGGCCGTTCACCGCGCTCGTCTCGGCGCCGTTGTTGTCGTGGATCGCCGAGACCGCGGGCGCCGACGGTGTGTTCGTCGTCACGGCGATCGCCTTCGTCGCGCCGCTGTTCCTGCGCGCGACCTTCGCCGGATTCAGGCCCGTCCGGAGCCGGATGAGCCCATCCCGATCAAACGTGGTGTTGATCGTCGCCATGGGGATGATGACGATGGCCGGCAACGGGCTCTGGATCTACGCCGCGGTGGTGGGCGAGCAACAAGTCGGCCTGAGCCCATTCCTCGTCTCGCTCGGGTTCAGCGGGAATGCCTTGGCGGGGTTCGTGGCGGCACGGGCGACGAGCCGGAGGCTCCCGGCCCACCTCTGGCTACTGGGCATCGCAGGTGCTGCGGCGCTGGTGGCCTTCGGCGACAACGCCCTGGCGTTCATGGCGGGCGTCCTGCTCTGGGGCTACTGCTTCTGGATGACCACACCGGCGTTGCTGACTGCCATCGCGAGCTGGTCGCTGGCACCCGACGAGCGGGTCGGCGATGCACAATCGGCGATGGCAGCCGGCCGTGCTGTGGGCCCGGCCATCGCCGGTGCCCTCGTCGGCACCGGGGCTTCGTTCATCGGCGTCGGGATCTTCTCCGTCGTCGGCCTCGTCTTCGCCGCGATGCTGGTTTTCGGCGTGTCCCGCTATCGCCGCACCCACGAGCCACCCGTGGGCGCCGTCGCCGCCTGAGGGCACCCGCCAATTGGGCGGCCGCGGAGCGGCGTGTCCGCCGTCGTCTGCGCCCTCAGGGGTCTCCGTGCTCGAAAACGTGCCGCACCCCCGGGCTCGGGCGAGATCCGGGGGTGCGGGCGGTAGCAGGGTGGGCGTTCGTGCAGCCGTGCGCGTGCGGGCGTGTGTCGAGGGCACCCGACCCTGCTGTTCTCAGGCCGTCTGTGCAGTCCGTTCGTCGTCGGGGGCGGCCCCTTCTCCGCCTTTGCGTACCGATCGAACCGCTGCCATCGCACCGGCGGTCGCTTCCTCACCGATGCGTGGCAGACGTGCCGAACGTCGTGAGTAGTACGACCCACGTTCGCTGTCTTGCCGTTCCTCAGAGGCGGCGGAGCCCTGCTCCCTGGCGATCCGACTCGCAAGCGATGTCGACTCCTCGGGGAGGGGATCCGGTGTGGTCTGGTTCGTGGTGGCGCTCTCCCGAGCCTTCTCGCGGGCGATCCGCGCGGCCAGCCGGGTGTCGGGCTCTTGCGCCTTCACAGGCTTGGTCGGGCCATCGCCGTTGCGGCTTCCGGCGGACCTCTTGCGCAGCAGGTCGAGCGTGCTGTCGCCCTCGTCCTCGGGGATCGCAGCCGGCGCCGGGCGCTTCTTGGGTGTCGCCTTCGGCTGAGCCGCCTTCGACTGAGTGGCAGGTCGGGTGGCAGCGGCAGCCAGGGTCTGCTCGAGCTCGCGGCTGAGCGATGAAGTATCTGCGAGTGCGCCCTTGGCGAGAGCGGTCACCTGCGATTCGAAGCGCTCTGCGAGGGCGAGGAGCTTCCGAATGGTCGCCGCCTCGAGGGGAACGCCCTCACCGGACGCACCGTTGGCCGTGCCACGAGCCTCGGTGAGCACCCGGTGTGCCTCGGCTCTGGCGCCACCGAGCGTGGACTCGGCCTGCCGGTGTGCCTCGTCGACGATCTGACGGGCCTGCTGCTTGGCGTCGGCGACGACGCGTGCGGCCTCGGTGGATGCGCCACCCGGGGCAGGGGAGGCTTCGGCCTGCTTCTGGAGCTTTGCGGCGAGCGCCTCGGCGTCGTTCTTGGCGATCGTGAGTTCGAGGATGACATCGTCGACGGCCTGGGGGTCGTACCCCTTGCGGACGATCTCGAAGTTGTGACGTTGCACCGCACCCATGACGACATCCCGTCGGTTTCCACGCGCTGACTACGGAGAGTGTACGACAACAACGGTAAGTAGTCAACTAGTCACTTTGCGCACCATCGGGTGGTCATCGGACGAGAAACGGGGCGGCGGAGACGGTTCAGATGAGACCGGCGGAGCTGGCGTCGCTGAAGCTCCGCAACGTGTCGACGGCGGCATTCCACCGCCGGAGGTCGGAGGCGAAGCCGAGGCGGCGCTCGACCATGTCGGGACCCACGCCGAAGAGTTCGCGGTTCTCGGCCAGCGAGATGGCGGCCTGGAAGATGACCTTCGACACAGAGTCCTCGTGATCGATCAGCCCCTGGAGGTGGTACTGCTTGCCCAGGGTCATGGCGCGCTCCGTGACCGAGGCCGGATCGATCGTGCCCAGGTAGGCGTCGGCTGCGATCACGTCGGCGACGACCTGGTAGCCCTCGAGGAACGGCCGCAACACGGCAGGGGCCTTGAACGGGATGAAGGCCCGCAACAGCTTGTCGATCTCACCTCGTTCGAGCAGCGCCCGCCAATCGTCCGCCGCGATGGCGAGCTCGGCGTGGACCTGCTCGATGAACTCCTCGCTCGGTGCGAAGAAGAACTCGAACTTGAGGAGATCCCGCAGCCGCAGTGCGGCGTCCGTCACCAGCTCTCGTGTCACCGGAGCGTCGATCGACCGCGCGGACACCAGCGCCAGCTCGACGATGGCTGCGGTGAGGAAGTGATGGATGATCGTGTTCCGGTAGTAGGCCGCCGCCAGGTGCTGCTCGCGGCCGATGCGATAGACGGTCTCGGTGGCGCCCTCGAAGCGTGAGACGACGCCGTGCTCCACGAGCGAATCGAGAGCCCGGTGCACGATGCGGCCCGACGCCAGGTTGATCTTCTCGGTCATCGGGATGTCGCGACGCACGACGAATTCCACGAACGGGCTGAGGCTCTCGACGACCTCGTCAAAGGTCAGACTGCGTTTGTCCGCTTCGAGCAGCGCCATGGTGACCAGTGAGACGGGGGTGACCGGGGTCGCCTCGTTGATGCGATTCGAGATCTCGAAGGCCAGCTTCGGCACGAGTGGCGACCGGCGATCGTCGTCCGCCTCGACGGGTGGTGCCCCCAGCTCGGCCACGAAGGCGCGCAGCGAGATCGGTGCGCCGAAGCGCACGTGGGCTGCGCCGTAGCGGCGCCGGAGTGATCGGATGGTGTTCAGCATCCAGCCGAACGACTCCTTCTCCTTCTTGCCCCCGGACTGCTCCTCCGCATACGACCCGACGTCCTGGATCTGGTCGTAGGCGATGGCAACGGGGATCAGCACCACATCGTCTGTCGAGCCGCGCTGATAGGACTCGACGACATAGGCCAGCATCCCGAGGCGCGGTGCACGCAGCTTCCCGGTCCTCGACCGGCCCCCCTCGATGAACCACTCGAGGGGGAACCGCTTCTCGAGGAGATAGTCGATGTACTGACGCAGCGCGAACTTGTAGGGCTCGTTCTCCTTGAACTCGCGCCGGATGAAGAAGACTCCCGAGCGACGCAGGAACGGCCCGACGGGGAAGAAGTTCATGTTGATTCCGCCCGCCGTGTGGTTCGGCGGGAGATCGTTCTGATAGAGCACGTATTGCAGGATGAGGTGGTCGAAGTTCGACTTGTGCGACGGGAGGAACACGAGCGGCGCGTTCTGGCTCATCTGATAGAGCGCCTCGAGCTCCTCGCGGTCGTAGATGAGCCCCACGTACGCCTTGTCGAACAGCCAGCGGATGCCGGCGGTCACCATGTCGATCACGTACGGCGAGTGCGACGCGGCGATCTCCTTGATGTAGCGCGACGTACGGGCCGCCATCGCCTCGTACGACGCGTTGGACTCGGTGGCGAGCTTGGCGACGCCCGCGGCGAAGCTGGGGCGCTCGACCAGGATCTCGCGAACGAACTTGGGCACCTTGTACCGGCTGCCGCGGAGCCTGCGCTCGGCGATCTCCAGGGAGAGCCACGCCGCACGCGTGGTGAACTCGGCGAGGCCCACACCTTGAGCCCGGCCCCGGCCGTCGGGCTCGTCCCAACGGTCCTTCAACTCGGAGGCTCGAGCCGGATTGCCCGCAATGATGCGACACCGGTCGGGGCGGGTGCGGTAGATCCATTCTTGGCGGACCGGATCGGGGTCACGAGGATCGCCTGGGATCAGGAGATCGCGCCACCCGACCTCGCGTCGTCCGTCTCGCTCGGGGGCCAGCCAGACGACCCGCAATGGCATCAGCACTGGATCACCCGAGGTCATGAACGCCTCGAGCTTCCGATCCGGACGATGGCGTCGCTTCCGCCTCGTCGTGGGCAGGATCGACATGTGCACCTGGCCCCGGTCGAGATCGGCAGGCTTGTTCCGTGCGATCCAGCCTTCGGCGAGCCGCCGCTCCAGAGGGCCCGATTGCTCGACCAGGAACACGAACGGTCCCGGGCCTTCGGGCCACGCCGGCTCGTCGATGAGACCGACTGCTGCGTATGGAGTCGACTTCGTCACCATCGTCTCCGAGTGTAGGAATGGATCAGCGGTCTCGCCCGGCGCGACCACGGGGCCGCGCGATGCGACCCCGTGGAAGAAGAAGAGTGGCGTTCAGTTGCCGCCGAGGAAGCCCCCCAGCATGTCCTTCGCCTGGTCCATCAGGCCGCCGCCCTCGCCCTCGCCTCCTGCGTCCCCTGCGCCACCGTCACCGCCGAGGAGCTTCTTGACCTGGTCGCCGAGTGGTCCCGGGAGCTTGTCGCCGAGGAAGCCGGCGACGCCTTCGATGACGCTCTGGATCTGGTCGGCGGCGAGACCCGTCTTCTCCTGGAGCTGCTTGATGAGGTCGTCCACGGCTATGTCCTCCATCGGAACCGGCGGGGAGCCGGGTGTAGAGGGAGCCGATCGGGTAGAACGGCCGGGGGATCAGGCCTGGGCGGCGGCGGAGATCGCCATGCGCACGTCAGAGCGCTGGAACGCCTCGATCTGGAGGACGGGTGAGGCGAATGTGATCGGCGTCAGCTCGTCCTCGCCGAGCAGTTCGGCGATGGTGAGACCCCGACCGAGATCGTGGCGACACCGCTCTTCGCAGCGTCGATACGGATCCCGCAGTTCGCGCACATTTGCCATACCTCATGTATCGGCCGGAAGGGTCCTCGGCGTGAGGAATTCGATGGCGGGCGAGTGGTCGGACCGGGTCAGATCGTGGCGCCGCGGTCCATCTCACGGGCGATCACGAGCTGCTGGATCTGGGAGGTGCCTTCGTAGAGGCGGAAGAGCCGCACGTCTCGATAGAAGCGCTCCACGGGATAGTCGGCGATGTAGCCGGCACCGCCATGGATCTGAACAGCTCGGTCTGCCACTCTTCCCACCATCTCGGCGGCGAACAGCTTGCACGCCGAGGCGAGCATCGTGACCCGGTCGCCGTCATCCCGGCGGCGTGCCGTCTCGAGCACCATGGATCGGGCAGCGTATGCCTCGGTGCGGCTGTCGGCGAGCATCGCCGCCACGAGCTGATGATTGATGATGGCCGTGCCGAACTGCTCGCGGCTCTGGGCGAAGGTCAACGCCTCACGGATGAGACGCTCGGCGACGCCGACGCACACCGCCGAGATGTGGAGCCGGCCCCTGTCGAGCACCTTCATCGCCGTGGCGAACCCGCGCCCTTCGTTGTCGGGCCCACCGATGATGTTCTCCGCCGGCACCCGGGCGTCGTCGAAGACCACGTCGGCGACGTGGGAGCCCTGCTGTCCCATCTTCCGCTCCGGAGCCCCGATGGTGACGCCCGGCGTGTCGGCCGGAACCAGGAAAGCGGTGATCCCGGCTGCTCTCGGCTGGTCGGGGTCGGTGCGGGCCATCACCGTGAAGAGGTCGGCTTCGGGTGCGTTGGTGATGTAGCGCTTGGTGCCGTCGAGGGCGTCCTCGTCGCCAGTACGGACGGCGGGCGTCTGCACGGCAGCTGCATCCGATCC
>CAYFYC010000031.1:8595-10060 GCA_964347305.1 uncultured Acidimicrobiaceae bacterium | reverse complement strand
TGAGGGCGAACGATCCGATCAGCTCACCGGTGGCGAGCTTCGGGAGATACGTCCGTCGCTGTTCCTCGGTGCCGTCGAGGAGGATGCCCTGCGAGCCGATGCCGTTGTTGGTGCCGAGCACCGAGCGGAACGCAGGCGAGGTCTGGCCCAGCTCCATCGCGATGAGGACTTCTTCCTCGGCGGTCAGCCCGAATCCGCCGTACTCCTCGGGAATCGAGAGCCCAAAGAGCCCGATCTGTTTCATCTCGTCGACGATTGCGGGGGGAATCTCGTCGGTTGCGGCCACGTGCTCTTCGGCGGGCACGAGTCGCTCGGTCACGAATCGCCGAACGGTGGCGAGCATGTCGTCGAGAACGGTCTGGTCGCGGATCATGCAGGAAACCTAACGACATGAGGCCGGCGACTGCTCGTCGCCGGCCTCGATGTCGTGTCGTGTCGGTGTGGGACTCAGCCCTCGACGACCACCTCGCCGTACATCCCGAGCGTGAAGTGGGGTGGTCCACCGTCGACCTCGGGCGGTCCCTCCTCGGACTCGGCTGCCGCAGCGAGATACTCGGCGGGATCCGCGCCGGTCGGGATGGCGCAGATGAAGGCGTAGCGACCTGGCTCCGTGAGTGTCCCGGTTCCGACCACCGGGAAGCCGTCCTCGCCAGGAGGAGCGATCATCACGCTGTCGACGAGCGGAAAGAACGCAGCCAGCTCCCCGGGTGGCAGCTGCAGCAGCTCTTCGACGCTGCGCGTCTCGTCGTCGGGGAGGCGAATCGCGGCGTACTCGTGGAGCTCCTCGCTGCTCGTGTTCTTCAGCGTGAACGTGGTGCCGGACTGGACCCGGGCGGGCAGGCCCTCGAAGCCATAGTCCGAGGCAGTCAACTCGATGACCCCGCTGGGTAGCGTCGTCGGGGTTGCCGTCGTGGTCGGTGCGACTTCGTCGGCGCTGCAGGCCCCGACCATCGTGAGTGCGAGCACCGCCAGCGCGGCGATCCAGGGACGTCGTTTCATGTGAATGGTTCTCCTTGTCGTCGTTGGTGTTGGTTCGTGGAATGGATCAGGCGGGTGTGAGCGGCGGCGGTGGTGGCCCGACGATCTCGATGTCGTGTTCCAGGCACACCTCGGAGACACGGCCCGGATCGATCTGCATGGGCGCCGGCATCGAGACGCTGGTCGTGGGGACGCCGAGCGCTGCCACCATGGCGTCGAACCGTGGGATCGTGTCGTTGGAGGCAGTGACGTTGATCAGCCGGCAGGTCTCGCTCACGACCTGGAAGGTGTGAGGGAGCGCCCTGGGCAGGTGCGCCACGGCTCCGGGACCGCCGGGGATGCGGTCGTCACCGACGTGGAAGACGAGCTCGCCGTCGAGGACGATGAACAGCTCGTCCTCCGTCACGTGGCGATGGAGCGGCGGCCCGAAGCCCTGCGGGGCGAGGAACTCGACCACGCAGGGCTTCGGGCCGCCGCTCCATCGCCA
>CAYFYC010000031.1:2597-8585 GCA_964347305.1 uncultured Acidimicrobiaceae bacterium | reverse complement strand
ACCACGCTCATCGACCCCTCCGACCCGGCGCGAACCTTCACGGTGGCCAGGTTGTTGAGGAACTCGTAGTGGGCGCCGTGGCCGGCCTCGAGGACGGCGGCATCGGCATGGCTGAGTGCGGTTGTGTAGGTCATGGCGTCATCGTCGTGACGCCGTTTTCGAAATCCTTACGACGCAACGATCGATTCGAACGCCTCGACCTCGAGGTCGAGCTCTGCCATGGCTGCGGCCCATGCCTCGTGGGCGATGCGGGCGTGGCGCAGGTCGCCTGCGGCGGCGAGCGCCGAGACGAGGAGGCGATGACCGATCTCGTTGTACGGGTCGACGCCCACGACGCGGCGGGCGAGATCGATGGCCGAGTCGTGATCGCCGGCGTTCATGGCGGCCTCCCCCAGCCGCTGGGCGGCAGCCGTGAAACGCCGGCGGGCATCGTCTCGAACCGCCCCTGTCCAGTCCTCGTAGAGGTCCTCCGGCAAGAACTCCCCGTCATACATCTCGACGATGGCCTCGTCGCCGGCTCCGAGGAACTGATGGAGGTCCGTGTCGACGGCTCCGAGGTCGAGCCGGACGCTCTCCCGGTCGGCGATCACCCCGCCGCCGAGCACGCGCCGGATGGCGGACAGTTGCACCGAGAGCCGCGCGCTCAACCTGCGCATGTCGTGCTCGTCGGGCCACAGCATGTCGATGAGTGCCTCGCGGGTGACGGGCCAGCCATCGGCGGCGACGAGGCGCTTCAGCACCTGGCGTGCATGGCGGGTACCCCACGCCGAGATCGACACTTCCTCGCCTCCGAGGTCGACGCCGAAGCGGCCGAGCGTGATGATGCGGGGACGGCTCGTGGGCCGGGGGACGACGAGCCGGTCGGTCACCGTGCCGGTGATGAAGCGCTCCACGTCGTCGATCCAGTCCAGGCTACCCACGTACGAGAAGTGATCGCGACTGTCGTACTCGATGAGTCGGGCACCGGGGATCCTTGCGGCGAGGTCGCGGCCCTTCGCCACGGGGACGATCTGGTCGCCCGTCCGGTGCAACACGAGGGTCGGCTGGGTGACGTCGCCGAGCACATCGGATACATCCATTTCGACGGACAGGTCGAGCAGCTCCCTGAGCGAGTCGGTGGTGGCGGCGAGCCGCTCGTATCGCTGATGCCAGCGGCGGAACTCGTCGTCGTCGGCAAGAGACGGGGCGAACCCGTCGACCATGCGCGACAACGGCGTGCCCCACTCGGCGACCTGTCGCTCGCGCCGTGCGATCCGCTCGTCCTCCGGCCAGTCGGGCGCCATCGTGGCTCCCGAGCCGCAGAGCACGAGGCTCTCCACCCGGTGCGGGTAGGTCACGGCGAACATGATCGCCATGGGCCCGCCGTCCGACTGGACGAACAGGTGCGCCGACTCGACGTCGGCGGCATCGAGCACGGCCCTGAGATCCTCGACACGCTCGTCGATACCTGGCACGGCGCTGCGACGGTCCGAGGCGCCCGTGCCTCGCTTGTCGAAGTGGATGAACCGGCACCACGAGCCGAATCGCTCGAGCATGCGCCGGATCCTCGGCTGCTCCCAGGCGACCTCGATGTTCTGAGCGAGGGGCGGCACGGCGAGGATCGTCGGTTGGTCCTGGCCGAACACCTGGTAGGCGAGCCGGGCCCCGCGAGCCTGGGCGAACAACAGGGGCGGGACGTCGTCTTGGGTCGGGGTGTCGGTCATCGGTGCGGGAGGGTACCGATGGATGGCTCAGTAGCCGATCTCGTGGAGCCGGTCGTCGTCGATGCCGAGATGGTGGGCGAGTTCGTGGAGCACCGTCGTGCGTACCTCGGCGGCCAGGTCTTCGGGTGTCTCTGCCTGGACGAGGTGGGGGAGCCGGAAGATGGTGATCGTGTCAGGGGTCGCCCCGAAGTAGTCGTTGCCGCGGCGCAGCTTGTCGACACCCTCGTAGAGACCGAGGAGCCCATACCCGCTGGCGTCCTGGTCCGGACGTGCCTTGTCCTCGACCACGACGGCGAGGTTGTCGATCTGGTTCATGACCCATTCGGGGAGGCCGTCGATCACCTCGTCGACCATGGCCTCGAAGGCCGATCGGCTTCCCTTCATGGCGGCTGCGGCGTGCTCGCTCATCTCGCGGCGCATCCTACGGAGAACGGCGTAGGTGCCGTGACGGTACGATCCCTCGCGGGACCACACGGAGGCAGGATGAGCAAGAACATCGGGATCCTGACGTCGGGGGGCGACACGCCCGGCCTCAACGCGGCGATACGAGGGATCGGGAAATCGGCGATCCGCAAGTACGGCATGAGCGTCGTCGGCTTCCGTGACGGGTTCAAGGGTCTCATGCAGAACCGCCACGTCCGTCTCGACAGTGCATCCCTCTCCGGAATCCTCACGCTGGGTGGAACCATTCTCGGTACTGCCAGGGAGAAGCCGCACCGGATGAACGTCGGTGGCGAGAAGATGGACATGCGCCACGTCATCAAGGCCAACATCGAGGAGCACCACCTCGACACGCTCATCTGCCTCGGCGGGGGCGGAACCCAGAAGAATGCCCTCGCCCTCCAGGAAGTCGGAGTACCGGTGCTCACGTTGCCGAAGACGATCGATCGCGACGTGTGGGGAACGGAGATCACGTTCGGCTTCGACACGGCACTCAACATCGCCACCGAGGCCATCGACCGGCTCCACTCGACGGCGCACTCCCATCACCGGATCATCGTCGTCGAGGTGATGGGCCACAACGCCGGATGGCTGGCGCTCGGCTCGGGGCTCGCCGGCGGAGCCGACGTCATCCTCATTCCCGAGATCCCCTACGACGCCGAGGCGGTCGCCGAGACGATCAAGGCGCGTCGTTCCGGCGGCAGCACGTTCAGCATCGTGGCTGTCTCCGAGGGTGCGATGAGCAAGCAGGATGCGGCCGAGCTGGCGGAGATCGAGGAGCAGCTCGAGACCGCCGAGGGCGACACTCGCGCGGAGCTGAAGGCGATCCGCAAGGACGTGGAGGCCCGGCAGAAGGATTCCACCGCGCGGGTCGCCAGGCGGCTCGAGGAACTCACCGGGCTCGAGTCACGGGTCACGATTCTCGGGCACGTCCAGCGCGGCGGCACTCCGTCGCCTGCGGATCGGCTGCTCGCCTCGCGGCTCGGCACCGCCACGGCAGATCTCGTTGCGGAGGGCGTCACCGGGGTGATGATGGCCATCCGCGGAGGAGAAGTGGTGCCTGTCCCGCTCGAAGAGGTGGCCGGTCGGCGGAGCGTCGTGCCACTCGACCACCCGTGGATCGAAGCCGCCCGCAGCCTCGGTGTGGGACTCGGGCTGGGGCCGGGCCAATGACGGCCGGCAAGGGCATCGTCACGACGGTCATGTTCGACACGAACGACCTCGATGTCTCGATCGACTTCTGGTCCGAGGTGCTCGGTCTGCATGTCGCCCATCGCGACGCCACCTACGCCTACATGGCTCAGATGTCCGAGGGCGGGCCCCGGCTCGCCTTTCAGCTCGTGCCCGAACCGAGGCCGGGGAAGAACCGGCTCCATCTCGACGTCCGTGTCGACGATCGCAAGGAGTTCGAGCAGCGGATCGTCGAGCTCGGAGGGTCCGTCCTGAACGAGGTGGCCGGCGAGCCCGGCTATCCGGAGTGGACCGTGGTGGCCGACCCGCTCGGCAACGAGTTCTGCATCTACTCGGTCCCGCCCGACGAGGACTGAGGGACGGGCTCGGACAGGGCCGCCGATACGAAGTCGAGACCGGGGGCCGGAGTAGATCCGGCCCCCGGCTTCGTGACAATCCCCATTGTCCGAACCGCCTTCGGTTCGCCCGTTCATGTCCCGCAGCCGACGCCATCTGACATTTCATTCACTTGTCAGATTCGGCGGTGCGCCGGACATACGTGTTGGATGATGCAGAGGCCCCTGGGGAGGCGGCGAGGTGTCGGAAGGCGAGACGGCGAGGTTCGAGAGCATGTACGCAGACTGCGTACGTCCCGTGCTCGCCTACTGCCTGCGTCGTACCGGATCCGTGGAGGCGCACGACGCCACGGCGGAGGTCTTCGCCATCGCCTGGCGCAGACGCGACGATCTGCCCGCCGGATCCGAGACACTGCCGTGGCTGTACGGCGTGGCCGCCAACGTGCTGCGCAATCAGGCACGGTCGGATCGTCGAGCCCGCAACCTGTCCGGCAAGCTCGGATCTCAACCGCAGCGGCAACAACCGGGGCCCGAGGCCCAGGTCGTGCAACGGGCCGAGCACGCCGAGGTGCAGGCGGCGGTCGACTCCCTGAAACCTCACTACCGCGAGGTGATCAGGCTGGTCGAGTGGGAAGGCCTGCCACGAGAGACCGTCGCCGACATGCTGAGCGTGTCCCGGGCCGCCATCGACCAACGTCTGCACCGGGCATACAAACAACTGGAGAGGCGCCTCAGGCACCTCGCCCCCTACACACTCAAAGGAGGCGAACATGACGCAGCCGCGGCTTCGTGAGCTGGTTCGGGCCTCCAACCCGGTCGTCGATCCGACTCGTCTGCTCGTCGAGGAACGAGAGATCCTCGCTCTGTTTTCGGACGCGATGCAGCGTGCCGGCAATCCCCCAACGTCCACCGACCTTCTCGATCGATCCGTCGAGAGGAGACATGAGGTGCAAACCCAACAACGAGAGCCGGAGTCCACAGACCCTGCCGCCACGAGGCCTGCGGGAAGCACGAGACGAGGGCTCGGCATTGCGGTCGGCGTCGCTGCCGTCGTGCTGATCGGCGTGGCCGCCGTCGCCCTCACCGGCGACGGCACCGGTCCAGAAACCGTGCCGCCGGTGGCCGAGACGACGGCTGCACCAGAGCCTGTCGCGCTGGACCCGCTGGCCGCGGCTCAGGCGTACTGGGAGGCGATCATCGCCGGCGATGTCGATGCTGCCGTTGCCACCGTCGACCCGACGGCCTTCGAGTGGGATGTCGCCGGATTCGGACGCGGTCATTCGATCGCTACCCAGATCCCGTGGTACGAGGCCATCGGATTCAGCTGGCAACTCGGAGATTGCGAGCTTGCGGGCGACAGCGACGTGTCGTGTGAGCTGACCGGCCGGGGCGACTGGTCCGATGCGATCGGCTTGAATCCAGGGCCTGCGGTCGCCACCGTGACTGTCGGTGAGAACGGCATCACCTTCGTCGACAGTGATGACTTCTTCGACTCGCAATGGGCCCCGGCGTTCAGGGCCTTCGCCGACTGGGTGAGGGCGAACCACCCCGATGACGCCCGGGTAATGTGGGGCGTCCGTCTTCTCGATGACGAGATCACCGAACTGTTCCGGGTCAACACGGAACGATTCGTCGCAGCTCAGGGCTGACTCTGCCGAGACCGACAGCCGACCCAGGACTCATCAGCGGTCGCGCTTGACGGCCGGGCAGGTTCTGGCAACCCAACGGGAAGGACCGGGGACTCCATCGGAGCGGTCTCCGGTCCTTTCAGGGCGCTCTCCCGCGGCGCAAGCGGCGGGCCGTGTACGCTCGGCGCCATGCGCGTGCGGATGTGCCTGGGTGTTGCTCTGATCTTGCTGGTCAGCGCCTGTTCGGGCGACGACTCTGCGGCGACCACGACGACCGTGACGGCAACGACGTCGTCGACGACCACCACCGCCGCCCCGGCTCCCACGAGCACCACGACATCCTCGACCACGGCCACCGTCGTCGTTCCCGTGACGCTCACGCCGTCCGATCCCTTCGTGACCACCGGAGGGCTCGGCCCCATTCGGGTGGGCATGTCGGTGGAGGAGGCTTCGGCCGCTGCGGGATTCGATCTGGAGGGCGAGCTGGATCCCGACGTCTCGGACTCGTGTTATCACGTCACGCCGCCGGATGGTCAGGACGGCTACGAAGGCGTGTCGTTCATGGTGGTCGACGATGTGATCGTTCGGGTGGAGGTCCGTGATGCCTCCACGGTCACCACCAGGTCGGGTGCAGGTATCGGTGTGAACGAGCCGGCGCTCCAGGCGATGTTCCCGGGACGGCTCGGAGAG
>CAYFYC010000031.1:0-2587 GCA_964347305.1 uncultured Acidimicrobiaceae bacterium | reverse complement strand
GCGACGTCGAAGATTCCACCGCAGACGCTGCTCTGCAATCGCTTCGGCAACCAGGCGGTGTCCCCGGGGCGGCGCGGGGGGGCCGAGGTGTCGGCCGGTGGAGGAGTGGGCCTGCAATACGTGCCGGTCGACGAAGAGGATCTCGACTATCGGGTCGTCTTCGTCCTCGACGAGTCCGGCACGGTCACCGAGTACCGGGCCGGGATCCTGCCTGCGGTGGGGTTCCTCGAGGGCTGCGTTTGATCGCGAAACAACAAGGGCGACCGAACCGTGCGGTCATCCCCAGCCGAGTTCGTGGAGACGCTCGTCCGAGATGCCGAAGTGGTGCCCGACCTCGTGGATCACCGTCCGGGCCACGCGTGTTCGCAGCTGCTCGGCATTGCTCGTGATCCGGAGATGAGGCCCCCGGTAGATCGTGATCCGGTCAGGCATGACGGCGTTGTACGACATCGGACTCCGCCGTGTCAGGGCGACACCCTCGTAGAGACCGAGCAGCATCCCGCGGCCGGCGTGCCGGTTCTGCTCCGGTGTCGGCCAGTCCTGCACCACGATGGCGACGTTTTCGATGAGGCGCGCCAACTCGTCGGGAATCAGCGTCAGCGACTCCTCGACGATCGTCTCGAACTCGTCCAGCGTCATCTCGAATGGCACCAGGAGGAGAGTAGAACCGCGGCGCTGCGTTCTTGCCGTCGGCTACGGTGCCGCGATGTTGTCCATGCCCGAGCCGGCCTACGTCGCCGATGAGCGTGAGTCGCTGGAGGCGATGCTCGACGAGCAGCGTGCGTTGGTCCTGTGGAAGCTCGAGGGCATCGCCGAGGTCGCCGCGTCTACTTCCCCGGTGCCGTCCGGAATCACGGTGTTGGGTGTGGTGAAGCATCTCGCGTGGGTCGAGCGCGACTTCTTTGCTGGAGATGTTGCCGGCCGGTCGATCGATCCGCCGTGGAGTGCCGCCGACCCTGACGCGGACTGGCGTATCGAGCCGGGCGAGACGGTGCAGAGCGTGTCGGCTTTCTATGCCGAGGCAGTCACGGAATCGCAGGCGATCCTCGCCGAAAGCGGTCTGGACGACGTCATCGATCTGGGTGGGGGAGAGCAACGATCCGTTCGCTGGATCGTCCTGCACTTGATCGAGGAGACGGCGCGCCATCTCGGGCACATGGACATCTTGCGCGAGCTGGCAGACGGATCGACGGGTTACGTCCCGAAGCAGTGACAGCAGCGCCTTCTGGGAGTGGCGCCGGTCGCGTCGAGGGGTAGCCTGCGGCGGCCGTGACCGCCCCCCACCCATCGCATCGCATCGACCGCTTCATCCTGCTGCTCGGCGTGGCAGCCGCCATGGTCGGGCTCGGGATGATCACAGCGTTGCTCGCCGAGTTGCAAGACGAATTCGGGTTCGAGGACTGGGGCCTGGGGCTCATCGCTGGAGCCAGCTTCGTGACGGCGTTCTTCAGCTATCTGCTGCTGTCTCGCTTCTCCGATCGGGGCCACGCCCGGCTGATGTTCGTTCTTGGCGGCGGGGTGGCTGCCTTCGGTCTGGTGTGGGTGGCGATCGCAGGGTCTCTGTGGACCTTCGTGGCGGCCCGGGCGCTGCTGGGGCTCGGGGAGGGGATGTTCATCCCTGCGGCCAGACGCATCGTCCTCGACTGGAATCCGTCACAACCTGGACGTGAGCTCGGGGCGGTGCACGCGGCTGCGGTGGCGGGGTTCATCGCCGGACCCGCCCTCGGCGGCCTGCTCGCCGAGCCGTTCGGTCTGTCGCTGCCGTTCCTCATTCCTGCGGGCGCGATCGTGCTGGCCATGCCGTTGGTGGCCCGGATCAATCCGGCCCCGATCGTCCAGGTCGAATCCGAGGGATCGTTTCGGGAGGTGCTGCGGCGTCCGATGGTGCTGAGCGGATTGCTGATCGGCGCGTCGTCGTACTTTGCCATCGGCGCCGTCGACACGGTGTGGGCGCGCTTGCTGGCAGACCGGGGTGCGTCGACGCTGTTCATCGGGATCAGTTTCACCGTCATCGTGCTGCCGCTCGCTCTGCTGGCTCCAGCGGGGGGTCGGCTGGCGGATCGGGTCGATCCGAGGTTGGTGGGTATCGGTGCTTCGGTGGCAATCGTGCCGATCTTCGCTGCGTACGGCTGGCTCGGATCGCCCGTGCTCATCTCGATCGTCGGCGCAGCGCACTCCACGCTGATGGCAGGTGTCAACCCGTCGGCTGCGGCGTCCGTGGCCCGCGGTTCGCCGCCCGAGTTCGTGGCGCGCGGGCAGGGAGCGCTCGATGCGTCGGGGTTCGTCTTCGCCGCCGTCTCGGCGATCTCGATGGGCATTCTCTACGGCTGGGTGGGGCCGGGATGGTCGATCACCATCATGGCGATCGTCGTCCTGTTCCTCGCATCGGCGGCCTGGTGGGTGAGCCGCCACGAGCTGCTGACCCGGGTTCCCGAGCCGGCGGTGAGTGCCTCCGAGTCCACGTGACGCACCATGTTCAGCGCGTCCGAGGCCTGGTACCCTTGCGGTCCCTCGGGCGCTTAGCTCAGCGGAAGAGCGCTGCCTTCACACGGCAGAGGTCACTGGTTCGATCCCAGTAGCGCCCACT
>CAYFYC010000030.1:0-37273 GCA_964347305.1 uncultured Acidimicrobiaceae bacterium | reverse complement strand
AGCCGAGCCGTGCTACATCTACCACTCGGTGAACGCCTGGGAGGACGGCGACGACCAGGAGCGGCCCTTCGATCGACGCCACAGCCTCGCGCTGGGCAGGGTTCAGCTCCTCGAGGAGACCGGATTCGGGCATCCCACGATGATACCCATGGCTCGAGAAGCGGAACTACAGGCGTGTGGTTGCGACAGGAGGGGCCGCCGGGCGGGGCCGTTGGCACCTGCGGCGAGCGCCCGTTTCTGGTCCTCGACTCCGGCTGCACCGGCGAGCATGACGATCGGCAGGATCGCGTCCTTCTCCCGGATCCGACCCACGAGCGAGATGCCGTCTTCACCTGGCATCGAGAAGTCGACGACGATGGCATCCACGTGGTTGGCGGCGAGATGCTCCGTCGCTTCGGCCGCGGTGGTGACCGTGCTGGTCACGAATCCGTTCGAGGACAACGCGGCAGAAACGACCGCCCGCACACCTGCGGAGTCATCGACGATCAGGACCCGCGGACCGTTGAGCGTTGCTGCGGTGCGTCCCAGCCTGGCACGCTCCGAGAGCTCGTAGGGATCGAGCACGAGCACCACGTCGCCTGCGCCCAGGAGCGCCGCACCGGTGATGTGGTCCGGTCCCTGCAACAGCGGACCGAGTTCCTTGGTGGCGACCTCGCGAACCATCTCGACCTTGCCGACGGCGAACGCCACGGTGCCCGAGCGGTGGGAGACGACGAGGATCTCGCCGAGATTGGCTCGCCCGCCACCGACGACCTGCGAGATCGCGTACAGCGGCACAGATCCATTGCGGAGTCGCAGCTGCGGTTGCTCCGCCTCCCAATCGACGTCCGCCGTGGCCAGCGGGATGACCTGGTCGACGGCCGTGTCGGGCAGACCCCAGCGCAGACCACCGTCCTCGACGATGACGACACGCTGCAGCGCCCGGGACGTGGGAACCGTGAAGCGAGCCACGGTGCCGAGTCCACCATCCGAATGGATGGAGAGCCGACCGAAGAGCGACTCGATGGCGGCGGCGACCGACGGCAGACCGTTGCCTGCGCCGCCGAGCTCGGTCTGCTGCGTCGTCGAGAAGCCGGAGGTGAAGAGGATGGGGAGCAACACCGACGGGTCGTTGGTCGGTGCGCCGAGGAGACCTTCGGTCAAGGCGATTCGGTTGACCGCCGCCCAATCCACGCCTGCCCCGTCGTCACTCACCGTGACTTGGACGTGACCGTCGGTGATGGTGACGTCGACGGCGACCAGACCCGTGGTGGGCTTGCCGACGGCGCGGCGACGCTCCGGGATCTCGATGCCGTGGCGGATCGCATTGACGACGAGTTGGCGCACCGGGTCGCCGATGACATCGATGATCGCACGATCGATGAGGATGTCGCCTCCAGTGACCTCGAAGCGGACCTCCTTGCCGAGCTTGCGCGACATGAAGCCGACCAGCTGAGGGAGGGTGGCGAGGACGTTGTCGAGGGGCACCGCCGTCAATTCGAGCGACTGCCGCTCGAGGTCGACGAGCCTGGTGGTCAGCGAGCTGACGGCAGACACCACGTCACCGGCATCGATACCCGTCGCGAGACGATGGCTCCGCGCCTTGTGGAGCACCGCCTCGGAGTCGATGCGCAGTGCGGCGACACCGTTGATGAGCTCGTAGAGACGCCCGGCGTTGACGGTCACGGTCTGGCCTGCCGCCCAATTCTGCACCGCACCGAGCAGCCCGCCCACATCGGAGCCATCGACGGCCGCGAGGCTCGGCAGCGCGTCGAGGTCGACCGAGCGCGACCCGCTGGAACCGGCCGCAGGAGCCATCGGGACGTCAGGGGAGATCGGGACGTCAGGGGAGATCGGGACGTCAGGGCTCAGCGTGGGCGGGGTGTACACCGCAGCCGGGGTCGGGTCGGCGACGTCGACGGATGAATTGGGGACGGCGGGTTCATCGGCGTCTTCCGTTGCGACGGCCGACGTTGGGGTCTTCCCGATCGACTTCGCCCGCAAGATGTCGAGGGTCGAGGGTTGGTCCTCCTCGTCGAAACCGATCTCATACGAGCCCGAGAGCTCTGCGGGGGTCTCGTGACCGACCATGGCATCCTCGACGTCGGCGACATCGAAAGGAACGGGATCGGCGAGGGCGGTGCGCCGCTCCGATGGCTCGGGCGGCGCGAGGTCAGGGGACGGTGGCTTTCCGACTGCATCGAGCGCGACCCGGAGATCCTCGATGGCGACCGACATCTCGTCGGTTCCCGTGACGGGGTCGGCATCGATCGCATCGGGCAGGGTCTCGGCGAGACCGAGCAGCGCATCGGCGACCTCGTGGTCCCATTCGAGCTCGCCCTGATCGATCGCTCTCCAGGTGCTCTCGAGGAGCTTGCCGGCCACCGAGATCGCCTCGAATCCCATCACCCGCGAGGTGCCCTTGATGCTGTGGCCCTCGCGGTACAGGTCGGTGGTCAGCGCATCGTCGTGCTCGCGCGCGGCGTAGCGCACGGCACCCTCGACGAGCGCAGCGGATCGCGTCGTCAGTTCCTCGCGGAAGAGCCGCTCGAGCTCGGGATCGTTGGTCCAGCCCAAGGCTGCACATACCTCCTGGTGCTACGCACCTGCGTCCACTTGTCCCCTCGCCAACGGTATCGACCCGCGAGAGGGCGATCTTGAGTAATCGCAACGGCATGGGGCGGACCGGTTCAGGTCCTGTGGATCACTCCCACTCGATGGTGGCGGGCGGCTTCGAAGAGATGTCGTAGGCGACGCGATTGATGCCGTCGACCTCGTTGATGACCCGCGACGAGATCCGCTCGAGGACCTCGTACGGAAGCCTCGCCCAGTCGGCGGTCATGGCGTCGTCGCTGGTGACGGCGCGCAGGATCAGCGGATAGGCGTAGGTACGGCCGTCGCCCTGGACGCCGACGCTGCGAATGGCCGGCAGCACGCCGAAGGTCTGCCACAGCTCGCCATACAGTCCGGCGCGCCGGATCTCTTCGAGGACGATGGCGTCGGCGGCGCGCAACAGGTCGAGCCGCTCCTTGGTCACCTCACCGATGATGCGGACCGCCAGGCCCGGTCCCGGGAAGGGCTGCCGCCACACGATCTCCTCGGGGAGACCGAGCTCCACACCCACGGCGCGCACCTCGTCCTTGAAGAGGTCGCGCAGCGGCTCGACCAGCTCGAAGTCCATGTCGTCTGGCAGGCCACCGACGTTGTGATGGCTCTTGATCTTGGCGGCGTCCTTCGTGCCGGACTCGATGACGTCGGGATACAGGGTGCCCTGCACGAGATGCGCGGCGCCCTCGATGTCGCCTGCCACGTCCTCGAACACCCGTATGAACAACTCGCCGATCGTCTTCCGCTTCTCCTCGGGATCGGTGACTCCGGCGAGGCGCTCCAGAAAGCGCTCGGAGGCGTCGACGTGGATGAGATTCACGTGGAAGTGCTCACGGAAGGTGCGCTCGACCTGCTCGCCCTCGCCGTGTCGCATGAGACCGTGATCGACGAACACACACACGAGCTGGTCGCCGACCGCCTTGTGGACGAGCGCAGCGGCAACCGACGAATCGACACCACCGCTCAGTCCGCAGATCACGCGACCCTCCCCCACTGCGGCACGGATCGCTTCCACGGACTGCTCGATGATCGAGACGTTGGTCCACGTCGGCCGTGCCCCACACGCCTCGTAGAGGAAGCGACGCAGCACGTCCTGGCCGTGCGGCGTGTGGGCGACCTCGGGGTGGAACTGGACGCCGTAGAGACCGCGGCTGCGATCCTCCATCGCCGCCACCGGGACGTCGACCGTCGAGGCCGTCACGGTGAACCCGCTCGGGGTCCCGACCACGGCGTCGCGGTGCGACATCCACACCTCCTGCTCGACCGGCAGGTCCGAGAGCAGCAACGACTCGTCGTTGGCGACGGTGAGGGCCGTCCTGCCGTATTCGGCGACGTCGTTGGCCGCCACGGTTCCGTCGAGGGTGTGGGCGATGATCTGGTGGCCGTAACAGATGCCGAGCACCGGAATCCCGAGCTCGAGGATGCCGGGGTCGATGTCGTACGCATCCTCGGCGTACACGGAGGCGGGCCCTCCGGAGATGATGATGCCGACCGGATTCCTGGCCTTCACCTCGTGGGCGCGAATGTCCCTGCCGACGATCTCGCTGAAGACGTGCGCCTCACGGACGCGCCGTGCGATGAGCTGGGCGTATTGCGCCCCCATGTCGAGGACGAGCACCTTGTCGAAGTCGCCGCCCGAGGCGTGACCGCTGCTGACGGGACCCTGTCCCATCAACGACCCATCCCGACGCCCTGGTTGGATTGGAGACGCTTGCCCTCGGTCTGAAGGGCTGGAGCGACCATCACCTCGGCGCGCTGGAACTCCTTGACGCTGGCGTAGCCCGTCGTCGCCATGGAGACACGAAGGGCGCCGAAGAGGTTGCGGCGGCCGTCGTTCTCGTGGGCGGGCCCGACGAGGATCTCCTCGAGCGTGCCGAGCGATCCGGTCCGAACCCTGGTGCCGCGCGGCAGCTCGGGATGGAACGTGGCCATGCCCCAGTGGTAGCCCTGGGCCGGCGCCTCTTCGGCCGCCGTGATCGGCGATCCGAGCATCACTGCATCGGCGCCGACGGCGATGGCCTTGGCGATGTCGCCACCCGTGCGCATGCCGCCGTCTGCGATCACGTGCACATAGCGGCCGGTCTCTTCGAGATAGCGGATGCGGGCTCCGGCGGCATCGGCGATCGCCGTCGCCTGGGGCACGCCGATGCCGAGGACACCGCGTGAGGTGCAGGCGGCGCCGGGGCCGACACCGACGAGCACGCCGACGGCGCCGGTGCGCATGAGGTGGAGGGCACCTGAATAGGAGGCGCAGCCACCGACGATGACGGGGACCTCGGCCTCGCGGATGAACGTGAACAGGTCCAGTGGCTCCGACTTCTCCGACACGTGCTCCGCCGAGACGACCGTGCCCTGGATGACGAGCACGTCGAGTCCGCCCGCGATGGCGTGCTTGTAATAGCGCTCGACGTTCTGTGGTGTGAGGCTCGCGGAGGTGATGACACCCGAGGACTTGATCTCCTCGACCCGCTGCGAGATGAGATCGGGTTGGACCGGCGTCTGATACACCTTCTGGATCGTCCGTGTGGCCTCCTCGACCGGGGCCGCGGCGATCTCCTCATAGACCGGCATCGGATCCTCGTACCGGGTCCAGAGACCCTCGAGGTTGAGTACGGCGAGCCCGCCGAGCCTGCCGATCTCCGCGGCCGTCTTCGGGCTCACGGCCGAGTCCATGGCGGACGCCATCATCGGGATGTCGAACGTGTACGCATCGAGCTCCCATGACAGGTCGACCAGCTCCGGGTCACGGGTCCGCCGCGAGGGGACGATGGCGATGTCGTCGAAGCCCCACGCCCGACGACCCGACTTGGCGATACCGATCTCGATCTCCACCGGGAACCTCCACCCAGAAACGCTTGTGAATGCCGGGGCGCCAGCACACGCGCCCGGAACACCGGATGGTACCCGTCCTCGGGACGCCACCGGTTGATCATGTCTGCAAGCGATCCACAGGTGCGACAATGCCGCCCATGCTCACCGGATCGCTGCTGCTCTTCGTCGCCGTCTTTGCGGTGTTCCTGTCCTGGAACGCACTGCGCGCACCGCACAACGATCGGCATCCGATGCGACGTCCGCCGTGGATCCTCGTGCTGCTGACCGCCGAAGTCGTGCCCGTCCACCTCGGTGTGGTGGCGTTCTTCACGGTGTTGGCGTGGGCAACAGGCGGCCTCGACGCGCTCCAGGGTCGTGCGGCCCTGGTGCTGATCGTGGGTGCTGTCACGATGTACGCGATCGTGCAGGTGAGAGCCTGGCGATCGAGCCGAGCGATGGCCGAGGGACTGAGAGCGGCGGGCATCCCGTACGAACGAACGAGCCTCCGGCTGGGAGAGGCGTTTCGGGGCTGGCCGTACCGGGTTCCCGACGACGTGGAACGCATCGAGGACGTCACCTACGCCCCGGGCCAGCGTCTCGACGTGTACCGGGCCAAAGGGCACGAAGGCGTGGCTCCTGCGCTCCTCCAGATCCACGGTGGAAGCTGGAGCGGCGGGAACAAGCGCCAGCAGGCACGCCCCCTGATGCACTCTCTCGCCAGGCGAGGATGGGTCTGCGTCGCCGTCACCTATCCACTCGTGCCCGCCGCGACGTTCCCCGAGCAGCTCGTCGCCTTGAAACAGGCGCTCGGTTGGATGCGCACCCACGGAACGGATCTCGGCATCGACCCCGAGCGCATCGCCGTCACGGGCGGGTCCGCCGGGGGGCACCTCGCCGCGCTCGTCGCCCTCACGGCGGGTGATCCCAGGTATCAGCCGGGGTTCGCTTCGGTCGACACGTCGGTGGCGGCCGCCGTCCCGATGTACGGCATCTTCGACCTCCTGAATCGGCAGAAGACCCGCGACGACTTCGAGATCATCCCCAAGGCTCTGCTGAAGGCCCGTCCGGATGAAGCGGAGGAGCTCTATCGCGAGGCCTCCCCCCTCGACCGCGTCCACGGCGACGCTCCACCGTTCTTCATCGTGCACGGAGCGGGAGACTCCCTCGTCGCACCGGCAGAGTCTGCCCTGTTCGCGAGAGCGCTGCGGGCGGTCTCCGGCAGTCCCGTGCTGCATGTCGAGGTCCCCGGCGCCACGCACGCCTTCGACGTGATCCCGTCGGTACGCACCCAACTCGTCGTCGACGGCATCGCTTCGTTTCTCGACGCGGTGATGTCAGGGAGGATCGAAGCACCCGCCATGGACGACACCTCGTGAGGAGGGCGGCCGGCACAGTCGTGATCCTCGCGATCGTCGTTGCGGCCGCGCTCCTGCTCATCGACCGCGACGACCCCGGTCCGGGACGGGGGGACGCCCTGCTTCCCGACCTGTGGTCATCGGCACCGTTCGAGCTGCAGCTGGGGACGGTGGATGGTCGATCGGTGCTGCGATTCACGTCGGAGATCAACAATGCCGGCCCGGGCCCGTTCATCGTTCGCGGCAACTCCCGCGACGCAGCATTCGCCCAGCACGTGGTGCACGATGCCGGCGGTACGACGACCGAGGCCGTCGACGTCAGCATCGTGTGGGGAGGTGACACGCATGTGCACTGGCACATCGAAGACGTGGCCCGGTACTGGATCGAGCCCGTCGGCTCGGCGACCGATCCGGGTGCCTTCGACAACAAGGTCGGATTCTGCTTCTTCGACGGCGTCGATCGCCAGACCGGTCTCGAGGCGGCACCGGCGTCGCCGATCCACCCCCCGGAGGGCTGCGGCAGCAGGCTCGATCCTTCCGTCGACATGGGCCTCAGCGTCGGCTGGGGCGATCAGTACCGGTTCGACCTCGAGGGCCAGTACATCGACATCGAAGACCTGCCCTCTGGCCAGTACGTGCTCTACGCCGAGGTCGATCCGGACGGCCGATTCACCGAGCTGGACCGCACCAACAACGTGGCGTCCACCTCCTTCACGCTGATCGTGGACGAGTCCGGAGGCCGCACCCTGCTGTCATGACGATCAGGCCGGTGACACCCTCCCGATGAGGTCGTCTTCTCCCGCAACGGGTCGGGCCCCGAGGACAGCGGGAGCCGAGGATCCCAACCGGGTGGCCAGGAACGCCTCGGCCACCGGAGCGGGTGCGTGCCGCACCAGCAACGCCGCCTGGAGCACCAGCGCCATCTGCTCGGTCAGGTGGCGCGCTCCCCGCTCGTCGTCGGCCGCGGGCATGAGTTCCGCCAGGGTCGAGAGCGCACGGTCGAGCCGGGAGTCGGCACCGGACGCCTCGGCACACTCGGCGTGGAATGCGTCCCGGACCTCGGGCTTCGCCAGAGCACGCTGGACGTCGAGCGCGATCACGTTGCCCGATCCCTCCCAGATCGAGTTGACAGGACTCTCCCGAAAGAGCCGGGGCAGCACCGACTCCTCCACGTAGCCGTTGCCGCCGAGACATTCCAGCGCTTCGGCGATCACGGGTGTCGCCCGCTTGGTGATCCAGAACTTGGCCACCGGAGTCGCTGCCCTGCGGAAGAGATTCTCGTGGGCATCGTGACCGGCGCGATCGAAGGCCCCGGCGAGACGCAGTGCGAGCATCGTGGCCGCCTCGACCTCGAGGGCGAGGTCGGTGATGAGGGTGCGCATGAGTGGCTGTTCGACGAGGGGCTTGCCGAAGGCGGCACGGTGCTGGACGTGATGGGCCGCCTGGGCCACCGCCTGCCGCATCAGTGCTGCAGACCCGAGCGCACAGTCGAGCCGGGTGTGGTTCACCATCTCGATGATCGTCTTGACACCCCGGCCCTCCTCGCCGACGAGGCTGCCCTCGGCGGCGACGAACCGGACCTCGGCGGAGGCATTCGAGCGGTTGCCCAGCTTGTCCTTGAGCCGCTCCAGCACGAGGCCGTTGCGGGTGCCGTCGCTCCGCCATCGCGGAACGGCGAAGCACGAGAGACCGGAATCCGTCTGGGCGAGCATCAGGAAGACGTCGCTCATCGGCGCCGAGCAGAACCACTTGTGGCCGTCGATCACCCATCGCCCGTCCGCAGACGGCGAGGCCATCGTCGTGTTCGTTCGAACGTCACTGCCCCCTTGCCGCTCGGTCATGGCCATCCCGGCGAGGAGCCCTGCCTTCTCCCCGGCAGGCGCATAGGCGGGGTCGTACTCGCGGTTGGTGAGACCCGGAACCCAGTCGGCGGCCACACCGGGCTCGACCTCCATCGCCGGCACGATGGCATGTGTCATCGATATCGGGCACCCGTGGCCGGCCTCGACCTGTGAGGCAAGGTAGAACTTGGCGGCACGAATGACATGGGAACCGGGGCGCTCGTCCGCCCAGACCGCACCGTGGAGACCGGCACCCACCGACAACTCCATCAGTCGGTGATAGGCCGGGTGATAGACGACCTCATCGAGCCGCTCGCCGAAGCGATCGTGCGTGCGCAGCTCGGGTGGATGGCGGTTGGCGTCGTCGGCGAGGATGACGAGCTCCGGTCGCCCGAGTCGCTCGCCCCACGCCAGCACCTCGTCGTGTCCGGCAGCGCCACCCTGGGTGTCGAGCATGGTCATGAGCGCAGGATCCGATGCGGCCAGGTTCCAGTTCTCGAGCGGAGGGGCCTGATTGGTCATACGACCAGGCTACGTGAGGAATGGCCTCCGTATGCTGGAGCAGGCGGCTCAGCGTGAGGCGATCGCCTCGAGGCCCTCGCCGTAATGGTGAGGGGCGATGCAACTGGAGCGGCGTTGCTGTCGGCCGGCTCGTGGGTTCTTGCCTCCCGCGGTTTCGCGTCAACGCCTCTGGTGGCGGACTCGCGCGTACGGCATGCTGGGAGCCGGACACAAATAGAGATAGAACGCCTCTAGAAAGACCTCGCGTGGACGGCACGAGAGAGCGCGAATTCCGAGAGCTGTACGATCGCCACCATCGCCCGGTTCTGACGTATCTGCTGCGCCGCACGGACCGAGAAGACGCATTCGACGCTGCCGAGGACGTGTTCCTGGTTGCGTGGCGCCGGCTGTCTGAGATCCCCCCTGGTGACCGGGCACTTCCCTGGCTCTACGGTGTGGCCCGACGCGTCCTCGCCAACCATCGACGCAGCGCGTCCCGCTTCGCTCGGCTGACGCGACGGGTGGCGGCACAGGTGCCGGAGTCGCCGCCCGGACCCGACACCAAGGTGATTGGCCACATGGAAGCCCAAGCGATGCTCGCCGCTCTGGCCACACTTCCCGAACGCGATCAGGAGGTGCTCCGCCTCACATACTGGGAGGAGTTACCCCACGCTGAGATCGCGCCCATCATCGGCTGTTCCACCGAGGCTGTCCACGTGCGTCGCTACCGAGCCGAGCGACGTTTGGCGAACGTTCTGGCCCGTGCCGGACACAGACCCACTAGAAGGTCGGCCGTCCTTCCGGAAGCAAGGGAAGAGGAATGTTGAGCGAACGCAACATCGGCGAAGCGATGAGGCGGACCAACCCGGTTTCCGATCCGGAGCACGCCGTTACCGATGCGGAAGCCGACGCCCTCTTCGCTGCCATCTCGCGAAGGAGGAAAACGATGGTCCTCACAGATCACATTGTTCAAGATGGGAAGACGACCAAGCCGCCCGGGCGGCGACTCCGCAAACGAGCCGTGCTGGTTGCTGCAGCCCTCGTGGTGCTGATCGCGGTGCCGGCTGTCGCCGTGTTGATCGATTGGGACAAACCGCCGCTCGGGCAGGAGTTTCCCGCCGGCACGGCTGTTGTCGCCGACTACGGACCCCTCGGAGACGACTGCGCCTGGATCATGGCGTTCGATCCAGCTGGGACACCGCTCGTTGCGGGATCGTGTGGTGTGTTACGCCTCGAGGGCAGCGAGTTCGTTGTCGTTACCCCCGAGCTCGGGTCGTACATGGACATGGCCGTGACCCCCGAGGGCACGGTGTGGCTGGCCGATGTCGACGGTCCCATCAAGAGCATTGCCAATGGTTTGGTAACCGAACACGCGCTGGTTGCGCGGCGGATCGAGGTCACGTCCGACGGTTCCGTCTACGCCATCAGGTACGGCTCGACCGATGTGTCATCACTGATGAAGTACGAGGAGGGAACCTTCGTCGAGGCACTGCGCGGCCCAATCGATGACATGGCATCGGCGCCGGACGGCTCCCTGCGTACGATCAGCGCCTGGGACTTCAGCGAGCAATCAGGTGTCGAGGCTCCAGCGGGACAAACCCTGGGCCGGATCGCCGACGGGGCATACACCGCTGAGACGATCCCTGATGGCTTCGCCGGAGACGAGTTCACAGTTGCGTCCGATGGCGCCCTGTGGGTGATCGGCGAGACGGGCGAGATCGTCGACCGCGGTGGCGTCAGTGATGTCGAATGGGTGCTCATTCGTTATGACGGAAGCGAGGTCTCATATCTCGTCGTGCCGTTCCCCGAGCCAAACGACCTCGCCGTCCACCCGGATGGAACCCTTTGGGTGACTTCGTCGCTGCACGGCGCATTTGCCTACGACGGCGACGAGTGGGTGCAGTACGGCGTCGAGGATGGGCTTCCCGATGAGAACGCGAACTTCGTCGAGATCGGGCCCGACGGATCCGTCTACATCGGGACCCGTCTCGGCGTGACACGAATCGAAGCCGAATCCGACTGAACGACCTACGGCCGGTCACGAATGGCGGGGAGCACCATCCCCGCCATTCGGCGGCTTCCGCGGCTCACACCTCGTCTTGGGAGCGAACGCAGCCAACTCGACGAGGCCACGTCCTGCATCGGCGGACTCCGCCTCGAGCCCATGACAGGCATTTGGCGCCCGTCACCGACCGACCAGGTCGGACCGAATCGCTCAGACGGCCCCGAGGCCGACCGCGTTGCGAACCTCGACCTGGTACTGCTCGGCCTGGGTGCGGGCGTCGAGTGCGCCGCGCTGGAGAAGGCGGGCGACCTCGCGATCGTCGAGACGCTTGTAGGCACTGCGGATCGGACCGACCTCGGCGATGAGCGCCTCGGCCACCGCCTCCTTGAAGCGGCCGTACCCGGCGTCCGCCCACTCGTTCACGAGCGACTCGATCGAATCGCCGGTGCACGCCGACATGATCTCGAGGAGATTCGAGATGCCCGGCTTCTCGTCCCAGTCGTAACGGACCGTGGGCTCACTGTCGGTGACCGCAGACTTGATGCGTGACCGGATCGTGTCGGCGTCGTCGAGCAGCAGGACTCGGCTCTTCTCCGACGGGTCGGTCTTCGACATCTTCGAGGTCGGATCCGTCAACGACATGACCCGGGCCGACGTCGGCGGGATCAGAGCATCGGGGATGGGAAACACCTCACCGAAACGATTGTTGAAGCGCTCGGCGAGATCACGCGTCATCTCGAGGTGCTGGCGCTGGTCGTCGCCCACCGGGACCAGATCGGCACGGTGCAACAGGATGTCGCCGGCCATGAGCACCGGATAGGAATACAGACCCAGGTTCTCCCCCGCCTTCTCGGCCTTCTCCTTGAACTGGGTCATCCGGTTGAGGACGCCGAGCGGGGTCATCGTCGAGAGAATCCATGACAGCTCGGCGTGCTGGGGCACCTGGCTCTGCAGATAGATGAGCGACGTGTCCGGATCGATCCCGGCCGCCAGCAGGACCTTGGCGGCCTCGAGGCGATTCCGGTGCAGGTCCACGGAATCCCACGGCGTCGTCATGGCGTGGAGGTCGACGACGCAATAGATGGTGTCGTAGTCGTGCTGGAGCCGGACCCAGTTGCGGAACGCACCGAGGTAGTTCCCGATGTGCATGTTGCCCGTGGGCTGGACCCCCGAGAACACTCTCCGCTTGTTCGTGGTCACGATGTGCTCCTGTTGTTGGACTCAATAGAAAACCGCCGGGGCTGGGCCTCCGGCGGCGGCGTTGACGCGCGTGGAGGTCTCAGTACGACCAGGCCCACCAGGCGACGTTCGTGTGCATGCGCAGAGAATACCGGCAGCCGACCGGGGAGGCCAGCCACTGTCAGATGTCACCGAGATCGACCCAGGCGCGAGCACGGTCGGAGACGATGCAGGCATCGACGACCCGCTGCACCTCCATCGCCTCCCGGAAGTCGGGCCAGCAGCCCGCCGACGGGGTGCTGAGGCCCACCACCAGGGCGGGCACCTCGATCGTCTTGAGGTCGTTGAAGCTGAGCTGATGCCCCGGGGCGGGAACGAAGGCGGCGAAGTCGGGATGCGCCGGCCCGGCGAGGATCGTCGTGAAGCCTTCCCTCCCCCGCTGCTGGCCGGTGCGGTAGAGCTGCAGTTCGTTGAGCCGCTCGAAGTCGAAAGTGAGCGCACCCTTCGAGCCCCACACTTCGGCGGTGATGGTGTGCTTGCGCCCCGGGGCCATCCAACTGGCCTCCAGGGTCCCCCGCGCACCGGCGGCGAATCGGACGGTCGCCCGCAGTGCATCGGCGACATCGATCCGACGCATCGTGGCCCCCTCACCGGCGGGACGCTCTGTGGTGATCGTGTGCCGATCGGCCGACACAGCCACGATGTCGCCGACGAGGTAGCGGGCCATCGAGATGGCGTGCGATCCCAGGTCACCGCTCACGCCGTCACCTGCGGCCGGGTCGAGCCGCCAGGCGTTCACCAGCGTCTCCGGGTCGAGCATGTAGTCCTCGAAGTGGGTGCCCCTGTAGCCGAAGACCTCGCCGATCTCACCCGATTCGATGATCTCTCTGGCGAGCGTCGTGATCGGGTTCTTCAGGTAGTTGAACCCGACGAGCGTCTTCACCCCCGCCGCCTCGGCGGCGGCCGTCATCCGTCTCGCCCCCTCGACGCTCGGAGCCAGCGGCTTCTCGCAGTAGACGTGCTTGCCGGCGGCGATGGCAGTGAGCGCCATCTCCTCGTGGAGATGGTTGGGGGTCGTGATGTCGACGACATCGACGTCCGGATCCTCCACCAGCGCGCGCCAGTCGCCGGTGGAGCGGGCGAACCCCAGCCGCTCGGCGGCACTGGCGGCCGTGGCCGCATCGACGTCGGCCAGCATCTCGAGACGGATGTCGGCGGGCAACTCGAACACGGCGGGGGCGGTGCGATAGGCAAGGGCGTGAGCCTTGCCGATGAACCCGCTCCCGATGAGCCCGATGCGGATCATCGGACCTGACTCCTCACGTCCACGAGGTCCACCTCCTGCTCGTGCAGCCAGGCGACGAATTCGGGATCCGTGAGCAGCCGGTGCTCCTCGATCCGCCAGGCCGCATCGTCGGGGTGAATCGCTTCGATGTCGACGCCGGCTGCACAGTGCAGGGAAACGTAGTTGAGCCCGGACGGCGCACCAGTGAACATCGCCTCCAGGACCGCACGCACCGGCTCCCCGAGGTGCCGGAGAGGTATCAGAAAGCTGTCCGCAAAGGCCAGCCCGGCGTCCACCAGCCGCTCTCGCTGCTCACGAAGCGCACCGAGCTCACTGTCGGACCAGTCCACCCCGGCGACGTAGCCTGCGATGTCGGCCGGAAACAGCACCGGCAGACCATGATCGATGACCACATCGGCCGTCACCTCGACGAACTCGGGCGCGAGCGCCGCTCCCATGTGGTGGTCCACATGGCTGACAGGTACACCGGCTCCAAATGCGGTGTCGATCTGCATGTGCAGCTCGTCACGCACCGCCTCGGGATCCGCGTGGCGGCGGAGGGCGGGAACGTCTGCCCACATGTAGCCGTGACGGTCCACCAGGCCCGATGCGGACGAGCCCCCGACGAGTGGCCGCCAGCGGAATGCGGCAGACTCGCTGTTGAGGGCCAGGTGGACACCGATGTCGTAGCCAGAGGCGTCGACCCGGTCGACCAGGTCGGGGAACCATGCACCGTTGACGATGACGGAGCCCGAACGTACGAGCCCCAGCGAGAGAGCCTCGTCCATTGCGAGGTTTGCCCCGAGCGACGCCCCGAGGTCGTCGATGTGCAGAGCCAACTTTCGACCCGTGCCTGTCTCCATGTCGCCACGCTACCGCGACACTCCGACCACGATCGGCCGCGAAGCGACCCGGGGCGTGTTCGCAGTTGAGGCGCTCCCCCACGCCGGCGGGGCGGCCGAAGATCGCGATCCGAAGGCCTTCGCCATGGGCTGCCTCAGTTGCGGTGGAGGAGTCGCTCGGCGCCACGGGCGATCCGCTGCACGATCTCGGTTGCGGACTCTTCCGATCGTATGAAGCGCACCGATTCACCTGCGTACATCGCCATCGCCTCGATTGCCCCCGCGCTGCCGGGAATCGGCGGAGCGGTATCGAATCGAGACACGGGTACTCGCTCGGAACCGATCGCGAGTTCCCCCACGACATCACTCTCGTGACGGCGTGCGGCTTCGAGACTCGATCGGAGCACCCGAGAGGACGACAGTTCGTCGGGCCAGCCGGTCCGGAATTCGTCCGTCAACACGGAGTCGGCGGCCGAAGCGGCGATGAGGGCTTCTCGGTAATACGGATGGACCCCGGACTCGCTCGCCGCCAGGAAGCGCGTTCCCATTCGGACACCGGCCGCACCTGCAGCAAGGGCCGCGGCCAGTCCCCGTGAGTCGCCGATTCCGCCTGCGGCGAGGACGGGCACGTCGACCAACTCGACCACTTCGGCCAAGAGCGGCCAGAGTGATTCGGTCCCGTACATCCGTCCGCCGCCCTCCACACCGCGCACGATCAGGAGATCACAGCCGGCCTGAACCGCCGCCTCGGCTTGATCGAGGGACCCGACCTGCCAACCGGCGAGCTTGCCATGAGCATGCACGACATCGACCAGGCTCGGATCGATCGGACCGTGGTAGAAGTCCACCACCGCAGCCCTCTCGGCGGCGAGCTCGACATTCTCGAGGTCCAGGAACGGAAGGAGGATGTTCACCGAGAAGGGCCCCTGGGTGAGAGCGTCCACCTCATCCAGCAGGAGAGCAGTGACCTCCGGCGGGAGTGGACCGATCCCCAGCGCTCCCATTCCCCCGCCGGCGTCGACGGCACCGATCAGCTCCGGCGTGCCCACCAGGGGCATCGGCGACAGCTGCACCGGCACCTCACACCCGACCAGCTCCGTGAACGAGGTCCGTAAGCCCATGACAACCACTCCCGTCATCACGACCGGCCCCGATGGGAACCAGACGCGCATCCCACAGTACCCGGTGCACTTCGTGTCGAGCCGTCCCAAGACGCCTTGACGCTTCGCGGGTGGACCGGCATACTCACCAGGCGATGAACGTGACCGCAACCACCCTCATCATTATGTAGGCGCACGGGCTGCCGAAACGGCGCGTGCGCTCTCCGACCCTCCGGCAACGGAGGGTTCTTTGTTGCTCAGGAGAGATCACCCACACTGAGGCCATCATGACCGACCGACCATTCGTCGAAATCTACGACACGACCCTCCGCGACGGCACGCAGCAGGAGGGGATCTCGCTGACCGCAGGCGACAAGCTCGAGATCGCGAAGCTGCTCGACGAGCTCGGCGTCGCCTTCGTGGAGGGCGGATGGCCAGGAGCCAACCCGAAGGACGACGAGTTCTTCGAGCGCGCCAAGACCGAGCTCACGATGGATCACGCCAAGCTGGTCGCCTTCGGGTCGACACGACGTGCCAAGCGGCGGGTGGAGGACGACGAGCAACTGGCAGCGCTCCTGGCGGCGGGCACGGAGTACATCCGTCTCGTCGGCAAGTCGTGGGACTACCACGTCGAGCACGCCCTGCGCACCTCTCGCAAGGAGGCGATCGCCATGGTCGCCGACTCCGTGGAGTATCTCCGCAGCCAGGGCCGGAAGGTGTTCTTCGACGCCGAGCACTTCTTCGACGGGTATCGCACCAACGCCGACTTCGCCGTAGCCGTGTTGCGGGCCGCACACGAGGCCGGCGCCGAGCGCATCGTCATGTGCGACACCAACGGTGGCTTCCTCGCTCCCCAGGTGCAGCGGATCGTCGGCACCGTCGGTGAAGCCCTCGGGGACGCCACCCTCGGCTGTCACTTCCACAACGACAGCGGCATGGCCGTCGCCAACTCCATCACGGCGGTACTGGAGGGCGTGTACCAGGTGCAGGGCTGTGTCAACGGGTACGGCGAGCGGACCGGCAACGCCGATCTGTGCTCGCTCATCCCCAACCTGTCCGTGAAGCTCGGCTACGAGTCGATCCCCGACGAGCGGCTCGCCCGGCTCACTTCCGTCTCACATCACATGGCCGAGATCATCAATCTCACGCTCGATCCGCATCTCCCCTACGTGGGCACGTCTGCGTTCACCCACAAAGCGGGGCTCCACACCTCTGCGCTGGCGCGCCGATCCGATGCCTACGAGCACGTCGACCCGGACGTCGTGGGCAACCGGACGCGTGTCGTCGTCAGCGAGCTCGCCGGCCGGTCCACCGTCCTGGCGAAGGCCAAGGCGCAGGGCCTCGATCTCGATCCGGCGACTGCGCAAGCCGTGGTCGACCGGATCAAGGAGCTCGAGCACGCCGGCTACGTGTTCGAGGCCGCGGACGGCTCGTTCGAGCTGCTGCTGCGTGAAGCCCAGGGTTGGAAGCAGGACTTCTTCGACCTCGAGTCCTACCGCGTGTTCGTCGAGAACCGCGATGGCGAGGTGGTGGCCGAGGCCACGGTCAAGCTGTCGATCGATGGCGAGAGAGTCGTGGCGACCAGGGAGGGCGACGGGCCCGTGTCTGCGCTCGACCGTGCGCTACGTGCCGCCCTCACCTTCCGCTACCCGGAGCTGAAGTCGATCCGTCTCATCGACTACCGGGTGCGCGACCTCGACTCGAGCGACGGATCGAGTGCCCGAGTGCGCGTGCTGGTCTCGATGTCGGACGGTGACGACGCCTGGGGCACGATCGGCGTTCACCCGAACATCATCGACGCGTCGTGGAAGGCGCTCGTCGAGGGCATCGTGCTCGGCCTGCTGCGGCACGCCGAGGCCACAGCCGAGTGACAGACGCTCGGGCCGAGGTGGCTCGCCGCGGACTGGTCGCTGCGGCGTCGGCCCATCTCACCGAGACGATCGCCGTGCGCCTCCCGTTCGAGGCGCTCGGCTCCTTCAAGACGCTGTTGAAGCGCTACTTCTCGGGTGAGATGTGGTCGGAGCAGGACGCCGCAGCCCTCTCCGAGCTGGTCACGCCGCACGTCACATCCGGAGCGTGGGAGATCGCACTGGCACCCGGACTGACGCTCCGCCATGGCATCCAGGGCGACCGCTATGCGATCGACGTCGAGGGATCCGTGGCCGATGGCCCGTCGATCTGGGATCGCGTCTTCGAGGGCCCCATCCGTCCCGAGCCCACCCCGCACCCCCAGAAGGTCAAGTTCTCGTTCGGCGGAGATCCGGCCCCGGGAGTCTGGTATCTGGCCGGCGACATGCCGTCCGACTCGCGAGTACGACGTCTGCTCGAGGAGGAGGACGTCACCGACGTGATGCTGGCCGGCACCTTCGTCACCGTGGGCCTTCGCAGCACGTCGAGCTGGGAGGACCGGCTCGACGATCTCCTCGCACTGGTGGGCAGCCTCTTCGCCGCCCGGGCAGCAGCGGATACGACCCTCACCCGCGACGAGTTGCTCGGGGAAGCGCGCGGTCTCGCAGTCGCAGCCGATCGACTCCATCTCCTCGACCCGGATGACTCGAAGCAGCGCGAGCGTCTGCAGGACGCACTGGCAGATGAGGATGCGAGGGTCAGGAGAATCGCCGTCGCCGTGCTCGCCGGCTCCACCGACCCGAACGTGGCGGGGGACGCGATCGCCGCAGGCCGTGGGGACAGATCGCTCATGGTGCGGCGCATGGCGATCGACGCCGCAGGCGACGCCGAGGACGAGCAGCATCGATCGGTGCTCGAGGACGGGTTGGCCGATGCCGATCCGTGGACCAGATGGCGGTCGGTGCGGGCACTCGCCGACCTCGGCGTCACACCCAGCCGACCACGTGTCGAGACCCTCGCCGACGATCCGGACTTCCAGGTGCGGTTCGAGGTAGCCCGCGTCCTCCGCCTCGATCCTCCCGCAACGGGCGACTCCTGAGCGGCTAGAGGTCGTCGACTCCCAGCCGCTCGAGCAGCTCCTCGAAACGGCCCCTGAGGTCCGTCAGCTCGCTTCGCAACTCCTCGAGGTCATCACCTGGATCGTCCGCCGCCCCGCCAGACCAACCCGGCGACGACACCTGCCGCTCGGCTCCGTCTGCGACGGCCCGTCCCCGCACCGAGACGAGATCGACGACCCTCGCCTCCTTCTGTCCCGGACGCCGCTCGAGGCGGACCACGAGGCCTGCGTCGACCAGCCGATCCAGCGTGCGCTCGACATCGATGAGCGACGGGAAGTCGACATAGCGCTGGGTGCGCTGACGCAGCTCACCCGGGGTCTGGGCACCGCGGAGCAGCAACACCGCCAGCAACGACGTCCGCTCCGCGTCCAGACCGAGACGCTCGTCGATGGCGTGGCGATACTTGACGACACGATCACCGGGCCTGTGGACCATCCGGGCCAGGCCGCGATCCGTGAGCTCACGGAGTGTCCGCTCGACCGTCCCTTCACTGAGGTCGACAACGGGATCACGATTCGACTTCTGGTTGGCGGCGAGAGTCACGCCGTTGAGCGACATCGGATACTGATCCGGCGTGGTCATCTGCTTCTCGACGAGACAGCCGACGACCCTCGCCTCATCGTCCGAGAGCACGCCAATGCCTTCGGCGGTGTCGTCGCCGCCGAAGCCGTCCTGGCCGGGCGCCTCCACGTCGGGCTCGTGCTCGTGTGTCATCGGGATCCCTGGTCGCGATCGGACGAGAACGTAACACGGTCCGCCGGAATGGTCCGCAGCATGCGGACTGCGCTCTCGTCGGCATCCAGCGTCTCATATCCGAGACGCTCGTACAGACGCCGGGCCGGGTTGGCCAGCTCGACGGACAGGCTCAACGCGGTGAACCCCTCGGCAGCGGCGACGATCTCGAGCGCAGCGAGCAGCCGGCTCCCCAGCTTCTCGCCACGATGGCCCGGCTCGACGGCGATCGCGATCTCCGGTGTCTGCGGATCGACGAAGCCGTGACCGTGGTCCTCCTTCGTGAACAGACGGCCGTACGCCGCTCCGAGGAATCGTTGGCCGGCGAAGGCCACGACGCCGACATCACCGGGTCTCCCCCAGCCCTCGTGGTACCGGGCGAAGTACTCGTGACCCACCACAGCCTCCTCCGGCGGCGTGGCACGATCCGGGTTCCAGGCCGCAGCGAGGTACAGCGTCCGCCGGACGTGTTCCACGTCGCCGGAGTCCATCCTGCGGATCTCGATGTCCGGAGAGGGCTCGTCGGGGGGTGCTCCGGCGCGCACGTGATCGATGAGCATCCGCATCATGAAGGCGGTCGCTCCCCACATCGTCCCCTGTGGGAAGTCGTAGAACCACATGGTGCGCCCCAGCCAGCGGCTGGTGCGCCACTTCGAATCGTCGAGGAGGTCGGCCATCTTCGGCTCGAGCACGGCGGCCACCTCGCTCTCCTCGAGCACGTATCGGTCGGGTCGCTCGACGCGAGCGACGACGGGCACGATCAGGTTGCGAGGATCCCGGGTGGTGACCGCGGTCAGCCCGCCGAGGACTTCGACTCCACCGGGATCCAGACCGATCTCCTCGACTGCTTCGCGAATCGCCGTCTCCACGACGGACTCTCCTCGCTCGATGCGACCTCCCGGAAACACCACGTCGCCGGGATGGGTTCGCATCCAATCCGGCCGTCTGGTGAGAACGACCCGGGTCGACCCGTCGCGGTCCTCGTAGAGCGGCACGAGCACGGCTGCCCGCGCTCGCCGGGGCTCCGGCACCGGATCGAGCACGGCGACGCGTCGCCAGAAGTCACGCATCTGCCGAGTCTATGGCGATAGGCTGCTCGGCATGTCGGGACCGCTCTCCACCGCTCCCCGCGACACCCCTCGCTTCATGCTCCGGCCGTTCCGTCGTCGTGACGTGGCGTCGGTGCATCGCGCCGTCGAGGCGTCGCTGCCCGAATTGGCGTTGTGGCTTCCGTGGGCGGCACAGAACTACTCACGGGCGGTGACCCACAATTTCATCCGCGACTCCATCGGTTCCTGGAACGACAACAAGGCCTTCGACTTCGCGATTCGCCGTCACGACGATCCCGATCGCCACATCGGCAATGTGTCGGTGTGGTGGGTGTCGCGGGTCAACAGAGTCGGCGAGATCGGCTACTGGGTCAGATCGGACGAGACATCACGAGGCATCGGAACCGAGGTGACGGCACGCGCCCTCGAGATCGGCTTTCGCGAGATGGGGCTGCACCGGCTGACCCTGCGCATCGCGGTCGGCAACCGCGCCAGCGAGCGCGTCGCCGAGAAGCTCGGCTTCCGGCTCGAGGGCACCCTCCGCGACGAGGTGCGGGTCGGCAATCGGTGGCTCGACCACACGATCTGGGGGCTCCTCGACCGCGAGTGGCTCGTCGAGCGCGATCGCTACCACGCCGAATCGTGGATCTGACGGGAACCCGCAGCCGACGCGGAGGCGTTCCAGTCCTGGGACCGACACCACTCCATCCCTAGGGTCACCACATGTCGAATCGGATTCTCGAGTATGTCCAGCGAGGCCTGGTTGCGGCGCTCAGCGTCGTGCTCGCCCTCGTCGTGTGGACGCTGTTTCGCAACGTGCTCGTGACACCGGCGGGCAACGCTTCCGAGCAGCAGACCGAGGCGATCACCACCACGACGACCGTCCCCGAGGTGGCCACCACGAACGCCGCCGATTCCGGCGAGTCGGACGCGCCAACCGTGTCGACGACCACCGTCGCCCCGGTCGCGTTCGTGCCCCCATGGGGCGATGGCCCCTGCACCGAACAGCCGCCCGAGATCGGTGAGGACGAGACGCTGCTCAGGGTGTTCTTCAACTGCGGGACCGCAACCGCGCCGACCGGAACCACCTTCGTGTACCGCCGGGTCCCCGCCACGAGCCGGGTCCTGACGAACACGTTCCGGCAGCTCATCCGCGGGCCGAACGACGGCGAGCGAAACCGGGGGTTCGGGTCGTTCTTCGACGGCACCGTCACCATCGAGTCGGTTTCTCTGCGCGAGGGCCGGGCCATCATCGACTTCGGAGGTCTCGACGGCATCGCCGACATCTTCTCCACCCAGGAAGCCGTCGAGTTCTTCCTCGCCAACCTGGGGGCAAACGCCTTCCAGTTCTCGTCGGTCCAGGCCGTCGAGTACCGCGCCGACGGCAACTGCTCCGACTTCTGGGAGCTCATGGGAGGCGACGGCTGCGAGGTGATGTCCCGCAATCAGTGGCTGGCCTCTGTCGAGCCCAACCGGTGATCGCAGACATGACGGACGCGCTCGACGCCGTGCCCGAGACGATGCGCGCGGTCCGACTGACCGGGCACGGGGGTCTCGACCGACTCGTCTACGAGGAAGACGTGCCGGTGCCGCATCCCGGGCCGGGTGAGATCCTGGTGGCGGTCTCGGCCTGCGGAGTCAACAACACCGACATCAACACGCGCCTCGGCTGGTATTCGAGCGACGTCACGACCCGGACCGACGCCGAGGCGGAGCCGCCCGATGACTCCGGTGCGTGGGGGCCAGCACTGGAGTTTCCCCGCATCCAGGGCGCCGACGTCGTCGGGACCGTGGTGGGCCACGGCGAAGGGGTCGACACTCCGCCGCCCGGCACCCGGGTGGTGGTGGACCCATGGCTGCGCGCCGCCCGACGGAGCGACGTCGGCTACCTCGGTTCCGAGCGAGACGGCGGATTCGCCGATTACGTGACCGTCGCGGCGGAGAACGCCCATGTCGTGTCGTCCTCGCTCTCCGACGTGGAACTCGCCACCTTTCCGTGCTCCTACAGCACCGCGGAGCACATGCTCGAGCGGGCAAAGGTCGCGCCGGGCGAACGGGTGCTGGTCAGCGGGGCGTCGGGCGGTGTCGGTACCGGGCTGGTTCAGATCGCCATCGCTCGTGGCGCCCACGTCGTCGCTGTGACCAGCGAGCCGAAGGCGGCAGCCGTCGCGGCGCTCGGTGCCCACGAGGTGATCGACCGCAGCCGACCCGATCTCGCCGGGGTCGTTGGCGAGTTGCAGCCATTCGACGTCTTCGCCGACGTGGTCGGTGGGCCGTCGTTTCCGACGCTCTTCGATGCCATCGCCCCCGAAGGCCGCTACGTGGTGTCCGGTGCCGTGGCCGGCCCGATCGTGTCGCTCGACCTGCGGACCGTCTACCTCCGGGACGTCACCATCCACGGAGCGACGGTCGTCCCGAGAGGTGTGTTCAACCGGCTCTTGCGTCGCATCGAATCCGGCGAAGTGCGCCCGCTCGTGGCCGGCACCTTTCCGCTCTCCGAGGTGGCACAGGCGCAGCGCGAGCTGGCAACCCGGCGTCATGTCGGCTCGTTCGTCATCACGATTCGCTGACGTCTACCGGTTCCACCATCCGGAACAGGACTGTATTGTGGAACGACGCGACCCCCGGATCCATCGTGCCCGCCGTCCAGTCGATCCAACGTGCTTTCACCGTGCTCCAGCAGCTGGCGTCCCACGAGATGGGAGTCACCGAGCTCGCGGCTGCGTGTGATCTGCCGAAGAGCACGGTCGCCAGACTGCTCAAGACCCTGGAGCTCGAAGGGGCGGTCGAGCAGGTCGCCACGTCAGGGGCGTACCGAATCGGGCCGTCCATCGCATCGATGGCCGGCACCATGTCGCAGTCGAACGACCTGATTGCGTGGGCCCGACCGCATCTCGTCGTCCTCGCCCACGAGACCGGCGAGGATGCGGGCCTGTCCGTTCCGGACGGGTATCGGGCGCACTACGTGGCCCAGGAAGGCGCCGACAACCCGATCCAGGTGCGCGACTGGACCGGCGAGCTGGTGCCGATGCACGTGGTGGCCTCGGGCCTCGTCATGCTCGCACACTGGCCGGAAGAGCCACTGGACCGGTTCCTGTCGCGGCCGCTCCGTCGCTATACGGACGCCACGGTGACGGACCCCGCGATCTTGCGAGAGCGCCTGGCCGACATCCGGGTCACCGGCTACGCATGGGGCCTCGAGGAGTTCGTCGAAGGCATCAACGCCGTGGCCGCTCCGATCCTCGATGCCGCCGGCAGACCGCGCGGCGCCATCCACATCCACGGCCCTGCCTATCGCTTCCCACCGCATGGCGCCCGCTCGCGCATCGCCGACCTCGTATCGGAGAAGGCACGGCTCATCACCGAGCAGCTCGACAGCAACAGCGTTCCCGACTGAGTCGGCGAGCCCGAATCAGCGCACCGACTTCACGAACGGGAGCTCTGCGACCGTCGCCGACCTGACCTCTCCGTCGACCAGCACATCGAAGGTGGTGCCGACCAGGGCGTGCTCGATCGCAACGAGCGCAAGAGCGAGGTTCGTCTCGAAGCGAGGCGAGTAGACCATCGAGGTCACGACCCCGATCACGGCGTCATCGGCCACCAAGTCGGCCGTCCGCTCCCACGACCTGACGGGGGCGCCGCCGACGATGGCGCCGACGAGCCGCCTCGCCGGCCCTTCCGCCTCGATGCGGCGCAGGGCATCCTTTCCGATGAAGTCGTCCGGGGAGTCGAGGTCGACGAGACGCCCCAGCCCCAGCTCGTAGGGATCGACCGTGTCGTCGATGTCGGCTCCGTACGAGAGGATGCCCGCCTCGATCCGGCGGATCTGATTCGGTGCGGCCGGCCGGGCGCCATACGGGGCTCCTGCCGTGAGCAACCGTTCCCACAACCACGTCCCGCGGGTGCCGTCGAGCAGGTAGATCTCGTAGCCGAGCTCTCCCGACCAACCGGTATGCGAAACGACCAGGGGCACTCCGTCGAGCTCGGTCCGGGCGAGGCGGTAGTAGGGCAATGCAGCGATCTCGTCGCCGAGCACGTCGCGGATGACGTCGCCGGAACGGGGACCCTGGATCTGCACCGGAGCGACGTCGGGCTCACGGACCACGACGTCGAGGCCACGCTCGTGGGCGATCGCCTGTGCCCACAGCAGGATGTCCCGGTCGGCGAGCGACAACCAGAACCGATCCGGCTCCAACCGCAACATGACGGGGTCGTTGATGATCCCGCCCGCCGGATTGCAGAGCAACGCGTACCGGGCCCGGCCGGGGGGGATGGCGGTGACGTCCCTGGTGGTCAGCCGCTGCGCCAGGGCGGCTGCATCGTTCCCGACCATCTCCACCTGGCGCTGGGCGCCCACATCCCAGATGGTGACAGCATCGACGAGCGCCTCGTACTCCGCCTCGGATCCGGTGTAGGCGGTCGGAAGCAGCATGTGGTTGTACACGGTGAAGGCCCGTGCGCCATGGGCGAGCGTGGCGTCGAAGAACGGCGAGCGGCGGAGTCTCGGTGACGGAGTGAGCGAGAGATCCGGGATGTGCTTCGGCTCCGGAGGAGAGCCTTCCGTCATGGCCATCGGCGCATCGTAGGAACCGCAGACGTCGGGACGCACGCCGCACGAGGAACGGCGAGTTCCACGATGCGGTCGCGTTCCGCATGGTGGTAGGCTCGCCACCGCCCCACCCGGTTCCGTACAGGAGGTCTCGCCCGTGGGCACTGTTCCGTCCGATCTCGAGATCGCTCAGGCCGCGACCCCGATTCCGATCGACGTCCTGGCGTCCTCCGTCGGCATCGAGCCCGAGGAGCTCATCCCTTACGGATCCACCAAGGCGAAGGTGCACCTCGACATCCTGCAGCGGATCGCAGACCGACCTCGCGGCAAGTACATCGACGTGACGGCGATCACCCCCACCCCGCTGGGCGAAGGAAAGACCACCACGACGATCGGTCTCGTCCAGGGCCTCGGGACGTTGGGTCACGGCGCAATCGCCTGCATCCGCCAGCCCTCGATGGGGCCCACATTCGGCATCAAGGGCGGTGCAGCCGGCGGCGGTTACAGCCAGATCATCCCGATGGACGAGTTCAACCTGCACCTCACCGGCGACATCCATGCCATCGGCGCGGCGCACAACCTCGTCGCAGCCGCCATCGATGCCCGCTGGTACCACGAGTCCCGGCTCGACGACGCCAAGCTCGCCGAGCTGGGCCTGGAACGCATCGGGATCGATCCCTTCCAGCTGCAGTGGAATCGGGTGCTCGATGTCAACGACCGGGCGCTGCGCAACGTGACGATCGGGCTGGGCGGGCGGCTCGACGGGCTGCCGCGGGAGACCGGTTTCGACATCACCGTGGCCAGCGAGCTCATGGCGATTCTCGCCCTCGTCGACGGGGACGGCTACGGATCGGCCCTCGCCGACCTCAGGTCTCGCGTGGGGCGGGTCGTGGTCGGCACCTCGGTGACGGGCACGCCGATCACCCTCGAGGACCTCGGCGTCGCCGGAGCCGTCACCGTGCTCATGCGAGAGACCATCAACCCGACGCTCATGCAGACGATCGAGGGTCAAGCGGCGTTCGTCCACGCCGGCCCCTTCGCCAACATCGCCCACGGCAACTCGTCGATCGTCGCCGATCGGGTCGCCCTCCACCTCGCCGATTACGTGGTGACCGAGGCGGGGTTCGGGGCGGACATGGGCATGGAGAAGTTCATGGACATCAAGTGCCGTGCGTCGGGTCTGGTCCCGGACTGCGTCGTCCTTGTGGCGACGGTCAGGGCCCTCAAGATGCACGGCGGCGGTCCACGGGTGGTGGCAGGCCGACCCCTCGAGTCGGCCTACATCGACGAGAACCTGGCGCTGCTCGAGGCGGGGCTGCCGAACCTCGTCGCCCACATCCAGAACGCCCGGCGTTTCGGGGTGCCGGTCGTGGTGGCCCTCAACCGTTTCCCCACGGACACGCCTGCCGAGATCGAGCTCGTGCGCGAAGCTGCGGTCGCCGCAGGCGCGCTCGACGCCGTCCTCGCCGATCACTGGGCGAAGGGCGGGCCCGGGGCCGCCGACCTGGCGGCCGCCGTCGTCGATGCCGCCGCGACCGAGACGAACTTCGAGTTCCTCTATCCGCTCGACGCCTCGATCGAATCGAAGATCGAGACCATCTGTCGCGAGATGTACGGCGCCGCCGACGTGGAGTACTCGCCGGTGGCCCGTCGTCAGATCGCCGAGTTCGAACAGGCCGGATACGGCGACCTGCCCATCTGCATGGCCAAGACACACCTCTCGATCAGCCACGACCCCGGCCTCAAGGGGCGACCCTCTGGCTTCACCGTCCCCGTACGCGAGGTACGGGCGTCGGTGGGCGCGGGCTTCATCTATCCCCTGCTCGGCGACATGCGAACGATGCCAGGGCTCGGCTCGACGCCCGCCTACCTCCAGGTGGACATCGACGACGACGGCAAGGTCGTGGGTCTCTTCTGACGCTCAGCTCTCGCGACGTCTCCGGCTCGAACGACGGCGGGGCCGCTCGGGAATCGCACCGGACCCGACACCGAGCCGGGCGACGATCTCGGCGTCGGTCGGCGGCTCACCCTCGATGCCGGAGTCGACGGTGCGCCTGATCTCTGCGATGTGGTCGAACCCGGATCCGCAGCAGGCGCCCACGATGCGTGCCCCGGCTCGAACCGCGAGACGGGTGTAGTCGGCCATCTGCTCCGGTCCGATCGGATAGGCGAGCGCATCGTCCTTGTACAGAGGTATGCCGCAGTTGCCCTTGGCCACGATGACGGCGTCCGGGGCCGCGGCTGCCATGCCGGCGACCGCTTGCACGACGTCGGAGGGCCCGACTCCACAGTTGGCTCCGATGGCCAGCGGACCACCGCCCTGGTCACGGCCCCAGGCACCGAAGGCCGCGGGGGCGATGCCCATCATGGTGTGGCCGTTGGTGTCGAAGCTGAGTGTCGCCACGACCGGAACTCCCCGGCCAACCGACGCGTCGACCGCCGCCGCCAGCTCCTCCCACGACGAAAGCGTCTCGATCCACAGCACGTCGACGCCCGCATCGACGAGCGCAGCGGCCTGCTCCGCAAAGATCTCGGTGCCTGAGTCCCGGGTCAGCGGGCCGAGCGGCTCGAACAGCTCACCGGTGGGACCGATCGACCCGGCGACGACGACGTCGCGATCGGCGCCGTCGGCCACGTCCCTGGCGATCCCGACTGCGGCCCGATTGAGTTCCATGACGCGGCCACCCAGCGAGTGCAGCGCCAGCCTCGACCTGTTCCCGCCGAAGGTGTTGGTCAGGACGATGTCGGCGCCCGCCTCGACGTAGCCGGTGTGCACCTTGTGGATGAGGTCGGGTCGCTCGACGTTGAGGAGCTCGGGACAGCCGCCCGACTCGAGACCGAGATCGAAGAGCGCGGTTCCCATGGCACCGTCGGCGACGAGGACGTCTCGCTCCGCGAGCAACTCCGCAAGACTCGTACATCGGGTGGGTTCCATGCTCGGCTCCTCTGTCGGAGCGGCTCGCATCGAGAACCGACACCCACCGCGAATGGGCGTCATGGTCGCTTTAGCCTGGACTTCTCGAGCGCCCGCAAGCTGACATCAAATCGGCGCTGTCTCTGTTGTGCCGCTCAATCTAGCCCGGCGAGGCTGCGATGGTCACGCACCTCCAACGACGATCGCGTGACTTCGTGCCGGTCAGAGCTCCAGCGGCGAGGACGTGAGCAGCTCGGTGCCCGTCTCGGTGACGAGAACCATCTCCTCGAGCTTCACCCCTTCGGCGCCGTCTCGCGGGCCCACGTAGGCCTCGACCGCGATGACCATGCCGGGCTCCACGACGCCCGGGTATCCGCTCGTCTCCCAGTCCTCGGGGAAGTAGATCGACGGCCACTCGTCTGCCATGCCGACCCCGTGGTACATGACCGAGTAGTGGCGATAGCGGTCGGCGTCCGGCGCCTCGGCTCGGAACGTGAGCTCCTCGAACGACGAGCCGGGACCGAGGATGTCGATGTTGTGTCGGATCTGACGCAGCGCGAGCTCGAAGACCTGGCGCTGACGGGCCGTCGGCGGATCGTCTCCACATCGCCACGTCCGCGAGTAGTCGACGCAATAGCCGTACGGGCCGATGAGATCGGTGTCGAACGCCACCAGATCCCCGTCCTCGATGACCCGGCTGGAGCATTCCTGGAACCACGGGTTGGTCCGCGGCCCCGAGGTGAGCAGCCGGGTCTCGATCCACTCACCCCCGCGCTTGATGTTCTCCGCGTGGAGATGTGCCCACAGTTCCTGCTCGGTGAGCCCGGGCTGCATCGCGTCCCGCATCACGGCCACGGAGGCATCGGCGGACGCGATGGCACATCGGATCGCCTTCACTTCTTCGGGCGACTTGATGGCTCGAGCCAGCTCCATGAGCTCTTCGCCGTCGATGAGCGTGAGCGCCTCGGCCTCGAGCGCGCGATACCCCGCGGGACCCAAGCGATCCACGGCGAGTCGGTTGCTCCGTTCCCCGTGCTCCCGGAGGATCGCAGCGATCTCGGCCGCCCACGTGCCGACACGCACCTGGTATTCGCCACCGGCGAACATGTACATCCAAGAGGTGGCGACGCGGCGCTCGTCGATCAGGTCGAGATGCGCCGACAGATGCTCGCTCGTCGGGTAGTCCCACACGACCACCGGTCCGGACGCGGTGACGAGCACGTACCGGGCGGCATTGTGGGTGATCCAGACCTGCATGTTCGTGCTGTCGGTCGCGTAGCGCATGTTGACTGGATCGAAGAGCAGGACTCCGGCGCAGTCGAAACGCTGCAGCTGCTCACGAACCCGTCGCAGCCGGTAGCGGCGCACCTCGTCCATGTCGGGCACCGCGAGGCCGAGACGGGCCCATTCCCCGAGCGCCAGATCGCCCGGCCCGAGCACGTGCATGTTGAGACGCGCCGCCCGCAGCGTCTCCTCCGAGAGCTGCTGTGGGCCACCGATCTTGCGATGCCTGCCGACGATGCTCATTGGAACTCCTCCGGGTCGATCTCGCCTCTCCTCCGCTCCATGTAGTCGCGCAGAGCTTCGTCCGTCGCCTCGTCGAGTGGCGGGGCGACGTAGGAGTCGAGCAACTCGCGCCAGGCCGTGGCAGCTCGGTCTTCCGCCGAGCGCGCCCCGGCGGCGGACCACGTCTCGTAGCTGGTGTGGTCGAAGAGTTGGGGGCGATGGAAGGCGTCACGGAAGCGCTCCATCGTGTGGTCGGTGCCGAGGTGGTGGCCGCCGGGGGGAACCTCCCGCAACACCGATTCGAGCGCCCACTCGTCGTCTGCCCACGAGATCCCGGCGGCGTAGCGATGGAAGATCCCGAGCATCTCGAGATCGAGCGCGAACTTCTCGTAACTCGTGGTGAGCCCGTTCTCCATCCAACCGGCGGCGTGGAGCACGAAGTTGGGCCGTGTGAGCAACGAGGGGAACATCGACAAGGCAGCCTCGATGCCCGACTGCGAGTCCGGTCGCTTGCCACTCACGTAGCTGCCTGCGGCACGGAACGGCAGGCCGTAGCGCCGCGCCATCGCACCGGCGAGGTATTGGGCGTGGATGCTCTCGGCTGCGCCGAAGACCGGCGAGCCGCTCTGGAGATCCACCACGGCGAGGAAGGGCCCGTACACGCACGGAGTGCCTCGCCGCACCATCTGGGCGAAGACGATGCCGGCGAGCGCCTCGGCGTTCGCCTGCGCCACCGTGCCGAGGATCGCAGCAGGCCCCATGGCCCCGGCGAGGATGAACGGAGTCAACATGACGATCTGGTTGGCCCGGGCATACACTTTGAGCGCGCCCAGCATCCTGTCGTCGAGGCGGCGCGGGCTGCTCACGTTGATCGTGGCGTGGAGCACGTGATGGTCGGCGACGAAGTCCTCGCCGAACACGATCCGGGCCATCGCCACCGAGTCCGCCGCCGTCATCCCGATCGGGTAGTGCCCCATCGTCGGCTTGTCACCGTGCTTGAAGTGGGCATAGACGATGTCGAGGCCGCGCTCGTGGAACGGGATGTCGTTCGGCACCACGATCTCGGTTCCCTGGCTGTGGAGATAGGGGGTGGCCTGGGTCAGCTTGATGAAGGTGACCAGGTCGTCGTACGTCGCCTCGCGTCGCCCGGTCTCGAAGTCATCCACGTACGGAGGGCCGGCGACAGGGGCGAACACCATGTGATCGCCCCCGATGACCACGCTCCTGTCGGGATTGCGGGCGACGTGCACGAACTCCGCCGGACACCACTCGAGATGGCTCTCGACCAGGTCGCGGTCGAAGCGGACGACCGAGTCGTCACCGACGTCGGCGCCGGCCGAGCGCAGGATCGCCAGCGACTCGTCGTCGTAGAAGGCGATGCCCGCCTCCTCGAGAATGCGCAAGGACACCTCGTGGATGGCTTCGACCTGCTCCGCCGTCGCCACCTCGTAGACGGGCATGCGCAGCAGCGGTTGGGTGATCCCGGCCGTGTGGCCGTCTCCGCCGCGGCTCGCCCTGGCGCGACGCCGCGATCGGCCCCGGGTCCCTCGCTCGCCTGACACGGCCATCACTCGCTCCGCATTCGGATCCGCCTCCAGGCGCATATTGGCGTCTCGAGCCGCCGGATGCGCCCATTCTTCGAGGTCTCCCCGACGGGGACGCGCACGGCTGTTCCACGATGCGGAACAACGGTCCTCATCTCCCAGCAGCGGACAGCCCTTTCTGGCTATGGTCCCCAACGCGTGCTCGGAGACGTGGCTCGACACCGACGACTCCAGCCTCCCCAAACGACGAAAGGAACACAATGAGATTTGGACGGATGCGCTTCGTCGCAATCCTCGCAGCGTTGATGATGGTCGCCGCCTCCTGCGGCGGCGATGACGAGGGTGGCGGTGCAGGTGGCGCAGGACCGCTCGCCGACATCGACCTCTCGGGTATCGACATCTCGGTCGGATCGAAGGACTTCACCGAGCAACTCGTGCTCGGGCAGATCATGGTGGTCGCCTTCGAGGCGCTCGGCGCCAACGTGGACGACAAGGTGAACCTCGGCGGGACCGTCGTGGCTCGTGAGGCCCTCGAATCCGGCGAGATCGACGTCTACATGGAGTACAACGGGACCGGCTATTCGGTGCACCTCGGCATCGAGGATCCGATTCCCTTCGATCCCGAGCAGCTGACGGGCATCGTGCGTCAGGAAGACCTGGCCCGCAACGACATCCACTGGCTGAGCCGCTCGCCGTTCAACGACACGTACGGCTTTGCGTCGAGCCCGGAGCTCACCGACGCCAACGGTGGAGCATTCGACATGCAGTCCATGGCCGATTATCTGGCCGCCAACCCGGATGCCACGCTGTGCCTCGAATCCGAGTTCCCGAGCCGACCCGACGGGCTCATTCTCTTCGAGAACGCGACGGGGTACGACGTTCCCGACTCCCAGATCGAGATCCTCGACACGGGCATCATCTACACCGAGACGGCATCGAACGACTGCGACTTCGGTGAGATCTTCACGACAGACGGCAGGATCCCGGCACTCGGGCTCACCGTGGTCGAAGACCCCGGCGTCATGATTCTCTACAACGTGTCGATGACGATCCGCGACGACAAGTTCCAGGAAGCTTCAGACGACTTCCAGGCAGTCGCCGATGCGGTCCTGGCACCGCTCGACAACGATCTGATGCAGGAGCTGAACCGTCAGGTGAACGAGGACGGTGACGACCCCGCGGACGTGGCTCGTCGCTACCTCATCGACAACGGCCTGATCCAGGGCTGAAGCAGTGACGGTCGTGGTGGGGTGCGCTCGCACCCCACCACGAACCGCATGCGGAGAGGGAGCTGAGCACGACCATGGGTGAGTTCTTCGAATACCTGGTCGACCGATCGGACCAGTTGATCGAGCAGACGATCGAGCACGCCATCTACATCGTGGCGACGATCGTCGCGGCCACGGTCGTGGCCGTCGGCATCGCGATCTGGACGAGAGACAAGCCGATCCCACGCGAGATCGCTCTCGCCGTCGCCTCTGTGTTCCTCACGCTGCCGTCGCTCGCCCTCTTCACGTTGTTCATCCCGATCGTCGGCCTCGGCTTCTGGGGACCGTTCATCGCTCTCTTCATGTATGCCCTGCTGCCGATCATGCGGAATGCAGTGACAGGTCTCTCGGAAGTGAGCCCCGCCGTCCTGGAGTCGGCGCGGGGTGTGGGCCTGTCGAGCCGGCAACGCCTGTGGCAGATCCAGATGCCACTCGCCTGGCCGGCGATCCTCACCGGCATCCGCGTGTCGGCGCTCCTCACGGCGGGCATCGCAGCCATCGCCACCCTCGTCGCCGGGGGCGGTCTCGGAGACCAGATCAAGGACGGGCTGGCCAACCTCGGCTTCCCGGGCGCCCTGAACCGGGTGTGGGCCGGCACGCTCCTGATCGTTGCACTCGCCCTGTTGTTCGACGCTCTCTTCGTGTTGCTGCGTCGCCTGACCACGCCAGCCGGCATTCGCTAAAGGAGATCGCAGTGACCGACACAATGATCCAGCTCGACAACGTGACGAAGGTCTACCCGGGTACCGAGGTGCCCGCGGTGGCCGAACTCGATCTCACGATCCCTCGCGGCGAGGTCCTGGTGCTCGTCGGACCGTCCGGCTGTGGCAAGAGCACCACGCTGCGGCTCATCAACCGGATCATCGAGCCGTCCGGAGGACGCATCATCTTCGACGGCGAGGACGTGACAGACGTCAATCCCGACCTGCTCAGGCGCCGTATCGGCTACGTCATCCAGCAGATCGGACTGTTCCCGCACCGCACGATCGCGGAGAACATCGCCACCGTCCCGAAGCTGCTGGGGTGGGACGAGGACCGTACCTCCAAGCGGGTCGACGAGCTGCTCGAGATGGTCTCGATGGACCCCAGCATCTACCGCAGCCGGTATCCGAAGGAACTCTCCGGTGGTCAGGCCCAGCGTGTCGGTGTGGCCCGGGCTCTCGGCGCCGATCCCGAGGTGCTGCTCATGGACGAGCCGTTCGGCGCCATCGACCCCATCACCCGCGACAGCCTCCAGAACGAGTTCCTCCGGCTCCAGGCCGAGCTCAAGAAGACCATCGTGTTCGTGACCCACGACGTCGACGAGGCCATCAAGATGGGTGACCGGATAGCCATCCTGCGGGATCAGTCACGTGTCGCCCAGTTCGACACCCCGGAGGCCATCCTCGCCCATCCGAGCAACGATTTCGTACGGGACTTCCTCGGCTCCGGTGCGATCCTGAAGGGTCTCAATCTCAAGCGGGTGCGAGACCTCGACCTCGAGCAGGCGACGACGATCGTCGGGGCGCACTCTCGGCCCGAAGTCGCGGAAGCAATCGCACGTTCGAATGATGGCTGGGTACTCGTGCTGGACGAGCATCGAAGGCCGCTGCGCTGGCTGGACTCGGAGGCGCTGAACAGCTCCGAATCTCTCGACGCCGCAGGGATCGGCGTCCGAGTGAGGGTCGAGCCCGAGCACACGCTGCGTGACGCTCTGGAGCAGATGCTCCAGTCGGTGACGGGCACTGCGATCGCGATCGACAAGGACGGTGCCTACCAGGGTCTGGTGAAGATCGAGCTCCTCAACGAATTCCTCCAAGAGATGCAGCGCGCCGAGGCCGCCCGGCAGACCGGTGGAGGTGTCTGACCATGGCGATGACGAGACCTCCGGCGGTGGCCGAGGCTCCAGCCGTACCGAGACGGAAGCTCATCGACGCGGAACGACTCCACGACATCCTCGGGGTCGCCATCCAGCCGGTGATGTTCCTGCTCCTGCTGCTGGTGCTCATCACGGTGTGGCTGACGGCCGACTTCGATGCGACGGCCGAGATCACGCTCCAGACGGACAAGCTGACGAAGCAGTTCCGTGAGCACATCAATGTCACGCTCTGGGCGACGCTCTTCGTGCTCATCATCGCCATCCCGCTCGGCATCCTGCTCACCCGGCCCCGATTCCGGAAGGTGGCCCCCTACGTCGTGAGCGTCGCCAGCTCCGGTCAGGCGATCCCCGCCTACGGGCTGATCGTGCTGTTCGCTGCGTGGCTGGGCACCGAGACCAGCACGGCCGTCATCGCCCTCACCGTGTTCGCCATCATCCCGGTTCTGCGCAACACCATGGTCGGGCTCGACCAGGTGGACAAGCCGACCATCGAGGCAGCACGGGGCATGGGCATGTCACGGATGCAGGTGCTGAGGCGTATCGAGCTGCCGCTCTCGGTGCCGCTCATCCTCGCCGGCGTGCGCACTGCGCTGGTGATCAACGTCGGCATGGCGGCGCTGGTGTTCCTCATCGGTGCGGGCGGCCTCGGCGAGACCATCAACTCCGGTCTGAAGCTGCGCGACAACGACGCCACCTTCATCGGTGCCGCCCTCGTCGCGCTGCTGGCGCTCGCCATCGACTGGATCGCGGCCCTGGCCGAGCGGTACCTGCGGCCCAAGGGAGTCTGAAAACGGACACCGCCGCACTCGCAGCGGTCACACCGACGGCGCTCTGGGAGTCGGACGGCTTCGGGCAGCGCATCCGCGAGCTCGGAGATCGAGTCGTGGTGATCGCAGACGGCGCTCTGCTCGAGGCGGACGCCCTGAGCGACACCATCTCAGAGGTGCGACCCGATGAGACCCTGCCGGCGGCAGCAGGTGAACCCCGCGTCGAAGCGGTGTCATCCCTCGTCGCAGCCCTCCAGACCAGAGATGTCGTCATCGCCGTCGGTGGTGGGAGCACGCTGGATTCGGCGAAGCTGGCCGGCGCCGCCGCCGTCTCGTCGCATGCCCTCGAGCACCACCTGCTGGGCGCTACGCCGTTCACCCGGTCGCTCCCGGTCGTCGCCGTGCCCACGACAGCGGGTTCGGGGGCCGAGGTGACGCGGACCGCCGTCGTGACCGACGCCGGCCGCAAGAGCTGGGCATGGGGAGACCACCTTCGGCCAGACGCAGCCGTCCACGATGCGGCGCTGACCCTGACCCTGCCCCTGGCGACGACCGTGGCGTCCGGCGTCGACGCGTTCGTCCACGCCATCGAGTCGGCAGCTTCGCAGACGAGGAACCCGGACAGCGAAGCGACGGCGGTGTGGGCGGCAGGCGAGATCGCCCACGTCCTCCCGGCCGTGCTCGCCGCACCTGGCGACGTCGCCCTGCGGCGCCGGATGCTCCTGGCCGCGTGCGCAGCCGGCGTCGGCATCGATCGCTGCGGGGTCGGGATCGGCCATGCCATAGGTCACGCGCTGGGCTCCGTGCTGGCCGTCACACACGGCTACGCCGTGATGTTGGGGACGCTCGTCGCCATCGAGTGGATCGTCGCCGGCGGAGACGACCGGCTCGACACCGTCGCCGCTGCGATTCGTCCGGGTGCCGCAGCGGCCGATCTGCCCGAGCTCGTCCGCGAGCTCGCCGGCGCAGTCGATCTCACCGCTCACGTCGCCCGCCAAGCCGCATCGCAACCACTCGATGCCGCCGCGCTGGCCACGGAGCTGGCCCGGACCGAGCACGCCCCGATGCTGCGCAACAGCACCGTGCAGCCGGGCGTCGCCGACCTCGAATGGCTCGCCGGGGACACGGCCGCCGCCTGGAACGCAGCCGCCGGTCGTCGATGAGTGTGATCGCGGCGATCGAGATCAGCCGTCACCGCATCGCGCTCGACCCGGTCTTTGCAGCCGCCTGGGACCCCGAGCCGAGGCGATTCTTCGAGGCGACGATCGTCACGATCCACGACAGCGACGGTCGGACCGGGATCGGTTCCGGCACCGACCTCGACGGACTCGCCCGCTACGCCACAGCTCTCCTCGGACTCGATCCCCGCGACCTGCCTCGCCACCATCGGATCCTCGCCAACATCGACTTCCATGGCCCGCGGCCTTGGCCGGTGGAAGCTGCGCTGTGGGATCTCGTGGGTGTGATCCAGGGGCGCCCTCTCCACGAGATGCTCGGCGGCGCCACCGATCGGGTGCCGCCCTACTCGTCGATGGGCACCCTCGGCAGCGCCGACGAGGTGGCCTCCGCTGCAGACCGCGCCATCGCCGCGAAGTTCGGCGCCATGAAGATCCGTTTCGGACGACCGTCGCTGGGCGCGGATCTCGAGGTGCTCGCCCACGTCGCCCATCACGTCGCAGGGCGCGGCCTGGAGCTCATGATCGACTGCAATCAGGGGTGGCGGATGCCATCGGACACCACGCCACCGTGGTCCTGGGAGACGGCGGTGCGGGTCGCCGAGGCAGCGGCCGAGGCAGGCGTGCTCTGGATCGAGGAACCGCTGCACCGCTCCGACCATCGCGGAATGCGAGCGCTGCGGGATCTCGGTCTCGTGCGCGTGGCCGGTGGGGAGATGACCCGGGACCCGGCCGAGTTCGACCGGATGCTGGAGGTGGGCTCACTCGACGTGTTCCAGCCGGATGCGGTGCTGACGGTCGGCCTCCTCGGGCTGGTCGACCTGGCTCACCGTGTCATCGACAGCGGAGCGTGGTTCACGCCACACACCTGGGGCAACGGGATCGGTCTCGCAGTCAACCTCGCCCTGTGCGCCGGCACCGGCGGCGGCCCCTTCCTCGAATTCCCGCTCGATCCACCCGCCTGGACCGCGGCGCAGCGCGACTTCATGCTCACGACGCCGCTGGAACCGGACGAGGACGGTGCCCTGGTCTGTTCGCGTCGACCAGGGCTCGGCGTGGACCTCGATCGGGAACGTCTCGCCGACACCCTCATGGAGCGCCAGGTTCTCCGATGACGTACCACCGAGACCGGACGCATCGGTGGCGATGGAACGCCGCCGACGGTAATGTTCCGCAATACAGCACTGTTCCACATCATGGAACAGCCCCCCGTCTCTGCCCGAGGGCGCGGCGACCATGACCGAAGAAGAACTGGATCTCTCGACGCTCGACGACGATGAGCTCGTCGACCAGATGCACGACGATCTCTACGACGGTCTCGCCGAGGAGATCGCCGAGGGAACGCAGATCCTCCTCGACCGGGGCTGGGACGCCGAAGCGGTGCTGGAGCGGGCGCTCGTCGAGGGCATGCGCATCGTCGGCATCGACTTCCGCGACGGC
>CAYFYC010000029.1:4527-37494 GCA_964347305.1 uncultured Acidimicrobiaceae bacterium | reverse complement strand
ACCCGGTGGTGAAGATGAAGGTCACCACCCAGGGCGAGGAGGTCATCGACCACATGTGGGACGTGATCGCCGCCAAGGGGTTCGAGAGGAGCACCTACTTCGCGATGGCCGCTCGCGACATCCGGGCCCTCCCCAAGCTAGAGGGAACCGTCCACGTCAACATCGCGCTGATCCTCAAGTTCATGAGGAACTACTTCTTCGCTCCGGCCGACCTCGAGCCCGTGCCTCAGCGCAGCGATGCGGCCAACGACGATTTCCTCTTCGATCAGGGTCCGACCAAGGGGCTCTCCAAGATCGTCTTTCACGACTACGCCGCCGTGTTCGCCCGCCACGACGTGCCCAACGTCGGGATCTTTCGCAGTCAGGTCGACGTGCTCAAGGAGATCCTCGTCGCCGCCACGCCGTCGGAAGCTCAGACCCGGGACACCGATTTCCTGCTGGCGCTCGGCGAGATCTTCACTCTCGTCGTCTATGGCCAGCTCTTCCTGGAGAACGCCGAGATCTACGGGCTCGAAAGCGACCTCATCGATCAGGTCTTCGACGTGTTCGTTCGCGATTTCGCCCGGTTCGCCACGCAGCTCCACGGCAAGGCCAGCACCTCGAAGGAGCAGGCCGAGTTCTGCATCCGGATGATCCGACGTCCGGCCGACAACGCCGAGCGCTTCGACCGCGTGTGGACCACGCACGTCCATGCCGCGCGAGACGCCTACGAGATGAGCCCCTAGGCACCAGGCGCGAGCGCACCCTGCGGCCGGGTTGTCGAGCCTCGTCGCCCGGGGCGGTGCGCTTCATGGTGGGGTCAACCCCACCATTGGATTGCGGTCATCACCATGGTGCCGGGACCTGGTCCGCTGCAGGATGAAGCAAGCACGTGGACTGTCACCAGGGAGGATCGCCATGCAGGAGCAACCCGGAAAGAGCGCTGCCGGCAGAACGGCGCACGCAGCAACCCAGACGTTCGGCCTCGCCCTCTTGACGGCCACGTGGGCCGTGGTCGTCGTGGTGAGCCTGGTCCTGTTCGGCGGAGACGATCTGGCCTTCTTCCTCGTGCCGGGCGTTGCTCTCGTCGTCGCCACGCTGGTGACCTGGCGTCAGGACCGGCAATGGGCGAGAGCCGTCGGTATCGCCGCCACCGTCCTGACGCTCGCAGGGTTCTTCCTGGCGTTCGGCGTGTTCCAGCCATTCAGCCCCATCGAGTTCATCGTCGGGCTGTCGTACGTTCTGGGTGTCGTCCTCTCGCTCGTCGGAGGCATCCGAGCGCTGCTCGCCGGACGTGCGGGGCGTACCGAGCCCGCGAGTGCCCACACCCGAATGCAGCGGCTGGTGCTCGCCGGCATCGGTGTGCTCGGCGTCATTTCGATCGTCGGTTTTCTGACGACCAGGCAGACGGTGTCGGCCGAAGACGCGGCGGGCGCCGTCGTCCTCGAGATGGTGGATTTCGAGTTCGAACCGCAGATGGTCTCGGTCCCCGCCGGCGGCAAGTTGCTCATCGAGAATTCCGATCCGTTCGTTCACGACTTCAAGTTCGACGAACTGGGGATCAAGGTCGTGGTTGGTCCCCGTAGCGAGGCACTCGTCGATCTCTCCGAGCTCGATCCCGGCGTGTACGACTACTTCTGCTCCCTCCACTCCGACGGCACCACGGGTATGAGAGGGTCTTTCGCCATCGAAGGGTGAGCGACCGGTTCGTCTCCGCAGAGTGCATCGACCAGGTGTACGTGCGCGACTTCTCACGGTCCGCCACCCATCTCCATGGCACAGCGAGCACTCCGAAGGAGCAGGCCGACTTCTGCATGCGCATGATTCGCCGTCCGGCCGACAACGCGGAACGCTTCGAGCGGGTGTGGACCACACACGTGTATGCCGCCCGAGACGCCCACGAGATGAGCCCCCGGCGAAGTGGCGGACCGGGAATATAGGGAGGCGGCAACGGCGACTTAGGAGACGATTAGGGCTGCTGGGGCGTCGGGGCGAGACACTGTCGGCATGAAACGACGGAATTGCCAGGCACGGAAGAGCCCTGTATCCATTCTCCGGCCTCGATCGTCTATGACTCATGAAGACCGGTAATCACGCGCTCTCGAGCGCCGCCCAGGCGCACGAGGCGCGCCGCATGCACACGGCTCGTCTGCGTGCCGCGCGCCGCGCGTCCACCAGATCTCGCATCGGCCACGGCTCGAGGCTCGGGATCTTCGGGCTGGCGCTGTTCCTGGCCCTCCTCCCGATCCTGCCTGCGGCGATCGCCGCCGATCCTGTAACGGTCACCATCACCGACAGGCTCGAGCCGTCGTCGGTCACCATCGCGCCGGGGACCGCAGTGACGTGGGTGAACCAGGACGGCGAGCGCCACCGCATGCGCACCACGTCGGGACCGGTCGACTTCGACACCGGGAACCTCGAACCCGGTGACACCTACACGTTCACGTTCGACACCGAAGGCGTGTACTCCTACCTCGACGACCGCAACGACGAGGACCCGAACTACTTCGGCACGATCGAGGTGACGTCGGGTGGTGGCGGAGGCGGGGAGCCCCCACCTCCGACCGGGACGGTCGTCGACGTCGTCAATCGTCTGTACAGGCCTCGTGACATCACAATCGACGCAGGGACGACCGTGACGTGGCGAAACATCGACGACCGGCCCCACACCGTCACGGCTCGGGATCGTTCGTTCGACTCGGGGATCTTCGACACCGGCGCCAACTGGGAGCGGACGTTCAATGCGGCCGGCACGTTCGAGTACTTCTGCACCCTGCACCCCGACATGGTGGGGACGGTGACGGTGACGGGTGGTGGTGGAGAGCCGCCGCCTGAGCCGCCTCCGCCTGAGCCTCCTCCGGAGCCGCCGCCTCCTCCTCCGCCTGGTGACGTGGAGATCTTCGACAACGGGTATGCGCCCGGGTCGGTGTCGGTTGGGGTGGGGACGACGTTGACGTGGTCGAACACGGGTGCGTTGCCGCATACGGTGACGGCTCGGTCCGGGTCGTTCGATTCGGGGTTCGTGATGGCGGGGGAGACGTATTCGCGGACGTTCAATGCGGCCGGCACGTTCGAGTACTTCTGCACGATTCATCCTGAGATGGTGGGGACGGTGACGGTGACGGGTGGTGGTGGTGAACCTCCGCCCGAGGATCCGCCCACCGGCGACCCTGTCGATCCGATCGTGGCGGGGCCCTCCGATCTCGTCATCTTCGACAACGGCTACGACCCGTCTGCGCTCACGGTGGCCGTCGGTTCGTCGCTCACGTGGGTGAACACCGGCGAGTTGCCGCACACCGTCACCGCCCGTGACGGCGCGTTCGACTCGGGGTTCCTGATGAGCGGAGACACATGGACGAGGCGATTCGATGCGGTCGGGACGTTCGAGTACTTCTGCACGCTCCATCCCGAGATGGTGGCAACGGTCGAGGTCGTGTCCGGATCCGGAACCACGCCGGGTGACGAGTCGGTGCCGGGTGCAGGCGGGACGAGTGACGAAGGGTCGGCGTCACCGCCGGCACCCGGTTCCGGGGACGACGGGACCACGGTCGGCGACGGCGCGGCATCGGGCATCGTCTTCACGGTGGACGTGATCGACTCCGACTACTCGCCCCGGACGGTCACCGTTCCCGTGGGAGCGACCGTCGCATGGGTGAACGTCGGCGAGATCCCTCACACGGTGACGGCAGCCGACGATGCGTTCGACTCGGGGATCATGATGACGGGTGACCGGTTCACGTGGGTGTTCGACGAGCCGGGGACGTTCGGCTACGTCTGCACCATCCATCCGGGAATGACCGGAACCGTGGTGGTCGCCGCACCGGTCGTGTCCGACGCCGCACCGCCGCCGCTCGGCTCGTCGTCGCCCAGCATCTGGGTTGCCGTGATCTTCACGGCAGCGATCGCCGTCGCCGCGGCCGGCCTCGCCGGGGGGATGGCGTCGTTCGGGCGTGTGGCCGCAGAAGACCGCAGATCGCAGAAACCGGTGTGACGAAGCTCCCCGAGCGAACCGCTCGCCCGGCCCATCCGTATGAAGAGGACCATGGACCAACACGACTTCGCCGCCGAGACCGCAGGCCTCTACCGGTTCGCGCTGTCGATCACGCGCGATCCGCACCTCGCCGCCGACCTGGTGCAGGACACGTTCGTGCGTGCTGTCGAGCGGGCCGACCAATACCGGGGGGACGCCTCGGCCGGCACGTGGATGCGACGAATCCTGCACAACCTCGCAATCGATCGGGCGCGCCGTGCCGTGCGCGAGGTGGTCGTCGACGAGGTCGAGGAGAGCTGGGGTGACGATGCCTACACCGTCGATCCCGTGGCCGTGGTCGAGCGTGCGGATACGCGGGAGGAGCTCGAGGATGCGCTCGCCAGGGTGCCGTTCATCTACCGCACCGCCGTCATCCTCCACGATGTCGAAGGGCTCACCGTGCGTGAGATCGCCGAATTCCACGAGATCTCGCTACCGGCGGCGAAGCAACGGCTGCGGCGGGGCAGGATGGCGCTCGTGAGCGCCCTCGCCGAAGGTCATGAGCGGCGGGTTCATCTCGAGGGTGTTCCGCTGCGGTGTTGGGATGCCCGCCGCCACGTGTCCGACTATCTCGACGACGCCCTCGAGCCGGACACGGCCCGCGCCGTCGAAGCGCACCTCGAGCGGTGTCCCACGTGTCCTCCGCTGTACGCCGCGCTCGTCGGTGTCCACGATCGTCTGACGGCGATGCGGGATCCGGATGCGGTCATCCCTCCGACGCTGGAGAAGAAGATCGAGGGCGTGCTCGCCGGGTGACGGGCCTGTCTTCGGCCTTCAGCGATTCCGGCCGAACTCGTTGATGTCGAGCCGAAACGCGCCGCCGTCGGTCACGACGAGGCGACCGGTCGAGTCGTCATACTCCACTGTGTCGGTGTTGGTCTCGGGTGGTGCGACGTTGATGATGATCCCATCGGACGCCAGCGGGATGATCCGGGTCCGCTGCGTGTCGAGCCGCACGTACCTCGAGGATCCGGGGTCGTACACGAAGACGTAGCCCACGGCCCGAAACGCAACGTCCGAGGCCGCTTCGACGACACCGAAGAAGTGCCGGCGGAGATCGGTGTCGAATCGGCGCCGCTCGATGACGTGGACCTTCTCACCGATCATGAGGGGCATGGGTGTCGTTCTCCCGTCGCGGTTGCGGAATTGTGCCATGCGCACCTTGATCCGCATGGGCATTCCGGTCACCCGCGGTGGGCATTCCCTCTGCCGGGGAGGCGATCACGTGAGCGAGAACGAGAACGTCGACTCCTCGACGCCGTCGTCGCCGACGAACCACGAGCCCGGTGTGAAGCGAAGTGCGAGATCTCCGGTCGTGCCCTCGTCGACGAGGAAGCGGATGAACAAGCCCTCGGTCGTGGTGCCGGCGCTCGAACCGGCGATGTTCGGCAGATCCGATCCGTCCGGTGCCAGCACTCGTCCATCCGGCAGCACCAGTCCGAAGTTGTTCTCGAAGATGCTCCAGTTCCCGTCCTTGCGGGAGAGCACGTCGAAGCGCAACGTGAGCGCCTGCTTGCCGGCCTCTACCTGGCGGTGACGGTCGACCCGGTCGTACCTGAGGTCGCCGCCGTCGAACTCGAGGTCGATCAGCTCCATCGACAGCTCACCTGCAATGTCGATCTCGCGCGGCTCCAGCCTCACGGCCGCATCACCGCCGGGACCGAGCGGGACGACGGCGCGATTCTCGTCGGCGTCCCCGAAGATGAGCGTGGCCGTCGCGGGGTCGAACCCCTCGTCGACGAGAAGGAGGATCTCGGCGTTGCTGGTCAGCCCTCCCGGAATGTCGCCGGCCAGGCTGAAGCCCGAGTCCCACACGTACGCGCCGGTGTTGGCCGTCACGGTCGCCTCGGGCCCGAAGAACGCGGCATCGCTGCCCAGGTTCTCCACCTCGAGTCGCAGGGCGAGCGTGTAGCGGATCTCGGTCGCGAATGCCCCCCGCTCCTCCGGGATCACGGCTCCGTCGACGACCTCGATCCGGAAGCCCGAATGCCAGACCTCCTCGCCGACGGTGAACTCGACGGTCTCCGGCTCACCGTCGCCGCCGTTCCCGCCGCCCGGGGTGGCTCCGCCAGGTGCCGCCGTCGGGTCCGGCGCCTGGGTGGACACCGAGCCGGACGTGGTGTCGTCGTCGCCCGGGCTCGTCACCTCATCGGCGCCGCTGCACGCGGTGGCCACGACCGCGAGCACCACCGCGATGAGGAACACTCTCGAAGATCTGCGTTGGCGTCCACGACGTACTGGCTGCGTCATCCGGTCCTCCCATGCTCGGTCTCAAAGCTAGTTCGACGAAACCGATGCGGTCGTGACGTCCGGGTCAGCCGGCCGGTGACGCTTCTTCACGAAGCGCAGCGATCTTGGCGTTCGACACCACCGTCGCCATGAGCAGGACGGACACCGCGTAGACGGCAGCGGCCACGTAGAACGGGGCGCGCAGGCTGATCACCTCGGCGAGCACCCCGCCGACAACCGCCCCGATCGGGATCGCTCCGAAGGCGATGGTCCTGGCATCGGATGCCACACGCCCCCGCAGCTCATCGGGTGTGAGCTCCTGGCGCAGCGATACGACCGTGACGTTCCAGATGCCGATGAGGAAACCGTCGACTGCAAATGCGACACCGACCACCACGGGCGAGCTGGTCGTGGCGATGGCCAACGCCACGAATGCGATGCCGACCATTGAGCTGAGCAGGGAAACACCGGGTCCGAACCGGGACTCGAACCGGTGGGCCACCGACGCCCCGGTGATGCCGCCGATCCCGGCTGCGGACAGGATGAGCCCGTAGCCCAGGTCGTCGACAGCGAGGATCTCCTGGGCGAAGAGCACGAACACGGCGAACATCGCGGTGCCCATGAGGTTCGCGACGCCCGCTGCCAACGACAGCGACCGCAACACCGGATGACGCCACAGCCATCGGATCCCCTCGCCGATCTCCTTGCGAATCGCAGCGAAGCCGTGCCCGACCTGGCGATCGGTCGAGAACCGACCCGGGATGAGGGCGATGAGGAGCGCGGCGAGCACGAAGACCCCGCCGTTGACGATGAACGGTGCAGCAGCGGCGATCGCGAAGAGCGCGGCGCCGAGCGGCGGGCCGATGAGCTCGTCCGCGGTCCACTCGGCCGCCTGGGTGCGACCGTTGGCCAATGCCAGGTTCTCGGGATCGACCAGCTTCGGAACGATCGCCTCCCATGACGTGTCGACGAGTGTCTCGGCGACGCCCAACCCGAACGCGATCGCACCGAGCGACCACAACTCGATGGTGTCCGTGGCGACGAGCATCCCGATGAACGAGATCCCCACCGCCCGGCCGATGTTCCCGTACAGCATCAGCTTGCGGCGGTCCGACCGGTCGACGATCTCTCCGGCGGCGAGCTCGAACACGATCCAGGGCAGGCTGTGCAACGCCGTCACCAGTGCCACGGCGAAAGGGTCACGGGTGAGCACTGCGGCGAGCAGGGGCAGCGCCGCAAACGTCATTCCGTCGGCGAGGTTGGAGGCGACCCCCGCTCCCCACAGCTTGGCGAAGGACGGCCCGAGTCTCGTCGATCGGTGACGTCGAGCGTGTGTCACCGAGTGCCTGAAATGGCCGGTGTGGCGGCGATGTCGACGATGCACGTGCATGGTGCCCTCCTCTCGCTGTCCGATTATGCCGCGCGCCCGCTTGCGGCGCGCAGACGGGATTGATCGCTGGCGTTACCCCTTGGCTGGGGGGCTTCCCCCATGGTCAGGCTCGATCTCCTCACGCACGATGGCGGTGTGAGTCGTATCCCGAAGGAGGACATGATGGAACGCACACTCACCACACCAGTCGAGTACGAGGCACCGAACCTCCACCCGGTTGGCGACACGCCACAGGGTGCTCCTGTTCGGCAACCCGACGAAGCCAGGGGCGACCCCGCCCCCGGGCCCGGATCCGAGCGCCCGTCGCGAAGATCCCGGTTCGTCGGCTACGGCGTGGTCGTTCTCGTCCTGGTCGTGCTCGGTGCGATGTTGTACACGACACGATCCGGCCTGAGCGACGCGCGTGACGAGATCACCTCGCTCGAGTCCGACATCGCCGCCACCGAAGCCGCGGCTGCGGATGCAGCGCGATCGGCTGCCGACGATGCTGCAGCGCTCCAGGACCGGATCGCCGATCTGGTCGGGACGCTGGACACGACAGAGGACGAGCTGGCCACGACGCGGACCTCGCTGGCGGACGCGTTTGACGACACGGCGCGGCTCGAACAAGACGTGGCCGATCTCGAGGTGCAGATCGCAGACGCCGGGGCGGCTGCCGCATCCACGCGCGACGATGTCGCAAAGCTCGATGCGCTCACCGCCTTCGAACTCGCATGGTGGACCTGGGGCACCTCGCCCGACGACTTCGAGTGGTTCGAGGCACAGGGGATCGACATCGACCAGATGGACGAAGCGATCCGGAGCCTGGGCCTCGCGGCGAACTGGGAGACCTGGGCCGGCACGAACTTCTTCGTTGCGGTTCGGGTGATGGGGAACTACGTCGACGCCATCGACGATCCCGCGGTGACCGCCGCATGGGATGCGTGGCTCGACTGCAACACGATGGACGGCTGTGGCAAAGCGGTCGTCGAACTCGAGGGTGCGCTGGCGAGCGCCACTGCAAGCACGATGACGTCGTTGCGAGCAGTCGCCGGAGCGAGCCGCGCCGAGATGTAGAACGCACACCGACCGCAGCGAGGGCCCCGGGGTAGGTTCCGGGGCCCTCGCTGTTCGTCAGCGGCTACCTTCCTGACCTCAGAGGACGAGGGGGAGATCGTGCAACGGCTGACGACCGACGGTGCCATCGCGGGCATCGGGGCGAAGGCTGCGCACGTACGCTGGCTGATCGCCAACGGTGAGCGCGTGCCGGACACCTGGGTCGTGCCTGCCGGGAACTCCCTCGATGACGTGGCCGCGCCGGTCGAGGGTCCGGGTCGCTACGCCGTCCGGTCTTCGGCAAACGTGGAGGACGGAACCGCGTCGTCCTACGCCGGCCAATTCGCCACGGAGCTCGACGTGGCGGCCGGCGACGTGCGTGACGCCGTGGCGCGGGTGCGGGCGTCTGCCGGCGCGGAGCGCGCCCGCGTCTACCGGGAACATCTGGGTGCGCGCACCCAGGTCCGCATGGGCGTGATCGTCCAGGCCATGGTGCCGTCCGTCATGTCCGGGGTGGCCTTCTCGAGAAACCCGATGACGGGTCTCGCCGAGACCGTGATCGAAGCCGTCGAGGGTCGGGGCGATCGATTGGTCGACGACGGCGTGACCCCCGAACGCTGGGTGCGGCGATGGGGGAGTTGGACGGTGCAGCCGACCGACGCTCTCCTGCCGGTCGAAGTTGCGCTCGCGATCGCAGAGGACACGCAGCGTATCGCCGATGATCGAGACGAGCCCGTCGACCTCGAATGGGTCTGGGACGGGTCGGATGTGTGGTGGGTACAGATGCGACCGATCACGGGTCTCGGCGACGTCGGGATCTACTCGAACCGGATCTCGCGCGAGGTGATGCCGGGCATCATCAAGCCGCTCGTGTGGTCGGTGAACGTTCCCATGGTCAACAGGGCCTGGGTGAACCTCTTCACCGAAGCGATCGGGCCGAACGATCTCGAACCGGAACGTCTGGCCCGGTCCTTCGCCTACCGGTCGTACTTCGACATGGGTGCCATCGGCGACATCTTCGAGCTCCTGGGCATGCCACGCGATGCGCTCGAAGTGCTCCTCGGGCTCCCGGGCGACGAGAAGCCCGCGTTCAGGCCGTCGGCGGCGACGATGCGGAAGCTGCCGCGCATGATGGCACTGGCCGTGCGCATGAGTCGGTACCGGAGGAGGGTGACAGACGAGGTCGGCGCACTTCGCGATGCCTACTCCGTTCATGCCGGACGCGATCTCGCTCCCCGCTCGGACGAGCAGCTTCTCGGCGACATCGACGAACTGATCGAACTGGGTGTCGAGGCGGCGTACGCCAACATCGTGACCCCGCTGCTCGCCAACCTCTACAACACCCTGCTGCGCAAGCGGCTCGAGAAGGCGGATCTCGATCCGGAGTCGATCGAGATCGCCGACACCGCCGACCTCGTCGAGGTGAATCCGAACCCGCACCTGGAGTCCCTCGCTGCGGAGATTGCCGACTTGGCGCCCGAGACCGTCGACGACGTGCGCAGCCGGGGCCGCACCGCGCTGCCTGCCGAGCTGCGCGAACGCTTCGACGTGTTCCTCGAGAGATTCGGACATCTGTCGGCAAGCGGCAACGACTTCTCGGTGCCGCCTTGGAGAGAAACACCCGACGACGTGGTCCGGATGGCGGTGGATCATGCGGCCACCAGGGGTCGTACGGTCCATGTGGCCTGGAGCGAGGCCGAGGCGGCGCTGTCACCCCCCGGCCGTCTGCTTGCCGGTCACCTGCGACGCCGCACCGCCGAGTACGTCGCCCATCGTGAGTCGGTGAGCTTCACCTACACGTACGGATACGGCCAATTCCGCAGGGTGTTTCTCGAGATCGCCCGGCGGCTCGTCGATCGCAGCGTGCTGGGCGAGGTCGACGACATCTGGTATCTCGAGCTCTCCGAGGTGCGTGAGGCTCTCCGTGGGGTCGACGCTGCGAGTCACGCGACGACGATCTCCGATCGCAGGGCCGAGATCGACCGGGTGCGCGACGTGGTGATGCCCGAGGTGATCTACGGAGACGGGTTCCAGCCGGTCACGGTGGAGCCGGGCGCCTCCGTCCTGTCCGGCATCCCGACCTCACGGGGTCACCATCGCGGCACGCTTCGAGTCGTTCGCACCACGACCGACTTCGCCAGGGTGGAGGCAGGCGACGTCATCGCCATCCCCTACAGCGACGTCGGGTGGACGCCGCTGTTCGCCCGCGCCGGTGCGGTCGTCGCCGCGGCGGGTGGGATGCTGTCACACAGCTCCATCGTCGCCCGCGAGTACCGCATCCCGTGCGTCGTGTCCGTGGACGGCGCGTTGCAGCTTCCCGATGGTGCCACCGTCGTCGTCGACGGCTATGCGGGTACCGTCGTGGTCGACGACGGGGAGGACTCGTGATGTCGGCAGTCGCAACACGTGTGACCGGAGGGCGACGATGAGTGTGATGGGCATCACCGTCGCAGGTCTCGTGGGCTACCTATTGGGATCCATCTCGTTCGCCCGGATCGTGGGGCGGCGCGTCGTCCCCGGTGACGATCTGTCCTCGACACCCCTGGAGCTGCCGGGTGGCGCCACCATCGAGTACGGCGGCATCAGCGCCACGGCCATCGGGGCTCGGACCGGTCCGAAGTGGGGAATGGTCGTCGGCATCGCCGACATGCTCAAGGCATTCGTGCCGGTCCTCGTGGTCAGGCTGATATGGCCAGATGCCTCCTATCACCTGGTCCTCGCAGTGGCGGTCGTCGCCGGGCACAACTATCCCGTGTTTCACCGGTTTCATGGCGGCCGTGGTCAGAGCCCTCTCTTCGGCGGAGCACTCGCCGTCGATCCGCTCGCCATCCCGATCACCCTCTTGCTGGGTCTCGGCGTCGGTCTGTTCGTCCTGCGGGACATGTTCGCCGCCTATGTCCTCGGTCAATGGCTGCTCGTGCCGTGGTTTGCCATCTGGGGGACGACGGCCGAGGTGGTCTATGCAGTCGCCGTCAACCTGCTCTTCGCGGTGGCGACGATCCCCGAATCGCGGCGGTATCTCGCCGCCAGACGTCGTGGCGACCTGAAGCAGATCTCGTCGTGGCGCGAGTTCGTCTCGTCTCATCCGGCCATGGGCACGGGGAGGCTGACCGAAGAGGCAGACGGAGGGGGGGCTGGCGAAGCGGGGGATCAGACGAGATAGCCGAGCTGTTCCAACTCGGCCGTCACGTTCTCGAGCGGCCTGTCGAGCGGCAGCGTCGGCAACATCCCGGCGAAGATCCTCGGACGGGCGAAGTCGTCGAGGATGCCGTCCGTGAAATGCCCCCCGTAGCGATCTTCCAGAAAACGCATGGCTTCCTTGTCGTTCGAGATCGTCCGCAACAGATGCCACGAGCCGTCGGGATCGGTGTCCGTCTTCGATGGGAACTCGACTGCGCCGTGGTTCCACGGTCCTCCTGAGAACCACCAGTAGCAGAACGTGATGTTCTCGACACCGTCGACGACGTCGAGCGGAGGGCAGTCGGCGAGCGATGGCGGGAAGCTGTCGACGACTCCTGGCCACACACCTCGCGGTTCCTGGGCGTCGGGTGCCATGTCGCTGTGGTGGTCGTATCCCCTGATGGCCGAGCCGGCAACCGCGGTCCACACCAGCGCCTTGCCTCCCGAGTCGTCCCTGACGAGGAGTGAGCGGTATCCGCTTCCGGTCCGGTAGGTGTGATGTCGAGCCGCAGGGTCGCCATTGAGGGCGACCTCGACGATGGCCAGCGATCGACCCCGGGTGATGAGCTCGTCCGGGCCGGCGAGGTCGTGCAAACGGTCGGTGAAGGTGCTCAGCACCTGGCGCTCGATGATGCGATTCGGCACGGCATGCGCGGCCACGTTGGAGATGCGGTCGAAGACCTTCGGGTCGTGCGTGGCCCGGCGGAATCGATCAGAGAACCGTCTCACCTTCCGTCCCTCCCTACCCTGGAGTATGCGGTAGCGCTGGCCGCGCTGTCCACCCGGAGGCGCTCTGGATCCGCCGTGATCCGCCCCCGATGCGCTCAATGTAACGGTGGACGCCCGCGACACCATCCCAGAACGGGTCAGCCGGATGCCCGCCACGCCCTGGACCGACGCACGAATCCTGGGCGGTTCAGCACCTGGGTCTGAGTCGTGGATCAGCCGGCAGGGGGTGGTCGTCGCCGTCGGTCGTCACGACGGATGGACGGCGGAGGTCTTCGCGACCGCCGTCGCCTTCCAGGAGCGGTACTTCGACTCCAGGGTGATCGTGGCGTGAGGGTCAGTCGGTCCGGCGCTTCGTGGGGCGGGGGCGAGGCTCCTCGCACAGTTCGTAGAAGTTCCCGTCAGGGGCCTTGAAGTAGAACCAGCGATGGCCATCAGGGGCGTGGTCGAAGTCGGTCACATGCTCGGCTCCCGCCGCGATGAGCTCGTCACGAGCGGCGTCCAGGTCATCCACCCAGAATCCGGCGACGGGACCGGTGTCCAGCATGTCGTGCTCGACCGATGCCGCTCCGAACAATTCGATGCGATCCCCGTTCTCCATCGTGAGCTGCGTGAATCCGGGCACGTCGACCGTCTTGCGCAGTCCGAGGACGTCGGTGAAGAAGCGGCTCGTCGCCCCACTGTCGTCGACGACGGACCCGACCCAGATGACCCCTTTGATTCGCATGACCTCTCCCGGCTATAACGGGCGAGTCTACGAGGGCCGTGGCTCCCCGCCACCGAACCAGGAACAGCAGGTGATTCCATGCCCATCGACACCGTGCAGGACCTCAGGGAGCACGTCGAACTGGCCATCCAGGTCGAGCTCTCGACGATCCCGCCCTACCTCTACGCACTGCACTCGATCGAGGATCAGAAATCGGAAGCCGCGCTGCTCATCCGCAGCATCGTGGTCGAAGAGATGTTGCACGCCGCGCTGGCCACGAACGTCTTGCTCGCAATCGGCGGTGAGCCCAGGTATCGCACGACCGACTGGATCCCCACGTATCCGGAGCTGCTGCCGCACCACACCCCGCCTCTGATGATCGGGCTGGAGCCCGCATCGACCGCAGTGATCCGCGACGTGTTCATGAGGATCGAGCAGCCAGAGGTCCATGGAGCGCCGCCGGAGCCCGACGTGTTCGAGACCCTGGGGCAGTTCTATCACGCCATCGAGGAGGCGTTGAGCGAGCTCGACGACCACAACGGCCTGTTCGACGATCCCCAGTTGTCCAGGCAGTTGGGGGACCCGGGGTACTACAGCCCGGTCGCATTCGACGCGGAGGACAGCGGTGGTCTGGTGGCCGTGAGCGATCTCGGCTCGGCCTTCGAAGCCATCGAGATCATCGTGCATCAGGGAGAGGGGTTGAGCACCGAGCGATGGGCCGATCCGCTCCACCAGGAACTCACGCACTATTACAAGCTGCTCGACATCGCCGAAGGGACGTCGCCGCTCGGACCGGTACGGCCGGTACCGTCGAATCCCAGGGTCGTCGACTACCCGGGCTCGGTCAGGGACGTCGCCGACTGCTTCAACGCCGTGTATCGCTTCACCTTCATCGTGATGCACCGGATCTTCCAGGGCGGAGAGCAACAGGAGGCGCTCGTCGGAACGCTCTATCGGTGCATGTCCGACGTGCTCGCACCCCTCGCCGAGCATCTCGTCGGACAGCCGATACCGACCGGGGTGGCCGCACCGACGTTCGAGATCTGGGAGTTCGGGGTGGATCCGGACGTGGAGCTGGCTGCGCTCGCCGCCGGGTTGCGCGGCCAACACCCCGAACTCGAGGAACCCATCGCCGCGATCCAAGACATCTGCCGCGCCTCGTGACGTCCGGATCGGACGGCACCGTCGTCGCAGCTGCCATCGAGCGGGAGCTGGGGGAGCGACCCCGTGGGCTGGTTCAGCTCGGAGGGGGCGACGTCGCCTCGTCGTACCGGGTCGAGCTCACGGCGGGGTTCGTGTTCGCCAAGACGAAGCGCGACGCTCCGGCCGGCTTCTTCACCACCGAAGCCCTCGGTCTCCGTTGGCTGCGAGATGCCGGTGCCGTCGCCGTGCCCGACGTGGTGGCCGTGGGCGACGACCCACCGTTTCTGGTTCTGGAATGGATCGAACCCGGCGTTTCCGAACCGTGGAGCGAAGAGCGCTTCGGTGCGGAGTTGGCCGGCCTGCACGCAGCAGGAGCCCCGGCCCACGGTCGCCTCGACCGGAGGTCGACGGGAAGCAGGGGCCTGCCCAACGACCCGTGCCAGACCTGGGCCGAGTTCTATGCGACACGACGACTCCTGCCGCTCGCCTCGATGGCGGAGCGAGGCAGGGTGCTTCCGGCCGACGCCGTGCGCCGGCTCCGACGCGTGGCCGACGAGATCGAGGCGTGGTCGCCCCCGGAGGAGCCGCCCTCCCGGCTGCATGGAGACCTGTGGGGCGGTAATCGCATCCTGGGGCGAGGCGGGACGAGCTGGCTCATCGATCCCGCGGCCATCGGCGGCCATCGCGAGTTCGATCTCGCCATGATGCGGCTCTTCGGCGGGTTCGGCGGTGTGGTGTACGAGGCGTACTCCCGGGCTGCGCCGCTCGAGCAGGACTGGGAGCGGCGGATTCCGCTCCATCAGCTCGCACCACTCGTCGTCCACGCCATCAAGTTCGGTGGTTGGTACGTGGGAGCTGTGCACCAGGCGCTCGACGCCATGCCTTGAACATCTGCCAGATTCTTAGCATTGATGCTAGATTTCTGGCATGTCTCGTCTGCGATCACTCCGGGAGAGCGCAGGGCTCACGCAGCTGGAACTCGCCGCACGTGCCGGTGTGAGCCGGCAGCTCGTCGGTGCCGTCGAGACGGGTCGACATCAGCCACGAGTGGATGCTGCGCTGGCTCTGGCCTCCGTCCTCGACACCGATGTGGCCACGCTCTTCGCACCCGACCGGGGGGCGGTGGACGTCGTGACGGGCGCACCCTCCCGGCGTGGTGCCGTGGTGAGGGTGGCGCGGGTCGGCGAACGGCTGGTCACGACACCGGCCCGCGTTGCTCCGTCGGGCTTCGAGTCGGCAGATGCCGTGGTGGGGGAGGAAGGCGAGATCGACCGTCGCGTCGAAGGGGGCTTCGTGATGGCCGGATGCGAGCCCGCTCTGCTGGCCCTCGAGCAGCTCCTCCGGGAACGGGGCACGGCCGCCGCCGCAGTCGCCGTCTCGAGCGCCGTCGCACGAGAGACGTTTGTCGCCGGACGCACGCATGCCGCCGTCGTCCACGGAGCGCCGTCGTGGGAGAGGGACGACCCTGGTCCTGGTGTCGTCGCTCATCGGCTCGCGACGTGGCGCGTCGGCATCTGTGCGCCGCCCGATGCGCCGTCGGGATGGTGGAAGGCGGCTCTCGAAGGCGACGGACCGGTCATCCAGCGCGAGCCCGGCGCCGGCGTCCAACGGAGCTTCACCTCGGCACGAGTCGCAGGGCAGCCGCCCGGACCGGTGGTCGGTTCCCACATCGAGGCGGCGTCACGAAGTCTCGCCACCGGTCTGCCGGCGGTGACGATCGAGCCGGCCGCTCTCGCAGTCGGCGCCGTCTTCCATCCGCTCGACGTGCACACCTCGGAGCTCTGGCTGCGCCGCGCATGGGTCGATGCCCCGGCTTCCACGCTCGCCCTCGATCTCCTGGCGAGCCCACGGATGATGAACCAGCTCCGTGCGGTCGGCGGCTACGACCTCGCGCAGTGGGGGGAGCGAGTGGCGTGATACGCACGCTCGTGGCGCTCGTCGTTCTCGCTGCGGCATCGGCGTCATGCAGCGCGTCGAGCGATGAGCTCGTCGTCTCGGCCGCCGCAAGCCTCACGGATGCCTTCATTGCGATCGAGGAGGCGTTCGAAGAGATCCACGACGACGTGGACGTCGTTCTCAATCTCGGCGGCTCGTCGGCGCTCCGCGAGCAGATCCGGGCAGGTGCGCCTGCCGACGTCTTCGCCTCGGCGAGCGCAGCGATCGTCGACGAGCTCGTGGGAGAAGGTCTCGTCTCGACGCCGCATCCATTCGCCACCAATCGACTGGTGCTGGGCGTCCCGACCGGCAACCCGGCCGGAGTGAGGTCGCTCGAAGACATGACGAAACCGGACCTCCTGGTCGGGGTGTGTGCCGTCCCGGTGCCGTGCGGAGCGCTGGCACAGGAGGCGCTGCAGGCGGCGGGTGTCGAGCTTCGACCCGACACGGAGGAACCCGATGCCAGAGCGCTGGCGACGAAGCTCGGGTTGGGCGAGCTCGATGCGGCACTCATCTACGCCACCGATGCGAGGACGGCGACGATCGATGCGATCGACATCGATGGTCCGACGACGGACTACGTCATCGCCGTCGTGACCAACGCCGACTCCCCGGCAGGCGCCATGGCGTTCGTCGACTTCGTTCGCTCGGAGGCGGGTCGGACGCTGCTCGAGCGGGAAGGGTTCTCGGTCCCGTGACTCGACGCCGGCCCGACGCGGGGATGCCTCGACTCGTCGTGCTGCTGGCAGCACTCGGGGCTCTGTTCTTCGTTCTCCCCGTCGTGGCTCTCCTCGTGCGAGCCCCGTGGTCCCGCATCGGCACACTGCTCGGATCGGAGGTGGCGCTCGATGCCCTGAGGATCTCGCTGGTGACGTCGGTCGCAGCGACCGGCCTGGCGGCCGTCTTCGGGCTGCCGCTGGCCTTCGCCCTGGCGCGATCCGACTTCCCCGGTCGTGCCGTCGTTCGGGGAGTTGTTCTCCTGCCACTCGTTCTGCCACCGGTGGTCGGGGGTGCGGCGCTGCTCTTTGCACTCGGCAGACGCGGTGTCATGGGCGAGGCGCTCGCCGACGCCACGGGCATCGTGCTGCCCTTTTCCACAGGAGGTGTGGTGGTGGCGGCGACCTTCGTGGCGATGCCGTTCCTCGTCGTGACGGTCGAGGGAGCGCTTCGGAATCTCGACGACCGCTACGAGAAGGCGGCGGCGTCGCTCGGTGCAGGCCCCTGGCTCGTACTGCGTCGCGTGACGGTCCCGCTGCTGGCGCCCTCCATCGGTGCCGGGCTGCTGCTGACGTGGGCGCGGGCGCTCGGCGAGTTCGGTGCCACCATCACGTTCGCCGGGAATCTCCAGGGCCGCACGCAGTCGCTGCCGCTCGCCGTGTTCGTGGCGCTCGAGCGAGATCGGGACACGGCGCTTGCGCTCAGCGTGCTGCTGATGGCGGTGTCGCTGGCGATCATCGTCGGGCTGCGACGACGGTGGACCGGGGTGGTGCGATGAGCGGGCTCCAGGTCGACTTCACGGCCGAGAGGAGCGATCTCGACGTGCAGGTCGCGTTCGCCGTCGCTCCCGGCCAGGTGAGTGCGATCATCGGTCCCAACGGGGCCGGGAAGTCGACCGTCGTCGATGTGATCGCCGGTCTTCTCCGGGTGGACCGAGGCCATGTCCGGCTCGCCGGCCAGACTCTGGATGATCCGGCGGCCGGCGTCTTCGTGCCCGCCCGGTCGCGTCGCGTCGGTGTCGTGTTCCAGGACCGGGTCTTGTTTCCACATCTCACGGCGCTCGAGAACGTCGCCTTCGGTATGACGGCGCGAGGTGTCGCCAAGGACGTGGCCAGAGCTCGTGCAGCGGAGCAGCTCCGTGCCGCGGGTCTCGGGGATCTCGCCGACCGATCCGCAGGCGAGCTGTCAGGAGGTGAGGCACAGCGAGTCGCCATCGCCCGCGCCCTTGCGATGGAGCCCGAGGCGTTGCTGCTCGACGAGCCTTTCTCTGCTGTCGACGCGGCAGCTCGGGCCGACATCCGACATCAGCTGCGAGTGCACGTCGACGCGTTCCCCGGACCCGTCGTGCTCGTCACACACGATCCGGCGGAGGCCTTCATGCTCGCCGGCGAGGTGCACGTGCTCGAAGCAGGCGTGTTGACGCAGACAGGACGTCCCGACGACATCAGGCTGCGCCCGGCAACGGCCTACGCCGCCGAATTCGCCCGCGTGAACCTCTTGCAGGGTGTCGCGGCCGACGGTGTCGTGGACGTCGGGGGGCACGAGTTGCGGGTCGCCGACACGTCGGTCCGTGGCCAGGTGGTCGTGACCATCCAGCCGAGCGCGATCGCCGTGTATCGCCGACGGCCGGAGGGCAGTCCCAGGAATGCTTGGGACACCACCATCGATGCGGTGGAGCTCCTCGGCGATCGCGTCCGTCTGCACGTCGGTGCACCGCTTCCTCTCACGGTCGAGGTCACCCCCGGAGCGGTGGATGCGCTCGATCTGGCGGCGGGAGCCGCTGTCTGGCTGTCGGTCAAAGCGACGGAGATCGGGCTACGGATGGACTGACGCGGTCCGGTTCGTGTTTCCACAACGCATCCGCTTCAATCGTGGCCGTGAAAGTAGCCGTCTTCAGTTCCAAGCCGTACGACCGTGTGTTCCTGACGGATGCGTTGGCGGACGATCACGAGGTGAGCTTCTTCGAGCCGCGCCTCGACCTCACGACGGTGGCGCTCGCAGCGGGCTTCGACGCTGCGTGTCTCTTCGTCAACGACAACGCGACCCGGCCCGTTCTCGAGGCCCTCGCCGAGAACGGGGTGCGGTTCCTCGCACTGCGCTCCACCGGTTTCAATCATGTCGACATCGAGGCCGCTCGTGAGCTCGGGATGCGCGTCGCCAGGGTGCCGGGTTACTCGCCGCAAGCCGTGGCCGAGCACGCCGTCGCGCTGATGCTCGCGCTCGACCGCAAGATCCACCGGGCGTATGCGAGGGTGCGCGAGGGCAACTTCTCGCTCGACGGTCTGCTCGGCTTCGACCTCCATCTCCGGACGGTCGGGATCGTGGGGACCGGCCAGATCGGCGCCGCCATCGTCAACATCCTGCGTGGCTTCGGCTGCAGGCTGGTCGCCTACGACGTGGTGCAGAACCCGGTATGCATCGCTGCCGGGGTGCAATACGTCGAGCTCGACGAACTGCTCGCCATGTCCGACGTCATCACGCTCCACTGTCCGCTCACACCGGAGACGCACCACCTCATCGACGACGCTGCGCTGGAGAAGGTCCAGGACGGTGTCATGATCATCAACACGAGCCGGGGTGGCCTCGTCGACACGCAGGCCGTCATCGATGGGCTGAAGAGCGGCAAGATCGGTTACCTCGGACTCGACGTCTACGAGGAGGAGGGCGACCTGTTCTTCGAGGATCTCTCGGACCGTGTCATCCAGGACGACGTCTTCTCGAGGCTCCTGACCTTCCCCAACGTGCTCGTGACGGGTCATCAGGCGTTCTTCACCCGAAATGCGTTGGAGCAGATCGCGTCCGTGACGGCGAAGAACATCGCCGCGTTCGATCGAGGCGAAGCAACGCCGAACGACGTGCTCTCGTCGTGACGGCTCCGGTCCCGCGGGATCGGGATACGGCCGATGCGGTCCGGCGGGAATCGACGGGTGGTGTCTCGGGGATCCACCACGTCCAGCTCGCCATGCCTGCCGGTGGCGAAGACGCCGCAGCCCGCTTCTACGAGGGACTGCTCGGGGTGCCCCGGGTCGAGAAGCCGGAGCATCTCGAGAGACGGGGCGGGGCGTGGTTCGAATCCGGGCCGGTCCGCATCCATCTGGGTGTGGAGGACGGCTTCCGGCCGGCTCGAAAGGCACATCCTGCGCTGCTCGTCCATGATCTCGACGCAGTGCGGCGTCGTCTGGATGGCGCAGGTCATCCCACCGTGGAAGACGAGCCGCTCCCCGGATACGACCGGTGCTACGTGAACGACCCGTTCGGGAACCGCATCGAGCTGTTGGAGCCGCATGCTCCCTGAGACGACACGACGTCGCGCTCAGGTGGTGGCGTCGTCGAATCTGGCCACGATGTCGGCGACGACCTCTTCCGGGGTACGGCCATCGGTGGGCACCTGGTCGAACGCCGCGTAGCCGACAGCGCGCTCATCGAGCAGCGCCGTGATCCGATCCATCGCATCTCCATCCGCGAGCAACGGACGGACGATCCCATCACCGCTCGTGCGGGTGACGATCGTGTCGACGTCGGCGGTGAGGCAGAACACGGCCGCATGATCCAACAACGTGACGTTCACCGGATCGAGCATCAGCTTGCCCCCTGTCGAGATCACCCGACCCGTACGCTCGGCCAGCTCGGCGATCACATTTCGCTCGTGGCGTCGGAACGCAGCTTCTCCCTGGGTCCGAAAGATCTCTGCGATCGGGCCGTGACGGCGCTCGATGACATCGTCCGTATCGACCCATTCGTAGCCGAGGCGTTCGGCCAGCAGGCGCCCCACGGTCGACTTGCCCGTGCCCATGAAGCCGGTGAGGACGATGATGGCCGGTGCGTTCACGGGTGGGAGCGTACCCGCGAGCCGTGCGGCGGCGATCGGGACGCCGTGTGTCAGCTGCCGGCATCCTCCGATCGGTGGGTCGGATCGTGGTCGTTCTCGTCACCGCCGGCGAGCAGGCGGATCACCGTATCGTCCGGTGTCTGCGTGAAGTCGGAGTACCACTCGCCGACGGCCCGCATGACCCGGGGTCGGGTTACGGCGACGAAGTCGTCGGCGACCCTGCCGGGGTGCCAGTTGGCGGGAGCAACGGGCACGGCGAGGACGACGAGGCTCGCACCCAGCGCTCGCGCCACCTCGCAGCCGGCAAGCGCCGTAGCTCCGGTGGCCACGCCGTCGTCGATGACGATCGCCGTGTGACCGGTGATGTCGACTCGATCTCGACCCACGCGGTAGAGGCCGGCCCGACGCTCCACCTCGCTTCGTTCGCGTCGCTCGATCTCGTCGACGACGGATCGGTCGATGCCGAGACGTCGAATCAGGTCGTCGTTGGTCACTCTCACGTCGCCCTCGCCGATGGCACCGAGGGCCAACTCGGGCCGTCCCGGAGTGCCAAGCTTGCGAACGATGAGCACGTCGAGCGGGCAGCGGAGCGCTCGCGCCACCTCGGAGGCGACCGGCACGCCACCCCTGGGCAGGCCGAGCGCTATCGGACGTTCCAGGTCCATCTCCCAAACGAGGGCGGCGAGCCGCCGGCCCGCGTCCATCCGGTCGGCGAACACGTCGAATGCGGCGCCACCGAATCGCCAGGTCATGGTGGGGTCGTTACGGCCAGATCACCGTGGTGCCGGCTCCCTGACTCATGGTGTCTCTCGCAGTCCACGTTGTCGTCTCGCGGGTGGCTCACGTCACGATGTGATGTACCGCTCCAGGTCGCCGATCAGGGCACGCTGCCGTTCGATGACCGCCTTGACGACGTCGCCGATCGAGATCACGCCGATCACCTCTTCGTTGTCGACGACCGGGAGGTGGCGGAATCGGCCTTCCGTCATCATCTCCATGCAGTCGTCGACAGAAGCATCGGGCGACACCGTCGAGACCTCGCTCGTCATGATCTCGGAAACGGCCGTGTCGGCAGACGTTCGACCTTTGAGCGCGATCTTCCTCGCGTAGTCCCGCTCGCTCAGGATGCCCACCAGCTCGCCTTCGTCCGACTGGACGATGACGGCACCGACGTTCTTGTCGGCCATCAGCTGGAGCGCCTCGATGATCGTGGCATCGGGACCGATGCCGAACACATCTCGTCCCTTCGTGGCGAGCAGGCTCCGAATGGTCCCCGCCATAGAACCTCTGTCCTTCCCTTCGGCTGGTGTTGTCAAAGCTAGTCGACGCTCCGGTCTGCCGTCGGTCCGGGTCGCCCGGGCAATCGGCGGACGGCCCCGATACCATGGCGCCGTCCCGGGGCACGAGGGAGGTCGCGGGGCGGGAGGAGCACCATGACCGACACCGTCAGGAAGTCGGATGCGTCGAGCGCGCTCGACACCTACTTCAAGCTGACCGAGCGGGGGACCTCGGTAGGACAGGAGATTCGCGCAGGCGTCGCGACATTCCTCGTCATGTCGTACATCTTGTTCGTCAACGCCGACATCCTCGGCGCGGCCGGCCTCAATCCGGCGGCGGTGGCGGCAGGCACGGCTCTCATCGCGGGGCTCATGACCATCGCGATGGGCGTGTTCTCGAACTACCCGCTGGCGATGGCGGCCGGTCTCGGCCTCAATGCCGCCGTGGCTTTCCAGCTGACCGGACAGGGCCTGACCATCGAGGGAGCGATGGGCGTCATCGTCTGGGAGGGCATCATCGTGACCGTCCTGGTCGTGGTGGGCCTACGCGAGAAGGTGATGGCCGCGATACCGAACAGCCTCAAGTTCTCGATCGGAGTGGGGATCGGGCTGTTCATCCTGTTCATCGGCTTCGTCAATGCCGGGCTCATCGTCCCGGGCGCCGGAACGCCGGTCGAGTTCCGGTTCCCGACGGAGGGCGGGCCCACGGTGGCGCTCGTCGGACTCGCCATCACGGCGGTCCTGTACGTGCGCAAGGTGAAGGGTGCGCTGATCATCTCGATCCTGGTGACGACCGCACTCGCCTTGGCCTTCCAGGACAACGTGGTGTGGCCGGACTCCCTGAGCGCCGGCGACATCACGTTCGACACACTCGGGGCATTCGACCTCGGGAACGTCTGGAGCGAGCTGAGCATCCTCGTGGCGATCCTCACGATCTTCACGCTGATGTTGACGGACTTCTTCGACACGATGGGCACGGCGACGGCCGTTCTCGAGCAGGCGGAACTCGTCGACGAGGACGGGAACATCGAGGACGTCGGCAAGTTGCTGCTCGTGGACTCCGTCGGCGCCGCCGTCGGCGGTCTCGCAGGTGTCAGCTCCAACACGACCTACATCGAGAGCTCTGCAGGCGTGGCCGAAGGAGGCAAGACGGGTCTGGCATCCGTGGTGACGGGGGTCCTGTTCCTCATCGCCATCGTGTTGTCTCCGCTGGCCCTCGTCGTGCCCGGCACCGCGACCGCGCCGGCTCTGATCCTCATCGGCTTCCTGATGGCGGGGCTGCTGAAGGAGATCGACTTCACGGACTTCGAGGAAGGCTTCCCGGCGTTGCTGGGCATCATCCTCATGCCGCTGACGTACTCGATCACGGTCGGCATCGCCGCCGCCTTCGTGATGCACACCCTCATCAAGGTCATCAAGGGCAAGGTGTCCGAGGTCAGCGCTCTGATGTGGGTCGTCTCCGGGGCGTGTGTCGTCTACTTCGCCCAGGCAGCGCTCAACAGCTGGTTCGCCTGATCACGAGTCGATCGCAATCCGGGGGCGCCGTACGGCGCCCCCGGCTGTGCGGTCCGGTCATCATGTCTCGTACACTCGCCCGATGAGAGAGTTCATCCGCGGCCTGCCCAAGGCGGAACTCCATCTGCACATCGAAGGCACGCTCGAGCCGGAGATGATGTTCGCCATGGCGGAGCGGAACCGGATCGAGGTGCCGTACTTCACGGTGGAAGAGGTGCGTGCCGCCTACGAGTTCGACGATCTGCAGTCGTTTCTGGACATCTACTACGCCGGAGCAGCCGTGCTCGTCGAGCAACGTGACTTCACCGAGCTCATGGCAGCCTATCTCGACAAGGCGGTCGCAGACGGCGTGCGGCGTGCAGAGATCTTCTTCGACCCGCAGACCCACACCGAGCGAGGCATCGACATCGGCACCGTCATCGAGGGGCTCGCGGCCGCTCAGGACGCGTATGCCGATCGGATCTCGACGTCCCTCATTCTGTGCTTCCTCCGGCACCTCTCGGGAGACGAGGCGACCGCCACCCTCGAGGAGGCGCTCCCTTACCTTGACCTCATCGACGCCGTGGGACTCGACTCGTCCGAGGTGGGCAACCCGCCGGACGAGTTCGCAGAGGCGTACGCGCTCGCACGCGAGAACGGGCTGCGGCGTGTGGCGCACGCCGGTGAAGAGGGGCCACCTGCGTACGTGTGGGGGGCGCTGGACGTGCTCGGTGTCGAGCGGATCGATCACGGCGTGAGGGCCGAGGAAGACGACGACCTGCTCGCCAGGATCGTCGCCGACAAGGTGCCACTCACGATGTGCCCGCTCTCCAACCAGAAGCTGCAGGTGTTCCCCGACCTGTCCGAACACAACCTCAAGCGCTTGCTGGACCACGGCGTGCGGGTATCGGTCAACTCCGACGATCCGGCCTACTTCGGCGGGTACATCCTCGACAACTACGTCGCCATCGTCACCGCACTCGGTCTGGATCGCACCGATGTGATCCGGATCGCCAAGCACTCGATCGAGTCGACGTTCCTGGACTATTCGCAGAAGGCCGCGCTGCTGGCCGAGATCGACGACTACGTGGCGGCGTCGACCTCAGAGGTCTAGTCAGTTCGGCATCTTCCGTTTTGATCCTGTGCTGGAAGCGCTCCGATTCCGATTCTCCTTGTGTATCGGACCCTTCCCCCGAGGAGACGAAGTGGATCACCCCCAGGGCCACACGTTGTCGGCCTCCCGCCGCAACGCGATGCTGGCGCTCGTGGCGCTGCTGGTGGCAGTGGGGCTCGCCGCACCGCCTGTCGGCTCCATCTCGGTTCCATCTGGAGACCTCACCTCCGTGATCATCCGTGAGGCGCCGGGCGCCGCGGACGAGCCCGAAGCCCTCGTTCGCTCGTTCGGTGGCGAGATCGGGCGCCGACTCGACCTGATCGGTGGTTTCGAGGCTCAGGTGCCTTCGGATTCGTTCGCAACGCTCGAGGCGTCGCGGCATATCACGACGGTCACCCCCAACGCGCGACTCCAACTCTCCGAGGCCGGCTGGGGCGATGCCGTCGACTACTCGGCGACGCGATCGCCAGGTGACCTCTTCGAGGTGGCACGGCGCACCAGTGCCACCTCGATGTGGGCCGCCGGCTACACCGGCGCCGGCGTCGACATCGCCCTGATCGACAGCGGCGTGCTGCCGGTGAGCGGACTCGACGACGAGGACAAGGTGGTCAACGGACCCGATCTCTCGTTCGAGTCGCAGTTCGACTCGCTGCGCTATCTCGACACAGCGGGCCACGGCACCCACTTGGCGAGCATCATGGCGGGCTTCATCGGTCACACGGGAGACCTCGACGACGGCGAATACGGTGACGGCGGCTTCAGCGGCATCGCCCCGGGTGCGCGGGTCGTCTCGCTGAAAGTCGCCGATGCGCACGGCGCGACAGACGTCTCGCAGGTGATCGCAGCAGTCGACTGGGTGGTTCAACACAAGAACTCGAACGGGCTCAACATCCGTGTCCTGAATCTGTCGTTCGGAACCGACTCGGCGCAGTCCTATGTCCTCGATCCGCTGGCACACGCGGTCGAGCAGGCCTGGCACAACGGCATCGTCGTCGTGGTGTCCGCCGGCAACGACGGCAACGCCTTCGATCTGCGCAACCCGGCCCGTGATCCGTTCGTGATCGCTGTCGGTGCTGCCGAGCAGGGGGGCACTGTCGGTTTTGCCGACGACACCGTCGCGGACTTCTCCAACTGCGGAACGGCGCAGCGGCACGTCGACGTGCTGGCTCCCGGCCGCTCGATCATGGGCCTTCGTGCCCCCGGCACCTATGCCGATGCCGAGCATCCCGAGGCTCGTGTCGGCGATCGTCTGTTCCTCGGTTCCGGGACGTCGCAGGCGGCAGCCGTCGTGTCCGGCACCGTGGCGCTCATGCTGGACGCCAACCCGACCCTGACGCCCGATCAGGTCAAGGCGTCGCTGGTGTTGACCGCCAGGGATGTGGCGGCGAAGCCGCTGTGTCAGGGCGGCGGCGTGGTCAACGTGTTCATGGCGGCGAAGACGCTGATCAAGGCAGAGCAGACGCACCGGCGTTCCACCGGCACCGGTCTGCTGGAGGCAGCCCGAGGCACCGATCACCTCAGCGCCGACGGAGTCGTGCTCGAGGGCGAGATCGACATCTTTGGAAACGCGTTCGAATCGGCCAAATGGGCCAAGCACGCCAGGGACCTGAAGTCATGGAAGGACGGTGTCTGGAACGGTGCTACCTGGTCAGGGTCCACATGGTCCGGCAACGACTGGTCTGGTGCCACCTGGTCTGCCGCGACCTGGTCCGGTCTGTCCTGGTCTGGTGCGACGTGGTCTGGGGCGACGTGGTCTGGTGCCACCTGGTCTGGTGCCACCTGGTCTGGGGCGACGTGGTCTGGTGCCACCTGGTCTGGGGCAACGTGGTCTGGTGCCACCTGGTCTGGGGCGACCTGGTCCGGGGGGGCCTGGCTCGGATTCACCTGGACATGATTTCTCACTCGCAAGCGGGCGGGCGACGAGAGGGGTGCGCACTTCGCACCCCTCTCCGTCGGAACGCACCGTTCCGCGAGGCAGCAAACGACTCACCGGTTGCGTATCTCATGGCTAAACCCGGAGTCCCTACAAACCGACGAACAATTGGGGGTGAAGGGACACGCTGTGGCGCCGTCGTCGGACCGGTGGCGGCCGCAGGTCGAGACGAGGAACAATGAAGAAGGTCTGGGCCTACATAGCGCTCATCACGTTCGGGGCTGCAGTGGCCTGGGTGATCGCACTCAGCACTCCTCCTCCCATCGTTCGGCCCATCGAGATCCCGTGGTGGCTCCTCATCGCAGCCGTGGCCATCGGAGAGAGCGCGGTCATCCACCTCAGGTTCCGCCAGGACGCCCACTCCTTCTCCTTGAGCGAGATCGTGCTGGTGGGCGGTCTCTTCCTGGCGCCCCCCTCGACGATCCTTCTCGCCTACGTGATCGGCAACGGCATCTCGCTCGCGGCGGGTCGGCGCCAGGTTCTGGTGCGCTTCGCATTCAACATGGCTCAGCTGCTCTTCATCGCAGGTCTCTCCGTGGTGGCGTTCGGTCTCATCATCGACGCGGCCGACCCGCTCGGGCCGTCTGGTTGGCTGGCGGCCCTGGCGATACCGGTCTTCGGGATCCTGCTGCAAGAGCTCGCCATCAACGTCGTGATCCATCTCACCGGCTCCAAGATGGCATTGTCCGAGATGCTCGAAGCCATGTCGATTGGCGTGGTGGGTGCGGCGCTCAACGGCACCTTGGGCCTGATCGCGGCATTCCTCGTCTGGAACGACCTGCGGGCATCATGGCTGGCGCTGGTCCCACCGATGCTCATGTACATCGCCTATCGAACTCACGCCGCACAGCGCGAGCACTCCGAGCGGCTCGAGTCGATCCAGGCGGTGACGGAAGCCATCCATACGGCACCGGACATGCCACGAGCGCTTCTCGCCGCCGCCGAGAGCGCAAGGACCCTCGTGAGCGCGACGTGGCTGGAGATCGTCGTGTTCCCCGAAGGCCGCGACGAGCCGATGCGGACGCTCGCAGGAGTCGATGGAACCCGGGAGTCGATGGCGGTGGTCGAGCTGTCCGACGAGTTGCCGAGCTGGTGGATGACCGTCGCCGGTCTGGGCGACTCGGTGGTGGTGAGCGGGCCCAGCAGTTCGGCGCTGGGCGGCAGTCCTCCGATCCAGAAGGACGTCATCGTCGTGCCGATCATCGGCGCCAAGCGTCATCACGGCTACGTGCTGGCGGCGGATCGTCTCGGTGACGTCAGCACCTTCGAGGCGGGTGACACCCAGCTGCTCGCCACCGTGGCCAACCAGGTCAGCGTCTCGCTCGACAACGGTCGTCTCGAGCTCTCCCTCGCCGCGGTGACGGACCTCAAGGAGAAACTCGAGGTCATGGTCGATTCGAAGGACCAGTTCATCGCCTCCGTCAGTCACGAGCTGCGCACGCCACTGACGTCCGTCGTCGGGCTCGCCGAGGAGATCGAGAACAACCTCGGGCTGCTCGAACCGGCGGATCTCAAGGAGTTCATCGGGATCATCGTCGACCAGTCGACGGAGCTCTCCTTCATCATCGAGGACCTCCTCGTGGCGGCACGTGCCGACATCGGGACGCTCGCCGTGGTGCCGGAGGTCGTCGACATCGACGCCGAGGTCCGGACGCTCATCGCGACCACGCTCAGCTTGTCTCGCGACACCGATCTCCTCAGCGGGCGGTGTCCTCCCGCGTGGGTCGATCCGATCCGATTCAGGCAGGTCGTACGGAACCTGTTGACGAACGCTCGCCGATACGGAGGTCCGAACATTCTCATCGAGTCGGGGTCACGTGGCGGTCGCGGGTTCGTGACGGTGAGCGACGATGGGCCCGGCGTGCCCGCGGACCGGGCGGAAGCGATTTTCGAGCCGTATGAGCGGGCGCACAGCGAGCCGTCGCAGCCGGGATCTGTCGGCCTCGGGCTCGCCGTGGCGCGGCAGCTCGCCCGGCTCATGGATGGCGATCTGACGTACGAGCGCGCCGGGGGGCGGTCGCGCTTCACCGTGTGGTTCCCGCTCGCCTCGGTTCGCTCCGGCCATCGCGCCTGACGGCGTGTCGTTCGATCAGCGAGCCGGACCCAGGTGGTCCTCCCCGTCGGGGAAGAACGTGTAGACCCGCTCGCCCGTGAACAGCTTCCTCTCGCTGTCCCACGGAAAGAAGATCACGACCCGCCAGGTCACCCGTTCCCCGGTCGGCTCCCAGTCGAGCCATGCGGCCCGGTGGGTTCCCGTCGCAACCGCTTCCTCGCAGACGCCTTGGGGCCCGATCACGATGTTCGTCAGGTTGAAGTCGATGTCCGGGAATGCGCCGAGCAGGCCCATGTAGAAGCGGGTCGCCCCTTCGTGCCCCTCCCAGCGATGTCCGCTCTGGACGATCTCGTAGACGCAATCGTCGGTCAGGGTTGCCATGAGCCCCGAGATGTCTCTGGCGTCTTCGGCCAGGGAGTGGGCCTTCCACAGTTCCCGGATCTCGTCGTACTCGTCGGGGGTGCGGGCGAGGAGCTCGCGGACGGCCTCGCGCTTGTCCTGCATCTCGGTGAGCAGCGACGCTGCGGTGTCGACCATGGTGGTGTGTCCTCCTGGGCTCGATCAGCCGATGCTACGCCATTCGCTGCGCGGTACCGTTGTGCCATGCCGACGCCAGTGCTCTCCCTGCCGTACTACATGGGCGAACGGCTCGTCGGGCTCGAAGTGCCCGAGCCGCACGTCGACATCGATCCAGAGTTGCCGGCGGGCACGCCTCAGGAGCGGATGGGTGTGCTCAATCGTGCCGTCGCCGACGCAGTCGCAGCCGCAGAGTCGCTTCCCGTCGTGTACGCGGGTGACTGCGTCGTGATCCTCGGCGTGACAGCCGGTCTGCAGCGGCAAGGGCTTGATCCGGTCGTCGTGTTCTACGACGCCCATGGCGACTTCAACACCTGGGACACGACGCCCTCCGGCTTCATCGGCGGCATGCCGCTCGCCATGCTGACCGGCCGTGGCGAACAGTCGATCGTCGCTGCCGCAGGCCTGCAGGTGGTCGATGACACGGATGCGATCCTGGTGGGGGCGCGCGACCTCGATCCGCTCGAGGAGCAACTCCTCGAGGCCTCATCGGTGCGAATGGTGCGGGTGGAGGACGTGGCATCCGAGGTCCCGGCAGACAGAGACCTCTACGTGCACGTCGACGTCGACGTCGTCGACCCGTCCGACCTGCCTGCCATCAATTACCCCGCACCCGATGGACCACCGGTCGAAGTCGTGGCCGAGTCGGTTGAGCGGCTGGCCGCGACCGGACGGGTCGTGGCCTTCAGCGTGTCGACCTGGAATCCGGCACTGGCCGGCGCGGCGAGGGCCGCGGAGTCGACCCGGCTCATCGCTGCGCCCTTCCTGTGAGGCGATCACTCGATGACGCGGTAGGCCTCGACGGGTTCCCGGTTCTTCAGTGCCACCGGGCCGAGGGGCTCGAGTGCAAAGCGGTCTCCGAGCTGTGACGCCGTCATCGACGAGACGTGGATCGATCCGATGGAGGCGGTCGACTCGAGCCGGCTCGCCACGTTGACCGTGTCGCCCCACATGTCGTAGGCGAAACGGTCGGTGCCGATGACGCCGGCGACGACGGGGCCGGTGTGGATGCCGATGCGGAGCTGCCAGTCGACGTGATGCTCCACACGGAAGTGGGCGAGTGCGCCGAGCATGTCCAGTGCGAAGGCCGTCGTGGCGACGGCATGATCCTCCCTGCGATCGGGTGCCCCGCCGGCGACCATGTAGCCGTCGCCGAGGGTCTTGATCTTTTCCAGCCCGTGGGCGGCGACGAGCTCGTCGAAGCGGCTGAAGAGCCCGTTCAGCAGGCCGACGACCTCCTCGGAGTCGTGCGACTCGGCGAACCGGGTGAACCCCACGAGATCGGCGAACAGCACGCTCACTGCGTCGTGCCGATCGGAGATGGTCAGCTCGCCTCCCTGGAGCCGGTCGGCGATCTCGTCGGGCACCATGCGCCGCATCAGACCGTCGACCTTGTCGCGCTCCTCCTCGAGTGCTCGTTCGACGAGGAAGATCCTCCGTCGTGTGGTGTCCCCGATCCTCCATGCGATGTACACGAACCCGCCGCCCGACAACATCCACAGGCTGATGTTGCCGAGATCCGTCGAATCTGCACCAGTGACCGCGTACACGACGATGGGAGCACCGGTCGCCACCGCGAGCATCCCCAGCAACGCCCGATGAGTGACGGGTCCCACCGTCAATGCGCTGAGGGCGACGATGAACCCGGGAACCCCTGCGAGGTATCCGGTGTCGATGCGGGCGACGATCAAGGCGAAGCCGACGGATGCCAACGCGAAGCCGGAGCCGAGCAGAACGTGCACCCGGGCGAGCGTCGTCCCGAAGCGCCACATGACCACGAGTAGCAACGCGAATCCCACTGCAATGGCGATGCGATACGGCATCGTCTCGGCGGTCGATCCCGGCTCGATGAGCTCGTCCCACACGCCGAGCGCGAGGAACACGAACGCCGCAAAGACTGCAGCGGCTCGCGCCACCGACACCGCCGCGGGCGTGCGAGCAAGTCGATAGGCCTGCTCCACGTCGGCGGGGAAACGGGGTGGTCGAACGTCCATGCCGCTGCGACGGTACTCAATGGCGGCGGGATCAGGATGTTGCGCTCAGCAGGCTGCGCAGCCGCACGCGCACGGCCTTGACTCGATGAGTCCGTGCTCACCGAGATCCACTCGGCACCAGGTGCGCATGATGTCGGCCAGCTTGCGACGGCCTCGCTGCACGCGGGACTTCATGCCAGGCACCGAGATTCCCGTTGCCGCGGCCGCGGCGACGTGGGTCATGCCTTCGAGATCGACCATCGTGACGGCACTGCGATACGGCTCCGGGAGCATGGCAACGGCAGGACGCAGGCAGCGGGCGGCGTCCTGGAGCCCATCGTGTGGTGCTGCGTACACAGGCTCATCCGGGATTTCGTCGAGATCGACCGGCAGCGGTGCGTGGCGTCGTCGTGTCCGGTAGTGGTCGATCACCGCGTTGCGGGCGACCGTGTAGAGCCAGGCGGGAGTCGCTTCCACGGCGGCCGTTCCCTGATCGCTGCGCAGGATCCGGAGGAGGATGTCCTGCGTCACGTCGTCGACGTCGGATGGCGCGACCCGTCGCGCGACGAAGGCCCGCAGCCTGCGGGTCGTCGTCGCCCAGAGATCTTCGAGTCGATCTCGTCTCGGCTCAGCAGCAGTCGTCATCGCCTGCGCAGCACTCCACGTCGCAACACGTCGGTCTCGCCATCGCAGCTCCTTTCTCGTCGCTCGCGAATACAGACGATGCATCTGCGAAATGGATGCATCGCCGCTGCGATGGCCCGTACGCGAGCCTATCGTCGCCGGAGGATCCAGGAGGTCAGGTTGGAAGCACTCATCTCGACGAGCCCCGAGTGGGCGGCCCTCACCGATCACGCCGAATCCATGGAGGGTTTCGACCTGCGGCGCGCCTTTGCGGGCGACGCTGTCCGCGCCGATTCGCTCACATTCGCGGCTGCGGACCTGACGATCGATCTGTCGAAGCATCTCATGACGCAGGAGACGCTCTCGCTCCTGGTGGCCCTGGCGCAACGCGCCCGGTTCGACGAATACCGCACCGCCATGTTCGGCGGAGACCGGATCAACGTCACGGAGCACCGCGCCGTGCTGCACACAGCACTCCGCGCCCCCCGGGGGGCCGAGATCGAAGTCGACGGTGTGAACGTCGTGCCCGCGGTCCATGAGGTGCTCGATCAGATGGCCGACTTCGCCGATCGCGTGCGATCGGGTGCCTGGCTGGGAGTGACCGGTCGGCGGATACGCACGATCGTCAACATCGGCATCGGGGGATCCGACCTCGGGCCGGCCATGGCCTACCGGGCACTCGCTCCTCACGTGCAGGACGGTCTCGAGGCGAGGTTCGTGTCGAACGTCGACCCGGCGCATCTCGTCGAGGCGCTGCGTGGTCTCGACCCCGAGACCACGCTGTTCGTCGTCGCGTCTAAGACTTTCACCACACTGGAGACGCTGGCGAACGCCCGCAATGCGAGAGTGTGGCTCGTCGACGCTCTGGGCGAATCGGCAGTGGCGCGGCATTTCGTGGCGGTGTCCACCAACGCCGACGAGGTGGCCGCGTTCGGGATCGACACCGACAACATGTTCGGTTTCTGGGATTGGGTCGGGGGCCGCTACAGCATGGACTCGGCGATCGGCCTGTCGCTCATGGTCG
>CAYFYC010000029.1:0-4517 GCA_964347305.1 uncultured Acidimicrobiaceae bacterium | reverse complement strand
TCCCCTTTCACGGAGCGGCGGAAGTCGGTGACCTCCTCCGGTCGCTCGTCGACCAGCAGGACGATGAGCTTGGCCTCGGGATGGTTCGTGGAGATGCTCGAGGGCTTTCGCGCAATGGACGAGCACTTCCGCACCGCACCGTTAGAACGCAATGGGCCGGCGCTCCTCGGGCTGGTGGGCGTTTGGTACCGGAACTTCCTCGGGCTCGCGACGCATGCGGTGCTGCCCTACAGCCAGTACCTGGATCGGTTCCCCGCCTATCTGCAGCAGCTCGACATGGAGTCCAACGGCAAGCGAGTCACCCGCGACGGGACACCCGTCGACCACGACACGGGCCCGATCGTCTGGGGCGAGCCGGGGACCAACGGTCAGCATGCCTTCTACCAGTTGCTCCACCAGGGAACGACGGTCGTCCCTGCCGATCTCATCGGGTTCTTGCGACCCGTCGAAGACCTCGGTGATCAGCACGCCATGCTCTTCGCCAACCTCGTTGCCCAGGCCGAGGCGCTGGCGTTCGGCAAGACCGAGGTCGAGGTGCGCGCCGCCGGTGTCGACGGAGCGCTCGCCCCACACCGCACATTCCCCGGCAACCGTCCGACGGCCCTCATCGTGGCCGACCGCCTCACGCCGCGGATCCTGGGTGAGCTGATCGCCCTCTACGAGCACAAAGTGTTCACACAGGGCGTCGTGTGGGGTGTGAACTCGTTCGATCAGTGGGGCGTCGAACTGGGGAAGGCGCTGGCGGCCTCGGTGCTGGACGAACTCCGGGGCTCGCCTCCGGGAGATCACGACGGCTCCACGCTGGCGTGGATCGACCGGTTCCGCCGCGCTCGCTAGGGCGAAGTCTGCAGCAGCTGGAGGACGTTGCCGTCGGGGTCGTGGAACGTCGCGATCCAGCCGCCCCAGGGTTCCTGGGAGGGCGTGCGGAGGAACTCGACGCCCCGGGCGGCGAGCCCGGCGGCGACATCATGGATGTCGTCTGTGCCGAGGTTGATCATGATGCGGAGCGGATCGGCGGCGGCGCCGCTCACGTCGGAGTGAGTCGAGATGGTCAGCCGCGTGTCGCCCCAGGCGAAGTTGATGAAACCGCTGCGGTCCGATCGCGGGATCAAGCCGAGCACGTCGCGATAGAACGACGCCATGGCCGGGTGGCGGTCGGCCGTCGTCCAGACGAGCACGCCTGCGAGCCCTGTGATGTCCGAGTCGGCCACCGGTTCAGCGTACTGTGCACGGGTAGTCTCCGGGCGACCGATCGACGAGGAGCGACTGCATGAAGTTCGGCTGGCTGGCGAGCCACGAGTCCTATCAACCCGAAGTGCTCGTCGAGCAGGCCGTGCTTGCCGAGCAGGAGGGGTTCGATGCGGTGTTCGGCTCGGACCACTTCCATCCGTGGGTCGACGAGGAGTCTGCCTCGGGGTTCGTCTGGTCGTGGTTCGGTGCCGTGGCCGCCCGGACCGAGAAGGTCGAGCTCGCCACCTCCGTGACCTGCCCCCTGTTCCACTATCACCCCGCACTGATCGCCCAGGCGGCGGCTACGGTCGATCGCCTCTCGGACGGTCGGTTCTTCCTGGGGGTGGGGACGGGCGAGAACATCAACGAGGGCCCGATGGGGTTCACCTTCCCCGGATACCAGGAGCGGATCGCCCGCATGCGCGAAGCGCTCGAGATCATGCACCGGCTCTTCGACGGCGAGAAGGTCGACTTCGACGGCGACCACTACATCGCCGACAAGGCGAAGCTCTACAGCCCCCCGGTGAGCGACATCCCGATCCTCATGGCGGCAGGTGGTCCCAAGTCCGCGGCATTCGCAGGAGCCCACGCCGACGGGCTCATCACATCGGTCAAAGACCCTGCCGACACCCTGGAGCGAGTGATCAACCCGTTCCGGAAGGCACTGGCCGACTCCGGGCGAACCACCTCGACGATCATGGCGACCCGCTGGGTCGTGCTCGCCGGCACCGAGGACGAGGCGTGGCGAGCCCTCGACACGATGCGAGGGCTCCGTGCGCCGGGACGTCTCGAGGCGGTGGATCCGATGGTGCTCCGGCAGCGCGCCGACGAGATGGATCGCGACGACATCCTGAGTCGCTACACCATCGTGTCCGATGTCGAGGAGATCATCGATGCGTACGCGCCGCTCGTGACCGAGGTCGGAGCGGACTACGTGTCCATCCAGATCGCATCGACGGCTCCGCGTGCCGCCATCGAGATGGTCGGGCGCGAAGTCCTCCCTGAGCTGAGATCACTGGCCGCCGGCAGCGGCACCTGACACGGGGACACCTCAGGCCGGACCTTCGCAACTTCGCGTCGAGTTGCTCCCGGGCCCGCCGTCGCAGCTGTCGTTGCCGAACTGACCGTCGACGACGTCGTTGCCCTTCCCTCCGTCGAGTGAGTCGCTGCCCGGGCCGCCGAGGATGAGGTCGCCGCCGCCGGCTCCCCACACGATGTCGTCTGCGCCCTGGCCTGCGAGGAAGTCGCCCTTCGCCCCGCCATACAGCTTGTCGTTGCCATAGCCGCCGAAGAGCCAGTCGCTTCCCGCCTGACCGTAGAGCTTGTCGCGGCCGTGCCCACCCAGCAGCACGTCGTCGCCGCCACCTCCACGAAGAGTGTCGGCGCCGAGCCCACCACAGATCAGATCGTCGCCTCCGCCGCCGTCGATCACGTCGTTGCCCCCGAGTCCGACGATCACGTCGTCGATCGGGGAGCCCGTGATGATGTCGTCGCCACCGGTGCCGACGATCGTGGCGAGACGCCCGTTGCACGTGGGACGAGCGAACGTGATGTCGGGCAGATCGCCATCTGCGTAATCGGCCCTGAGGGAGTGCTCGAGCGCGGTGCGAGGCACGTCGCCGTGCCCGTTGCAGGCAAACCGCTGGGTCCACGGGTCGACGACGGTGCAATGCCGGTAGCGATCGTGGTCGAAGTCCAGTCGGAAGCCCGCCTTGGCGTACTGCCGGGTCGCGTTCGGCGCGTTCGCGGCCACGAGGCCTTCACCGAACGGATCGGTGTGATACACGCCCGTGGAGAGCGCGAGCGACGAGTCGAAGACCACGTCGTCGATGTTGAAGGTGCGCCGCGTGCCCGTCTCCTTGTCATCGGGGTCGGTGCCCACGGAGTTGCAGGTCAGGTTCGAGCAGAACGTGAACGGATCCCGGATGTCGAAGGAGTGATCGAGGATGATGCCGAGGTTGGCCGTCTCGAGCGTTGGTTCAGTCACCCACCGTTCGTAGTCGTGGTCGTTCGGACCGATCCGAAGCTCCTTGCGTGCGGTGGTCGTTGCTGCGACCGCAGCCATGTTGTAGCCGCAGTCGGGGTCCGTCGGCACCCGGCCGTCTTGGTCGACGGTCGCACCGAAGTCCGCCTTGAAGCCCGCCCCGAAGAGCTCCTTCCCCTGCGCGTCGTACACGAACGTGTAGACGGTGTGGAATTGCGCACACACCCGGCGGTGATGCCCGGTGGCGACATGCTCGATCATCCGCACGTAGTACCCGCGTGGATCCTTGAAGATCATCTCTTTGAAGCCGACGTCGGGCTCGACCTGGGGCACTTTGTCTGCCACGTATTGGTACGCGACCTTCGGGCTGCCCGGGATGATCGACGGGTCCGAGCCGTGATGGTGCTCGAAGTAGCACCAGTAGACCGGGTCGATCTGTGGATGCCAGGTGCCATAGGTGTCGCCGTCGGGGCCGACCGTCGTGTAGGCGTCGTGGACCCACTGCGGGCAGACGTCGTTGGGCGTGGGGGCCTGCTTGCCTTCCGGGGCGAGCGGAGGGGCCGAGGGCATGCCCGTCTCTTCGGCCATGAGCACCAGATAGCTCGACACGTAAGAGCCGTTGCGTGCCGGCCCCGGAATGGAGTGGGCGCCTCTGCCGAGCTTCTTCTTGTAGACGGGCATCCAACGGCCGTCGATCTCGACGGCACCGGACCGATTCCATCCCCCCGTGAGCCAGGAGGGGGTGAAGTCGTCTTCGGTCCACACGATCGCCACCATGGCGCGGCGGGTGAGCTTGAAGTGCAACCAGTTGTTGGTGCGGTTGTTCGACCACCGCGGCGGAGCCAGGATGTCCCAGCCCTCGTAGGTCGTCGGGTCGGTCACCGTGGTCGTGCCGTTCGTCCGACTGTCGGCGTCCACGCCGGTGCGAAAGGCGCGTGGCTGGTAGAGGATGTCGTCCACCCGCTTGTCCTTGCCGCCCTCGCCGTTGGGCTCGAGGCGGTGATAGCGACTCAGCAGGGTCGCTTGAGGAGCGCCTTGCGCCGGCGGTGGCTCGGCAGCGGCGATGGCCGGCGTGACCGGCATGTGGAGCGAGGTGAGCAACGTCAGGGCGAGCAGTATCAGAGTTCGTTTGCGGCGCAGCACCTTGGTATCCCCTTCACGTTGCCGACTTCCTGTGTCCCACGTCGGGTCGACGTGACCGGATGCCGCGCACGCACGAGGCCTGCGTCCCCACCTGTCTGCCCGGGGTCGACCCTACCGCAACCACGCGATGTGGCCAAGACGTATTCTCAGAGTGGTCACT
>CAYFYC010000028.1:20008-38770 GCA_964347305.1 uncultured Acidimicrobiaceae bacterium | reverse complement strand
CGATGAGATCCAGATCCGTGTCTTCCGCACGACCCGTGAACAGAACGAGCCACGGGTACTCGTCGGCCACAGCCGCGAGCTTCTGGATGAGACCGATCGACGACTCGTCGAACCAGTGGCCATCGTCGAACACGAAGGCGGAGCGTCCGTCGAAGATCGTCGAGAGGAGCTCGATCACCGCGTCGGCGATTCGATCCGGGCGGAAGCGAGGCTCGATCGACTCGGTCTCGGGCGTGTCGGGGAGATCGATCTGTGCAACGTCGCCGATCAGCGGGGCCATGGGCTCGAGCCCGGGCACGGTCTTCCGTATCGCCGCTCTCAGATCTCTCGACATCTTCTTCTGTGTGCCGCGCTCGATGCCGAGGAGCGCTCGCATCGGGTCCCGCAGTGCCCGGTAGGCATTCTCCTTGCCCGCCGGCTCGCCTCGAGCAACGAACCACGAGGCGTCGGGAGTCGCGGCTTGGGCCTCCTGCATGAGCCGGGTCTTGCCCATTCCGGTGTCACCGGTGATCGTCAGGGCACGGCCACCACCGTCGGTCACCGCCGTCAGAGCCTCGACGACCGCCTCGAGCTCTTTCTGGCGGCCCATGAAGGGCATCTCGTGGGTCGACTCGGCGGATCTCGTCCCCTTCTCCTCGTAGAGCTCGAAGGCCTGAACCGGCTTCTCCTTGCCCTTCACGAAGAAGGGCTCGAGCGCCTCCGTCCGGAAGAGCGTCAGCGACCGGTCGATGGCAGCCGGGCTCGCGTACAGTGACCCCGGATCGGAAGCTGCCATGGGACGCGCCGCGAGATTCACGGTGTCGCCCATGATCGTGTAGGTGCTGCGGAACTCGGTTCCGACGTCTCCGGCGAACACGTGTCCGCGGTTCACGCCGAAACGGATCGGCAGCCTGGGTTCTGCATCCAACACCCTGCGCGCCACACGCAGCATGCGGCCCTCGTCGTCCTCCTGCGTGCGTGGAACCCCGGTGACGAGAATGATCTTGCCACCGTCGTCGTCGATGTCGGTGGCCAGGAACGTGACACCCTCGGCATCGGCCTCACGCTGAACGATGCGAACCAGCTCGTCGAGCGCATGGGCGACCTGCTCCGGGCCACCCGTCTCGAGGAGGGCATCGGTGCCCTTGTACTTGAGAAAGCCGACGGTGGCGAGGCGATGCTCGGACTCCCTCAGCCCGAGTGCCAGCTGGGGGCGGAGCGAGAAGGGGACGAATCGCTGCATCTCGTCATCCGTGGCCGGCAGGCGAACGACCGGACCGGGTGGCGGAGCGGGGATCGACCGCTTGCGCAGGATCCAGCCATCGCCCTTCTGGTCACCCGTGAAGTCTCTTGGCAACGCCGCCTTCATGGCGGACGACACGACGATCTCGTTGGCGTCGGCCGTCCCCTCCATCTTCGTGGTCATCGAGGCGGCGGGTCCGGTGACGATCAGCTCGCGGTGTGACTCGCCGACGAGGAAAAAGTCGACCGAGCCGGTGTGGACTCCGACGGACATGCGGAGCGGGATCTTGCCGACCGAGGTCGGGATCTTCGCCGCTTCGCGGAGCTCGGCCCGCATGTCGACGGCGGCACCGACCGCCTGCATCTGATGGTCGCCGGTGTCGAAGAGGATGAGCAGCGCGTCTCCGCCGAACTTGAGCAGGCTGCCGCCGCGATCGTACGCAGCGCCCAGCATCCTGCCGAAGACCCGATTGAGCACCGACGTGAGCTCCTCGGCGCCCACGCGCCCGCGTCGTGCGAGCTTCTCGGAGAGATTCGTGAAGCCCGAGATGTCGACGAAGACGAGGGAGCCCTCGACCGAGCGCCACAGCTGCCCGAACGCGCAGTCGTCCCAGTCGGAAGCGACGCGCGACACGTACGGATCGAAGACGCCAGCACGTCCCGCCACATCGTTCGTCACGTCGTTCCTCCCACCCCACAACGGTAGATGGTCGAGGCCGACTGCGCATGGTGGTTCGCGAAAACCTGGAACTGTGCAAAGTGCAGGGTTTCCGACGCTATGTCGGGTTCGTTGGCCGCAACCGACCCTGACCCCGCCACGCTGCGTGTTCGGCCTTACGACATCGGTACCGGCGTCGCGTCGAGAGTCAACCCGCCAGGGTGCCTCCGAAGACCTGCCAGGCGAGGGCCGATTTCGCCAGGAGGCTCAGCGTGATGTAGGTCTGCTCGCCGGCCAGATAGTCCTTCCAGCGTCCGATCTCTCGGTATTGCGCCCACTGGGTGAAGGCGAAGCTGTTGAAGAAGATGAACAGCGTGATGAAGATCCCGTACACGAAGCCCGGAGGTGAGGCGTCCGAGCCGGGTGAGACGAGATAGATGCCGATCGCCAGCCAGGGAACGCTGCCGAGCACGCTGCCGAGCCAGAAGGGCCACAGCGAGCCGCCCGGTGACTCGTAGCGCTCCTGGACCGCACCGAAGAAGATCATCCCTGCGTTCACGGCGAAGAGGCCGATCAGTGCGGCGATGTTGGTGATGCCCGGCAGGAGGGCGATGAGCACGATCATCACCGACGACGAGAGCGCGTACTCGATCCAACGGAACTGGTTCTGACCGCGGCTCAGTTGATCGCGATACCGGGCGGGCATCACGACCGCCACGATGAAGTGGAACAGGGCCGAGAGGAAGAGGAAGACGGCCACTCCCCACGCGATGCTGATCTCGAAGAGCGTGTCCGGTGGAGGGGCTGCCGTCCCCGGGGGGCCCTCGGGGAACGCCGCCGTCACCGGCAGCGTGAAGTCGTTCGCCAGCGCCAGGACGGCGATGCCCTGGACCGCATGGAGCACGCCCATCACGATGTTGTAGCGCTTGAGCTTTCCGAATCTCTCGTCCGAGACGGTGACCGAACCGACCACTGATGCTTCCTTCCGATCTGCAGACACGGCGTGATTGCGCCGTCAGATTATGTACGGAACCGTCCCCGGAGCCGGATCGGTTGAGGCGGCAGGGCTGGCATACTCCCCCGGGCATGTCGCAACGCGCCGCCCTCGCCCTCGTCTTCTTCACGTCTGCCTCGATCCTCGTGATGGAGATCCTGGCGGGTCGGCTGATGGCGCCATATCTCGGCGTCACCATCGAGACGTTCACCGGGATCATCGGCACGGTCCTCGCCGCCATCGCCCTCGGCAACTGGCTCGGCGGACGCGCCGCCGACCGCCACGACCCGCGCCTCCTGCTCGGGCCTCTCCTCATCGCAGGGGGCATCACGACGCTGCTCTCCCCCACGATCGTCACGTTCTTCGGCCCCGAACTCCGCCGCGCCGGCCCAGTCGAGATCGTGCTCCTCTCCTCGCTCGGGTTCTTCCTGCCCGGCGCCGTGCTCGCCGCGATCTCGCCTGCCGTCGTCAAGCTCAGGCTGGCCGATCTCGGCGAGACCGGCACCGTGGTCGGTCGGTTCTCCGCGGTCGGGACCGCCGGAGCCCTCGTCGGCACCTTCGTCACCGGCTTCCTCCTCCTCGCCACGCTCCCCACCAGGGCCATCCTCTTCGTGGTCGGAGGCGCCCTCGTGGCGCTCGGGCTCGTCCTGACGGTCAGGCTCGGCCGGATGCCGCGGGGGGCGATGGTCTGGATCTTCGTGGCCGCAGCCGGGGCAGCGGGTCTCCTCGCCATCGTGCGCGGTCCCTGCACCACCGAGACCGCATACTTCTGCGCCATCGTCGAGCCGGATCCGGACCGGGAGACGGGCACGGTGCTGTGGCTCGACACCCTGCGCCACAGCTACATCGATGAGGACCCCACCCACCTCGAGTTTCGCTACGCCCAGATCTTCGGCGACGTGCTCGAGGTCGTGCCGCCGGACGGGCCGCTCAACACGCTGTCGATCGGCGGCGGCGCCATGAGCCTGCCCCGGTACGTGGCAGCGACCCGGCCCGGCAGCTCCGCCACCGTGCTCGAGCTCGACAGCACGCTCATCGACATCGCCATCGACGACCTCGACGCCGCGCCGGACGGGCCGCTCGAGGTCAAGACCGGCGACGCCAGGCTCACGCTGTCCGCAACACCACTGGGCGTGTTCGACGTGGTCTTCGGCGACGCCTTCGGCGGACCCGCCGTGCCCTGGCACCTCACGACGCGCGAGTTCTACGAGGACGTCGAGAGGCGGCTCACCGCCGACGGGTTCTACATCATGAACATGATCGACTATCCGCCACAGTCCTTCGCCAAGGCCGAGCTGGCGACGCTGCGCGCCGTCTTCGACCACGTGGTGGTGATCGCTCCGCCCGACTACCTCGAAGGCGCCGCCGGCGGCAACTTCGTGCTCGTCGCCTCCAATGCGCCGATCGACGCCGCTGCGATCGACGCCAGACTCACGGCCCGCGACGCACGGTCGGTGGCGCTGGATGCCGAGGCCACGGCGGCCTATTCGGCCGATGGTCGCGTGCTCACCGACGACTTCGCCCCGGTCGATCAGCTGATCAGTCGCCCCTGATCCTCAGTCGGGCTCGATGGGCTTGCCGATCGTCGGCAGCACGTCGGGCATCAGAGGGTTGGGTCGGTTCTTGTGATACCTGGCGAGCTTGTCGGCATCGCACGACGAGCACAGGTCGATGGGCCGGGTTCCGACGACCGAGAGCTGCGTGCCCCTCCCCTTCTCGACGATCGCCAACGGGACGGTCTGGAGATCCTCCGAGCCGCACTCCGGACAGGTGGGCGTCAACGATCGGATCCAGCCGTTGCCGCAGCGCTCGCAGGTCATCTCGATGGCGGTCCCGGAGTTCCGGCCGCGGAGGTTGTCCGCCTCTCCGCACGCGGGGCACGCGATCTCCATTCAGTCTCCCCGGCCTCTCCAGGCCGCAGGGCGGCCGGAATACGCCTGGTGGGACGCGATGGGCGCAGAGCGGATCATGGACCTCAGTTTCGCAGTGCCGTTGCCCGGGCCACACGACCGACGGCGAGGCGGAAGGCCGCCGCTCGGAGGTCGCCGTTCGTGCTCGCGGCTTCGTCTTCGAGGGCCGAGTAGACCTTCGCCATCCGGTCGGCGAGCTCATCGGTGACGCGTTGCTCGGTCCACGTCTCGTACTGCATGTTCTGCACCCACTCGAAGTAGCTGACGGTGACACCGCCACAGTTGGCGACGATGTCGGGCACGACCGTGACCCCGCGCTCCCGGAGTACGGCGTCGGCCTCCGCCGTGGTGGGACCGTTGGCGCCCTCGATCACGAGCGATGCTCGCACGTGGCGGGCGTTCTCGCCGGTCAAGACCCCCTCGACGGCCGCCGGCACCAGCACGTCGCACGGCTCGAAGAGGACTTCGTCGGCTGCGAAACGCTCCCCACCGTCGAAGCCGCTCACGCCGCCGGTCTCGTTCGTGTGGGTCATGAGGTCGTCGATGTCCAGTCCCTCTTCGTTCCTCACTGCTCCGGTCATGTCGGCGACTGCCGTGACAATCGCTCCCGAGTCGGTGAGGTACTTCGCCGACCACGAACCCACGTTGCCGAACCCCTGCAGGACGATCCGCTTCCCGGCCAGCGGCTCGCCGCTCGAGGCGAGGGAGGCCCGCGTGACATGAAGGACGCCGAGACCGGTCGCCGACTCCCGTCCCGGACTCCCGCCGAGCTCGAGCGGCTTGCCGGTGACCACCGCCGGCACCCAACCATTGTGTGTCGAGTACTGGTCGACGATCCAGGCCATCGTCTGCGCGTTGGTGCCGAGGTCCGGGGCCGGGATGTCGCGGGTGGGCCCGATGGCATCCGCGAGATGATCGACCCACATCCTGGTCAGCCGCTGCAACTCACGGCGACTCAGCTCTCGAGGATCGCAATCGATGCCACCCTTGGCGCCACCGTACGGGAGGCCGGCAACCGCCGTCTTCCATGTCATGAGCGAAGCGAGCGCGGCGACCTCGTCGTCGTCGACGCTGCGGCTGTACCGGATCCCGCCCTTCATCGGCCCACGAGACGAATCGTGTTGGACCCTGAAACCCACGAAGGTCGCGATCTCGCCGTTGTCGAGTGGCAGGACACACTCGAAGCGGATCTCCCGGTTCGGCGTCATGATCTGCTGCTCGAGTCGGGCATCGAGGCCCAACGATCGCGCCGCTCGTCCGACATGCGCCCGGGTTTCCTCGAGGAAACTTCCCATCTCTGCTCCTTGCGCCGCCCTCCTTCGGAAGCTACTCGACCTCGAACCAACTGGCCGAGTGCCACAGCAGCCTCCCTCCGAGGCGGTCGCAGCGCGTCTCGCCGCACGCCTCACTGGCTCGAACGGTCGTACGGGAGAGATGCGTCGGGAGGTGGTGTCAGCCGGCGACGAGGGGACGGGCCTGAACCATGATGCAAGCGTCGATCAATGCGTTCATGCCGTGGCGTGACACGTAGTCGCGGACCGCAGCGTCGGCGGCGCCGGGCTGGATCCAGACGTTGCTCAGTCCCAGCTCACGAGCCTGCTCGATGACCTTCAGCGTCTGCTCGGGAGGGACGACGATGTTGACGATGGTCGGCGTGACCGGCAGAGAGGCGAGGTCCGGGTAGGCCCGATCCCCATCGACCGTTCTCCGGCGTGGATTCACCGCATACACGGTGAAGCCCTTCGCCTTCAGGTCCCGGTAGATGGTCGACCCGAACTTGTGGCGGCTGTCGGTGGCTCCGACCACTGCCACGGTGGTCGACGGGTCGGCGAGGAGTTCGAGGATGGTGCGGGATGAGCGTGCCATGAAGTCGACAACACGCCGTGTCGAGCCGGCATTCCGGTGGCGAGGTACCCGACGCACGGCAAATGCGACCGTATCCTCGCCGGTGTGAACGCCGCCGACGACGCCAGGGGTGCGAAACGCAGCGGTCCGCTGCTGCGGTTTGCGTGGCAGTCGGGCGGGCTCGTGCTCGGCCGCGGTGCCGGCTTCATCGCACTCGTGATCATCGCTCGCGCCGTCGGTGCCGACGAGTACGGCCGGTACGCCGTGATCCTCGCCCTCGTCGAGTTCGCCGCTGCACCGTGGAGTCCGACCGTCCTGCAAGGCGCCGCCAGCCGGCTCGGGCGCGGCGGCTCACATGACGGGTGGAGACGGCAGATGGTCCGGCTCTGGCTCGTCGGCGCGGTCCTGGTCACTCCCGCCGTGTGGCTCTTCGACACCCCGACCACCGCCCTCGCCGTGCTCGCCGCGACCGCCATCAACGGACTCATGGTGGAGCACGTCCCGCGGCACCTGCTCGAGGGCCGACAGCGAAACATCGCTGTGGCGACGTCGACGGCGCAGCTCGTGCGTCTCGCCGGAATCATCGGGCTGGTGGCGACCGTCGACCTGACACCCGCTCTCGTCCTCATCCCCTACATCGTGGGCTACGCGGTGGGCGCCGCGCTGCTCCGCACACCGGCGAGCCCCGGCACGGCGTGGGAGTCAGGTCTCACCGCCGAGTACACGACAGATGTTCTGCGCGTCGTCCAGTCTCACGGCCCGGTGCTGGTCGTCGCCTGGCTCCTCGGTCTCGGGGCAGCCGGCGGATTCGATCTGCTCTTCCGACTCGCACTTGCGCTCGCCGAGGTGATCGCCGGCGTCGGGCTCATCGTCCTCCCCGATCTCGTGGCAGCAGACCCGCCGCTTGGTCCCTCCGTGGCCAGGGGGATCAGGCTCCCCTCGGTGGTGGCCCTGTTCGGCGCGATCGTGTTCGCTGCCGTGGCGGGTCCCCTACTGGCGACGCTGACGGATTCGGAGCTCGGGTTCGGCCTCGCTCCCCTGTTCCTCGCCGTGACCCTCGTCGCCGCTCCGTACATGGGAGTGGCGCGCGCCGCGCTCGTGGTCGCGGGTGGTGCGTCGTGGATCACGCCGAGCCAGCTGGCGCTCGCCTCGGCAACGCTCGGTGCGGCCGCCGTCGGCAACCTCGGTGTGACGTGGGCCGCCGCGGCCATCGCGGTGGCGACGGTCCTCGGTGCTGCGGTCCTCGCCACCGGGCTCCGCAGACACGATGCCCTCCCTGGCCTCGGCGACCTGGCCGATCTCGGTGCACTCCGCTCCGATCTGCAGGCGCTGCAACGGCGCTGATCATCCACGGCGATACCCCTGCGCACCGATAACATCGCGGCGTGGCCGACTCTCCCGTCATCATCATCGGTGCGCCGCGTTCGGGCACCAACATGTTGCGTGATCTGATCACGGCCTTCGACGGCTTCGCCACGTGGCCGTGCGACGAGATCCCTGGGATCTGGCTGCACGGGAACCTCGATCACCCCGACGACGAGCTCACCGCCGCCCATGCGACCGACGAGGTACGGCGCTTCATCCAGGACCGCTTCGCCCGGCTCCGGCGTCGCACCGGCTCGACGCCCGTGGAGAAGACGTGCGCCTCGTCGCTACGGGTCCCGTTCGTCGACGCCGTGTTCCCCGACGCCCGCTACGTGTTCGTCGTGCGACACGGTCTCGACGCCACGGCATCTGCCATGCGCCGCTGGACCGGCTCGACTTCGCTCGGGTACCTGGCGCGTAAGGCGCGTTGGACACCGGCCACGGATCTCCCCCGATTCGTGTGGCGGACGCTGCGCAACCGTCTCGCGCCCGGAGACTCGTTGCCGACCTGGGGTCCCCGGTTCGACGGACTGGAGCAGATGGCGCAGACCCATCCGCTGCATGTCGTGTGCGCCGAGCAGTGGCGCCGCTGCGTCGAAGCGGCCGCCGATCATCTCGACGAGATCCCGGCGGAGCGTGTGCTCCGGTTGCGCTACGAAGACGTGACCGCCGACCCCGGCGCCGCAGTGCGTGACATCGCAGGTTTCCTGGGTGTGGACGCACCCGACTTCGACACCGTCGAGGCATACACCTCGATCTCGCCGGTGAGTGTCGGCAGAGGTGCGACCGCACTCGCTCCGGAGCAGCGCGAAGCGGTGCTGACGCAGATTCGCCCGACGCTCCGACGCTTCGGCTACGAGGATCTGCCGTGAGCCGTCGGGACGCCGCCATCAAGCGCACCTTCGATGTCGTCCTGGCATTCGTGCTGCTCGTGCTCACGTGGTGGCTGATCGTGTTGGCGGTGCTGGCTGCGACCATCGACACCCGCCGATCCGGCTTGTTCCGCCAGACGCGCATCGGCAAGAACGGCCGCCCCTTCACGCTCTACAAGGTGCGGACGATGCGGGACGACGCCACCGTCGACACCGTCGTCACGACGACGGACGACCCGCGCATCACGCCCCTGGGCCGCCTGCTGCGCCGCACCAAGATCGACGAGTTGCCCCAGCTCTTCAACGTGCTTCGCGGCGACATGAGCTTCGTCGGCCCCCGGCCGGACGTGCCCGGCTTCGCCGATCTGCTCGAGGGCGACGACCGCATCGTCCTCTCGATCCGCCCTGGGATCACCGGACCCGCGACGCTCAAGTATCGGCGGGAGGAAGAGCTGCTGGCGAGCGTCGACGACCCGGAGACATACAATCGCAACGTGATCTTCCCGGACAAGGTGGCCATCAACCGCCACTACATCGAGCACTACAGCCTCCGTGAGGACGTGCGGTGCCTCGTCGACACGGTGCGCGGCGCATGACCACCGGCCTCGGCGCTCTCGCCATCGACGGAGGCACCCCGGTGCGTACCACTCCCCTGCCGCCCTGGCCCCACTTCGACGAGACCCAGGTCGACAGAGTTGCGAACGTCCTGGGATCGGGGCGGGTCAACTACTGGACCGGCGAGGAGGGCAAGCACTTCGAGCGCGAGTTCGCCGCCTACACCGGTGTGAATCACGCCATCGCGGCGAGCAACGGCACGGTCACGTTGGAGATGGCCGCCCTGGCCCTCGGCCTCGGACCGGGAGACGACGTCGTCGTGACCCCGCGTTCCTTCGTCGCATCGGTGGCCGCGTTCGTGAGAACCGGAGCCCGTCCCGTCTTCGCCGACGTCGACCCCGACAGCCAGAACATCACGGCTGCGACCGTCGAAGCAGCCCTGACTCCGAACACCAAGGCGGTCGTCCCGGTCCACCTCGCCGGTTGGCCGACGGACATCGCCGCCATCAGGGAGATCACCGATCCGCACGGTATCGCCGTCGTCGAAGACGCCGCCCAGGCGCACGGTGCGTCGATCGACGGCAGGAGAGTCGGCTCGATGGGGCACATCGGTTCCTTCTCCTTCTGTCAGGACAAGATCATCACCACCGCAGGCGAAGGCGGCATGGTCACGACCGACGATGCCGAGCTGTGGAACACGATGTGGTCCCACAAGGACCACGGCAAGTCGTACGACCTGGTGCAGCGGCGTGAGTGGCCGCCCGGGTACAGGTGGCAGGTCACGACCCTGGGCACCAACGCCCGACTCACCGAGATGCAGGCCGCAGTGGGCCGCATACAACTGGGCCGGCTCGATGCGATGGTCGAGGCGCGCCGGGCCCATGCCGTGCGCATGCAGCAGGCGTTTGCGGAGGTGCCGGCCTTGCGGACCACGGAGCCGCCCGACGGCGTCGAACACGCCTACTACCGCTACTACGTCTTCGTGATGCCCGAGCGCCTGCGCCCAGGGTGGAATCGGGACCGCATCATGACCGCCATCGCCGCAGAGGGCATCCCCTGCAACGTGGGATCGTGCCCGGAGATCTACGCCGAGGCCGCGCTGGAGGCGTTCCGACCCGAACGGCCGCTCCCGGTGGCGCACGAACTGGGGCAGACGTCGCTGGCGTTCCTCACCCATCCCACACTCGAGCGCACCGACGTCGACGACGTCATCGCAGCCGTCGAGAAGGTGATGGCAGCAGCCACCGCCTGATCAGTACGCCAGTTTCTCCATCGCAGCGATCGGATCGCTGGCATGGTCGAGAAAGGCGTGCACCTCGTCGGGCTCGACCGGGGGCACCCGGTACCGGAGCAGCAGCTCGTGCGGTCGATCGAGCGGCTCGTCGTGATCGCTGATGAGGACCTCGTGGAGCTTCTCACCGGGCCGCAGACCGGTGTAGACGATGGTTGGTGGCGTTCCCGGATCGATCTCCGCAGCGAGACGATGGGCGAGATCGACGATCTTCACCGGCTCCCCCATGTCGAGCACCAGCACGTCGCCGTTCTCGCCGACCGCGCCTGCCTGCAGCACCAGCTGCACCGCCTCGGGGATGGTCATGAAGTAGCGGGTGACATCGGGATGCGTCACGGTGATCGGCTCGCCGCGGGCGATCTGATCCCTGAAGGTGGGAATCACGGACCCGTTCGATCCGAGCACGTTGCCGAACCGGACCGACATGTACACACCGCTCGCCTGGGTTCCGTAGAACGCAGTGAGCCGCTCACCGATCCGCTTCGTCATGCCGAGCACGTTGATGGGGTCGGCCGCCTTGTCCGTCGACACGTTGACGAAGCGTTCGACGTTCGCCTCCACGGCGGCGCGCAGCACGTTCTCCACGCCGAAGACGTTGGTCTTGATCCCCTCGACGGGATGCCGCTCGAGGAACGTCACGTGCTTGTGGGCCGCGGCGTGGAACACCACGTCGGGCCGGTGCTCCGCAAAGATTGCCCGCAGCGCGTCGAGGTCGCGTATGTCGGCGAGCACCAGCTCGGGGTTCTCGAGCAACGCCCGACCGTCGAGTCGGAGCTGGAGGGCGTGGAGGCTGTTCTCCGCGTGGTCGAGCATGAGAAGCCGCCCGGGGGCGTACCGGCGCACGGTCTCGCACAGCTGGCCACCGATCGACCCGCCGGCGCCGGTGACGAGCACCGTCTTCCCTGTGAGGTAGCCGCGAATCCGTTCGTCGTCGAGATGGATCTCGTCACGGCTCAGGAAGTCGGCGAGGGTGAGTTCACGAATGTCGCGAAACGCGACGGGCTCCGTGAGGAACTTGTCCATCGGTGGCAGGATCCGGACCGACAGTCCGAGCCCCTGTGCCGTGTCGGCGACGTCCAACACGGAGCTGCGCTCGGCCGAGGGCATGGCGATGAGGAGGCTGCCCGCCTGGTACTTCGAAGCCGCCTCGCCGATGCTCGACCGATCGCCGACGACGGGCAGACCGGCAACCTTGAGCCGGCGGCGCGCCGGATCGTCGTCGAGGAAGGCAACGGGCAGCAGGTCGCTCGTCGCATCCTCCCTGATGGCCTTGACCGCCTGGTGACCGGCGTCACCGGCTCCGAACACGAGAATCCGGCTCGCCCTCGGATGCTCCGATCGGCGCCGGTTCTCCTCGATCACACGCAGCATGAAGCGAACCGCGAGGGCGCCGAGGACGTGATAGGCGCCGGCGGCGAGCAGGGCGCTGCGAGGCACCAGGTTGTCGCCGGGTGGCGCCACCAGAGCCAGAAAGAGGACGATCTCGGTCACCGCCGTGGTTCCGGCGACCCAGCCGATCTCCTCGAAGGAGGCGACACGGCGCCGCCCCACGTAGAGGCCGGTCACGAACCCTGTGACGAGGTGCACGCCGATGGCCAGCAGCACAGCGAGGCCGAGGTCGCTCACGTCGACCGCTCGCGCCGAGAACTCGAAGCGGGCATAGGTGGCGGCGGGAAGTGCGATGAGCCAGAGCACTGCGTCGACGGTCCCCACGAGCCGGTACCGGTTGCGCAACGCCGCGGCCGCAACGACGCCGCCTATCGATGGTGCCTGCTCGGTGGACACGTCGCACATCCGTGATCCGGGAACCCTGCTGGCCACATCTTGAACGCTCCGGGCCGCAATGTCATCCATCCACCGCACATCCGGGCACGCCGGCCCATCGAATGTCGCAACGGCGACGGTCTGACAATGTCACCGTGACGACGTTTCTTCCCATCTCGTCGGCGGGTGTCTGTTGTTCGCGATGAGAGCACGACATCGACAGATCGGAGGGATCCATGACAACTCTCACCAACCGGTTGACCCGACCCGCGGCCGGCGTCAACCACCTCGCCCACACCCGCCATCGGAACGTCGGTTTCATGGTCGCCGTCTCCGGACTGGCGCTGGCCGTGGTGACACTCGTCGCCAATCTGGCTGCAGCCGATCAGCTCACCACGAGCGCCACGGACGCAGCGGCGACGCTGGCGTGGTCCTTTGGGCTCACCACCACCGCCTTCGGAGCCATCAAGTTCGCCATCGCCATCATCCTCGTCGGGATCCTGGTTCGACTGTGGCTACGGGTGGAGTCCATCAAGGACTCGCTGCCCGGCCTGAAGGCGGAAGGACGCGGCGAAGCCGGAACCGGCCACGTGGCGACCGCCTACGGCATTGCGACACAGACGTCGACCGTGCCCGGTTCCCTGCCCATCCACCGGATGGCGCGCACGATGTGGTTCCCGCTGCTCACCATGGGCGCGATGGCGGTCGTGGTCGGGTTCATCGTGTCGCTCGTGTGGGCCGGCAGCATCGGAACGAGCACCGAAGTACCCGCGGCCGCATGGACGCAGGGTCTGCAATTCCTGGGCGAAGGCATGCTGCTCGCCGGCATCTCGTTCCTCCTGGGATCGATCCTCGCCGGGCTGCGTGAAGGCGGCGGTGTCGTCCAGGAGGCGATCGGCCTCACGGTGCAGACGCTGAAGATGCCGAGGACGGCCAAGATCTTCGTCGGACTCATGATGCTCGGCTTCATGCTGGCCATCGCCCAGTTCGTCCTGTATCTCGTCGCCATCGGCGCCTCGAACCCCGCAGCCTGGTTCGCCTGGCTCGGACCACTCCGCGAGCTGTCACTCGGCCTCATCCTCGCCGGCGTCGTCATGGCGCTCGTGACGATCGGCAACGTGCTCGGGTTCCAGTTCGAGCGGATCCGCACGATCATCGTCGAAGGACGATGAGGGAAAGGAGTAGCAATGGCTGTTGCAGCATCTGATCACGACATCGAGGTCACCGATCGCAATCCTGGTCTGAACCTTCCCCAGACGATGGGCCGTCGCCTCTGGGCTCCGATGTGGCTCATGGCACTCATGGGATTCGTCGTCGGGTTCGTCCTCGCCATCGTGCGAGGCGCCGAAGTGGCCGGGGCGAACGACCCGGTGAATGTGGCGAAGCTCGATCACCTGGTGCCCGCCTTCATGTTCATCGGTTTCGCCGCCGTCTTCGCCGCCGTGTCGTTTGCGATCGCCCGCATCCTCGGCGCCTTCCGAAACGGAGGCGGCGTGGTCCAGGAGGCCGCCGGCGTGCACGTGCAGACCCTGAAGATGCCCCTGACCGCCCGGGTGTTCATGGCGCTGATGATGATGGGCATGCTGGTCGTCCTCATCTCGGTGATCGTTCACCTCGTACAGGCGGGATCTGTGGGGGCCGGTGAGGCGGCGCTGCTCGCATCGGAGCAGGCGGCCATCCGCCTCGAGGGATTCCGAAGGCTCGGCGTGGCCCTCTACCTCGCCGGCATCGCGTTCGGCCTGGGCACCATCATCACGGTGCTCCGGTTCCAGTCGATCCGGATCCGCGAGCTCGCCCTCGAACGCCGCACCTGACGTTCTCTCACGGGAACAACAGAGAGGAGCCGCATCGCAGCGGCTCCTCTCTCCGTTTCGCGTGGTCTGATCAGTACCCGGGCTCGGCCGGCTCGATCTCGTCGATCTCGGCCACACCGGTCGGCTCCGGTTGGTCGTCGGATGTGGTGGCGAGCGCCTGCCGTTCATCTCTGAGAGTCGACAGCAGCACGATGGCCCCGCCGACGAGCAGCACGACCGGCCACACCCAGGGTCCGGCGTCGAAGCGCCATCGCCCGTCGTTGACGAGGTAGGCCAGTCCGAGGGCGACGAACACGAGCCCGAACACGAACGAGAAGATGTCGAAGGGGTGACGTCGCATGTCAATTGCTCCTTTCACACACGAGCTCACCGGCGAACGGCCAATCGGGGCTGGTGGGGCGACATCCGAAGTCGCCCCGGTCTCCGAAGCTCGAGGCGCTGCGCCGTTCGATCTCCAGTTGGCCGATGCCCAGATCCGCCATGATCGTCAGCTCGGCCCGGCCCTCACCGAAGACCCGGGTTCGCTCGACGCCGAGCCCCCCGCTGGAGCCGTTGCCGATCACGAGCTCGCCCATGCCGACGTCTCCGAAGACCTCGACGGTGCGATCATCGGGAACGACGACCACGAGGTGACCGATACCGAGGGACACCGAGAGATCGGCTTCGGTTCCGGCCGGGATGTCACGTAGATCCACGATGAACTCGCCGATGGCCATGTCGTCGCTGCCACCTGCTTCGATGAGCTGGACGCCCGAGATGTCGCGGTCGCCGACGTCGCCGGTGAGACCGCCGGGAAGGACGCTCACCACCACGAACATCGGGAGCAGGATCAACCCGGGCACGACCAGCCATCGCGCTCGTCCGATCCAAGCCCCCACGATGAGGCCGGCGCCGATGACGATCATGAAGCTGGCGAGATACACGCCGTAGGCGACGTCGGCCTCGACAGCTGCGTCGTAGGTCGCGATGCCACCGAGCGTGATGAGCAGCACGGCGACGGTGAGTCTGCCGAGCACACTTCGCTCGCGCGGCGGTCTGCTTCTCCTGGGTCTGGGGGCTGCGGCCACGACCGGCTCCACCCACGGGGGCTCTCCTCCACCACGTCCCGCATCGACCGTGCCACCGATCGCCTCGGCACTGGCATCGCTTGCGTCGTAGTCGGGGTTGTCGAACTCCGGTGGCCCCGACTCAACGGCCGGGAGCTCGCCGGTCGGACTCCCGGGTGAACCGGTCCCAGGGGGCACGAACTCGGGCGTGCCGGGCGCCAGATCGTCGACGACGACGCCTGGTCGATCGCCGGGGGGCGCAGGGTCGGGCCGGGAGCGGGCATCCTCCTGGCCGCGGTAGAGCATGACCCCGAGCGCGATCAGGGCCGCTGCGAACAGCAGCTCACCGGAGATGAGTCCTGTCTGATCGATGATGATCAAGACGGCAACGCCGATGAGCGCCACACCAACCCAGGTGGACACGTTTCCGACGTTGCCGATGTAACGCTGGGCGATGGACTCGTCGTCGCGCTCGTCCGGCATGAGGAGCCAGCCGATCACGTAGGCGAGGATGCCCGAGCCGCCGAAGAGGCTCGTCACGACGAAGGCGAGACGGATCCAACCGGTGCCGACACCGAGGCGCCGGCCGAGTCCCTCGGCGACGCCGGCGACGACCCGGCCCTCTACGGGGCGCTCGATGCGGTCGTGCGGCCGCGGCGCCCTCTCTGTTGGTGTGTGTATGTCGGTCATGACACCATCGTCCATTGGGCGGCAGTTCCCCACCATTGGGTGTCACCCTGATGCGACCCTGAGACGCCCCAGGTCATCTCAGGGTGGTACCCGGTTGTGAGGAAGCGGGCGGCTGTGACAACATTTTGGCCATGGTGACCGAAGTCATTCGCCCCCAGCTCCGCGACCGCGTCGTGCGTCACCCGCGCGACCGCATCATCTCGGGGCTCTCGGGCGGCGTCGCCGCCGAACTCGGCATACCGACAGCCTACGTCCGCGCTGCGTTCGTCGCGCTGGCCTCGGCCTACGGCCTCGGCCTCGTGTTGTACGCCGTCGGCTCGGCGCTGGCTCCGGTCGTGGAACCGCAACGACGCGCGGCCGCACCTCGCCAGCGTCTCGGGCTCGTCCTCATCCTGTTCGGCTCGTTGCTGGTCTTCCGCTCGATCGGGGTGTGGTTCAACGACACGATCGGATGGTCGGTCGTACTGGTCGCATTCGGGTTCGCCGTCTCGTGGGACAGAGCCGACCCTCACTCGCTGCGCGCCAGCCGCGGACGCACCATCGCCGGTTCCGTTCTGCTCGTCACCGGGCTCGTGTTCGCCTTCACCTCTTTCGATGCACTCGGGTCGATCGGCCCCATCGCGGTCGCCGTCATCCTGACCACGGCCGGCTTCGGCCTCGTGTTCGGGCCGTGGCTGTGGCGGCTCGCCGATCAACTCAACACGGAGCGGAAGGAGCGCATTCGATCCGACGAGCGGGCGGATGTCGCAGCTCATCTCCACGACTCGGTGCTGCAGACGCTTGCGCTGATCCAACGCACGGATGATCCCAAGCGCATGGTGACACTGGCACGCGCCCAGGAGCGCGAGCTCAGGGAGTGGCTCTACAACCCGGCCTCGGGAGGGGAGACCCTCGCAGCAGCGCTGCGGGATGCCGCCGCCCGGGTCGAGGCGGCCGCCGACGTGCCCGTGGAGCTCGTGGTGGTAGGCGACGTCGCCATGACGTCGAGCACGGACGCCCTCGTCAAGGCTGCCGGGGAGGCGATGACGAACGCGGCCAAACACAGCGGCTCGCCGAAGGTGTCGGTGTACGCCGAGGTGAGCGACGCCATGATCGAGGTGTATGTCAACGACCAGGGAAGCGGGTTCGACCCGGATGTGGTCCCTGAGGATCGCAAGGGGATCTCCGATTCGATCGAGCGGAGGATGCGGCGTCATGGCGGCACCGCGGCCATACTCACGGAGACCGACGAAGGGACGGAGGTCCAGCTGACGATGCCCCGGGTGCCCGCATGACGACACTCTTTCTCGTCGACGATCACGAGCTGTTCCTCACCGGCGCCCGGACCGAGCTCGCGGAGGTGTTCGACGTCGTGGGCTGGGCATCCGATGTCGATGACGCCGTCGCCGCGATCCGCCGCGAGCAGCCGGACGTGGTGCTCGTCGACGTTCACATGCCCGGCGGCGGCGGCGTCACCGTGATCCAGAACGTCGCCGAGACCCATCCGGACGTGAAGTTCCTGGCGCTGTCGGTGAGCGATGCGCCCGAAGACGTGATCGCGATGATCCGCGCCGGAGCCCGGGGATACGTGACCAAGTCCATCGCGCCCGACGAGCTCATCGACGCAGTGCGCAGGATCGCCGACGGCGACGCCGTCTTCTCACCACGGCTCGCCGGCTTCGTCCTCGACGCCTTCGCCGGTGCGCTCCCCCGGCCGTCGGACCCCGAGCTCGATCAACTGACGCCGCGTGAGCGAGAGGTGCTGCGGCTCATCGCTCGCGGGCTCGCCTACAAGCAGGTGGCACGACGTCTGTCGATCTCCATCAAGACCGTCGAGACCCATGTCTCGTCCGTCCTGCGCAAGCTCCAGCTCTCGAGCCGCCACGAGCTGGCGAGATGGGCATCCGACCGCAGGATCGTCTGAACATAATCGCCTCCGGTGCGGCGCTGCGACGCCGATACCAAGTGACAGTGGAGAGACAGTTCGACGACCAACCGAACCGGTTTGGACCGGAGCCCGCGCTCGGGGTCGCTCTCGCCGTGCTCGGCCTGGCCGTGGTCATGTTCGTGGCGGGCATCGGTGAGCTCGGATCCGACATCCGTCTCGGTCTCATCCCGGCTGCCGCTGTAATCGCTTCGCTCATCGTGCTTCGCCATCGCGACCGTCGCAACAACTCCCGGCGAGAGAAGGCATTGCGCAGCGCCGTGGGGGAGATCCAGGCGAAGTCACAGCTGCTGTCGGGTGTCGCCCACGAGATCCAGGACCCACTGACGTCCTTGCTCGGCCTCTCCGAATTGCTGCGAGAGAGCACCACGCTGTCGAATGGCGAGATTCGCGAGTTCATCGAGCTGATGCACGGCGAGGCCAACGACCTGGCGATGCTCGCCGAGGATCTCTACGTGGTGTCGGCGAGCGCCTACACAGGACCGGAACACCACGGTCCTTCCGCGATCGATCTCCTCATGGAATCGGAGCGCGCGGCCCATGACCTACGCGCTCGCGGGCGCAAGGTCAGGATCCGGGGTCAGGAGCTCGCAGCGGTGACAGACCCCCCACGGGTGCGGCACGTGCTGCGTTCGATCCTCAGCAACGTGGAACGCTTCGGCGGGCAACAGGTCGAGATCGTCGTCGAGGAGCGCGAAGGCGTGCCGACGATCATCATCTCGGACGATGGACCACCACTGGACGAAGAAGCCGTCGCCGAGATCGGGGCAGGCAGACGCAGCGGCATGTCCGGCCGCTCGGGCGTTCGCATCA
>CAYFYC010000028.1:0-19998 GCA_964347305.1 uncultured Acidimicrobiaceae bacterium | reverse complement strand
GTAGCTCAGGTGCAGCAGCTCGCCCTGGAACGGGCCCCAGCGATCCGAGGTCACCCACACCTGGCCGCCGCTGCTGTTGTCGACGTCCATCGGGAACCAGCACAGCGGCAGGTCCGGCCGCTCCGGCGTTCGCATCACGATCGCCGAGATGATGGCAGCCTCGGTCGGGGCGCATCTTCAGTATCGGAGGACACCCGGATGGACGAACTTCGTGCTCACCCTCGGTGAGAATCGCTCAGCCGACCACCGTCGCGATACCGCCACTGCAGGATCCGGCCGGCTCGGGGGCGTCGGGTGAGCCTTCGAGCTCCTTGATGAAGCGCAGCAGACCCTCCTCGTCGGCGGTCTGTGCCTCGTACTGATAGCCCCACGCCGTGGCCACGATGGGCGAATCCTGGAGCGGCTGCTCCGACACCAGGATCTTCGCGCGATCTTCTCCGAAGTTGCGCAGCGCCGAGAGGTCGTCCTCCGGGATGTCGGAGCGATACGTCAGCCACACGGCTCCGTGTTCGAGCGTGTGCACCGCATTCTCGGTCCTGATGATGCCGTCGTAGAACCCACAGTTCTGCCAGATCGAGTTGTGCGGGCCGCCCGGTGGCAGCAGTTCCTCGTAGTCGATGTCGCCGTCTTCGTGGACACCGGACGGAGGCGACGCCACGATCCTCGTGGCCGGATCGAGACCGTCGGGCACCTCGTTGAGAGGATCGGAACCGAGGAGGATGCCGGCGAGGACGACCCCCACGACGAGCACCCCGCCGCCCCACGCGGCGATCCGACCCCAGGGGATCTCGGGACCGAGTCCGGTGGCACGCCCCGTCGGTGCGGCTTTCGGCGCACGCTGCTTCGCGGCCCCGGAGCCCTTGCGAGTCGGTGGCTGCTTGCGGCGCGGCGTGTTGCTCATCGTTGCTCCTCGGCGATCCCGTCGGGCGGCAGGTTACCGCGCGGTGACCCTTATCCCGGCCGGTCTCGCATCAGGCCGGAATGTGACCTGCGGCCTTGGTCACGAACTTGACGGTCTGCGCCGAGCCCTCTTCGAACTCCTGCTGGCTCTCCGGATCGGAGATCTCGGCGAATCGGGAGGCGATTGCCTCCGGCGTCTGTTCCCCTGGAGGCAGTGAGATGCCATCGGTCTCGTAGACCTTGGTGACGGCATACCCACCGGCTCCTGCGGCGAGGATCGTCCTCGATGGAGCCTCGTCACTCACCAGGTAGACGAGACCGGCGCTCACCGATTCCGGTGTGAGCACCTCGAGTGCGGCATCCGGGAGCAGGCCCTCGGTCATGCGGCTTCGGGCCGCAGGCGCCAGCGTGTTCACCCTGATGCCGTACTTGCGACCCTCGAGATGCAGCACGTTCATGAGGCCGACAACGCCCATCTTGGCGGCGCCGTAGTTCGCCTGTCCGAAGTTGCCGTACAGGCCACTCGAGGAGGTCGTCATCACGATTCGGCCGTAAGACTGCTCGCGCATGATCGGCCACACCGCCTTCGTGCAGGTGACCGATCCCATGAGATGCACCTCGACGACGGCCCTGAAGTCGTCCAGCTCCATCTTGACGAACGACTTGTCGCGCAGCATCCCGGCGTTGTTGACGAGGATGTCGACCCTGCCCCATCGCTCCATCGCTGCGTCGACCATCGCCTGGACCTGTGCCGGATCGGTGACATCGGCGCCGTCGGCGATCGCCTCACCCCCGGCGGCTTCGATCTCTGCCACGACGGACCGCGCCGCATCCGACGTTCCTCCGGTGCCGTCGAGTTCGGCACCGAGGTCGTTGACGACGACCCTCGCTCCTCGTTCGGCGAGTGCCAGGGCGTGGGTCCGCCCGAGCCCGCGCCCGGCCGCCGTGACGATGGCCCCCCGATCGTCGAACGTGATCATCGCACTCACGGAAACACCACCATCGACAGCCACTCGGCGACCAGCGCAGGTCGTTCCGAGCCGCGGATCTCGACCACAGCCTCGTAGCTGATGAGTGCGCGATTCTCGCCTCGCGCCTCGACCGACCTGGCGGTGAGACCGAGCCGGATCTCCGAACCGGCGGGAACAGGAGAGATGAACCGCATCTTGTCGAAGCCGTAGTTGATCCCCATCACCATGTCCCGGGGACGAAGCGAGAGCCCCTCGGCGAGATGCACCATCAGCGACATGGTCAGGAAGCCGTGCGCGATGGTCCCGCCGAACGGAGTGGCCGCAGCTCGTTCGGGATCGACATGGATGAACTGGTGATCCAGCGTCACGTCGGCGAACGCGTCGATCCGGGCCTGGTCGACCACGAACCACTCGGACCAACCAAGATGCCGCCCCTCCTGGGCCCGCAGCTCATCGAACGACGACGTCGTCACCGTACCTCCAGTTGTCGACGGGAGCACTCCAGCAGATCGACCCGTCGCTGAGCAACCCTCACCGCTCGACGTGCAGCGGCACGACCCAGCGCCGATCGAAGACGGGACCCTCGAGCGCCACACCGACGCGGTCATAAACGGCCGCAGGGATCCCGATGTCGGCGAGCAGCAGCCGGCCGGTCTCCGCAGCGTGCAGGCCGGTCTTCGGCAGCGCGAGCGTCATCGTGACGGTCGCCGTGACCGCCAGACCGGGTCTCTCCCCGGTCGTGCTGTCCACCCCGCTGGGCACGTCGAGCGCCACCACCGGTGCGGCCGCGCGCCCGACGAAGTCGATGAGCTCGGCGGCCCTGCCGTGGGGCGCGCTGCTGAGCCCGTACCCGATGACGGCATCGACCACGAGATCCGCGTCGGCGACGTTCCGAGGATCGGCGGCCACCCGGCCGCCGGCATGGCGCAGCAACTCCAATTGCAGCCGCGGGACCTCGCCCAAGCGGTCGGCGTCGGTGATGACGACATCCGTCCGCACACCTCGATTGGCGAGGTGACGGCCCGCTGCGATCCCGCCTCCACCATTGCCACCGGTGCCTGCCATCACGACGATCCGGGCTCCGGGCCAATCCGCGCCGAGCATCTCGATGCAGACGGACGCGAGGCTGCGCCCCGCGTTCTCCATCATCTGGAGCAGATTCGGCCCGGTTTCCTCGATGGCGACCCGATCGATCTCGCGCATCTGCTCGGTCGTCACCGCGGGCACCGAGACGCCGTTCTCCGTCGTGAATCTCACGTCCATGCGAGTCTTCCCCGCTTCCGCCAGTAGGCATCAGGCGCCTCGGCTCGCTTCGACAGCCGGTCGGGATCCACCTCGAGCTGCAGGGCGGCGAAATTGGAGCGGAGATGATCGGTGGTCGCCGCCCCCGAGAGCACGACGTCGGCCCACGGCTGCGCCACCGCCGCAGCGAGGGCCACTGCATCCGGCGTGGCACCAGGCACCAGGTCGCCGAGCCAACCGGCCTCGTCGCCGGCGAGCCGCCCGTTCGCCAGCGCTTCCTTGACGATGACCCCGACACCCGCCTCGTGGGCCATTTCGAGAGCCGCTCCCGCAGACGGCTCCAGGATGTTCCATGTCGCCTGGATCGAGCCGAACAGCCTCACACCGTCGATCTCGAGTTCGAGCGCCTTGCGGATGACGTCGGCCTGACGCGGTCCGCTGGTCGACAGCCCGACGACGACGCCCTCGTCGACGAACGCGGCGAGTTCGTCGAGCAGGGCGGCATCGGAGAGGGCAGGGCTCTCCGGGGTCACGGAGTGGATCTGGTAGACGTCGACGGCGTCCCCGAGGATGCGGCGGGTCTCGGCGAGCTGGCGCCGGAACGCACCGACGGAGTGGTCCTTCACCTCGTGGACGTCGGCGTCGATCCGCCAGTCGCCGACATATGTGTAGCCCCACTTCGAACCGACCGTCGGCCTGGCCACGTCGATCCGCCCCAGCCAGCCGGCCAGGAACTCCTCTGCGAGGCCGTAGGACCGAGCGGCGTCGACGTAGCGGATCCCGAGACGCATCGCCTCGTCGAGCATCGTGTGCGTGCGCTGCTCCAACGAGTCGCGGTCGGTGACGCCTGCGAGGTCGTCATCGTGGCCGATGTTGATGTAGGCAGGTCGCCCGAGGGCGGCGAGACCGAGCCCGATCCGGCTGACCGGCGGCCCATCACGGCCGAGCGTGCGGATCATCGTGTCAAACGGCGCGGACCATCGGCTCCGACCACGATGGCCTCGTCTGCGATGCCCACGAACAGGCCCGTCGCCAACACGCCGGGAATCGAGGCGAGTGCGGAGTCGAGCCCGGCGGGATCCCGTATCGGCTCGACGGCCAGATCGACGACGAGGTTGCCGTTGTCGGTGACGAACGGATCGTCGTCACCGCCTCGTAGCGCCGGCGTGCCGAAGTCGGCGAGGGCTGCAAGTGTGATCCGCACACCGAACCCGGCCACCTCGAGCGGGATGTCGAAGGTGGAGCCGAGCGCAGGGACGACCTTCGAATCGTCTGCGATCACCACGAACCGGGCGCCCGCGGCTGCGATGATCTTCTCCCGCAGCAGCGCACCTCCGCCACCCTTGGTGAGCGACAGATCGGGGGCGATCTCGTCGGCGCCGTCGATGGCGAGGTCGATGGCGGCCTCGCCCGGCTCGAGGAGAGGGATGCCGAGCGACTCTGCCTGCCGCGCCGTCGCCCGGGACGTGGGGATGCCGGCGACGCCCGTGAGCCGCCCTTGCTCGAGCCGCTCGCCGATCTCCTGCACGGCATGTGCGGCCGTCGAGCCGGTGCCCAGCCCGAGCACCATTCCGGACTCGACCATGTCGACGGCGAGCCGACCCGCCGTTGCCTTGTACCCGTCGCGTTGCACCGATCGATCCTCGAGAGTCCGGCCGTCATGGAAGCAGAAGTCCGGTGACGGTGTGGCGTTCAAGCCACGAATCGGCGGTGCCGATACACACCTTCCACGATCGGAGGGGAACGAGAGATGGCCGACTGGAGCAAGCTCGTCCGCAAACACCAGAGCGATGTGCTCGAGCCCGGCGAAGAGGTGCTCGCCACTTTGTTGTTCGGACCACACGGATCCATCAAGCGGCAGGCCGTCGCCGGCGGCGTCGGCGGTGTCCTGGGCACGGCCGGCATGGTCGCCGCGCAGCGGTCGGCGGACAAGAGGTCCGTTGCTCAGGCAGTCGCCGAGCGCGATGGGGCGACGCTGGCCGGCTCCTTCTGGGCCGGCTTCGGGCTCATGTCGATCACGACGCATCGCATCCTTGTGTTCTCGCGCAGCGATGCCGTGAACAAGCGCCCCCAAGAGCTGGTCACCGCCTATGGCCGCGAGGCCATCACCGGTGTGACCAGCACCAAGAAGTTCATGAAGCGCGATCTGACACTCGACTTCGTCGACGGCTCCAGCCTCGTGGTGGACGCCGGGATGGCTCAGCCGTTCGACCGGTTCGAGAAGCTCGTCACCGAGAGCTGATCCAGTCGACGCGATTCCAGTACCACGCCGACTCCGGGACGGTCGAGCGACATGCTCCCTTCCCGGATCGGCGGTGGGTCTGCGAGATCGAGGGCGAGCAGTGACGACGTCGCCAGACCGCACGCCAGCGGCGTGCGGACGGCTGCGGCGAACTGGAGAGCCGACCCCACGCCGACTGCGCCGTCGATGATCGACGTGACCACGATGCCGGCACCGCTGTCACGGATGCGGGCGGCCGCCGCCATCGCCTCGTCGGGTGACAGCATGACGGGCTTCATCACCACGACCGTCACGGCTTCGAGCACCTCCTGAGGAGGCCGGTTCGCATCGACGGCGAGCGGAACGTCGCTTCCCTCCAGGACACTCCAGTCGTCGGCCGGATCCAGCGGATCCTCGACGTACTCCAGATCGAGGCCGGCCAGCAGCTCGAGGGCACGTACCGCGGTGGAGGTGTCCCACGCCCCACCGGCATCGATCCGGAGCGTGACGGCTGCGCCGACGGCGTTGCGGATCTCGGTCAGTCGCCGGAGGTCTGCCTCGACGTCGCCGCCGACTTTGACCTTGAGCGTGTGGAGCCCCGCCGACATCAGGGCGACCGCCGCCGCGGCGCCGCCATCGGGCCCCACCAGGCCGTTGACGGCGACGCGATTCGCAGGGGCATCGGCGAGCAAGGCGGCGGCAGGGACTCGCCGCTCTCTCGCCGCTGCGTCGAGTTCGAGCCAGCTGCGGACGGCGTCCGCCTCCGGCACGGGCGCCACGTCGCCACCAGCCAGGCTCTGATACAGATCCTCGGGGTCGGTCTCGCTGAGGTCCGGATGAGGGGTCGCCTCGGCAACGGCCAGGCTGCCATCGGCCAGGCGTCGGGTGACCACGACGCCACAACGCTCCGTGATGGTTCCTCGTGCCGTCGTGAGTGGCCTTCGCAGCGGAAGAGCGATGCGGGTCGCCTTCACCGCACGTCCTTCCAGAAACGGACGATGTGGGCCGCCGTCTCTTCCGGCGCCTCGACGTGCGTGGCGTGACCGGCGCCGGCGATGACCTCCAGCGCCGCATCCGGGTCGTGGGCCGCGATGTCCTCGCAAATCGTCCTGAACCGCTCGTCGAGCTCGCCGGCCAGCAACAGCACCGGCACACCCGACGCCGCGAGCCGGTCACCGACGAGCGGCTGCGAGGCGGGACCGATCGCTCGGAGCGAGTTGGCGATGCCGGTGGCATCGACCGCACGCCGCCGATCCATCACGGCGGCGAGATGACCGGCTCCGAGCCGGTGCTGAGTGCGATAGACAGGTCCGTCGAGCCACGTCTTCGCAAACCACTCGGTCCCGCGCTCCTCGATCTCTTCTGCGAGTTCCCAATCGGCTTCTCTTCGCCGGGTGCGTTCATGGGCGTCCTCGATCCCGACACGAGCGCCGATCGCAACGGCGCTCCGCACACGCTCGGGGTGGAGCGCAGCGAGGCCGAGCGCCACCCGTCCCCCCATCGAATAGCCGACGAGGTCGACCACTGGACACCCGACGGAGTCGAGGATGGTGACGAGCGCATCGGCGGTTGCCTCCATGGTGTACGCCGCGAGATCCATGGGGCTCGAGGACCGGCCATGGCCCGGCAGATCCGGGACGAGCTTCTCACCGGGGAGTCGCTCCGCCAGCTCGATCATCTCGATACCGCTCCCGGCGAAACCGTGGAGCAGCATCGATGTGGCCCCCGACCCGATTCGCTCGAGGTGGATCACAGCGAAGCGGCGATCTCGGCGCGGACCGTTCGGAGCTGCTCGCGAGATCCGGCAACCGTGACACGAGCCTCGATGAGAGACGGCTCTCCGGCGAGCGCCGCCGCCAGCGCCTCCTGGAACGCGGCGGCATCCGCCGTCCGATGGTGACGGAGGCCGCCGGCACTCGCGATCGCAGCGAGATCCACGGCGACGGGTGTGTGGAGCACCCGGTCGAACGCCTGCGGGTCGGTGGCGTCTGCGATCGGCAGCAGCGAGAAGATCCCTCCCCCGCCATTCGCATAGACGATGACGATGGGAGGCCGCTCGACCTGGCGCGTGGCGAGGATGCCACCGACATCATGAATGGCGGCCACGTCGCCGAGCGTCACCACGACGGGCCCGCCGGAACCGATCCCCAGCCCGGTCGCCGTCGCCACCGTGCCGTCGATGCCGTTGGCCCCCCGGTTCGCGGTGATGTGTCCGGCCGTCCCATGGACATACCAATCGACGTCACGAATCGGAGTGCTCGATGCGACGTGCCACATGACGTCCGGCCCGAGCGACGCAGCGGTCGATCGCGTCGCAGCGCCTTCCTCGAAGCTCGTGTCCACAACGGACGCGATGACGTCGCGAGCGATGCGCTCCGCTTCGAGCCAGCTCGACGACCAGGCGAGGTCGGGCTCGGGGCGCAGGGCTTCGACGGCCGTGGTGAAGGAGCTCAGGGGTACGTCCACGAGATCGGTCATGGTGCGGCTCGGATCGCGACGGCGACCCGCCGCATCCACCACGACCACGCGCTTGGGTCGGATGCGCTCCATCCAGAGCCGCAAGGACTTCGAGGTGAGTGCCGAGCCCACCCGCACGACGACCTCGGGCACATGGGCATCACCGAACGGGCCGGCGGCGAGGAGGTGGTCGACCGTCGTCAGCACCGACGCATCGACAGGATCGGCACGCAGCCCGCTCAGCGGGTCGGCGACGATGGGCCAGCCGGTCGCCGCCGCCAGTTCCTGCGTGGAGCGGCGATCGTCGGCCGACAGCTCGCCGGCTGCGATGACCCCTGTCGGCGCTGCGGCGACCGCCTCGACGACGTCTGGATCGGCGGTGCGCACCTGCTCGACGGCCTCGAGCGGCCGATCGGCAGCCGGTTGGACATCGAGGGGACCGGGCGGCTCGAGAGGCTCACGGAAGGGCCAGTTCACGTGGATCGGCCCGGCGGGGAGGCCGTGTGCCGATCGCCAAGCGGCATCGGCGGCGTTCGTCGCCACTTCGGCATCGACATCCTCCGGCGCAGGGATCTCGATCGTGGCGGCGAACGTCCCGAAGATCCCGACCTGGTCGATGGTCTGTGGCGAATCCCATCCGCGCAACTCGGGGGGCCGGTCTCCCGTGGCGACGATCAGCGGGACCCTTCCGTGGAAGGCCTCCACCACCGACGGGTAGAGGTTGGCCACCGCCGACCCCGACGTGGAGATGACCAGCACGGGACGGCGGGTCGCCTTGGCGATGCCGAGAGCCGTGAAGCCGCCGACGCGTTCGTCGTGGGCGATCGTCACATCGAGCCCCGGCATCGCCTCGACCGTCAGGGCGAGGGGAATCGAGCGCAGACCGGGCGAGACGACCGCATGCCTGAGACCTCGAGCGACGAGCGACCGGACGAAAGCCTCGGCTGCGGCGTATTGCGTCATCGTGCGGCTTCGACCGCCCCGGACATGACGCCGAGTTTCAGCGCGATCTCGTCGACCTCGGATCGTGGATCCGATTCCGCGACGATTCCCGCACCGGCATAGAGGTGGATCGCAGTGGGAGTCACGCGCGCCGACCGCAGCGCCACCCGGAACTCGCCGTCTCCGGCGAGGTCGATGGCGCCGACCGGAGCCGCATACCAACCTCTCGTGAACCCCTCGTTCATCCGGATCCAGTCGAGCGCTCCTGTTCCGGGGACGCCACCGACGGCGGGCGTCGGGTGCAGGGCGCCGACGACGTCGAGCAAGCCGATGTCGTCCGGGGCAGGACCCTCGATGACCGTGAGGAGATGCCGAACGCGGCGTAGCTCCATGACCTGCTGAGCATGAGTCGTCGCGGGGATGTGCAAGCCCTCCAGCGCCTCGACGACGGCATCGACGACGAGACGATGCTCCTCCAGCTGCTTGCTCGACTGGAGTGACTCGAGCTCGATACGGTCCAGCACCGGGTCATCGTGCCGTGGAGCGGTCGCAGCGAGCGCAGCCGAAACGACATTCGAGCCGTCTTTGCGGACCAGCAGTTCAGGTGTCGCCCCGACGAACCACTCGCCATGGCGTTCGAATGCAAAGGTGGCGCATTCCCCGTAGGTGGCGGCCAGCGTGTCGACGAGAACCGGGACATCGACGCTGCCATCCATGGAGGCGACCCTGGCGACGACCACCTTCTCCAGATCGCCGTCACGAACCGCGTCGACTGCCGACTCGACGAGCGCGAGCGCGTCGGGATCGTTGCGCAGCTCGATCGGGAAGTTCGGAGGCGGCGTTGAAGCCGTGAGCGGCTGGACGGCCTCGATGATCGACTCGATGGCTTCCACGGCCCGGACTCCGCCCACCGATTGCGACACCACCACCCAAGCGGCAGTGCTCCCTTGCCGCACATACGACACCTCGGGCAGGACGAGCTCGCCGGGGCCGAAGGATGCCCAGACGTCGTCGCTGAAGAACGAGAACCCACCCAGCAGGCGCGGGATCACACCCGTGTCATGAGGATCGAGGATGGTGATCCCGCCGGCGAACTCGGCAAAGCGGATCGAACCGAACCGCTCCGCCTCGCTTGCGCCGAGCGGTGCGACCGACTCGATACGGCCGGCAACCCCACTGCCGACGACCAGCAACTGGCGGTCGGGCTGCCACCACAGGGCTCTGGAATCCCCGGGCATGGCGGCGAGCAACTGCGCGCCGCGTAGCGTGGCATCGGCGGGCAACACCAGCGCGACGAGACCACGGCCATCGTGCCGGGCGACCGCCTCGGTGACCAGGACCGGATCGATGGTGAGGTTCATCGCCATTCGCACGACACGATCATCCGCTCCGGGTGGGCGTCCACGACGGCCGTCACGACGTCGGCCTCGGCGTCCCTGAGCCGCTCGAGCGACCGGGACACCAGGGTCCGCTGGAAGTGGCGGGCCACCAACGTCGTGGTCTGGGTCAGGAGATGCTGAAACGTCTCGGTGAGGGCGGCCGGATCGCCTTCGTGGCGAGGCACCACGTGGTCCGCAAACAAGTCGATCGCCGCGTCGACCACGCCGGTGATCGACGAGGCATGCGAGGTGGCCAGCGTCACGAGCGCGTCCAGTGGCACTCCGGCCTCGAGGATCTGGCGGGCCGCCTGGAGCATGGCGACGGCGTCCTCGCCGAAGACGACACCACGGTCCTTCGTCTCGATCGGTTCGAGCAGCTGCGCCGCCACCGCCAGATCGACGATCTGGGGATCGACACCCGCCGCCGCCGCCACCTCGTCACGGTCGAGGAGTCCCGCCGGGCCCTGGGCGAGCAGCGCGAGCAGGGGCGTCGACGAGGTCGACGCGAGGTCTGCGATCTGCTGGAGAGAGAAGCCGGCTTCGGCAAGTGTGCGAATCTCTCCCAGGCGTGACACGTGGGAATCGTCGTAGACAGCGGTTCGTCCGACCCGCGCCGGTGCGTGGAGCAGACCTCGCGTCTGGTAGTAGCGAATCGTGTCCACGGGCACACCGGTCTGGGTCGCCAACTCCTCGACCCGTAGCCCGCTCTCGACTATTGAAGCCATCACTATCAGAGTACCGACTCGAATGTTCTACAGAAAAGCCGGCTGCCATCGTGGCGACCGTGTCGCCGGCGCCGGCCATCGGGGCTAGCGTCCCCCGGCGTGCTCCGACCTCTCTGCATCTTCACCGACCTCGACGGCACCCTGTTCGGAGCCGACTCCGAGATGTCGGAACGGACGATCCGGGCGCTCCAGGCTGCAGACGCCGCCGGGGTGCTCGTCGTCGCCGCCACCGGCCGCAGCCACCGCACCACGACGCACAGACTCGCCCCGGCGCGAGTCCTGCGCTGGGCGCTCTGCTCCAACGGTGCGGTGCGCTTCGATCTGAGTGCCGGCGCACCGACCGAGGTGACGACCATCCACAGGGAGAGCATCGCTGCCGTGGTCATGGCCGCCCGCGCCGCACTCCCCGACGTCGGGTTCGGATGGGAGACCATCGACGGGTTCGGTTTCGAAGGGGAGTTCGCCCACCCGCCCGGCGACGTGCTCCAGAATCCGGGCCCTCGCACCGGGCCGCAGGACCTCGCCGACGTCGAGGAGGCGATCAAGCTCTACATCTCCCACCCGGTCCTCACCGACGTCGCGCTCCAGCGTGCGCTTGCGCCCCATCTGCCGACATCCGTCGACGCCGCAACGTCCGGAGCACCTTTCATCGAGGCAACGGCCATCACCGCCACGAAGGGTGCGGCTGCCGCAGCGCTCGCGGAAGACCTGGGCTTCGAGGCGTCGGACACCGCTGCGATCGGTGATCAGATGAACGATCGATCGCTGTTGCTGTGGACGGGTCACGCCATCGCGATGGGTAACGCTCACCCGGACATCCTCGAACTCGCCGACGAGGTGACGGCACGCAACACCGACGACGGAGCCGCGGCGGCGATCGAGCGACTCATCGCCCTCCCCCGCTGACCGGATCGCCCCCGTCAGAAGTGCCAGGGGAACGAGGAGTAGTCCTGGGGACGCTTCTCCAGGAACGCGTCCCGACCTTCCTCTGCCTCCGCCGTCCCGTAGGCGAGCCGGGTCGCTTCGCCGGCGAAGATCTGCTGTCCGACCAGCCCGTCGTCGATGAGGTTGAAGGCGTACTTCAGCATCCGCTGTGCCGTCGGGCTCTTGCGATTGATGATGTCCGCCCACTCGAGCGCCGTGGTCTCGAGGTCCGCGTGGGGGACGGCGCGGTTCGCCATGCCCATCGCCACCGCCTCGTCGGCGGTGTAGTCGAAGCCGAGGAAGAAGAGCTCTCTGGCCCGCTTCTGCCCCATCTGCCGGGCGAGCAGCGCGGAGCCGAATCCCCCGTCGAACGAGGCGACGTCCGGGTCGGTCTGCTTGAACACGGCGTGCTCTGCGGAGGCCAGGGTGAGGTCGCAGACCACGTGGAGGCTGTGCCCACCGCCCACGGCCCATCCGGGAACCACCGCGATGACGATCTTCGGCATGAAGCGGATGAGCCGTTGCACCTCGAGAATGTGCAGCCGGCCGAGCCGGGCCGGATCGATGTCGGCCGCGTGGTCACCCTCGGCGTACTTGTAGCCGTCCTTTCCCCTGATCCGCTGGTCACCGCCCGAGCAGAACGCCCAGACCCCGTCCTTGGGTGATGGTCCGTTGCCCGTCAGCAACACCGTGCCGACGTCCGTCGACATGCGAGCGTGGTCGAGAGCGCTGTACAACTCATCGACCGTCTGCGGGCGAAACGCGTTGCGAACCTCTGGTCGATCGAACGCGACCCGCACCGTGCCCTGGTCGACGGCGCGGTGATATGTGATGTCCTCGAACGAGAACCCATCGACCTCGACCCATCGAGAGGGATCGAAGAGCTCGGATACGGTCACGGTCTCTCCTTCGGATCGCCGCCGTGGAGACGGAATCTACCGATCCGGGGAAGCCAGACCGAGCTCAGACGGTCAGCGTGGGGGCCGCCAGCTCGAAGACGCGCTTCCCGTAGGCCCGCACGAGCTCGGCGCCATCGGCGCGCCCGGCCACGTCTGCATGGGCGAGCATCGAGCCCTCCCACCCGTCGGTGTGCCAGCGGGCAGGCTCGGGAAGCTCGTGGGCGAGCAGGACATCTGCGTCGAAGGGCCACGGGTTCGAATAGAAATAGGCGTCTCCGGCTGGATACCAGCCGAAGTTGAGCTGGGACGGATACTCCGTGACCTCGCCCTCCTCCTCATACTTCTCGACCCGAGTCCCGAACCACTCGAAGGCGAGATCGAACCCGTGTGGCCAGAAGTTGATCCGGCCGACATCGCCTTCGAGCGACCCGTGATGCTCCTCCATGACCCGATGGACGGCGATCAGCGTGGCGAGGAACCCGGCGGCGACTCCACGGTCGTAGGCACGTGGCTCGTGGCTCTCGAACTTGTCTCTGTCGTAGGTGTCGTCGAACCCCAGACCGGCGGCATCGGCGATGAGGGCGTCGGCGAGCTCCGACCCCGTCATGCCGTCCTGCATCGAGTAGACGGTGAACTCCCCCGTGCTCGTCTGGAACTTCACCTCGTGTGTCGTCAGGTCCATCGTGATGGTGGCCGTGGCACCATCGGCGAGCCCCACCGGATCGGTGACGAGCCCGTGTGGGGTCACGGTGAGCGCAGCGTGCCACCACTTGTGGTGACCTTCGGCATGCGCACGCGGGATGGCCGACACGGCGCGCGCATACGCATGCAGCGTGGCGCGCGTCGGCTCGAAGTCGTCGGGAAGGGCTGGCAGGGTCGTCATCGCACGGTCTCCATCGTTGTGTTGGGCTGGTGTCTACCCGAGCCAACGCCTTCTGGACTGACGGAAGGCCGTCATTGTCGGCACCCCGACGGTAGCGAAGCGAGAGGATCAGGACGCGACGAGGCCCGCACCGACGGTGCGGGCCTCGTCGAGCTGAGTCAGGAGGGTTCGACGACCTTCCCCCCGATGGCGAAGTTCCCGGTCGGAACCTCTTCGTAGACGACCCATGTCTTGTCCCGGAACGCCTCACCCTCGACATCGATCATCGCTTCGGTGACCTTGTCGATCATGTCCGCCTTCTGCTCCTCGGTGAACACGTCCTTCGGAGCCGTGATCGTGACCAGCGGCATCAGGCGGGCCGTGCCATCGCCGTGGCCTGCTCTTCGGACAGGTCCATGTCGTGGGTCTGCTTGGCGTGGGTCTGCGCCTTCGCCACCACATCTGGCGTGTCGTTGCCTTCGATGACCGCTCCGCACGGGCATTCGATCACACGTGCCACATCTGCCATCTGTTCCTCCTAGGTTCGGCTGACGGCTCTACCGTACGCACCGCAGGTTGTCGGGAGGTTGGCGGAACGTTGGCACTTCGTTGCTACATCGTGGGTCGGGTGGCGATCGAGAGCGAGTCGTCCCTCCTCGAGGCGTCTGCGCTCCCCGGCCGCCAGGGTCGCCTGGCGTTCGTGTACCTGGCCTCCGCTCCTCGGCGAGTCGATCGCCACGAGTTGGCGGAGGTGCTGTGGGACGAGTTGCCCGACTCGTGGGAAGGCGCCCTCAACTCGGTGTTGTCCAAGCTGAGGCGCGTCTTCGACTCCATCGGCCTCGACGGTTCCTCGATCCTCGACGGGCGCAGCGGGAGCTGCGAACTGCGGCTGCCACCCGGATCGTGGGTGGATCTCCGGGCTGCGATCAACGCGCTCGATCGGGCCGAGGGCGCCATGCGCAGAGGCGAGCCGGATCGGGCGTGGGGAGACGCAACCGTTGCTTCGGCCGTGTTCCGCAGGAGATTTCTCCCGGGCGAGACCGGCCACTGGGTGGAGCGCATGCAGCGCGATCTCCTCGAATACGAGAGCCGGACGTTCGATGTGCTGGCACGCGTCTGGCTCGCGAAGGGTGAGCCGGGCGCGGCGCTGCAGGCGGCCCGAACGGTTGCCGATCTGAATCCCTACCGCGAATCGGCACACGTCCGTGTGATGGAATGCCACCTCGCCGCGGGGAACCGACCCGAAGCCATCCGCACCTACGACGCGCTGCGTTCGATGTTGATAGAGACCATGGGCATCTCACCGGGCCCCGACGCCGAGGAGCTCTACCAGCGAGCGCTGGGCTGACTCCTCATTCCTCGACGTCGCCGAGGTACGCCTGTCGCATGTCCGGGTTGGCGAGGAGCCCGGCAGCGGTGTCTGCCAGCACGATGGCGCCCGTCTGCAAGACATAACCACGGTCTGCGATGGACAGGGCCATGTTGGCGTTCTGCTCGACCATGAAGACGGTGGTGCCCGCCTTGTTGATCTGCTCGATGATGTCGAAGTTCTGAGCGACCAGCTTGGGGGCGAGGCCCATCGACGGCTCGTCCATGAGCAGGACCTTGGGCTGCGCCATGAGCGCTCTGCCGACGGCAACCATCTGCTGCTCACCGCCGGACAGGGTGCCCGCCTTCTGCGAGAGTCGCTCCTTCACCCTCGGAAACAGCTCGAAGATCCGCTCCATGTCCGCGCTGAGATCCTCGCCGGCCCGCAGGAACGCACCGATCTCGAGGTTCTCGCGTACGGTCATGCGCTTGAACAGACGGCGGTTCTCGGGAACCATCGAGATCCCCCTCGCCACGCGATCGGCCGTCGACAACTTCGTGATGACTTCGCCGTCGAGGAGGATGTCACCCTCGGTGGGGGTCACCATGCCGAGGATCGTCTTGAGCGTCGTGGTCTTGCCCGATGCGTTGCCGCCGAGCAGGCACACCATCTCGCCCTTGCCGATGGTGATGTTGACGTCCTTGAGGATGTGCACCGGCCCGTAGTGGGTGTGGACGTCCCGGAACTCGAGAACGGTCTCAGCCATCGTGGTGCTCCGTGGGGCGACCGAGGTAGGCCTCGATGACGTCTTCGTTCGTGGAGACGTCCTCGTAGGAGCCCTCGGCGATCTTGACGCCGTGGTCGAGCACGACCACCCGATCCGAGACGTCACGCACGACCTTCATGTCGTGCTCGATGACGACGACGGTGAAGCCACGCTCGTCACGAAGCCGGCCGATGAGCCCGGTGAGCTCGGCCGTCTCCCTCGGGTTCATGCCGGCCACCGGCTCGTCGAGGAGAAGCAACTTGGGCTGCGTGGCCATGGCCCTGGCGATCTCGAGCCGCCTCCGATTGGCGTAGGAGAGAACGAACGCCGGTTGGTCGAAGCGGTAGCCGACGAGGCGGGTGCCGAAGAACGAGAGGATGTCCTTGGCGCGTTCCTCGATCTCCTGTTCCTCCCGCCGAAACGCAGCGGTGCGGAAGATCGCCGACCACGCACCCTGGTGGGTGCGACAGTGCTGGGCCACCATGACGTTCTCGAGCACGGTCATGTTGGCGAAGAGACGCACGTTCTGGAAGGTCCTGGCGACGCCACGGCGAGTCACGATGTTCGGTTCCCATCCGGTGATGTCGTCGCCGTCGAACTCGATGGTCCCGGCGTCCGGCTCGAACATGCCCGAGATGACGTTGAAGAACGAGGTCTTGCCGGCGCCGTTGGGCCCGATGACGGCGACGATCTCGCCCTCCTCGATGTGGAAGTCCACACCGCCGAGCGCCTTGACCCCGCCGAACTCCTTCACCAGACCCCGGATCTCGAGCAGGCTCATTCGTCCTCCCCGACTCCGGCGAACTCACCCTTCTTGTCGAACCAGGCGTCCTGGGTGAGTTCTTCGACGTGCAGCTCACGCTGACGGCGCACGCTCGGGACGAGACCCTCGGGTCGCTGCAACATCATGTAGATGAGCACCGCGCCGTAGATCAGGAGCTTGAACTCGGAGAACTCGGCGAGCAGGCCCGGTTGGTTCGGCCCACCCAACACACCGATGAGCACGACGGCGCCGGCGGCGACGCCGAGGAGGCTCCCCATGCCTCCGACGATGACGACCACCAGGATGATGATCGAGACGAGGAGGGCGAACGAGGTCGGGAAGATCGACCCGAGCTTGGCGGCAAACAGCGCGCCACCCAATCCGGCGAGGATGGCACCGACGACGAAGGCCAGCAGCTTGGACCGGGTGGTGTCGATCCCCATCACCTCTGCGACCGACTCGTCTTCCCGCATCGCGATCCAGGCACGCCCGACTCGGGAGTTCAGCAGCGCCCACGACACCCAGGCGGCGAGTAGCACCAGCGCAAAGGCGAAGTACATGATGAACTCCGGGTCGGCTCCGGAGATCGTGTCGAATCCGAGCGGGATCCCAGGGATGTTGCGGATCCCTCCGGCTGCACCGAAGTAGGGGCCGAGCCAGTCGGAGAGGAACGAGATGCGGACGATCTCACCGAACCCGAGCGTCACGATGGCGAGGTAGTCGCCACGCATCCTGATGACCGGCGTGCCCACGAGGATGCCGGCGATGGCGGCGACGACCACGACGAACGGGAGCGAGTACCACCACGGCCACTCGGGCGTGAAGAACGGCGAGAGCGGCGACGTCAGGACACCTGCCGTGTAGGCACCGACGGCGAAGAATGCGACGTATCCGAGATCGAGGAGACCGGCGAAGCCCACCACGATGTTCAACCCGAGCGCCATGAGCATGAAGATCGCCACGTTGGCGAGCAGCTCGGAGAGCAGGCTGCCGAGCACCCAGGGGGTGAGGGCGACGATGGCGAGGACGATCAGCGCAGCGATCGTCGAGTTGCGGGTGCGGAGCTTGGGATCGTCGACGACCAGGTGGCGCTTGGCGAACTCTGGAAGACCGGTCTTTCTCCCGGCCAGCCCTGCACTGAGGAGGAACACCACGATCGCCGGCACCAGCCGGAGCGCGTTGTTGCGAAAGACCGTGGTCACCGAGCCGTCGAGGCCGATCGTGCGCAGCACCTGGCTGGTGATGTCCTCGGTGAGAGCGACGACGATCACGGCCTGGGTCCCGACGATCACACGCTTTCGCCAGATCGCCGGCATGAGATGGAGCGCACCACCGATCAGACCGAGGGTCACCGTCGTCACGAGGATGATGAGCAGCCCGGTGCCCACACCCTGCCGGAACGTGAGGATGTCGACGAGCCGCGGACTGAGCCGGGTGAACACATCGCGCAAGTCGAGGGTGTTGGTGATCACCACCAGCACCCACAGCATGAAACCGCCGATCAGGCCGACGAGACCCCCGGCGACGACGTGCATGGCCGTCTTCTCGGAAGCGACCTGGCCTTCGAGCACCTCCTCGTCGCCGACCTTGTAGGCCGCCACCGGGACGTACCAGTAGAGGGCGAGGAACCCGAGGCTGAGGATGGGATGGATGACCAGTCGGCCGTTGAAGCCCTCGACCATGCCGACCGCGGCGATGAACACGAGGACGACGCCCGTGATGGCGCCGGATTTCAGAGTCTTCCGGAGGTCGAACTCGCCGCGGATCATGCGCGGTCCGTCTCCGCCAGTTGCTCACCGAACAGACCGGAGGGCCTGAAGACGAGCACGAGGACGAGTGCCATGAACGCCACTACGTCCTTGAGCTGCGAGACGCCCGGGATGCCCCACCCGTCGAGGATGAGGAGGGGGCCGACGCCCTCGAAGAGCCCGAGCAGGATCCCGCCGAAGAATGCGCCGACGATGTTGCCGATTCCGCCGAGCACGGCCGCAGTGAAGGCCTTGATGCCGGGGATGAACCCCGTGTCGAACGAGACACCACGAAACAGCAGCGCAAACAGCGTGCCGGCGATTCCGGCCATGGCTCCGCCGATGGCGAACGTCACCGAGATGGTGCGGTCGACGTTGATCCCCATCAGGCCGGCGATCTCCTTGTCCTCGGCGACGGCACGCATGGCCCGCCCGGTCTTGGTCTTGCCGACGAAGTAGTAGAGCCCGACCATCGAAAGGGCGGCGATGACGATGACGAGGAGCTTCGTGCCCTCGATCTCGAACACGCCGAACAGGTCGAGCTTGCCTCTGAGACCGATCGGGGGCTGCGGGAAGCTCTTGTTGGCGACCCCGAAGAGCCCGGCGGCCGCGTATTGAAGGAAGAACGAGATCCCGATCGATGTGATCAGCGGGATGAGTCGCGGGGCGTGGCGGAGCGGCCGATAGGCGATCTTCTCGATCAGCACCGCAACGATCGTCGACGTCGCGACACCGGAGATGATCACGAGGATCAGGGCCACCGGGAAGTTGTCGACCCAGAGTCCCGTTTCCTGGAACCACGACGCCATGAAGAACCCGGTCATGGCCCCGCCCATGAAGACCTCGCCGTGCGCGAAGTTGATGAACCCGAGCACGCCATAGACCATGGAGTAGCCGAGGGCGATGAGCCCGTACATGGCTCCCTGGGCGAGACCGCCGACCACGAGATCGCGCCACGCCTCGGCCGTCGGTCCCTCGTCGTTCACGAAGTTGACGATCGTCCCCACCAGGCCCACGGCGATGAACACGATGGCGGCGACCCGGATGAACGTGAGGAAGCTGTCGACCCAGTTGAATCGGGAACGCCCTCGCGTCAGTGTCGATGTGTTGGTTGCCACGGTGCGGGCATTCAAGCCGAACGGAAGAGGCGCTGCCACATGGGGCAGCGCCTCTTCTCAGTCGGTTCAGTTCGGTTCAGCGAATCACGAAGGCTCGAAGGAGAACACCACGTTCAGCTTCGCCGCCTCGACGTCGTTGGGGCTGTCGTTGCGGATGATCGTGATGAGCTGGGCGCCGCAGTCGCCGAAGTCGTCACAATCGAACGTGCCGATGATCCCGTCGAACGTCAGCTCGTTGAGCTCCTCACGGAGCGCCTGACGGTCGATGTACAGCGTGCCGTCGACATCGACGGCGATGTTCTCGATCGCCTGGAGCAGGGCCGTCGTCGCGTCATAGGCGTGTGCCCAGAACGGAGCGGACGGTGCCTCACCGTACGTGTCCTCGTACGCACTCAGGATGTCACTGGCAGACACACCGGTGATTGCGTTCTCGGCCGAACCGAACCGCGTGTCCGGACCCGAGTGATGCCAGCCTTGGGCCTCGGGAATCTCGAGGAAGTTGTCCACGAGCGAGGCGTCGGCACCGATCAGGGTGACATTCTCGAGACCCGAGATGCCGCCGATCTGCTGGGCGATGAAGTTCACCTCAGGCGGGAAGGTCGGCGTGAACAGCATGTCGGGACTGCCGGCGGCGATCTCCGTGAGCACCGCGGTCATGTCCGTGTCGCCCTTGTTGACGGCCGTGAACACCGACACTTCGCCACCCAGCTCCTCGAAGGCGGCCTGGAAGGCCGACGAGAGGCCGAACGTGTACAGGTCACCGTCGTGGATG
>CAYFYC010000027.1:0-39753 GCA_964347305.1 uncultured Acidimicrobiaceae bacterium | reverse complement strand
GCCCAGTTTCTCGTAGGTGTCCTTGATCGAATCGGGCACCATGTCCCAGTCCTTCGACTGCCCATCGGTCGGCTTGATGTAGTAGAAGATGTCGTCGAAATCGATTTCCTGCAGCGCGCCGCCTCCGCCCCATGTCGGGACCGGCTTGCGCAGGAAGCGCTTGTACGCCTTGAGCCGGAACTCGAGCATCCACTCGGGCTCCTTCTTGAGGAGCGACATCTCGCGGATGATCTCCTCGTTCAGGCCCTTCTTGGGCTTGAAGACGTAATCCTCTTCGTCGGACCAGCCGAGCTGGTAACCGCCGAGGTCGATGTCAACGGTGGAGGTCACAGTGATTCACACTCCGCAACGGGTGATCGGTGTCGATTAACACTACGGGGACAGTGTAAACCAGGTCGGGAACGCAACTGTTCCCGACTGTCAGCCGAAGGTCGCCAGCATCTCGAGCGGTTCGACGACTCCGGCCTTGCGATGGAAGTTGCGGAGACGTTGCAGCATGAGCTCGGTGATCTCATGACCGGTCGACACGAGCAGAACGCCCGTCGTGGTCACGATGTCCTCCCGGGCGACCATGCCCGTCAGGAGTTCCTCGACGGAACAGGTGACCGGTCGCATCTCCCGCCTGCCGAGGCCGCCGACGACCCCTTCCAGGGCAGCGTAGACGGCGCCGTCGAGCCTGCCGGACAGGTCTGCGAGGGCCGCGGCGTCGTCGGTCTGTGCGGAGCGCTCGGCGAAACGACATGCTGTGAAGAACGCCTGGGCGAGGACGGGCTCGAGCGAACGCGCGGCGAGCACCGAGGACGGAAGTTCGCCTTTGAACTGGGCACCGACGAGTGCGGCCACGGCGTCGAGACGCGGGATCCTGGCCAGGAGGCCTTCCGCGGCTGCTGCATGCCCCTCGTACATCTGACGATCGTCCGGGGTCATGCCGGCTCCCGACAGCCCCGCCTGCGCAACGTCGTCGTCGAGCGTCATGCAGCCCACCTGCGAAAGCGAGGCCGCCATGTCGACGATCCAGACCGGCCCGGTGCCGAGACGCTCCGCGAGCGGCACGGCGATGGATCTGACCCGCGTGGCCCGGTCGAGGGCCGCGGGGCTGGCGAGCCCGAGGAGATCGGTAAGGGCTGCAACGGCGCCCTGGAGCGTTCCCTCGATCAGCTCCTTCTCGGCGACGACGAGCTCGTAGACCTCCATCGCATCGGCGATCGACGCGGCGAGCGTTTCGGGAGGGCAGGGCTTGGTGAGGAATCGGAAGATGTGGCCTTCGTTGATCGCCGCCAGGGTTGCGTCGTGGTCGGCCTGACCCGTCAGCATCACCCGGGTTGCGGTGGGTTGGCGGCGACTCACCTCGCTCAGGAACTCGACGCCGTTCATCACCGGCATGCGGTAGTCCGAGACCACGACACCGAACGGGCCTTCGCTCTCGAGCAGTTCGAGTGCCCGCGCCGGCTCTTCGCAGATCGTTATGTCGTAGAGCCGGTGGAGATGTCTCCGGTAGCCCTGGAGAACACTCGGCTCGTCATCCACGAGCATGACCTTGCGACTCATGCTGCGACCTCTGCCCGGCACACGTCGAGCAGCTCGGGAACCCGCTCGAGCAGACCCTGATCCGACAGGAACGCCTCGTCGAGTTGGATATCGACTCCGGAAGCGGCTGCCTCGACGGCAACGGCTGCGATGTGCACCGCGGTGAGCGGGATGCGCCCGGGACCGGATCCGAGGCTCGACGGGGTGCGATGGAATGCGACGGCTTCGACCACGGTCGCCGGCAGACCCCACAGCCCGAGGATGTAGGCGGCGAACTGGGCAGACGTGGCGCCAAACAGCGATTTCACATCGTCCTCGGTCGCGATCTGCGTCGCGGAATTCGCGATCGAGAGGTATCGCGCAGTCATCCCGCTGGCCAAGACCAACGTTCCGGTCACCGAGAGCAGCCCGCTCATGTAGCACAGCCCCTGGATCTCCCGGCCCGCCGCGAGGCTCAGCCCGATGCGTTCTGCGCCGGAGGCGATGGCAACGCTCCGTGCCCAGAGACGATCGAAGAAGTACCCGGTGGCCTCCGGCGGGATCTGGGAGTACAGACCGGAGCCGAGCGACAAGGAGACGACACGCGAGGATCCGAGGAGCTTGGCGGCCTCTCGGGGATCCGCCACGTCTCTGGCCAGCCCGAAGAAGGATGAGTTCACCAACTGCAGCAGCTTCGCCGAGAGAGCAGCGTCCTCGGCTGCAATCGCCGCAAGCCGCTCCAACGACGGGTCATCGGACTGCGCCTCCTGGACGAGCTTGGTCGTCGTGGTCGGAAACGCCGGAAGCCGGTTCGGGATCGAGACCGCTCCGAACAGCTCCGCCGGGTCGAGCTGACGCTTGAGGATGCGCGCTCGCTCGATGACGTCCTCGAGCCGCTCGCGCTCGCACGGCTTGGCGAGATACTGATGGGCGCTCTCGGTGGACAAGAGCATGTCGCTCTCGCTGGCTGCACCGGACAGGATGATGCGGGCGGCCCCCGGATGACGCTTCGCCACCTCGGCGAGCAGCTCAGCCCCCGTCATGCCCGGCATCCGCATGTCCGTGACCACCACGTCGAAGTCCGCGCTCGCCATCTCGGCCAGAGCGTCGGCACCCGACCCGACGAACGCCATGTCCCAGTCGTTGCGACGGGGGGCGAGCATCCGGCGGAGTCCAGACAGGATCTCCGGCTCGTCGTCGACGAACAGAATTCGGAGATCAGGCATCGACGGGCTCCTTGTCGTGGACCAGCGGGAATTCCAGGGTGAACGTGGTACCGACTCCGGGCGCCGAGTCGATCTCGATCCGTCCCCCGAGACCATCCATCAGCGATCGCGCGATCGACAGACCCTGGCCCGTGCCACGACCGACCTCCTTCGTCGTGAAGAACTGGTCGAAGATCCGGTCTCTGATGTCGTCGGGGATGCCGCACCCGTTGTCGCTGATGGACACCACCACCACGTCGCCCTGCCGGTGCGTGACAACGCCGATCCGGCCCGGGTCCTCTCGCTGTCCTCGGTCGGCGATGGCATGCGCGGCGTTGACGACGATGTTGAGCACGACCTGGTTGAAGGAACCTGGCGGCACCGGAGTGAGCGGGAGGTCATCGGCCAGATCGAGGTCGACCTCGGCGACGTACTTCCACTCGTTGCGCGCCACGGCCACGGTGTCGCTGATGAGTCGGTTGAGATCGGACGGCGTGACCTCGTCGTTCGGATGAGAGAACCCCTTCATCGCCCGCACGATCTCGGCGACGCGATGCACTCCCTCGAGGCTCTGGGACACCGCGTCCGGGATCTCGGTGATGTTGAATTCGATGTCGGCGGCGGCGACGATCGCGTCCAGATCCGCCACGGTCGGGGCGAGGGCCTCGTGAGTTGCGAAGGTCGGGCGAGCGTCCAGCCAGGCGTTCACGAACTTGCCGACACCGTCGGCCGCGTCGGCGATGAACTCGAGGTTGTCGCCGACGAACTGGATCGGCGTGTTGATCTCGTGGGCCACGCCGGCGGCGAGAGCACCGATCGACTCGAGCTTCTGCGCCTCGACGAGCTGACGCTGGGCCTCCTGGAGCTCACGCAGCGCGGCGTTGAGCTCGATCCGACGTCTGTCGGAGAAGTTCCAGTGGACGAGCATCACGAGCGAGAGTGCGAGCACGGACATGGCGTGCACCACCGCCCACGTGAACGGCGCAGTGATGCCTGCCGCGTGGTTGTAGACCGACGATGGATCGATGGCTCCGATGATGCCATGGCTCACGGCGACGTAGACCACGGCGAAGGCGTAGGTGCGCCAGTCGGTGTAGAGGGCGATGAGCGGCAAGAGCACGAAGAAGGCGAAGTGCGACTCGATCAGCCCACCGGTGAAGTGCACGAGCATGCCGGACACGACGAGGAGCCCGAGGCTCGAGAGCAGCTGCGCCGTGAAGCGGTGGGGGGTCACGAGGAGGACGGCACCAGGCAACGCCAGGATGGCGAGCTCGAGCGCTGCGTGGAGGGCGCTGTCGCCGCCGAACCCGGTGGCGAGCCCGACCACGGCCACGATCAGCGCCGAGATCGCGTAGCCCAACACGACGACACGGTGTCGGAGGTGCCACTCCTCCTCGTCGTGGGCATCGGCGGCAGGGATGCACTCACGGAGAAAGGCGGTGACAGCGGCGCGATCGATCTTCATGGACGACCCGTCGGACGGGACCATGCCGGAATAAGTGATGCCCCGCACGACAGGAAGAAGCAGCCGATCCTTGGGCCCCGCCGGAGGGGCTCGTTCCGGGAGTGGGAGGAGACGGGGGACCCCGCTCCGACGTGACCCGTGTGAGGGGCAACGTCATGGTGCGGCAGCTCGTCGTCGGATCGTCCGACGTCCGACAGGTCGCGTGTTCGGAGCTCAGCCCGCGGCGACCTCGATGCCCGGCTGCACAGAGGGCACAGGCGGTGGCTCCGCCACGAGCGCCCAGAATTCACCGACCGCCTCCTCCCAGCGGGCGAGAAGATCCCTGGCGCGGGCGCTGCCGGTCGCGGCGACGTGGTCCTCGAGGAGGCGCCGTAGCTCTTCCGCCTCGTCTCCCGCGAGTCGACGAGGCTCGGGGGCGGACGCCGCAATGTGTGCCTTCGACGTGAGATCCGGATCCCAGAGGTACGCCGTGCCACCCGTCATGCCTGCGGCGACGTTGCGCCCGACGGGGCCGAGCACCGCGATGGTGCCACCCGTCATGTACTCGCAACAGTGATCGCTCGCGCCTTCGACGACCGCCGATGCCCCGGAGTTGCGGACGGCGAAACGCTGCCCGACCGAACCGGCGACGAAGAGCCGGCCCGCGGTGGCGCCGTAGAGACACGCGTTTCCGGCTCCGTGGGGCACGGCGTCAGGGTCGGACACCTTCGGGATGATCGCGATCGAGCCGCCGCCCATGCCCTTGCCCACGTAGTCGTTGGCCGCCCCGACGAGCGTCATCTCGATGCCTCTGGCCAGGAAGGCACCGAGACTCTGACCGGCGACACCCGAGAGCCTGATGCGGATGGAGCCCTCGGGCAGCCCTTCGTCTCCCATCTCTTCGGCGATCTCGCCGGACAACCTCGTGCCGACGGCGCGGTCGGTGTTGCGGATCGGGTACGCCAGCTCCAGGGCGCCCCGGGTGTTGATGACCCTGCGACCCTCGAGTGCGATCTGCTCCCCGACCGGTGATCTGGCAACCGTCCGGAAGCTGCGGCTCGTGCCGTGCGTTCTCCGATCCACCTCGGCTCGAGCCAACTTGGCGAGGAACTCGGCAGACAGCGGATGATCCGGATGCTTGGCCACGAGCAGGTCGCCGCGACCGATGACCTCCTCGATCGACCGGGCTCCGATGGCCGCCAGGTGATGCCGCACTTCCTCGGCGATGTGACGGAACAGCGTGACCACCTGGTCGACGGCACCCGTGTACTTGGCGCGGAGGTCCTCCCGCTGGGTCGCGATACCGACCGGACACGTGTTCTCGTGGCACTGGCGCACCATCTTGCATCCCAACGCGATGGGGGGCAGCGTCACGAAGCCGAAGCGATTGGCGCCGAGCAGTGCGGCCACGAGCACGTCCTTCCCGGTGCGGATGCCTCCATCCGTCTCGACCACCATCGTGTGCCGGAGCCCATCGGCGGTGAGGGCCTGGTGCGCCTCTGCCAGACCGAGCTCCCACGGGGACCCGGCGTGTTTGATCGACACGAGCGGAGAGGCGCCCGTGCCACCGGAGTTGCCCGAGATGGTCACCACATCGGCGAGGGCCTTGGCGACACCCACCGCGATCGTGCCCACACCGGGTCCCGAGACGAGCTTCACGGAGACTCGTGCCAGAGGCTTGAAGGCCTTCAAGTCGTGGATGAGCTGGGCGAGATCCTCGATGGAGTAGATGTCGTGGTGTGGCGGGGGTGAGATCAGCGTCACCCCGGGCTCGGTGTGCCGGAGCCGGGCGATCTCCGGGCTCACCTTGTGACCCGGCAGCTGTCCGCCCTCGCCCGGCTTCGACCCCTGCGCCATCTTGATCTGGAACTCCTCGGCCGAGGCCAAGTAGCCGGGAGTGACCCCGAATCGCCCCGACGCCACCTGCTTGATGGCCGAGTTCTGCCTGGTCTTGAGGCGGGCCGGGTCCTCACCGCCTTCTCCCGAGTTCGACAACCCGCCGATGTAGTTCATCGCCTCGGCCAGCGTCTCGTGCGCCTCCCGCGACAACGCACCGAGCGACATGGCTGCCGTCGTGAAACGACGCATGATCCGTTCCGCGGGCTCCACCTCGTCGAGCGGGACCGGGGTGCGATCCGACCTGAAGTCGAGGAGATCCCTCAGCTCGAGCGGTCCGCGATCGTCTTGAACGACGGAAACGAACTTGTCCCACAGCTCGGGATCTCCGGACCGCACCGCCTTCTGCACGGCGAGCACGGCACGCGGCGAGTTGATGTGCGGCATGCCGCCGCGCCGGTGCTTGTAGAAGCCGCCGAGCTCTTCATCGCCGTCGGCGTAGCGGGCGTGGCGTTCGACCGTATCGGCGGCGATGCGATCGAACCCGATCCCACCGATCCGTCGCTCGGCATATCTGAAGGCGAGGTCGCAGAGCTCGTCGTCGAGACCGATGACCTCGAACAACTCGGACCCTCGATAGGCCGAGATGGTGCAGATCCCCATCTTCGACATGATCTTGAGGATCCCCTTCTCGAGGGCGCTCCGATAGTTCTCCTGCGCCTCGACGACGCCCACCGGGAGGTCACCGTCGGCGGCGAGCGCCCGCACCTCTTCGATCGCCATGAAGGGATAGACCGCGCTCGCCCCGAACCCGATGAGACACGCCACGTCGTGGGCGTCGCGAGCCTCGCCGGTCACGGCGATGATCGACGCCCGCAGCCGCAGACCCGTGGCGACCAGGCGATGATGCACCGCCCCGACCGCGAGCAGCATCGGGATCGGCGCCATGCCTTCATCGACTTCACGATCCGACAGCACGAGGATCGTCGCACCGTCCCGCACCGCGCGCTCGGCGGCATCGACGAGTTCGTCGAGTGCCGAGCGCAGCGACGCCGCACCGTCGGCAGGATCGAAGAGGGCGGGCAACCACGCCGAAGCGAAGGCCGGATCGTCGGATCTGCTGAGCCTCTTGATCTCCGCGTCGGAGAGCACGACGGAGGACAACTGCATCAGCCGGGCCTGTTGCGGCGTCTCCTCGAGCAACGAACCTCGCGCGCCGACATAGGTGCGCAGCGACATCACGAGCTTCTCGCGAATCGGATCCATCGGTGGGTTCGTCACCTGGGCGAACGCCTGGTGGAAGTATCGCGACAGCCGCTGGGGGAACTCACTGAGAGCGGCGAGACCCGTGTCGTGACCCATCGAGAGCACCGGCTCGACGCCCCCGGCCATCGGGGCGAGGATGAGGCGGCGCTCCTCCGCCGTGTAAGCGAACACTCTGGCCAGCGCCTCGGCGTCGAAACGGTCGTCCTGGAGATCGTCGAACGCATCGCGCACGTAGTTGGTCTGGGTGCGGACCCAATCGGCGTAGGGCGCGCGCCTGGCCAGCTCGTGCTTGACCTCGGCCGAGAAGCGCACGTCACCCGTCGTGAGATCGACGGCGATGATGTCTCCCGGACCGAGCTGTCCGGTGCGCTCCGCTTCGATCTCCTCGGCGGGGGCCACGCCGGCCTCCGATGCGACGATCACGTAGTCCGGAGTCATCGTCCAGCGGGCCGGTCGTAGACCGTTGCGGTCGAGGCCACCGATGACGGTACGGCCGTCCGAGGCGGCGATGGCAGCCGGACCATCCCACGGCTCTGTCAGAAAGGCGTGGTACTCGTAGAACGAGCGCAACTCGTCATCGAGATCCGAGACGTTCTCCCAGGCCGCCGGGATGAGCATCTCCTTGGTGTGCTCGACGCTCCGACCCGAACGCACGAGGATCTCGAACGCATTGTCGAGCGACGCGGAGTCACTTCCCTCCCCGACGAGCGGATTCAGGTCGCCGGTGCGATCGCCCCAGACCTCAGAAACGATGTCCTGGCTCCGGGCTGCCATCCACGATCGGTTGGCCCGCACAGTGTTGATCTCGCCGTTGTGGGCGACCATGCGGAACGGCTGGGCGAGCGCCCACGAGGGGAAGGTGTTCGTCGAGTATCGCTGATGGAAGATGGCGAAATCCGACTTGAACATGGGATCGACGAGGTCCCAGTAGAAGGCCTCGATGTCGGTGGCCACGAAGAGCCCCTTGTAGACCACCGTGCGGCACGACGCCGAAGGGATCGAGAAGCCCTCGATGTCGTCGTCGTCCACCCGCCGCTCCGCGTCGCGTCGCACGAGGTGGAGCGATCGCTCGAACCACTCCTCGTCCGTCCCATCGACCGGGTTGGCGACGAGGGCCATCTCGATGACGGGCATCGAAGCCCGGGCGGTCTCGGACAGCGCGAGCGGCCCGACGGGGACCCGGCGCCACATGAGGAAGTCGAGACGTTCCGCCTCGACCGCACCCTCGACGGCTTTGCGGGCCCGCTCGACCTCGCTCGGGGGAAGGAACGTCATGACGACACCCAGACGGCCCTCGGGGGGAACGGCGGCACCGCGCGCCTCCAGGTCCCTGGCCAGCAATTCGTAAGGCACACGGAGCATCATCCCGGCGCCGTCACCGGTGCCGTCGGCCGAGACCGCACCTCGGTGATTCACGTTGCCGAGGCAGCGCGACGCCGTCGTGACGAGCCGGTGGCTGCGCACCCCCGTCCGGCTCGCGATGAAGCCGACGCCGCAGGCGTCACGGATGTCGTCCGGCCGGTACAGCGGCAACGTCGTTCGTCCGTTGGAGGGTGTGTCCATCGATGCTCTCCGTGTGAGAATGCGTCCGCCGCTCGGTTCGAGACGGTGCGGGGACGATCCGGGGCGCCGCGGTTCCTCCATCCGCCGGCCCTGGAACCCTGAAACATAGTCGAAGCCGCCGGGGCCGAATCCACGCGGGATCCGCGATGCACCACATGCCAGACTGGACGGCATGCCGGTCATCGTCATAGGAGCCGACACCACCGTCGGGTCGAATGTCATCGACACGCTCTTGCCACGCGACGGCGAGGTGAGGGCGTTCGTCACCGACGTCCCGACGGGGCTCGCGCTCAAGGAGCGAAACGCAAAGGTCGCCATCGGCGACATCTCGGACGGCTCCCACGTCGGGGGCGCCGCCCTGAACACATTCTGCGCAGTGGTCATCGCCGAGGCCGCCATCGACGAGCGGGAGCGGTCGTTCGCAGCAGATCCGGCGGCAGTGGTCGCCGCATGGGCCGAGGGTCTCACCGACGCCGCCGTCCACAGGATCATCGTGGTCGACCACCCGGACGTACCGATCACCGAGCTCGAGGGAATCGCGCCTCAGTACGCAGTCGTCGACGGACGGCAGCCGCCGGACGTAGTCGCGACGGAAGTCGAGCGACGCGAGGGTGCGGCCGCCATCTGAACCTCTGGCGTCAGAAGACCTCGGGGCACCATGGCGGGTCCCAGCGCATGAGATCGTCGAGGAGCCGGATCGCTGCGTCCTCACCGCCGACGAGACCGGCGGCTGCGAACTCCACGGCGCTGCGACCGCCGAGGTACAGCGCGGCCAGCGTCGCCACATCGAGTTCCACGGCGGGCGCTTCCGAACTCGGCATGGCCTGTGCGATGCCGTCGGCATCGACGACCAGGCGATGGGCGCCGGTGTTGGCGGGTCGGGACGAATCGGTCACCCCGATGACGATCTCGCCCGCCGACCGATAGCGACGCTGCGCCAGGCACCGATCGACGTCCATGAGCCGCACCCAGAGGGAGTCGGCGAGCTTGATGCCGACGGCGCGACCGTTCTCCGCGAGCCACTTCGCCGGATCATCGACGGGTGCATTCCACCAATCGATCCTCGGGAACAAGTCGACCGATGCGAGGAAGCTCCACAGCGAGGCCGTCGCCCGCTCGTCGCCGATGATCTCGATGACACCGATCTCGCCGTCGGGCAGCCAGCCATCGTCCCATTTCTCCTTCTGGCGGTACATCACGTAACCGACGGGCGCACCCTGGCGCACGGCCAGGGCGTATCGCCGCTTCGATGCCCCCTCCCGGTACTCCGGCCCGTCGTAGAAGCGACGGGCCGCCCACCAGTCGTCGCTGCGTGAGAGCGCACCCACGCGGCCGATCCGATAGCTCTCGAAGAGGCCGGGAAGCGTGGCCCTGGCCTCCTCCTCGTCGATGAGCTCGACCACGTCGGTGGTCAGTCCCGACTCCAGAGCGGTTCGCTTGGCGTCGACCGTGAGGTGGTGACGGGGCACGGCGTCGCCGTAGCCGAACCGTCCGTAGATCGCCGTCTCACTGGCCCACAGTCCGGACAGCGGCTCGTCTCTGGCCTCGACGTCGGCGAAATGCGCGTCCATCAGCTGCCGGAGCACACCCTGGCGGCGGTGCGTGGGGCGGACGGCGACCATCGTGAGCCCACCCATCGGCGCCGTCCCGCCGGGAATGGTGAGATCGAACGTGAAGGCGGCAGCGGTCGCCACCATCCGGTCGTCGTCGAAGGCGACATACGTGCGGTCCAGGTCGACGTGCTGCAGGAACCGCTCGTCGCCGCCCTCCGTGGGGTCGCCACCGAAGGCCTGCGAGATCACGGTCCGAAAGCCCGGGACCTCGTCGGCGGTGATGGGACGAATCGAAACACTCATGCGGTGGCCTCCCTCGAGTCAAGTTATCACCGCACGCGGGGCGGGTGTCTGGTTCGGACCCGGGTACACCTAGTCTCGCCGTGCGACCAGCACACGACCGCGCCACGCCACGCACGGAGGACCGAACAGCACGATGACCGACGTACGCATCGCCGTCCAGATCCAGCCCCAGCACGCCGACTACAGCGCCATCCGGGAGGCCGTCGTCGCCGCCGAGGAGATGGGTGTCGACATCGCCTACAACTGGGACCACTTCTATCCGCTCTCGGGAGATCCGGACGGGAAGCACTTCGAGTGCTGGACGATGCTGGGCTCGTGGGCCGAAGCGACGGAGCGGATCCAGATCGGACCGCTCGTCGCCTGCAACTCGTACCGGAATCCGAACCTCATCGCCGACATGGCGCGCACCGTGGATCACATCTCGGCTGGGCGGCTCGTGTTCGGCATCGGGTCGGGGTGGTTCGAGCGCGACTACGACGAGTACGGCTACGAGTTCGGCACCGCAGGCATGAGGCTCGACAAGCTCGCCGAGGACATGCCCACCATCAGATCGAGGTGGGACCAGCTCAATCCTGCACCGACCCGCAAGATCCCGATCCTGATCGGAGGCGGCGGAGAGAAGAAGACGCTCCGCATCGCCGCACAGCATGCCGACGTCTGGCACTACTTCGGAACGCCGGAGCAGATGCAACGGAAGGCGGGGATCCTCGACGACTGGTGCGCAAAGGTCGGCCGCGACCCGGCGGAGATCGATCGCAGCGTGGGGCTCGGGTTCAGCCAGATCGACGAGGGGCTCGGGATGGCCGACACCTACTACGACATCGGGTTCCGCGAGTACACCATCGGCATGAGCGGTCCCGAGTATCCAATCGATCGCCTGACACCCTGGCTCGAGTGGCGAGACGCCAAGAACGCCGGGTGACGCTCAGTCGCTCCCGGTCAGAAGCCGGGCCACCCGACCGGCGCCCTCGACCGAGGCCTCGATCGGTATCCCGCTGAAGACGACGCGCAGAAACCCCGGCTCGACGTTGCGGCACGCCGAACCCGGTGTGAGGTTGACCTTCGCTTCGCCGAGGATCCGTCGCCAGAGTGCATCTTCGGCCTCCCAGGTCTGCTCGGAGAGAAACCGCCGCAGATCGACGAGGAAGAAGAAGCCGGCGCCACCGGCGATGTATGGAATGTCGTGCTGCTCGAAGACCGCAGACACCTCCCGGTACGCGGTGCCCAGCCGGCGCCTGCTCTCCTCCAGGAACCCGTCGACCCATGCGTCGTCGGCAATCACCTGGGCGAGCAGCGACTGCGTGTCACCCGACGTCCCGAGCCAGTAGGCGAGCTCGTCGATGGTGCGGTGCAGGGGCTCGTTGTGCGTGTAGATCACGCCGGTCCGCAGACCGCTCGCCGCGAAGTCCTTCGAGAACGCCCAGACGATGTGGAGCCAGTCGCTCATCTCGGGACGCAGCTCGGCGCCGCTCACGAACGGCGAGTCGTCGAAGATCGACAGGGCGTAGATCTCGTCGAGGACCACGTGGACACCCCGCGTCTCGGCCCAGCTGAGCAACTCGTCGACCTTCTCCGGAGGGTCGACCCGCCCGATCGGGTTGTTGGGGTTGGTGTAGAGCAGGGCCGTGATGGGCCGGCCTGCCGTGGCTATGGCCTCGTCGAGGAGTGCAGGCGTCAGCTCGAAGCCGTCGTCCGAGTGGGTGTGAACCGGGACGATCACGACCTCGTCACGCGTCTCGAGGTCCATCCAGAATCCCTGGTAGCTCGGGGTGGGAACCAACACGCCGTCACCGGGATCACACAGGGCGAAGAACAGCAACTCCAGTGCAGATCCGGCTCCGTTGACCACGGCGAGTTGACCGGGCTCGACGCGATCACCCAGGAAGGTGCGACCGAGGAAGTGGGCGAGTCGCTCCCGGAAGTGCTCCGACCCCCTGAAGTTGTCGTACCCCACCGAGGTGTGGAGCACATCGCGGCAGTCGGCGAACCTCGGCTCGAGGAGGTCCCACACCAGCTTGTTCTCGGCGATGGCCATGGGGATGTAGCCGTCGGGGTTGGCGGGACTCCAGAGGTCGTCGACCCGCTCGAAGTGGGCGACGAGATACTCCTCCATGCGAGAGCCCTCGAGGATCGCTTCCGCACGTTTCGACAGCGCGCCGGCGGGACCGGGAACCGAGGTCACAGCAGCACGCGACGCATGATCGTGACCGGTGGCGCTCCTCTCGACAGCAGCGCGTCGTGGAACGCCTTGAGCGAGAACTCACGCCCCTGGCGCTCCTTGACGTCGTCGCGCAGCGCCAGGATCTGCAGTTTGCCGAGGGTGTACGAGAAGTAGCCGGGATCGAAGGTGCCCCGCTCGGCCTCCTTGCGTGCCGGCAACTCCTCGTAGAAAGCGTTCTCGACGAAGAACGAAGTGGCCTCCTCGACCGTCATCCCGTCCACGTGAAGCCGCAGCGCACACACGAAGCGGCAGTTCCGAACGAGCGCCTCGGCGAGCTGGGCGAGCCGGAAGCGAGGATCGCCTTCCCGGTATCCCTGTTCCCACATCATCTGCTCGGCGTAGTGCGCCCACCCCTCGGTGAAGGCATACGAAGCCAGCCGTTTGGAGACCTCCGTCGGAGCATTGTCGTAGTGGAGGAAATGGACGTAGTGACCCGGGTAGGCCTCGTGAATGCTGATGTCTTCGAGGGCAAACGTGTTGAGGGCCTCGAGCCACTGCTCGGCCTCCTCTTCGGACCACGTGGGATCCACGGGTGTCACGTAGTAGTACGCCTCGGTGGCCTCGGTCTCGTACGGCCCGGGCGTGTCCATCATGGCGAACGCCCAGCGCAGATGGGGTGGCGTGGCGGCCACCTGTGCCCTCACTTCGCTCGGGACCGTGATGATGTCGCGCTCGATGAGAAAAGAACGGATGTCCTCGAGCATCGCGCCCGTCGTCGGGATCAGCTCGTCGGCGGTGGCGTGCACCGAGGCGACGTACTTCTGGTACACCTCGCGCGGGCTCAGACCGTCGTCGAGCTCCTCTGCGACCTCGACGAATGCCTCGAGGTTGTCGGCGAGATCCTGTTCGGCGACCTCCACCATCGTCTCCACCGACATGGTGATGAGCTCACTGACCTGCAGGAGCCGTTCCATGCGCGCCGGCCCGACCGGGAACGACTCGTCGGCATACGGCAAGAGCGTGTCCCTGATCCACGCCGCGAACCCGTCGAGCGCATCGGCGGCATCCGCACACGCGCTGCGCAACGCCTCCAGCTCCGGGCCCTCCTCGAGGCCGAAGGCATCGACGGTGTCGCTCCGGATCATGCCGGCGAGCCCGGAGGCGGCTTCCGCACCCCACGAGGCGAACGTGCGAGGCACCACCGGATCGAGCCGCTCCTGCGCCAGCGCCAGATGCGCCTCTGCCTGTCGCAGGAGTTGCGTTGCGGACTGCGCCCTCTCTGCGGCAGGCGCGTAGCTGCGCTTCATGTAGAGATCGGGATCGAGCGGATACACCCAGCGCATCGGACTCCGGGCATGGTTTCGAAGCTCGTGCCAGTCGAATCGAATCGCCGCGATCTCTGCCGTGAGGATCTCACGGTCGAGGTCCTGGTCCTCGCTGAGATCGTCGAGCATGGCCATACGGTCGGCGAGCGCCTGCAACCCGTCGAGATGCGTCGCCACGGCCGGGGCGGACCAGTCGGGGACGAGCCCGTCGTACTCGTGCTTGCCCACATAGACGGCCGAGCCGGGATCCAGGGCCCAGATGTGGGCGAAGGTCTCCTCGACCAGCGTGTCGAACGTGTCGGTCATCGTGGGCACGCTACCCATCTCGGTCACGCCACACCACGCCGCCACACCTCGATGAGCTCGCGGTACTTCGGACTCGTCGTCTCGAGCTCGCGATGGGTGCCGGTTGCGATGATCCGGCCCGCATCGACCATGACGACGCGATCCGAGCGCATCGCCGAGCGGAGGCGATGGGCGATCACCACGGACGTCCGTCCCGCCAACAGCACCCGGAGCGCACCCTCCACCCTGATCTCCGTCTCGGGGTCGAGGCTGGAGGTCGCCTCGTCGAGAACGATCACGGCGGGGTCGACGAGAAACGCCCTGGCGAGGGCGAGCAGCTGTCGCTCGCCGGCGCTGAACCGCGTTCCGCGCTCCCGCACCGGTGTGTCGAGGCCCTCTTCGAGGTCGTCGACCCATTCGGTGAGACCCATGGCGCGGAGCACGTCGTGGATCTCCTGCTCCGTCGCATGGGGCTTTCCGTAGCGGATGTTGTCGCGCAACGTCCCGTTGAAGAGGAAGTCGTCCTGCGGAATGAGCGTCACCGCCGCAGCGCGCGAGGCGAAGGTCACGTCCTTGAGATCGGTGCCATCCAGCCTGACGGACCCCTCCGTCGGGTCGTAGAGCCGCATCACGAGCTTGGCGATGGTGCTCTTGCCGCTACCGGTCTCACCGACCACGGCGACCCGTTCTCCCGGCGCCACGTCGATGTCGATGCCGTGGAGGACCTCGATGCCGTCCGTGTAGCCGAAGCGGAGCCCGGACACGGAGATCGACCCTTCCACGGGCTCGGGCAGATCGAACGCTCCGGGTCGCTCCTGGACGGTGGGCTCCTCGTCGAGAAGCCCGAACAACTTGTCGAGGGCGGCGAGCGCGGCCTGGAGCAGGTTGTACACGTTCGCCAGGTTGACGATCGGAGCGAAGAACCAGTCGAGCAGCAGCAGGAAGGCGAAGAGCGACCCGGTGGTCAGCGTCCCGTCGAGCACTCGCACGCCACCGAGCCCGACGACGGCGGCGATGCCGAGAACCCGCAGCAAGGACACCGAGGGGAAGTACCAGGAGATCTGACGGGCCGCCTCCATGTTGGCTTCGACGAAGCGTTCGTTGACGTGGGAGAAGGCGGAGGACTGCTGCTCCTCCTGGGTGAAGGCCTGCACGACCCGGACGCCGGTGATGCCTTCCTGGAGTGAGGCGAGGACCCGCCCGATCCGCTCCCGCACCTTGTCGTAGGCCGACGCCACCCGGCGCTGGAACAAGACCGAGAGCCCCACGAGAACGGCGATGACGAGGAGCGTGGCGAGGGTGAGCTGCACGTCGACGACGAGCATCGCGACCGTGACGGCCAGGACGGTGAGGATGTTCGTGAGGGCCAGGACCGCGCCCTCGTTCACGAACGCGTTGAGCGACTCGATGTCGGAGGTCATGCGCGACACCAGCACGCCGGTCTTCGACCGATCGAAGAAGGCCATGTCGAGTCGCATCAGGTGGGCAAACACGGAGCGGCGCAGCCGCCGCAGGAACCGCTCACCGACCCACGCCACCGCGTAGTGCGCCCAGCGCTGCGCCAGATATTGCGCGACGAGCAGCCCGAGGTAGACCGCCGACGCCACGAGCACCGCGCCCTTGTCGCCTTCGGCCACGCCGCTGTCGATGCCACCGCGGACGGCAAACGGGCCCAGCACCCGCGTCAGCGAGGCGAGGATGGAGAGCGCAAACGCTCCGGCCGCAGGCCACAGCAGGAACCGGCCCATCCGTCCGGCGCGGCGCAACAACTTGCTGCGGTCCTCCACGCGGTACTCGCCACCGAAGCGGGCGTATCTCACAGGAACTCCCTGCTCTCGGTACTGGCGAGCACCTCGCCGTAGCGGGGCACCGCCGCCAGGAGATCCTCATGCCGACCGACGGCGACCACCCGACCGTCCTCCACGAAGGCCACCTGATCGACGAGAGCCAGCGTCGACGACCGGTGGGCGACGATGATCGTCGTCCGTCCCTCCATGACCCGACGCAACGCGGCCTGGATCTCCGCCTCGACCACCGCGTCCACGGAGGACGTGGCGTCGTCGAGGATGAGGACGCGCGGATCGCGTACCACCGCCCTGGCGAGTGCGATGCGCTGTCGCTGGCCGCCCGACAGGCTGAGCCCGCGCTCACCGACGACGGTGTCGTACCCGTCGGGCATCTCGCAGATGAAATCGTGTGCCTTGGCCAGCCGGGCCGCCGCCCTGATCTGCTCGTCACGCGCCTCGGGATCACCGACGGCGATGTTCTCGCGGAGCGAGGCGGAGAAGAGGAAGGTCTCCTGGAAGACCACGGCGACTTCGCTGCGCAGGGAGTCCAGGCCCAGATTGCGGACGTCGACACCGTCGATCGTGATCGACCCGGCATCGACGTCGTGGAACCGCGGGATGAGGTGGGCGATCGTCGTCTTGCCCGAGCCCGTCGAGCCCACGAGGGCCAGCGATGACCCTCCCGGAACGACCAGATCGACACCGTCGAGGACAGGTGGTCCTCCCGGATACGCGAAGTCGACACCTTCGAAGCGGATCTCACCCCGTCCGCTGGGAAGCGTCGCCGGTCGTTTCGGGTCGGCGATCTCGGGATCGGTGCCGAGCAACTCCTCGACCCTGGCACCGGCGGCGGCCGCCCTGGGCAGGTTGGCGAAGAACCAGCCGGTGATGCGGATCGGCAGCACGAGCGCCGCCAGGTACAGCGTGAAGGCGACGAACTCGCCCGGGGTGAGGGAGCCATCGATCAGACGCACGCCACCGAGCGCGAGGACGACGAGCGTGCCCAGGGAAGGGATGAACTCGAAGAGCGGCGAGTAGACCGCGGTCTTCCTGGCGAGTCTCGTCGAGGCGTCGAAGATCGAAGCCGCGGATGTGTCGAGCCGGGCCTGTTCCTGAGCCTCCTGCCCATAGGCCTTCACCACCTGGATTCCGCCGATCGCCTCCTCGACGACGGCACTCAGATCGGCGAGGCGTTCCTGGACCTCGAACGACGTCGCGATGACCTTCCCAGCGAACCGGTTGGCGGAGATGAGGAGGATCGGGATCGTGGCGCTGGTCGCCAGCCCGAGAGGGAGGTCGATCGTCACGAGCACCGCCGCCACCACGAACAGCAACGCCAGGTTCGCCGTCGTGATCGGCAGCATGGCGAAGACGAGCCTCACCTGGCCGAGGTCGGACGAAGCCCGGGACATGAGCTGTCCCGTCGAGGTCTGGTCGTGGAATGCGAAGGCGAGCCGCTGCATGTGCTCGAACATGCGGTTCCGCAGGTCGGCCTCCGCCCGGTACGAGAGCTTGAACCCGTAGTACCGCCTCGTTCCGATGCCGACCGCCTGTAGGACCCCGAACACGACCAGCCAGACGATCCATCCCCACTCGAGGGCGTCGCCGATGACGACGGAGTCGACGGCGCGGCTGACGAGGACGGGGATCACCACGATCGTCGCCATCCACAGCAGCGCCCCTGCCACAGACCGAACCGTCTCGGCGCGATAGCCCAGGAGGGTCCTCGCCATGAGCCGCAGCCCGACCCGAACCGGCTCGCTCCGCATTCCACGGGACATGTCGCTGCTGGTCACGACATCTCCGGTAACGTCGCGTCGTTGCCGGTGCGTTTGGCGAAGGGTTCAAGTAACCCTCGCAGGGTGACGATCCTCACTGGTGCATTGGGTGTGGTGCGCATCGACACCTGCGATGCGGCACGCATCGTGACCTGCGATGTGGCACGCATCGAAAAGGAAACGTGACCGGTCAGCGGGGTCGACCCCGTGGGAAGGGAGCGCCGTCGTGGCCCTGGTCCGCAGAAGCAATCAAACGGCAGTCGGCTCCGGCGTGAAGACGTTCTTCGGTCTCGCCCTGTTGACGGTGGGGTTTCTCGCCACACTGGCGACGATCCTCGGCTTTCTCGGGAGCCTGTGGTGGGCCTTCGATGTGCTCGCCAACTACCGGCTGCAGTATGCGCTGTTGCTCGTGGTGACCGCAGCACTCTATGGCATCACGTTCGGCCGGGTGACGTCCCTGCTCTTCGTCGGCGCCGCGGGGATCAACATCCTCCTCCTGCTCCCCCTCTTCACCGACGCCCCCGGCGAGGCTGCCGGCGACGAGCACCTTCGGATCGTGTCCTACGACTCTTCGGCCGGTGCCGGCGCAACCGGCGACTTCGCCGCCTGGATCGATGCGACCGAAGCAGACCTCGTCTTCGTGCTCGACACGCCTGAGGATTGGATCGGAACGGTGGCAGAGAACTCCGAATACGTCATTCAGAACTCCCTCCCCATCGATCGACGCTTCGGCATCTCGCTGCTCGCCAAGGACGATGTCGATGTCGACCTGCTGCGGCTCGACGACCGGCTACGGGAGCCGGCGCTTCGCGTGGAGGCGGCCATCGATGGCCGACCCGTCGTCGTGTACGCGATTCAACTCACGTCTCCGACGTCCGAGACGGGTGCCGAGCGCAACGCCGTCCTCCTGCAGGAGGTGACGGCCGCGATCGCCGCAGAATCACTCCCGGTCGTGGTGATTGGCGATCTCTCGCTCACACCGTGGAACTCCGGGTTCCGCTCCTTCGTGGGGGACACCGGTCTCACCAGCACACTCAACGGCTACGGCTACCAGGCCACCTGGCCCGCCGATGCCCTGCCGGGTGTCGCCGTCCCCTACGACCACGCCTTCCACTCCGCCGGGCTGACGACGGCCAACCGCGCCGTCGGGCCTGGTTTCGGCGGACCACACCGCGCCCTCGTCGTCGACATCGCCGCAGCCGTGACCGGCTCGGCCGGAGGGTGATCGCGAGGCGGTAGCCTTGCGCTTCGACATGTTCGACTTCACCACTGTCACTGCCGAGTCCATCGTCGCGTCGACCGAAGCTGCGCTCGCCACCGCAGATGCCGCCATCGATCGCCTGGTGATTGCCGACGAGCCACGCACGTTCGACAACACGATGCGGGCCCTCGACCTGGCCATCCTCGGTGTGAGCGACGCGTACGGACAGGGCCCCTTCATGGCCCGCGTCCATCCGGACGAGGCGGTGCGGAGAGCTGCCGTCGAGCTGGAAGAGCGTCTCGCCAAATGGGGGTCGGACCTCGTCTTCAGACGTGATCTCTACGAAGCGGTTGCCGGATACGCAGCGACCGACGAGGCGGCGCAGTTGCCGGCCGATCGTCGGCGGCTCGTCGACCACTGGATGCGGGACTTCGCCAGAGCAGGCCACAGGCTCGAGGCCTCCGATCGCGCCGAGCTCCAGCGACTCAAGGACCGCCTCATCGAGCTGGAGGTCGCCTACGCGTCGAATCTCGACGAGTGGGAGGACCACCTCGAAGTCCCGCTGTCGGCCCTGAGCACGATGCCGCCCGAGTACGTCGCCGGGCTCGACGCCGGGGCCGGCGACGACACCCGCCTCGTGTCGATGGCCTACCCCGACGTCCTCCCGTTCATGCAGCAGGTCCCCGACCGCGAGCTGCGCCGCAGGCTCCAACACAAGTTCTGGAATCGAGCGACCGAGGCGAACGTCCCCTTGCTGCAAGAGGCCGTCGGTCTGCGCTCCGAGATCGCCGAGCTCCTGGGACACCGCACCTGGGCGCACCATGCCATGGAGGTGAAGATGGCCTCGGGACCCGATGCGGTCGCCGAGTTCTACGCAACACTCCTCGAGGGTCTCGATTCGCTCGCAGACGACGAGCTCGCAGGCATCACCGACCGGCTCGCCGAGGACCGCCCGGGTGCCACCGTGGCGGCCTGGGACACGGCCTACTACACGAACGAGATCCGCAAGGCCGAGTACGGGGTGGATCCCAACGAGGTCGCAGCGTATTTCCCGCTCGAGCGCGTCGTCGAGGGGATGTTCGAGGTCACGGGTGACGTCTTCGGACTGGACTACCGGGAGATCGCCGACACCAAGGCGTGGCACCCGGACGTGAAGCTCTTCTCGATCCACGACCGGGGTGTCGAAGAGCCGATCGCCTACTTCTACGCCGATCTGCATCCCCGACCCGGCAAGTACGGCCACGCCGCCGCCTTCTCCATCGAGTACGGGTATCGCCGCGAAGACGGCACGTATCGTCCTCCGATCGCAGCGATCGTCGCCAACTTCACCAAGCCGACGGCGAAGACGCCCTCGCTGCTCAAACACAACGAGGCCCTCACGCTCTGGCACGAGTTCGGGCACATCCTCCACTTCTGTCTCACCGATGTCGACATCGCCCGTTTCAGCGGTTTCGACACGGAGTGGGACTTCGTCGAGGCCCCCTCCCAGATCATGGAGAACTGGATGTGGGAGCCGGAGGTGCTGCAGCGGTTCGCCCGCCACCACGAGACCGGTGACCCGATTCCCGACGATCTCGTCGAGCGGCTGGTCGCAGCACGTGACCTTCACCAGGGTCTCGGCACTCTCCGTCAGATCTTCCTCGGCAAGCTCGACATGGGGCTCCACGGTGAGGCCGGCTACCCCGACGTCGACAAGGTCACTCGCGAGGCCTACCGGGTGACGAAACTCCCCTTCCACGAGGGAACCGCCTTCGCCGCCAGCTTCGGCCACCTCATGGGCGGCTACGACGCCGGCTATTACGGCTACCTGTGGGCAAAGGTCTACGGCGACGACATGTTCAGCGAGTTCGCCCGCCACGGCATCACCGACCCCGGCGTCGGTGAGCGCTACCGGCGTGAGGTTCTCGCACGCGGCGGCGAACGCGACGCCATCGACCATCTGCGTGCGTTCCTGGGTCGGGAGCCGTCCTCCGAAGCCTTCCTCACCAAGCTCGGAATCGGCGAGAGCTGAGCGCTTCGCTAGCTTGACTGCCAGCGAACGCTGGAGGCATCGTGATTCGCAGACTGGTCCCGATCTTCGTCGTCATCGCCGTCGTCGCCACGGCGTGCTCTCCGTCGGAATCGGAGCTGGAGACGACCACGACGACCGCAGCGGCCACGAATGCGCCAACCACGACCACTGCGACCGCAGCGCCGGCCGAGCCACGCGAACTCGATCCCGACGGGTTCTACCTCGTCCTCATGTGGCACCAGCATCAGCCGCTCTACCCGAAGAACGAAGACGGCGTCGTGACCCGCCCCTGGGTCAGGGTCCATGCGACCAAGGACTACTACGACATGGCGGCCCTCGTCGGCGAATACCCCGACGTGCGCGCCACGTTCAACCTCACGCCCGTCCTGTTGCGCCAGCTCGAAGAGCTGACGCAGGGCACGAAGGACATCTACTGGGCTCTCACCGAGGTGCCCGCCGATGCCCTCTCCGATGAAGATCGCGGGTTCGTCCTGCAGCGGTTCTTCGACGTGAACCCGAGGGTCATCGCCCGCTTTCCCCGGTTCCAGGAGCTCGCTGCGATGCGCGACGATCCGGCGTCCTTCACCGACGACGACGTCCGTGACCTCCAGGTGCTGTTCAACCTGGCGTGGACCGATCCGTCGTTCCTCGCCGAGGAGCCGCTGGCCTCGCTCGTCGCCAAGGAGCGCGGATTCGCAGAGGCCGACAAGACCGTGCTGCTCGCCGAGCACGAGCGGATCATCGCCGCGACGTTCACGATTCATCGCGAGTTGTGGGAGTCCGGCCAGATCGAGGTCACGACCACACCGCTCGCACATCCCATCCTGCCGCTGCTCATCGACACGAACCAGGCCTCGGTGGGTGATCCCTCCGCCCAACTCCCCCGCCTCCGATTCCAGGAGCCTGGCGACGCCACCATCCACGTCGAGCGGGGTCTCGCCGAGGCGGAACGACTCCTCGGACAACGGCCCCGCGGGATGTGGCCGGGAGAAGGCGCCGTGTCCCAGCTCGCCATGGGGGCCTTCGCCAGCCAGGGGGTCGAATGGGTCGGCACCGGCGAAGACGTGCTCGCCAAGTCACTCGACCTCGGCAGTTTCGAGCGCAACGACGCCGACACCGTCCTCGACGCAGAGACTCTGTACAAGCCGTACACCGCGCAACTCTCACGCGGTCGTGAGGTTGCCATGTTCTTCCGTGACGTGGTGCTCTCGGACCGCATCGGCTTCGAGTACTCGGGCTCGCCCGCGGACGCCGCGGCGGACGACTTCATGCAGCGTCTCGCCGACATCGAGCAGGCCCTGGCCGGTGTCGAGGGCCCGAAGGTCGTGTCCGTCATCCTCGACGGCGAGAACGCATGGGAGCACTACGACAACGACGGCATCGACTTCCTCCGTGCCCTCTACGAGCGCCTGTCGAACGCCGACTTCGTTCACACCGTCACCCCGTCCGAGCTGCTCGACGCCTTCCCCGACGCCCCGGAGCCGATCGAAGAGGTGTTCCCGTCCGCGTGGTTCTCGCCGAACTTCGCTACATGGATCGGCGAGCAAGAGGAAGCGCTCGGCTGGGACTATCTGGCGAGGGCCCGCGCCGACTTCGCACGGGCCGCCGACTCCGGTGACGTGCCGGAAGACCAGCTGGCGCAGGCCTTCGACCTCATGCTCTTCGCCGAGGGGTCCGACTGGTTCTGGTGGTACGGAGCAGACCAGGATTCGGGAGACGACGGCTATTTCGACGGAGCGTTCCGCGAGTTGCTCGGCCAGATGTACGACGCGCTCGGCCAAGAGCGACCCGACTACACCCGGATCCCGATCATCCCGCAGCGTCCGGTCCAACCGGATTCGTCGCAGACGGAGATCGTGACCGCCCAGACCGACGGCAACCTCGTGAATGCCGAGTGGAGCGGGGCTTCGATGTTCTCCGATCCTGGAGGCGGACTCGCCGAGATCCGCTTCGCCGTCGACCGCGAGACGCTGTACCTCGCGCTCGTGACACCGACCCAGCCGATCGACGGCGCCTACGACGTGTACCTCCAGATCCCATCGGCCGGCGTCGGCCACGGGCTCAGCGAAGACGGCGAGATCCTCGGCTTCAACGCGACACACCGCATCCGCTGGGTGGGCGGCGAGGCGCTGCCACCGGAGCTGTGGACCGAGGAGGGTGCCGTGACCATCGCCGACGCCACGGCCACGGGCAACGACTCGCTGTTCCCCGCGGCGGAGCCGGTGACGTACGGCATCGAACTGGCGGCGCCGCTCGCACCTCTCGGGAACATCGAGTCCGGCGACCGAATCACCTTCCGCGTCGTGGATCGCACCACCTCGCAGTTCTCCCCCGCGGCGGGACCCGGCATCGTCCAGCTCCCCGACATCTCCAACATCGAGGTCGTCTTCGAGGCGACCGACCCCGAAGGGGACGACCACGGACCGGGCACGTACACCTATCCCACGGACGGGGTGTTCACGGCCGGCTCGTACGACCTCACCTCGTTCTCGGTCGGCGTCGAGGGCGACGACATCGTGTTCACCTTCGACGTGCTCGCCAGCATCGGCAATCCGTGGAACAGCCCCCGGGGTTTCTCCGTGCAGACGTTCGACGTCTACGTCGACAAGGACCCCGGCGCATCGACCGGTGCCCGCATCCTCCTCCCTGGACGGAACGCGGCGCTCCCCGACACGTATGGCTGGGAATACGGCCTGACCCTCGAGGGATGGGATCCGGCGCTCTACGTGGCCGACGCCACAGGTGCAACCGAAGAGACGAAGCCGACCTTCAAGGTGTTCGTCATCGGCGACGAGGGCCGCGTGGTGGCACGTCTCGACAGGTCGCTCTTCGGGGACGGCGATCCTGCGGAGTGGGGCTACACCGTCGCGGTGCTCAGCCAGGAGGGATTCCCCTCCTCCGGTGTGCGCCGGGTGCGGGACGTGCTGCCGACCGGGGAGCAATACCGCATCGGCGGCGGCACGGGTTCCAGTGCGGACACGAGGATCATCGACCTCCTCGCCCCCGAACCCGGCGTGCAGGAGGACTTGCTCGGCAATTTCGACCCCGATGCGTCGAGCGGCGGGCTCGACGTCACCCAGCTCGGCGTTGCCCCCGTCCTGGCGGCCTGACGTCAGGAACCGGCGAGCCCGGCGCCGAACCGCTCGAAGGGATCGCCGCTGCTCCCCACCAGGGAGTTGCGGTCGATGTATTGCTGACCGGAGGACGACAGCCCGCTGGACGACGAGCCGTCGAACACGTACACGGCGCCGGCCGCGGTCTCGCCTCCGACCCGTGAACTGGGGGCGCCCGCAGCGACATCGACCCGACCGTCACCATCGAAGTCACCCGTCGCGAGGACGGCACCGAGCCGGGCCCCCGAAGGCGCGGCGAAGCCGATGGCGTCCGCCTGCCAGAACTCGTCCCCTGCGGTGCCCAGGCCGCCGGCTGTCCCCAACAGGACGTGAATGGCGCCCTCCTGACCGCTGCCACCGGACCACTCGTTGGGAATGCCCACGATGAGGTCGTCGAACCCGTCACCGTCGACATCGCCCACGGCGAGCGCCGATCCGAAGCGGTCGTAGGCCTCGGCGGCATCCTCGAGACCCGCGTCCTGATGCCACTGCTGGCTACCCACCGTGGTGAGGCCTGCGGCCGACCCGTGGATGGCGAACACCTGACCCGCCTGTTCCTGCGCGCCGACGTCCTTGCCCGGAGCCCCGATCAGGAGATCGTCGAAGCCGTCGCCATCGACGTCGCCGCTGCTGAGCGCCGCACCGAACTCGTCGCCGACGTCCGGGGCACCCACCATGCCGGCGCTGCCGAGGTTCCAGACCTCGTTGAAACTCGCATTCAGCCCGCCGAACTTGCCGTAGAGCACCGAGACCTGGCCTGCGTCGGAGCTGCCCGCGACCGACTGCCCCGGGATGCCGATGGCGAGGTCGTCGCGCCCGTCGCCGTTGAAGTCCCCAGCGGTGAGCGCTGCTCCGAAGAAGTCCGACTTGCCCGGCTCGCCGATCATGGTCGCGTAGTTCTCGTGCCAGAACTGGTTCTTGACCGTGAACCCGATTCCGCCTGCAAAGCCGTAGAAGACATGGACGGCACCGGCGTTGACCTGCCCTGCGACGTCTTCGAGCGGCACCCCGACGACGAGATCATCGATCCCGTTCCCATCGAAGTCCCCGACGGCGAGCGTCTTCCCGAACCTGTCGAACTTGTTGGCCACGCCCGGGACATCCGCCGTCTCCTGCGTGACGACCCGATCGTCGTTCGTCCTGATGCCGTTGCCGTTGCCGTAGAGCACCGAGACCTGGCCGGTGTCACGCTTCTGGAAGCGGTTCTCGTCGAACCCGGCAATGGCGAGGTCGGCGTGATCGTCGTCGTCGAAGTACCCGCAGGCGACGACGGCGCCGTAGCGGTCCCCGTCCTCGGCGATGCCGTTCACGCCGGGGGCGTCCTCGTCGATGCCCTCGATCGGGGCGAGACCGATACCGCCTGCGCCACCTGGCAGGATCGTCACGTGCCCGCCTTGGACGACGCCACCGACGTCGGCGCCGGGGATACCGACGACCAGGTCGGCGATGCCGTCGCCTGAGAAATCGCACCCGGCCGCCGGGGGCTGGGCGCGCGCGGGCACTGCGACAAACGCGGCGGCCACGAGCACCAGGAGAGCGAGCGTTCTGGTCATCGGCGGCAGGCTACCGGACCCCGGTGACTCGGCCAGATGAGATCCCTCCGGCGGTACAGTCGCACGTCTATGCAGCGATGGATCCTGGCGGCGCGGCCGCCCACGCTCTGGGCAGCCGTGGCCCCGGTGCTCGTCGGCACCGCCACCGCAGTCGCCGACGACGTGTTCCGCCCCCTGCCATTCGTGGCCATCCTTGCTGCAGCGGTCGCCATCCAGATCGGGGTCAACTTCGCCAACGACGTGGCCGACGCCGCCTCGGGCGCCGACAGCGATGCACGGATCGGACCGCAGCGGGCGGTCGCCTCCGGTCTCATCACACCACGTGAGATGTGGAGGGCGATCGCCGTCGTGTTCGGGATCGCTGCGCTCATCGGGCTGTACCTGGTCGCAGAGGGCGGTCCCGTGATCCTGATCGTCGGGATCCTCAGCATCATCGCCGCGCTGGGTTACACGAACGGACCCGTGCCGTACGGGTATCGCGGCCTCGGAGAGGTCTTCGTCTTCGTCTTCTTCGGCCTCGTCGCCACGGTCGGCACCCGCTGGGTGTTCGACCGTTCGGCACCGGTGGAGGCGTGGCTGGGAGGCGTCGTCATGGGTCTTCTCGCCACGGCCATCCTCGTTGCCAACAACGTCCGTGACCTCGAGACCGACAGGGCCACCGGCAAGCGAACGCTGGTCGTCTCCATGGGCAGGACCTTTGGTCGTCGGCTCTATGCGGTGACAACCGTCGGCGCCGTGCTGCTCGTCGTCGGCGCCGCCATCGTGGGGATCTTCCCGCTGGCGACGCTGTTGGTGATCCCTGCGCTCGTGCCCGCAGTCCTCCTCACCAGGGTCGTCTTCACCCAGGTGGCCGGACCACCCCTCATCGCCGTCCTCGTGGGCACCGGCCGGCTCCAGGCAGCCGTGGGGGCGCTGCTGGCGCTCGGCATCGTCATCGGCTGAGTGCGACGGCGGCCTCTGCAACGACGGTGGGATGGGTCATCGGGACGAAGTGATCGGCTCCATCGACCATGCGCAGCGTGGCGTTGGGGATACGGGTGGCGATCGCATCGGCGAGGCCGCCACCATGGGTGTCGGAATCGGTTCCGGCCATGATCACGGCCGGCACCCCGAGCTCTCCGCAGCGGGCCCAGCCGCCGTGCTCGTCACCGGCGCGAAACCACTCGGCCTCGTCTTCCGGCGTGCAGGCGAGAACGACGCCGTCAGCCCCGGTTTCATCGTCGCGACCGTCGACCAGGCCGTGGGCGAGGTATCCGGCAAAGGCCTCGTCGGTCCACGATGCAAAGGGCGGCCTCGCCACCCAACGGGTGCGGGCGGCGTCACGCGACGGGAACCAGCGACGCCGGCGCTCGGCACGAAGGGCGATGGGGAGGTCCTGTCTGCGCTCGAAGGGAGGAGGCAGCAGGATCGGCTCGATCAGCAGCATCGCGGCGAACGTGCCCGGTGCCGCCAGCTCGGCGAGCGCAACGCCGGCTCCCCCGCCGCTGTGACCCACTCCCACGAGCTGCGACGTCGTTCCCGCATCGGCGAGCACGGCGAGTAGATCGGAGCCGATGTCCCACCAGTCGAAAGGGTGAGCCGCGGTCTGCGAGGCACCATGGGAACGCTGGTCCACGGCGACGATCCCTGCGTCGGGCAGCAGGGTGCGCACGCCCGCCAGCACGGGTGCCCACACCGCGGCACAGAATCCCGTGGCATGGGCGAAGACGAACGTGGGGGCATCACCAGAGGCGGTTTCGACGTGGTAGGCGATGGCGATGCCGTCGCCGGCAGTGGCCAGGCGCATCCCGGCCGGTGCCGGAATCATGCGTCGTCGAGACGCCAGCTCAGCTTGTTCTCGACCCGCATCACGCCGTCGAGACGCTTGGCGAGCTCCTCCAGCAGCCGGGCTTCGTCCCGGGTGCCGATCTCGCCGGTGAACACCACGACACCGTCGGAGACGTTGACGGCGATGTCGTCGGGATCCACGAACAGGACCCGCCGCAGCAGATCCTCACGGATCTCATCCTCGATGATGTCGTCGGGACGAGTGAACGCGGCGACGACGTCCATGCGCGAGATGATGCCGAGTACCTCGGTGCGCTCGCCGACCACAGGGAGCCGCTTGATCTCGTGGATGACCATGGTCTTGGCGGCATCGGAGAGCGTGGCCTCGGGGCCGATCGTGACGACATCGGTCTGCATCACCTGACCCACGGTCTCCACGGGGGTCAGCTCCTGCGCCTCCTCACGGGCCACTTCGAGCCGAAGGAAGTCGGCTTCGGTGATGATCCCGAGCAGACACGAATCCGTCCCACACACCGGCAGGCCGCTGACGCGGTTGCGGAACATGAGTTGAGCGGCCTCCCGAATCGGCGTTTCGGGGGTCACGGTGATGATGTCGGTCGTCATCAGATCGACCACGTGCATCGAAGGGCTCCTCTGCGTTCGAGGCACCCATTCTTACAGGCCGTCGCCGCCAACTCATCGCGCCTCAGTCGCAGCGTCCACCGGTCCCGGTGGGCACGGCACGGCCCTCGTCGTCGAAGGCGAACCCGAAGGACCGGTCTGTGAGCAGATCGAGGATGCCCTGGCGCGAGGAGGTGGCCAGGACCGGCCGACCGCCGAGGATTCGCATGGGCTCGACGGTGAGCTCGGATTGCCCCGGCGACACCGTCAGCGTGAAGAGCGCCGTGTACGAGCTGGCATTGCGGGCGGACGGGAATGCGAAGTTCCCGGTCGAGTGGATCACCCAGGCTCCGTCGATCTGTTCCCCGCCCTGCCGGACATGCGGATGACTGCCGCCGACGACGTCTGCGCCTGCTGCGATCCACTTCGCGGCCAGATCGTGCTGATGATCGGCCGGGCATGCCCGAGACTGGATCCCCCAGTGGATCATCACGACGAGTAGATCGGCGTCGGCCGCCGAGGCCACGGCGTCGATGGTCAGCTCCTCGAACTGGGGACAGGCCCACGCCACCTCCTCGATGTAGGTCTCCCCCGCTTCGGGCGAGTCACAGGGGACGCGCGAGAACGAGGCGATCGCCACGTCCCACCCTTCGACGTCCAGCCGCAGTGGCGTGTAGGCGGCTTCGGCATCCACACCGGTTCCGGCCGTGGCGACACCTGCCTCCTCGAGCAGCTCGATCGTGCGGATGACCGCCTCGGGCCCGTAGTCGAGCGCGTGGTTGTTGGCGAGCGCAGCCACATCGACACCGGCTGCGGCGAGGATCGGCGCGGTCTCAGGTGGTGACTTGAAGCGAAACCGCTTCTGGATGGCCTTGCCGACCGACGCCTCGGCCACGGTGGTCTCGAGGTTCACGACGGTGAGATCCGGGGCCGTCAGCTCGGCGGTCACGTCGCCGAGAGGATCGCGATCGGCGAGTCCATGGGTGAACGACGTGTCGCCCGCAAACGCCAGCGAGATCGTCGGCAGCGTGGTGGTGGTGGTCGTCGTCGTCGTGGTTGTTGTCGTCGTCGTTGTCGTCGTTGTCGTCGATGCAGGCGACGTCTCGGCCGAGGCCGCGGTGGTCACCGTCGTGATCGTCGCCGCCGACGAGAGCGCGTCGTCGTCCGACGCCTGCTCGGCGGCCGCTCCAGAGCAACCGGCCACGGCGATGGCGAGTACGACGAGAACAGCGATACGCATCGTCAGAAGCCTCGCACCGCCCCGTACCTGCGCCAAACCCGCCCCGACGACATTTGCGCCGTGTTAACCGGCGGCGGAGACGTCCTTGAAGAGCTCCATGGCACAGTGTCGACGTGCCCGCCTGCCGGGGTTCCGCTCCGGGAGGCATGAAGGGAAACGCACGTCGCGTGGGTGGATGCCCCCCTCATCTGCTTGCTCCATCCTCGTGCCAGAAGGCCCGGTTCACGCCGGGCCTTCTGGGTTTCACGTTCCGCCCGAGCTAGCGCTCACCGGCGGGACCGAACCTCACCTCGACGCGGGCGCCGCCCCCTCGCAGGTTCCGGATCGTCAAACCGCCGCCGCTCTGCGCTGCCGTCTTGGCCACGATGTCGAGCCCGAGCCCGGTCGATCCACCCCCCGACCGACCCCGCTCGACCAGCGCCATGTCGTCGAATCCCCTTCCCTCGTCTTCGACGACGAGGGTGGCCCCGCCCCCGGGAGCCGGGTGTGCTCCGATCGTGTAGCCGCAGCCTGCCGGCGTGTGAGAGAACACGTTCTCCAGCAGCACGTCGATGAGTGCACCGATCTGGGACGGCGTGGCACCCACCTCGAGCCGACCCCCCGACGTGTGTAGGCGTGCCGGGCGACGCTGCTCGTCGGCGAGGACCTTCCAGAAGGTCGCCCGCTTGCGCACCGCACCGGCGAGGTCGGTGACCCGCGGCTCCCGTGCCGCTTCGCTCGACGGCCGGCGCGCCTCCAGGATGAGCCGGTCGACGGTCGCCTCGAGGTTGTCGATGTCCTCGAGGAGCTGTTTCGACTCGATCGGGTCCCTCAGCGTCTCCGCCTGGAGACGCAGCGCCGTCAACGGGGTGCGCAGACGATGCGACAGATCGGCCACCGACTCCCGCTCGGCACGGAGCAGGATGTCGAGCCGATCGGCGAGGAAGTTGAACGCATGACCGACCTCCTCGACCTCGGGCGGGCCGTCGGGGTCGACCCTCGTCTCGAACTCACCGTCGCCGAGGGCACGTGCCGCGCCCGCCAGCTGGTTGAAGGGCCGTACCACGGTCCGCGCGAGACGATCACCGGCGAGCACGGCGACCCCGATGAGGAACACGGCGAGCCCGCCGAGGAGGCTCCACGCGAGGGCAACGCCCTCCCGTATTTCCTCGGTTGTGACGAGAGACCGCACGACCACGGTCACCTCCTGAGCAGGCCCGTCTGCGGCCAGGACAGGCACCAGGACCTCGGCGCCGCTGTCGATCTGAGCCGTGAAGGCCCGCGTCCCCTGCCGGGCCTGCTCCGCGTTGTTGAGGTCGTCGACCGGAGCGCCCCGCACCGTTCCGTCGGGGAAGATGATCGACACACCCGCACGGCTCGGGAACGCCGCCAGCACCGACTCGGCGAGCTCCACGGTCACGCCGCTCTCCCCGGCTTCGAGCCCCGGAAGACGACCCGAGGCCACGGCAAGCACACCGGCGATCGCCTGTGCATCCCGCTCGCCGCGAGCGAGCGCCCGATTCTCCGCCTGATTGGCCACGAGGGAGGCCAGGGGGATGATGATCGCCAGGACCACCAGCGACGTGATCGCCAGCGACACGAGTGCGAGCCGGCGTCTCACTGGCCCGGATCGACGAGCTTGACCCCCACACCGAAGACGGTGTGCAGGTATCGGCTGTCGGCTGCGCTCTCGCCGAGCTTCTTGCGAAGCCAGCTCAGATGGACATCGACGGTCTTCTCGCTGCCACCGTACGGCTGGCGCCACACCTCGGCGAGCAGCTCCCGCTTCGAAACGACCTCACCGGCGCGCTCGGCGAGGAAGCGCAGGAGATCGAACTCCTTCGGGGAGAGGTCGAGCGAATCGCCATCGAGCTTGGCGTCGCGGGCAGCCGCGTCGATCGTCAGGCCACCGACGACGATCGGGCCCGGACGCCCGTCGTCTCCGACCCGTCGCAAGACGGCACGCACTCGCGCCTCGAGCTGTTCCACCGAGAACGGCTTCACCAGATAGTCGTCGGCGCCGGCGTCGAGCGTCCGGACGATGTCGCGGTCCTCGCCACGCGCCGTGGCGACGATGATCGGCACATCCGTGACAGCACGTATCATCTTGAGTAGCTCGGAACCGTCCAGGTCGGGCAGGCCCATGTCGAGGATCACCAGATCCGGCACGGCACGGACGACGGCCTGGAGGCCGCCCATCGCGGTCGAAGACGTCTCCACGTCGTGGCCGCGGTCGGCGAGCACCCGGGCGACCAGTTCGCGGATGCGCTGCTCGTCCTCGATGATGACGACGGAAGGCATGTCGTAACGGAGCGTAGGCGCCCCACCACAAATCACAAGAGGCCCTTAGGAATTCCTTGAGGGGTCGTTGACAGGCTCACAACGATGGATTTCGGACAATGGAAGTCAATGCGGCAGAGACTCCTTCTCGTCGCCGGCTGGGCCTTGGCAGCTGTCGGCACGAGTGTGGTTGCCTCGGCAGCTGTGGCGGCAACGGGTGGTCAGGTCACCGACCGGGCCCTCCGACCACTCACGGCAGCGGAGGTGGCTGCTCTTCCAGGAGGGTTTCTCGAGGTCCAGAGCGAGTCCCTTGCCTCCGGTGACTCTTCCAACCAGGACCTCGAGGGATCCGGGGAGAGTGCCACGTCCGGGTCGACGACGTCAGACCCGGCCGGCGGAGAGGGAGGACCCTTCTCCGGTATCGATCGCTCTCTCGACGACGACGGTTCCTTCCTCGTGGCCGGCGCCGATGGACCCGAGCCGGTGCTCACCGACCTCCCGGAGGTGACGGAGCCCGACCCGGTGGCACAGGATGAGGACCCGCCGACCGTCACCCACATCGAGCATCTCCCTGCCGGCTCTGTGAGTCTGGCGAGTGCGAGTGATCAAATCACGCTGCTGTGGGCCACCCCGCGGCTCGGGTGGCAGATCGATGTGCAGTTCATCGGCGAGAACGAGCTGCTCATCTCGTTCACCGACGGCGAAACGACCTGGTCGGTCGGCGCAGTGGCGGTCGACGGAACGATCGAGGTGACCGTGCGCGAGCCGGTGAGCATCCGCTGACGCCCTCGCTGCTCAGGCGAGCGCAACCAACTCCAGCATCGACTCGTCGAAGTAGGCGGTGTCGCCTTCTGGCATCACGATGACCCGGTCGGGTCGCAGTGCCTCGACGAAGTCGGTGTCGTGGCTCACCAGGATCAGAGTGCCGCGGTAGACATCCAGCGCCTGCAGGAGCGCATGCTTCGACTGGGGATCGAGGTTGTTGGTCGGCTCGTCGAGGAGCAGGAGGTTGTGGCGTCCCACCACCACCTGCGCCAGGGCCAGCTTCGTCTTCTCGCCACCGGAGAGAGTTCCCGCGTCCTGGTCGATCTTGTCGGCGAGGAGGAAGTGGCCGAGCAGGCTGCGAAGCTCCTGGGGAGGATCCCCGGAGACGTCGCGCATGTGATCGAGCACGGTCTTGCCTCGGTCGATCTGCTCGTGCTCCTGGGCGTAGTAACCCAACGACACGTTGTGGCCGAGCTCGACATCGCCCAGATCGGCCTGCTCGACACCGGCGAGGATGCGCAGCAGTGTCGTCTTGCCGGCGCCGTTGAGCCCCATGATGAGCAACCGCTCGCCGCGATCGATGTCGACGTCGACATCGACGAACACGACGTTCTGGCCGAAGGCCTTCGCCAGGCCCTGCGCCGCGATCGGGGTGCGCCCCGACGGCCTCCCCTGCGGGAACGACACGGCGACCTTGCGCTGCTCCTTGCCCACTTCCACCAACTCGTTGCGCAACCGCTCGACCCGTGTCTCCCACGAACGGGCTCGCTTCGCCAGCTTCTCGCTGCTGCCCTTGAACCTGCGGATCCCCTCCTCCAGCCTGGCGATCTTCTCGTCCTGGTGGCGACGCTCCCTGAGCCGCTGCTCCCTCCTGCGTTCCCGCTCCTCCAGATAGTGGCTGTAGTTGCCGCGAAAGGCTTCGAGGCGCTGGCTCTCCAGGGCGAGGACGGACGTGATCGACTCGTCGAGCAGGGGCAGATCGTGACTCACGACGAGCAGCCCGCCCCGGTAGGACGCCAGCCACTCCATGAGCCAGGCCTTGGCGTCGAGATCGAGGTGGTTCGTGGGCTCGTCGAGCAACAGCGTGTCCGTCTCCGCGAACAGGATTCGCGCCAGCTCGACGCGGCGGCGCTGGCCACCCGACATGGTCGCAACCCTCTGTTCGAGCTCCTCCCCCGCGATGCCCAACGACGAGGCGAATCGCTTCGCCTCTGCGATCGCCACGTACCCACCGGCAGCCGTGAACTCGTCCTCGAGACGGGAGAAACGCCTGATGAGTCGGTCCCGCTCGGCACTTGTGGCCTCCTCCATCTGGAGCCGGGTGCGCTCCATGCGCCGCTCCAGATCACCGATGGCCCGCGCGGTCAGAATGCGTTCGAGGGCAGTGATCTCCGCATCGGCGAGCTCGACGAGCGCCGCCTCTTGCGAGAGATAGCCGATGGCTCCGGAGCGAGCGATGTGACCCGACGCCGGCTCGGTCTCCCCCGCCAGGGACCGCATGAAGGTGGTCTTGCCTGCACCGTTCGGTCCGACGAGACCGATCTTGTCGCCCGCCTGGACCGACAGCGACGCACCGGACAACAGCGTCCGCGCGCCTGCTTCGACCACGACGTCACGAGCGATGATCACGGGGAACTCCTGGGAGACTCAGGTGATGCCGCGTGCCCAGCGCTTCAACCTGCGCTGGATCGACACCATCTGTCGCAGAGAATAGAGAGCATCCGACTTCGACACGAGCGCCGAGGCGGGCTGCATCACGAGATGCCGGAGCCCGGCCTCGATGAACTCGCGTAGCCTCGCCTCGATCATCGCCGGTGTTCCCCACATGGCTTCCTCGGCAAGGAGATCCACCGGCACCGCGGCGATCGCTGCCATCATCTCCGCCTTGTCGTAGCGGGTCGGAACGAAGTCGACGAGACCGCCGAAGTCGCCTCCGAGGGGATGGTCGACACCGCGCTCTCTCCACACGTACGCCGGCACCAGCAGCGCAGAGAACTTGACGGCAGGGTGCTCGAGCAACTTGCGAGCCTCCGCCTCGGTGCGGCCGATGACCGTGTACAGGAGCCACCCGGGGACGATGGCATCGGGATCGCGACCCGCCTCCGATGCCGCCGATCTGATGACACCGAGCGCACCGGCGTAGGTCTCCGGGGTGTACGAGAGCACCGGGTACCAGCCGTCGCCATGCCTTCCGGTGAGCCCGAGCATCCGTGGCCCATGCGCGGCTACCCAGATCTCCGGTCGCCTCGCCGGCGGTGGACGCAGATCCATGACGGCGTCGTCGAGGCGGAAGTGCTTCCCCACGTAGGAGAACGGCCCCTCGGCATCGAAGCACAGCCGGATGATCTCCAGTGCCTCGTCGAGCCGACCGACGATGTTGCTGAAGTCGAAGCCGTAGGGCTCCGTGTTCTCCCGCTCGCCGGCGCCGAGGCCGAGGATCGGTGGCGCCTTCGCCACGTGGGCGAGTGTCATCGCCATCTGGGCGATGAGGACGGGGTGGCGGCGGATGGCCTCGGTGACACCCACGGCGAGCTGCATCTTCCCTGCCCGCCCGGCGAGATGCCCGAGCAGCGTCTGGTAGTCGAACATCGGGTGGGGCGACGCCGCAGGACTGGCGACCCACGTGAAGTCGCGATCCCACAGCGACGCGGGGAAGAACCCCATGAAGTGGTCGACCGTCCAGATGGCGTCGAAGCCCATGACGCGTGCGAGGCGAGTCAGCAACCGGACGCGTGAGATGGGGGGCTGCGTCCCGACGTTGAGACCGATGGTGAAGTTCGTCACCCGGCCAACGATACGAGCACTTGCTCCAATACATCGGCGCCGAGCGCACCGGACGCTCGCGTCAAGATCGTGCCGTCGGCGTCGACGAAGACCCAATACGGGAACGAGCTGCCCCCGTAGGCCGCCAGTACGGAGCTGTCCTCGTCGTCCCACAGTGTCGGCGGGGTCCAACCCTCCTCACCGAGCCAGGCGTGCGGCGAGTAGTTCGGGCCACCTGGACGGATCGACGTCGCCACCGAGACGAGGTCTACCCCATCGACGCCGCCCGTGTCGTCGAGCCAGGCCTGCACCTCGGGGACCTCCGCCTGACAATGACCGCACCAGTGGGCGAGGAACACGATCGCCTGCGGCGCCCCGGTCGGCTCGATGGTCATCGGTGAGCCGTCGAGCGTCGTGCCCGATGCTGTCGGCATCGCCATCCCCACTGCGGCGTCTGCACCACCGACGTACGGCGGGAGTGCACCCTCGACGGTGACCTCGCCGAACGGCGTGTCCGGGTCGGGCACGGAGGGACCGCTCGAGGACGCGACGAATGCGATGAGAAACGCCACGACCACCGCGGCCCCCACTCCGACGACGATCCGTGTGTTCATGCCGCCACCTCCACTTCCGGCCGCAGCCACACGGCCAGCAGCACTCCGATCGAGACGAACCCGACGAGCGCCATCGTCGGGATCGTGATGAAACCCAGTTCTTCGACGTAGATGCCGGTGCACGGAACGTCGATGGAGCAGCTCCCGTCACCGAGGTTCGGGACTCGTTGCAGTGCGACGTGATACGCGGCGATCCCGAGGCCGATGCCCGACAGCACCATTGCGGTCCAGGCGGCGTACCGGCTTCGCTTGTAGATCGCATACGCCAGCACGAGGACCAGCGGGTACATCGCAAATCGCTGATACCAGCAGAGCCGGCACGGCTCGTAGCCCGCCACCTCGGACAGGTAGAGACTGCCTGCGGTGGACGTCGTCGCCACCGCCCATGCCAGCACGAGTACCGAGGACCGCAGTTGTTCCAAGACGCTGCGGCGCCGCAGCAGGGCGGCGCCCAGGATCACGACCGTTCCGGCGGCGGCCAGCACGGCCAGCAGTGCGAGGAACAGCTGGACGGTTTCTATGGACATCGGTCGTGGAGCAGGTTGTCAGCTCTGTTCGCCGCCACAAAGGGTCCAAAGCCTCAATCGAGCCCTGCGAGGTCCCGCAGCTTCTCGATGAGGATCAGCCGGTCCTCCGGCTTCTCCCGGGTGCGGTCGAGCCGATGGGTGGGCCGGCGCAGGCGGTCGTGCCAGAACCCGCCCGTGACCTGAGCCGGTTCCTCTGCGGCGGCGAGCCACACGATCGTGTCCGCCCCCTGTTCGGGCGTCCTGAGGAAGGGCCCGACGACCTTGCGGAACGTCGGGAGACTGTGCGACACCCCCGGGGTGTCCGCCCAGCCAGGGTGCATCGAGTGGACGACGACGCCGCGGTCTTCGACGGCATCTGCCCACATCTCCGTCAGGATCACCTGGCCCCGCTTGGTCCTCGCATAGGCAGCGGCGCCGTTCCACTCGTCGTTGCGCTCCCACTGCAGGTCTCGCACGCGGATCCGCTCCGTGTACATGCCACCGGACGACACGTTGATGATCCGGCTCGGCGCGGACTCCACGATCCGATCCATGAGCAGCTCGGTGAGGAGGTAGTGGCTGAGGAGGTTGGTGGCGAGTGTCTGTTCGATGCCCTCGTCGGTGACGCCGCGACTCGTGAACAACGTGCCTGCGTTGTTGACGAGCACATGGATCGGGGCCGGATCGAGCAGGATCCGCTCCGCCAGCGCTCTCGTCTCGGCCATGAGCGAGAGATCTGCGAGCTCACCGGTGAACGTGCCTGGCCCATCGAGCTCGCCGAGCACACGCTCCAGCTTCTCGGGGTTGCGACCCACGAGGACGAGGTCGGCCCCCATCGAGGCGAGCTTCTTCACGGCAGCGAGGCCGATCCCCGAGGTCGATCCGGTCACGACCATGCGACGGCCGGTGAGGTCGATCTCGTCGAGCTCGTCCCACTGCTGAGATCGCACGGCGTGGCCGATGCGGGTGTAGCCGAGCAGGGACTTGTCGAGGAGACGATCGATCTTCTGGCGCATGAACGAAAGCGTAGGGCGTGACGCCCGGTACCCACACCCCGGCGGACGTCTACGGTGACGGCGATGGGCAACGTCATCGTCGGCACCGGGATCGCCATTCCCGACCGGGTCGTGACCAACGACGATCTGGCGCGGATCATGGACACCTCCGACGAGTGGATCGCGACACGGACCGGGGTCCGGCGTCGTCACTTCGCACCTGCCGGCGTGGGTGCCTCCGATCTCGCCACCGCAGCGAGCCGTGCCGCCCTCGACGACGCCGGCGTCGGGGTGGACGAGGTCGACATCATCGTCACGGCGACGATGACCCCGGACTCCTTCGCACCCGGCATCGCTGCCCTGGTGCAGACGAAGCTCGGGGCGGGCCTTGTCGCCGCCTACGACCTCCGCCAGCAGTGCAGCGGCTTCCTCTACGGGCTGAGCCTGGCCGATGGGCTGCTCGCCGCAGGCCATGGCGAGACGGCACTCGTGGTCGGCGCCGAGACCCACGCCGGGTTCCTCCCGTTCGGCGAGTCGTGGCAGCAGCTCTTCGACCCGGGCGCTCCCCCCGTCGACCCCGACCGCTACGAGGCGAACACGGCGATCCGGGGCTGGGCGGTGCTCTTCGGTGACGGCGCCGGTGCGGCGGTACTGCGACGGGGCAACGAGCCCGGGACAGGCTTCCTCGGAGGACGGATGTTCACCGACGGCGACCACTTCGACCTCATCGAGGTGCCCGGCGTCGGGTTCCAGTACCAGCCGTACATCGACCAGGCCCAGCTCGAGGAGGGTCTCCATCTGCCCCGGATGAGCGGACGCAACCTTTTTCGCCAGGCCGTTCGGCTCATGCCCCACGCAATCCGCACGGTCGCGGCCGAGGTCGGCGTCGGCTCCGACGACATCGACGTGGTTGTGGCCCACCAGGCGAACGCTCGCATCGTCGATGGTGTCCGCAAGGAGCTCGGGGTCGACGAGTCGGTCGTGCCGGTCAACATCGACCGCTACGGCAACACGACCGCCGGGACACTGCCGATCCTGTTCCACGAGCTCCGCCAGGAGGGCCGCATCGCACCCGGCACCCTGGTTGGCTTCGCCGCATTCGGCGCAGGCGCCCACTGGGGCGCCATGCTCTACCGCGAGCCTTGAAGCATGGCGAAGAAGCCTTCGACCGCGAGGCGGTAGGTCTCGGGGTCTTCGACTGACGGAAGGTGGCCGCCGTCGACCCATCGCAGCACAGCATCGGGCAGGACCCGAACCAGCGCGTCCGGGATCCGTGAATCGAAGATCGAGTCGCGGCAATAGACGAGCAACGTCGGGGTCGCCATGTTCGAGAGCTCAGCCGTGATGTCCCATTCCCCGAGGGAGCTGAACAGAGCTTCGTTGGTCGCCTCGAACTGGAGAAATCGATCGCCGGTGAGGCCGTGGGGCACCGTTTCGGCCATCTGTGGATCTGCGTAGAGAACCCGATACCGGGCCACCACGAAGCGCTGCAGCGTCGCCTGATCGAGGTACCACTCGGGCACCGTCGCGATCTCCTCGATCGTTGCCACGTCGGCGGGCATGGTGCGGCGGGCGAACGTCGAGCCCGGGGCGAACACCTCGTTCCACGCTGCCCGAGTCGGCGGATTGGCGTCCACGAGCACCAGCGTCGACAACCGATCCTGGTGCGTCACGGCGAAGTGCATCGCCTGAAGGCCTCCGAAGGAATGCCCGAGCATGTCGACGGTCTCGAACCCGAGGGCGTCGCAGACGTCGACGAGGTCCTCGACGTAGGCGTTCATCGTCAGTGGTCCGACGCCGACCGGCGACCACCCTGCTCCCCGCTGGTCGACGAAGACGAGGTGATGGCGCTCGCCGAACAGGCGCGTCATCGGCTCGATGAAGTAGTCGCAGCCCCAGCCGGGACCGCCGGGGACGACCACCATCGGGCGCCCTTCGCCGATGCGCCGAACCCACACTGCGCCGTGCCGTGTCGGCACGAGTGATCCGGGAACGTCCATCAACAGACCGTAGCGATCCTCACTGCTGCGAGGGCAGCCGCTCGAAGGCGGCTTGCATCGTCGCGTCGGGGTACGGGCCCTTCGTGGGGTCGAAGAGACCCGTGACCAGATACTCCTTCAGTACCTCGGCGACGGCGGTCAGCTCCTCGTGTTGGGTGGCGACACGCTCGAGTGACATCACGTCGCCGTGACCCGGCACGAACACGGAGCCCAGGTCCATCGCGTCGCGCACGGTATCCGGCCAGGCCAGGGGGTACGAGTCGCCGAAGTAGGGCGGTGCGCTCTCCTCGATGATGTCCCCGGCGAACACCACGTCGGCATCGGAGACCGTCA
>CAYFYC010000026.1:0-40219 GCA_964347305.1 uncultured Acidimicrobiaceae bacterium | reverse complement strand
CGTCGAACTGTCGGGAGCCTCGGTCGGCTCGGTCGTGGTTGTCTCGGCCGTCGTCGTCGTCGTGGGATCGGCGCCGCCCCCACACGCCACGAGGACGACGGCGAGCGAGCAGACGAGGATCGAGAAGCGGCGCATGACGAGAGGACTCCCTTGAGACGGCGCGGGCGACGACAGCTTACGGCGTCCCGAATTCTGCGAATCGATCACGCCGGATCTTGCCGAGTGCGGTGCGAGGGACGGCTCCGACGAGCGTCATCGCCCGTGGCGCCATGTACGACGGCAACTCCTCCTCGACGAGACCACGAAGCTCGTCCAGGGACGGGGGTGAAACAGACACCACTTCGGCCACGACGATGTTCCCCCACGTCGGGTCGGGACGCCCCACCACACGCACATCGGTCACGTCGGGGTGAGCGGCGAGCACGGCCTCCACGCGCTGGGGCCACACCTTCTGGCCCCCCGTGATGATCACCTCGTCCATTCGTCCTTCGATCCGCAGGGCCCCGTCCTCCATGGACCCGAGGTCCCCGGTGGCGAGGAACCCGTCATCGGTGAACTGCGCCGGGCCGTGCCGGTACCCCCGGAGCAGGGTCGGGCTCGAGACGAAGACCTCACCGTCGTCGCCGATCCGGAGGTCCACACCGTCGAGGGGGCGCCCGTCGTAGACGACGCCACCGGCGGTCTCGGTCATGCCGTACGTCGCGATGCTGTTCGGCGGACGCTCGTCCGGCATTGCCGACCCACCCAGGAGGATGACCCGGAAGACCGAAGCGTCGAGCCGACCGAGCACGGCGGGCACGAGCGACACCAGCGTCGCCCCTGCCCGTCCGGCGGCCTCGACCGCTCGCGCATCGAATCCCTCCAGGGCATCGATCGGGAGCTTGCCGAGCAACGCCTTCGCAACGACACCGAACCCGCCGATGTGCGCAGGCGGCAGACAGAGGAGCCACCGGTCCGACGCCGTGATGCGCAACGCAACGGCGGTCATCGCCGTGGAGGCGGCAAGCGCCTCCATCGTGAGCACCGCCGCCCGCGGGGCACCCGTGGTGCCCGACGTGGCGATGACGACGGCGTCGCCGGATTCGGCGGGCAGTCCGTCCCCCAACGCCGTGACACCGTCCGACGTGCAGACGTGTGTCGGGCGGACGGCGTCGAGCAACTCACGTCGAGCCCGGGCCGGAAGACGCCGGTCGACAGGGAACACGGCATCGCCCGCATCCCACGCGCCGGCCACGGCGGCCACGAACTCGGGCCCGGCCGGGAGATCGAGGGCGATGAGACGCGGCATCTAGCGTTTCGTGACGAGCTGTTCCACGACAGGCATCGTACGGCGATGAATCGCCTCTTCCAGAGAGATGGCGGTGGTGGTGCGGTCGACGAGCGGCAGCCGGAGGATCTCCTCGACGACCATCATGATCCCGCGGTTCGAAGGCGAGGCGATCCGCACGAGGAGGTCACCCTGCCCTGCGATGGTGTGGACCTCGATGACCTCGGGGATCTCTTTGAGCTGCTCCACCACTTCGGCGAATCGCCCCTGCAGCAGCTCGACGGTCGTGAACGCCGTGACCCCGTATCCGATCGCCTCCAACTCGATGACCGGACCGAAGTTCCGAATCACGCCGAGATCCGTGAGCCGGTCGATGCGGGCGTAGACCGTGTTGCGGGCGATACCGAGCCGGCGTGACAGCTCCAGGATCGGGGCGCGGGGGGTTGCCGTCAGCTCTTTCAGAAGCCGGACGTCGAGTTCGTCCAAAGGGTGCTCAAACTGCGCAGCCATCGGGGATTCTCCACAGGCGATATTGAGCAAAGTGTACAACATACGAACAAGCTGTTGACGCATCCCATCAGCTCATGCATCATTTAATGAGCAGTTTGTACCGATTTCTGGATGTGAGCGGACATCCCCCTCCGTCTCTCATCCCAACGCGAGGAGGAGATTGGTGAAGATCGAATTCGATCTCGAACCACGCCAGGTACTCGCACCCGATGGTCGTGTGGTGGGCGACGTTCCGCCCCTCGACGACAAGGAGCTCATCGAGCTCTACCGTCTGATGGCCATCAGCAGGGAGATGGACCGAAGAGCACTAGCGGCCCAACGTCAGGGCCGCTTCGTCATTTACACGATGCTCGAGGGCCACGAGGCCGCCCAGGTGGGATCGGCCTTTGCGATGAAGCCGAACGACTTCGTCTTCAACGCCTATCGCGAGCATGCCGTCGGGCTCACGCGCGGGCTCCCGCTCGAGGCCGAACTGAAGTTCTGGATGGGAATCCCCACCGACGACTGGGACGTCCACGGTCAGCGCTTCGGGTCGATCACCGTCCCGCTCGCCAGCCAGATCCCCCATGCCGTCGGCTACGCCTACATGACTCGGAGCCGGGGTGAGGACTCCGTGGCCGTCGCCTATTTCGGAGACGGCTCCACGTCCGCGACCGACTTCCACAGCGGCCTCAACTTCGCCGGGGCGTGGCGGCCCCCCAACGTCTTCATCTGCGAGAACAACCAATACGCCATCACCGTGCCGCTCCGCAAGCAGACCGCCTCGCAGTCCATCGCCCAGAAGGCGGTCGCCTACGGGATCCACGGCATCGTCGTGGACGGCATGGACGTGCTCGCCATGTACCAGGCGACGGTCGAGGCGCTGGAGCGGGCCCGAAGCGGGCTCGGGCCGACGCTCATCGAGGCTGTCTGCTACCGCTACGGCGCCCACGCCACGGCCGACGACGCCCGCCGTTATCGCACTGCGGCCGAGGAGGCACAGTGGCGGGAGCGCGACCCGCTGCGTCGCTATCGCGTCTTCCTCGAGAGCCGCGGTCTGTGGACCGACGCAGACGAGGCGAGGGTGATCCAGGAGGCGGGCGATCGCTTCGATGCCGCCATGGACAACCTCGAGGCGCTGCCGCCGCCCGACCGCAGCGAGTTGGTCCGTCACACCTACGCCCGCATCCCCGAGACGCGAAGATGCCGCCGGCGTCGAGCGCTCACAGTTCGCCAGAAACGAGATCTGGAACATCGACGAGGAACCGAAACGGCCCACGGGTTCCACGGCGAAGATGAACATGGCCGAGGCCATCAACACCACGCTGCGCCAGATGATGGATCGCGACGACTCGATCATCGTGCTCGGCGAGGACGTCGGCGTCGCCGGTGGTGTCTTCCGGATCACGGAGGGTCTCCGCAGCGACTTCGGCAGTGACCGGGTCATCGACACTCCGCTCAACGAGTCCGGGATCATCGGCACCGCGGTCGGCATGGCCATCGGCGGGGCCCGTCCTGTGGCCGAGATCCAGTTCGACGGCTTCGTCTACCCGGCGTTCGACCAGTTGGTGAACCACGTCGGCCGCTTCCGCCACCGCACCCGCTCCAACGTGACCTTGCCGATGGTGGTGCGCTGGCCGAACGGCGCAGGCATCGGTGCCGTGGAGCAACACTGCGACAGCCCCGAGGCCTTCTTCGCCCACGCACCCGGCCACACCGTCGTGATCCCGTCGACGCCCTATGACGCCAAGGGGCTGCTCGCTGCAGCGCTCGAGTCGGAGGATCCGGTCCTCTTCATCGAGCCGAAGGTCCTCTACCGGGCAGGGCGTGAAGACGTCCCGCTGGAGCACTACACGATTCCCATCGGACGCGCCCGCACTGCACGTGAGGGAACCGACCTCACCATCGTCACCTACGGCGGCCTCGTACCGAAGGCCCTCGAGGCGGCACAGATCGCAGGCGATGAAGGAGTCTCTGCCGAAGTCATCGATCTGCGCACGCTGTATCCGTGGGACGAGGACGCCATCGCCGCATCGGTCGAGAAGACCGGTCGCCTCTTGATCGTGCAGGAGCCGCAGCGCACGGCCGGGATCGGGGCGGAGATCGCGGCCCAAATCGGCCAACGGTGCGGGTATCACCTGGAGGCGCCGATCCGGCGACTCGCCGGTGTCGACGTGCCGTGGCCAGTGCCGGCACTCGAGCCGGTGGCGCTCATCAGCACCCCGCAGATCCGCCGTGCGATCGATTGGACCATGCAGGGCTGATGGCGCGCGACATCAAGCTCACCGACATCGGCGACGGCCTCACCGAGGCCGAGATCGTCGCGTGGCTCGTCCGGCCGGGTGACACGGTCGAGGCCAACCAGACACTCGTCGAGGTCGAGACCGACAAGGCCGTCGTCGAGATCTCCGCCCCCAAGGGCGGCACCGTGCTGTCGATCCACGGCGAGGTCGGCGACACGATCGCGGTGGGCACCACGCTCGTCGTCATCGGCGATGCCGGGGAAGCTGCTGCAGCCGAAGGCGACGAGGTCGGCGCATTCTCCGAGACGGGCATCGCAGCAGGCTACGCACCGACGACCGCAGCGATGGCCGACACGGCAACTCCCGTCGTCGAGGTCGCGATGGAGCCGGCCGAGACACACCCGGTGCGCGCCATGCCCTTGGTGCGCAAGCTGGCGAGAGAACACGGAATCGATCTGGCTTCCATCACACCGTCGGGAGCACGCGGGCAAATCACCCGCACCGACGTGATGGGAGCAGTGGCAGCGCGCGGGGCGGCGAAGGTCCCTGCCGTCCCGCGGGCTGCGATGTCGAAACTCCGCCGCACGATCGCCAAGCACATGACACAGTCGTGGGAGGAGATCCCTCACGTCACGGTGTGGGGACCCGCCGAGGCGACGCGTCTCATCGAGGCGCGGAAGCGGACGGGTCTGCCGCTCGATGCCCTCCTCATCCGTGCGATGACGCCGTCGCTCGAGGCGTATCCGGACTTCAACGCCTCCTTCGATGGCGAGTCACTCGTACCCAACGAGACCTACGACATCGGGATCGCCGTCGACACCGACGCCGGTCTGCTCGTCCCGGTCGTGAAGAACGTGACCGGGCTGACCGACGACGATCTCGGCAAGGAGATCGAGCGGCTCGTCGCCGGGGCCCGTAGCCGCACCCTGGGACCCGATGAGCTGAGCGGGCAGACGTGGACCATCTCCAACGTCGGCGCCGTCGGAGGCCGCTACGGCACACCCATCATCCCGATCGGCACCACGTCGATCATCGCCGTGGGCAGGGCTCGCGACGAGGTGGTGGCGCGCTACGGCCAGCCGGTCGTGGCCCCGATGATGCCGCTGGCCCTCTCCTTCGACCACCGCGTCATCGACGGCGCCGAGGCCAGCCGATTCCTCGAGCACGTCATCGAGTCGATCGAGCTCTTCCGGATCTGACGCGGCCCGAATTCATCCGCCGCCGTAGGGAACGGTGATGATCTCCAGCGAGTGATCGTCGAGGTCGGGGAAGTACACGCCGCGTCCGCCGTCGTTGTGGTTGATCTCGCCGGCGCGACGGCGACCGGGATCGGCCCAGTAGTCGATTCCCTGCTCTTTGATCCTGCCGAAGATCTCGTCGAACTCCTCTTCGGAGACCAGGAACGCATAGTGCTGCGTGTGGATCGGACGGTCGGTCGCCATGTAGTCGAGCGATACGCCGTTCGAGGTCTCGACCACCATGAATGGCCCGAATCTCGTCGGTCCGGGCAACCCGAGCAGGTTGGCGACGTGACGGGATGCCGCCACGTTGTCACGACACGAGACGATGGTGTGGTTCAACTCGACCGGCATGGCACTCCCCTCTCGACGATCCATCAACCGTACAACTTCAAGCACGCTCGAAGTCAAGGGCGGAGTGCGACTTCGGCCACCAAGCGAAGAACGCCCACAGGCCCACCGGCCCGGCTGATGACGCTCGGTGGCGTTGGCAACCCCGGTCGTACCGCGACAGCGGTGTCTGAGACCTCGAGGACCGTTGGTCATGCGGCCTGCCAACGCAACAGTGGGCCCCGCATGCGAGGCCCACTGTCGTCTTCTCAGTTGCTTCTCGAGGTCACTTCACCTGGAGGATGTAGAGGTCGCCTCCGACGACGTCGCTTCCCAGCACCAGGTTGTGATGCACGTAGACACCCCAGAAGCTGGCGTTGCCGCCCGGGGTGAACGCAGCGATCTCGCGGACCGCATCGGGCTGGGCGAAGTCCAGTACCCGTATTCCGTCGTTGTACCACGAGATGAAGGCCCGGTTGCCTCGCACGATGACGTTGTGGGCGCTGAAGGAAACGGGGAACGGCGCCTGCGGGTGATTCAGCGAGTTGTCCGTGGCGAACGTTCCGACCTCGACCGGGTTCGACGGATCACTCGTGTCGAAGAAGCGCATGAATCCCCACGGCTCCGCCGTGAAGTCCTCGTCTCCGACAACGAGGAGATTGCCGCCGTGCGCCGGCACGGCCACGTGTGCGTTGCCCTCGCTGTCCAGTGGCTCGAACGCCACGCCGACAGACGTCGGATCGGTGGGATCGCTCACATCGAGCACGACCACGCCGGCGTCCCAGTAGGACACGTAGGCGATGGTTCCCTGCTCATTCACCCAGACGTCGTGGGCGACGACTCCCGGGAAGTCGTCGCCGCGGCACAACTCGACGCCACCCGGAGGCGGAGTGCAGTCGGAGCCAGGCGGGAAGAAGGGCGGGAAGAACGGAGTTCCGTAGGCCAGTCCTCCGTCCTTGCCGGCGCCCCAATCGCCCACGGTCTGCGGGTTCTCAGGATCGGTGACGTCCACGACGAGCACGTCGCCGAGGGTGAAGCCGTACTGGAGCAGGCTGAACACCTCGAAGAAGCCGCTCACACCGATGACATACGCGCGGTTGCCCTGCTCGAAGATGTAGACGTTGTGGATGAACTCCGGCTGACCGGGATCATCGAGCGCATTGATCGCGCTCAGAAGCTCGGGCTGGGTCGGGTCGCTCACGTCCCACAACTGCAGGCCGGAGAAACAGCGTTCGCCGGCAACCGCCATCAGATCGCCCTTGAAGTACCGAGTGTTGACCGTCTCGACCTTGACGTCCTGACTGGAACAGAACGGGTCGGGGCTCGCCGCCGTCGCAACGACAGCCGGATTGGCCGGATCCGAGATGTCCACGATCTGGACCGGGGTCCCGCCCAGTCCCGCCAGGTACGCGTAGTCACCGTGTGCCCAGACGTCGCTTATGGATGTGGAAGCAAGGTCGAGGTGTCCGACCTGCTCCATGTTCTTGTTCAGAGGCGCCCGGTCGAAGCTGCCGCCTGGCGCATGGCTGTGCATCTCCTCCATCAGCGCCTGCCGCAGCGCCGACACATCGGCTGACAGCATCGCATCATCGCCCGAGGCAGTCGCCGGAGTGAGCAACACGGTGCCCAATACAGCCAAGACTGCAAACAGACGGAGTCTTCGTCCTTGCATTTCGATCTCCCTCCCGCACGAGTTCGACTCGTGGCCCGAATGATGATTCGAACCTAGCCACCAGTCTTTGATCCTGTGCGGAGAGTCTCCGGCGTGTCCGCGTCGATCGATACGGCGACCTCACGGGTCGGGCGCACGTCGCCCGTCACCCGAAGATCGGCATCGTCTCCCAGGTCTGCCCGAGCACGCCTTCGTGGGGGGCCTCGAGCCAGCCATCGAGGATCGAGGCGTAATAGCTGCGGAAATCGACGGTGTGGACGAGGTTGCCGCGCACGTCCAGCCTGGCGAGCGATGCCGGCTCGCCATACCTCCCGCCCGCCACCCCGGCACCGACGACGAAGTGGCTGTTGGCCGTGCCGTGATCGGTCCCTGAACCGTTGAAGGCGACGCGGCGGCCGAACTCGGAGGTCGTCATGACCGCGACCTCCGAGCCCCTACCGGCCGCCTCGACGGTGCCGAAGAAGGAGCGGAGGGCATCGTCGAGCTCCTGCATCAACGCCCCATGGCGCTGCGCCTCGCCCTGGTGGGTGTCGAAATCGCCCCAACCGTGGACGTAGATGACCCGGGGCGGAGTGGGCGAACCGGCCAGCGCGGCGGCGACGGACATCGACTGACCCAGGTTCGTCGAGGCCACGTCGTCGATCACGGCGTTCTCCAGCATGTCGTTGACGCTGTCTGCAGCACCCACCGTCCCGACGATGGCGGCCTGGACCTGACCCGCCATGGTGGTCGGATCGATGCGAGCGGGGGCGAAGCTCTGCCACAGCCCCATCAGCTCGTCGTTGGCGTCGATCCACGGCGCCACTCGCGGTGTGAGACCCGAGAAGTCCTGGATGGCGACGACGAACGAGGACTCGCCGAGCAGAGCGGGGGTCGGCCCGGGCCCGACGCTGATGGCAGCGAGCGGATCCTCCGCTCCCCCGACTCCGTCGACGTAGCGGCCCAGCCACCCGGTCGTTCCGTAGGTCGCTTGAGTGGCAGACCACCAATTGGCCATCGATGCGAAGTGCGACAGATCCGGATCGGGATATCCGATGCCTTCGACGATGGCGACATCTCCTGCGGCGTAGCGGTCGGCGAGATAGACGAGGTTCGGGTGGAGTCCCACCTCACCGTCGAGATCGATCGGCTCGTCGATGGCGAGCCCACGCCGCACGTCGTGATAGCGAGAGGTGGCATGGGGGACCACCGTGTTGAGGCCGTCGTTGCCCCCACCCATCTCGATCACGACCAGTGTCCTCGGCCCGGCTACGAAGGATCCGGTCGTCGGCACCGGGACGAGGGGCGTGCCCGTCGGGCCGACGGGATCTGGTGCCGTGGGGTTTCTGCCCCAGACGCTGATCCCGTAGCCGCCGGCCACTGCGACCACCGCGGAGCCGCCGAGCGCAGCGAGGAACTTGCGTCTCGTGACGATGCGCCGGCACGTCGCATCGGTTTCACCGGTCTGATCGACGGCAGGACCGACGAACGACGGTTCGTCGAGGTTGAGACGCGTCTGGCCGGACTCGGGCTCGATGATCGGTGGGTCGTAGCTCATACGAGGTGGTACTCCGGTGAGTTGATGAGCAGGGCGAGACGCTGGGCCGGGTCACCGACACCACCGAGCACGTCGGTCGTCTCTGCCGAGAGATCGAAGAGCCCGAGCCGCTGGGTCATCTGCTCCAGCGACAGTGCGGCGACACGGTCCGGGACCGCCGCAACCAGATCGAAGGTGTGGACGAGGGCGTACGGACCGAGAAGGCGGGCTCCCTCCGGGTACCCAGCCGGATTCGGAGGACGGAAGGGCAGGTAGCCGGAAGCCTCGAGGAACCCGAGCAGCGCCCTGCCCCCGCGCTCGCCCCGCTCGGCCACGCCGAATCCCTGGAGAACACCGACGGCCTGCTCCAGCGGGGTGCGCTTCTTGACGCGGATGGCTGCAGCCGAGACGAAGAGTGGATCTGCGACGACGGCTTCGACAAGATCGCGCACGGCGTAATCGCGACGGAAGACTGCAGCGAGCGACAGTCGCGTGGCCTCGTCAGGCTCGAGACCGACGAGCGCCCGGTACAGCTTCTGCGCAATGTGCTCGGCGGTCGCAGGTCGGTCGAGGATGATGTCGACGGCTGCTGCGGCATCGTGGTTGCCGGTGATGCCGAAGAGTGTCTTCGATCCCGCGTCGTGGCGGAACGGAACGAACACCGACGCCCAGGGATCGACGGCGAGGATGTCACGGGCGCGCGAGTCCGGCGGCACCACGACCCATCCCGAAAACGACCGCGAGGCGGCGACGACGTCCGCCTCCGTGAAGTTGCCCCGGCCCACGGTGTGGAGCTCGAGGACCTCGCGCCCGAAGTTCTCGTTCGGAGCTTCGATGCTGTTCTCTCGTCCGTCGAGGTAGATGAGCATCGCCGGATCGGTGGCGACGGCGAGGAGCAACTCTGCGAAGCTGCCCAAAGCGTGCTTGCGAATCGTGAGGTGCTGCTCGAACAGCAGATGGGGAAAGCGGACCTTGCGGGCGTCGGTGGCGAAGTGGTCGTGCCAGAACCAGGTCATCCGCTCCTCGATGCGGCGCGGCCCCGACACGAGCATCTCGAGCCACCAGCGAAACGCACCCGACCCGTCACCCGGCTCCCGCATGTCGCCGGGGGGCTCCACGGGTGGTGGTGCCGGGTTGTCGGCAGAGGTGTCGAGGACGGCGGAGATGGCGTCGTCGATGTCGCTTGCCGCGGCCACGCCATCCGGCTCTGCTCCGAAGCCGAGACGCCGCATCACGTGCGAGATGCGTTCCTCTTCCGTGTACTGCATGCGCCCAGGTTCGAAGTCGGGTGTTCGAGAACTGTGAAGGGCTTGCAAGAAGTGGATGCACACGCGACGAAGCCCGCCTGACGGCGAGCCTCGATGCGAAGAACTCTATGAAGCCGGAACTGGTTTGGATCACCCAGAACGTGTGTTGTCTGCGTCGCCGGCCTTCGCCCGCTCTTCTCTCTCCGTTATCGACGACGGTTCTGCCATCCTGAATCACTATTCGCACGATCATTCCGTGACTAGTCACGGAGAGGAGGAGCGGCATGTTCGATTTCGGGGTCTGGGCCGCCGGGCTCGGCGTCATCCTGCTCATCGTGCTCGCCGTGTGGGCAGCGAGCATTCCGCTGCGCAACGCCAGCATCATCGACCCCTTCTGGTCGCTGCTCTTCGTGGCGGCCCTCCTCACGTACGTCGCCGTCGACGACGTCGCCGGCGGTTCGCGCGTGACCCTGCTCGTCGTTCTCGTGACGGTGTGGGGTCTGCGCCTGGCGGCATACCTCTTCTGGCGGGCGGCGGGTGAACCGGAAGACAAGCGATACCAGGCGATGCGCAAGAAGCAGGGCCCGACCTTCCCGGTGAAGAGCCTGGTCACCGTCTTCGCCTTCCAGGGTCTGCTGGCCTGGGTCATTTCCTTGCCGCTGCTCGGCACCGCGGTGGGTGGCGGCGACATCGGCGCACTCGATCTGCTCGCCGTCGTCGTCTGGTTGGTGGGGTTCGTGTTCGAAGCAGGCGGTGACTACCAGCTCGCCCGCTTCAAGGCCGATCCGTCGAACGAGGGAGAGGTCCTCGACAGCGGACTGTGGCGCTACACGCGCCATCCGAACTACTTCGGCGATGCCGTGATGTGGTGGGCCTACTACCTGATCGCCGTGGCGGCCGGGGCGTGGTGGTCGATCATCGGACCGGCGATCATGACCTGGCTGCTGATGCGCTTCTCCGGCGTCACCCTGCTCGAGCGCGGTCTCGAGAGGACGAGACCGCAATACGCCGACTACGTAGCCCGCACCAACACGTTCTTCCCAGGGCCACCGAGGGACTGAGTCACGGCACCGAGAGCTCTGCAACACGACGCCGGTAGTACCTCAGCTCCACGGCGCTCTCCGTCAGATCGATGGCCCGTTCGTAGGCGGCAACGGCCTCGTCGCTGCGCCCGAGCCGTCGCAGCAGGTCGGCCCGCGACGCGTGAAAGATCCCGTAACCGTCGAGCTCGGCGGCCAGGTCCTCCATCGCCGCCAGACCCACCTGCGGACCGTCGGCCATGGCGACGGCGGCGGCACGGTTGAGGCGCACGACGACAGTCGGCTGGAGGTCGTGGAGTCGGTCGTAGAGGAGCACGATCTGGCGCCAGTCGGTGGCCTCGAACGTGGCTGCTCCGGCATGAAGGGCAGCGATCGCGGCCTGGATCTGATACGGCCCCGTGGTCCGGCGGGCGAGCGCCCGATCCAGCATGGCCGTCCCGGTCGCGATCTGGTCCATGTCCCACAGCGATCGATCCTGATCCTCGAGCAGCACCAGCTCGCCGTCCCGGGTTCGCGAGACACGCCTGGCATCGTGGAGCATCATCAGCGCGAGCAGGCCGAGCACCTCCGCCTCATCCGGCATCAGCTCGGCCAGGACACTGCCCAGCCGGATCGCCTCTGCCGTCAGCTCGGATCTGATGCGATCGTCACCCGACGTCGCCGCGTAGCCTTCGTTGAAGACGAGGTAGATGACGGCGAGGACCCCCTCGAGCCGCTCCGGCAATTCGGCATCGTCTGGCACGCGGTATGGGATGCCGGCGGTTCGGATCTTCTTCTTGGCACGCACGAGCCGTTGCGCCATCGTCGGCTCGCCCACGAGGAACGCCCTGGCGATCTCACGAGTCGTCAGCCCGCCGAGGGTCTTCAAGGTCAGCGCGACCCTGGCGTCCGCGGCGAGGGCAGGGTGACAACACGTGAAGACGAGCTTCAGCCGGTCGTCGGAGAGCGACGAGTCCACGTCGGGGTCCTCCTCATGCGCCATGTCGAGGCTGGTGAGGTACTCGAGCTCTTTCTGCTTCTTGGCGTAGTTCGCGCTGCGACGCAGCCGGTCGATCGCCTTGCGTCTGGCGGCCGTCGTGAGCCACGCCCCCGGGTTGCGGGGAACACCGTTCGCCTCCCATTTGGTGACGGCTGTGGCCATGGCCTCCTGGACACAGTCCTCGGCCAGATCGAAGTCGCCGGTGTAGCGGATGAGGGTCGCAACGACCCGTCCGTACTCTTCACGGAAGACATGCTCGAGCGCTCGCGCCGGCGTCGTCACACCGGGTCGCCGGCCTCCCAGTCCCAGACGGGTCGGATCTCGACCGATCCCGTCCACGACCCGGGCAGATCGGCGGCGACCTCGAGCGCAACGTCCAGATCCGGGACCTCGATCAGATAGAACCCGGCGAGGACCTCCTTGGTCTCCGCAAACGGGCCATCGGTGGTGACGACATCACCGTTCCTCACCCGCACCGTGGTCGCGGAGTCGGCGCCGTGGAGCGCCTCACCACCGAGATTGATGCCGCGCTCCGTGATGGCGCTCGTGAACTTGGAGTAGGCATCGAGCTCGGCGGCCCGGTCCTCGTCGGTGGCTTTTCGTGCCGGGTTGGAGTAGATCAGCAGCGCGTATTTCACGGGTTCTCCCTTGCGTCGGCGGTCGGATGCTGTCATCTCCACGACGATCGACCGACACCCTTCTCGACAACGATATTCATGCTGCGCTGCGCTACGGGATCACGTGACGGTCGCCCTAGTCTTCTCACCATGAGTGACTATCGCCCGCCGCTGCAGGACATGCGTTTCGTGCTCGAGCACATCGCCGATCTCCCCGGGCTGGTCCAACTGGAGGCGTTCTCCCACGTCGACGTCGACGTCGCCCACGGTGCGCTCGACGAGGCAGCCCGGTTCTTCACGGAGGTCGTGTTGCCGACGAACCGGACGGGCGACATCGAGGGGTGCACTCGCCACGAGGACGGATCGGTGTCGACACCGAAGGGCTTCGGCGAGGCGTATGAACAGTTCGTCGCAGCCGGGTGGGGTGCCGTTGCGGCGCCCATGGCACACGGGGGCCACGGGTTCCCCAAGGCGATCGGGCTCGCCATCCAGGAGATGTTCACGGCCTCGAACATGGCGCTGTCGCTCTGCCCGATGCTGACCGCATCGGCCATCGAGGCACTCCACGCCCACGCATCCGACGAGATCAAGACGACGTATCTCGAGAAGCTCGTGACCGGGGAGTGGACGGGCACCATGCACCTCACCGAGTCGGAGGCCGGATCCGACGTCGGCGCGCTGCGGGCCAAGGCCGAACCGAGGGAGGACGGCTCCTGGGCGCTCACCGGCACCAAGATCTTCATCAGCTGGGGCGAGCACGACATCGCGGAGAACATCATCCACCTGGTGCTGGCGAGGACACCCGGCGCTCCCCCGGGCACCAAGGGCATCAGCCTCTTCGTGGTGCCGAAGTTCCTGGTGGAACGAGATGGCTCGCTCGGGCGTCGCAACGCCATCCTCTGTGAGTCGATCGAGCACAAGACGGGGATCAACGGCAGCCCGACCTGCGTGATGTCCCTCGACGAGGCCATCGGATTCATGGTGGGCGAAGAGAACGACGGGATGCGGGCGATGTTCACGATGATGAACGACGCCCGACTCAACGTGGGAGTCGAAGGTCTGGCGCTCGCCGATCACGCGTATCAGCGCTCCCTGCAGTGGGCGTCCGATCGCCGTCAGGGCAGAGCGGTCGGAGCACGCAAGACGGAGACCTCGCCGATCATCCAGCACCCGGACGTGCGCCGGATGCTGATGACGATGAAGGCGCAGGTCGAGGCGATGCGAGCGCTGATGTACGACAACGCGGCTGCGATCGACCGCAGCACCGCCGCAGCCACCGAGACCGAGCGTGATGAGGCAGCCAACCTCGCCGCGCTGCTGACGCCCATCTCGAAGGCCTGGGGAACCGACCTCGGTGTCGAGCTGACCTCACTGGCGGTACAGATCCACGGCGGGATGGGCTACGTCGAGGAGACGGGCATCGCTCAGTTCTGGCGCGACGCACGGATCGCACCCATCTACGAGGGGACGAACGGGATCCAGGCGATCGACCTGGTGCTGCGCAAGCTGCCCATGGCCGGCGGAGCCACCGTGCGCCGGTTCATCAAGGAGATGCGCGCCGAGGCGGAGCGGCTGCCCGAGGATCAGGCAGCGCCGATGATCGTCGCCATCGAGGGCTTGACCGAAGCGACGGAGCATCTCATCGCTGCCGGCGATCCGTCTGATGCTCTGGCCGCGGCCACTCCCTACCTGCGCATGTTTGGCATCGTCGCAGGCGGTCACTATCACGCCAGAATGATGCGAGCGGCTCGAGGCGACGTCGCCAACGATGTGACCTTCAACACGACCAAGCTCCAGACCGGTTCGTTCTACATCGACCAGATCATTCCCACCGCCATGGGCTTGCTGCCGTCGATCCTCGCTCCCGCCTCGGCCCTCGCGGGTCTCGAAGCCGACCTCGCTTCATGAGCCGCCTCACCGACCGCGTGCTCGCCGGGCTCGCCGTCGGTGTCGCTCTGGCCGCGCTGGTGCGTCGACCCGGAGTGGATGAAGCGCAGGAACCCGTCGACTGGAAGGCGGGGCACGAGCTGCCGCCCGAGCCGGCGCCGAGGCGCGGCGTGGCGCGCCTGCGATTCCTGGCCTCCGAGTTGGCGATCCGATTCCGCGAGCACCACACGGGGATCGTGGCCGGCAGCCTGGCCTACTACTCCATGCTGACGCTCGTGCCCAGCCTGATCGCAACGGTTGCGATCTACGGGATCATCACCGATCCCATCGAACTCGAGGCGCAGATCGCCAGCATCGTCGACAACCTGCCGAGGGCTGCGGCCTCCCTCATCACCGACCAGCTCGAGGAGATCGTCTCCGCCAACGAGGCAGGGCTCGGCCTCACCGTCGCCCTCTCGCTCGGTCTCGCCCTGTGGTCGGCCTCGGCCGGCATGAAGACCCTCATCCAGGGCATCAACCTGGCGTACGGAGTCCCCGAGACGAGGAGCTTTGTCCGGCTGCGCGGCATGGCGTTCGTCATGACCGTCGGTGCCACCGTGTTCATCGGGGTCATCGGCTGGTTCATCGGGCTCGTCTCGGTCGCCGCCGGCCAGGTCTGGCAGGAGACGCTGCTCGCCATCGGCACCCTGATCGCGCTCGTCGTGGGGCTGGGCGTCATCTACAAGATCGCACCCAACCGAACGATCCGCTCCGGCCCGCTCGCGTCGCCCGGAGCCATCGCAGCCACCGTCCTCCTCGTGTTCACGACGCTCGGGTTCACCCTGTACGTGCGCAACTTCGGGTCGTTCAACGCCACATACGGCGCGCTCGCCGGCGTCGTCGTCCTGTTGCTCTGGTTCTTCATCTCGGGATTCGTGGTGCTGCTCGGCGCCGAGTTGAACGCAGAGATGGAGCAGCTGAAGCTACGGCGGTCAGGCGAGGCCGTCTGACCCGGGACCACCTGGTCGAGTCGTCGGAATCGTGCGCAGGGTGTTGTACGCGAGCCGGACGTTCGGTGTCTCCGCGAACCTCGTGAGCACGGCTCGCCAGAACCTGTCTTCGACGATTCGACGGCCCCGGGCCGGCGCGATGATCCGTGCCGTCAGCAGCACGCCGGAATCGGCACGGTCGACGTAGACGTTGGGTGCGAGCTCTCGATACCTGATGTAGAACTCACCACTCTTGAGCTGCTGCCGCATCGTCTCCGTGGTCTCGGGGCTCTGCAGATCCCCCAGGACGTCGCGGATGATGTCCTCGGCCTCCTGCCAGTTCGAGTCGAACTGGATGAGGACGGGGATCTCGTGCCACACGTAATCGAACTCGGCCGAGTAGTTGGCCACCGCCTCGGCGAAGACCTTGCTGTTGGGGATGTGCACGATGCGACCGGTCGACTGATCGGCGTCGACCCAGTTGCCGACCTCGAGCACGGTGAACCGCTGCAGCCGGGTGTCGATCACGTCACCTTGAACGCCCGCCACCTCGATACGGTCGCCGACCCTGAACGGTCTGCGGAGGAGGATGAAGATCCATCCCGCGAAGTTGATGATGACCGGGGCCAGGGCGATCGTCGTGCCGGCTGCGACGAGACCGATCAGGGTCGCCACGGAGTCGAACGAGGGGATCCAGATCCATGCCGAGACGATGAAGAAGAGGACGCCGACCGTGTAGGTGATCGTCTTGCGAGACTTGAACTTGGTCTCGACGTCGTCGACTCGCGACAGCACCCCGCGGATGAGCAGGTAGCGAAGGAGCAGGACGACGGCGAGCGCCACGCCGGTCCAGATCAGACTCTCTTCGATAGTGTCGCCGACACCCTCGGCCTGGAATGCGAGCAGCATCGACGTGAGGCTAGCGAGACCTCGTGACAGCTGGTACCTGCCCGAGACGAGCTATCGTTCGTTCCCCGGGCACCGACTGCAGCGGTCCGGCACGCACTTCGCCACCACTGAGATCAGCTTGACGACGACCGAAACCGACAATCCCAGCTTCGCCGAACTCGGCATCGACTCCGACCTCACCGATGTCCTCGACGCGGCCGGCATCTCCAGCCCCTCCCCCATCCAGGCGATGGCCATCCCCGACGCCCTCGCCGGTCATGACGTGTGCGGAGAGGCCGAGACCGGCTCGGGCAAGACGCTCGCGTTCGGCCTCCCGATCGTGCAGTCGATCGCCAAGGCCCACCCCAAGCGCCCGACCGCGCTCGTCCTCGTTCCCACCAGGGAGCTCTGCAACCAGGTCGCCGAGGTGCTGGAGTCGCTGCTGAAGACCAGGCACATGAAGATGATCGCGATCTACGGCGGCACCTCGATGAACCGACAGATCGAGGCGCTGCGAAGGGGGGTCGAGGTGGTCGTCGCGACACCGGGACGTCTGATCGACCTCATGGAGCGTCGCCAGCTCAAGCTCGACGATGTCTCGATCGTCGCCATCGACGAAGCAGACCAGATGGCCGACATGGGCTTCCTCCCACAGGTCCGCAGGATCATGCGGGACGTGCCCGAGGCACATCAGACGATGCTGTTTTCTGCGACCCTCGAGGGACAGGTCGGCTCCCTGGTCCGCCAGTACATGAAGGACCCGAAGCAGCACACGGTCATCACCGACACCAAGACGGTGGAGACGATGGAGCATCGGTTCCTCAAGGTGCACAACATGGACAAGATCAAGGTGGCGGCGTCGATCACGAGGAGCGCAGGCCGCACATTGATGTTCGTGCGGACGAAGCATGGCTGTGACCGGGTCGCCAGAGACCTGCGCGCCGAGGGAATCGAGGCGCGAGCCATCCATGGCGACATGCACCAGTCGAAGCGCGAGAAGGCCCTGGCGGCGTTCGCCGACGGCACGACCCCCGTTCTCGTCGCCACCAACGTGGCGGCTCGCGGCCTGCACATCGACGACGTCGACATCGTCGTGCACTACGACCCGCCGGACGATCCGAAGACGTACCTCCATCGCTCGGGGCGCACAGCACGCGCCGGCGAATCCGGTCTCGTCGTCACACTCGTCGAGTGGGACCAGGTCAACGAGGTCATCGCCATCCAGCGCCGGGCCGATCTCAACGAGCCCATCGTCAAGATGTTCTCCAACGACGCCCGCCTCGAGGACCTCGCCGGCTTCGAACCGCCAGACGAGCTGCGGCCTTTCAAGTCCGGCAGACGCAGGCGCTTCTAGCTCACCACGACACCCGACTCCGAAAGGCACCCCATGTTCGGCAGAGGCAAGCAGTACGACCAGCCGTTCGACATGACGATCGACCTGGACAAGACCTATACGGCGAAGCTCGACACCAACCACGGCGAGATCACCATCGACCTCGACGCCACCCGCTCACCGCTCACGGTGAACAACTTCGTATCGCTCGCCCGCGATGGTTTCTACGACGGGGTCATCTTCCACCGGGTCATCGAAGGCTTCATGATCCAGGGTGGCGATCCCACCGGGACCGGCCGCGGCGGCCCCGGGTATCGCTTCCGCGACGAGCTGGAGGGCGAAGGCCGCTACAGCCGGGGGACGGTGGCCATGGCCAACGCCGGGCCCAACACGAACGGATCGCAATTCTTCATCATGCACCGCGACTACGGACTCCCTCACAGCTACACCATTTTCGGTCAGGTCAGCGACGGTCTCGATGCGGTCGACGCCATCGCCACGGCCGCCCGCGATCGCGGTGACAAGCCCCTCGAGGACTGCGTGATCGAAAGCGTCACGATCGCCGAGAGCTGAGGTCTCCGGCGGCTCGGTCCGGCGTCGTCTGTCCTCCGAAGCCCGTCGGCACGTCAACCTCAATCCTCCAACCCTTCCGACCGATACTCCAGTTGGCACCGGAGCGCTCGGGGTGGGTGCGCCACATGGCTCCGGGCGTGTTGCTGAGGGGATCGCGTGGTCGACATCACGAGTCAGAGCGAATATGCATCGCCGCTGATCACGGCGGTGCCCGGATCGGTTCCTTCGGTGTCCGTCGAGAAGCTCATGCGTCACCTCAGCGCACTCGAACCCCGACCGGGAACGCTCGAGACGACGCTTGCAGCCATGGCCGACCTCGTCGTCGCCGAGACAGGAGCTGCCCGCTGCCACCTCGAGATCTGGCAGGACCGCCCACTGATCGCCGCGTGCGGCGATGCGACCGACACGGACGGCTGGATCGAGGAGCCACTCCACTTCGGAGCGTCCAAGATCGGCGTCGTCCGACTCCACGGGTCGCACGACCAGGTCGAACATTGGCGTCACATGGGGTTCAGTGCCCTCGCCACCCACCTCGGAGGTCTGGTGGTGGCCCATGCCAATGCGGGAGCGGCAGCTGCGATCGGTGCCACGCGAGACCGACTGCTGGCGAGCGTCAGCCATGAGCTGCGCACACCACTCACCTTCATCTCGGGGATCGTCGACGAGCTGATCGACGCACCCGACATCCATCAGCCGGATCGGACCCGCCTCCTCGCTCTCATCTCGGAGCAGAGTGCAGACATGGAGCAGATCATCGAGGATCTCCTGACCGACGCTCAGGCAGGGGCACACCGGCTGGAGCTCGCCGTGACCGCAGTCGATCTGGGAGCGGAAGCGATCCATGTCGCAGAGTCGGCCAGGATCGACGTGGCCACGTTGCCCGAGCCGGGCCACGCCGTGTGCCAGGGCGACCCTCGCCGAGTCAGACAGATCCTCCGCAACCTGCTCACGAACGCCGAGCGATACGGGGGCCCCATCATCACCATCTCGGTCTTCCGCGATCTGCGCCGCGCCTACATCGCAGTGTGTGACGACGGCGCGCCGATCCCCGTCGAGCAACGCCGCCATCTCTTCGAGGACTTCACCAGGGTGGATACGAGCCCTCGTCATCCCGCGTCTGTGGGCATCGGCCTCTCCGTCTCGCGACGGCTCGCCTCGCTCATGGGCGGCAATCTCGGATACGAACACGACGGCCGACAGAGCCGGTTCATCCTCGGACTGCCCGTGGCTCCTCACGGGAGCTCACATCTGGATCGGCTCCAGAGCGGGCAGTTGTAACGCGCAGGGTTCTGTGATCGGTAACCCCGTCGTGAGCGTCGCCCCGCGCCCGACATCGACCAAGCCCCACCCGGAATCAACCGGCGAGAGCGATATGGGCTCAAGCTCGAAGGGTTCTCAGGCCGATGCTCGTCCGGTGGTCATGGATGACGTCGAATTCGAATCGGTCCTCATCGCCGCCCAGGAGGGCGCCGAATGGGCATGGTCCCGCCTGTACGGTTGGCTCGCCGCCGACGTCCGGGGCTACCTGAGGGCACGAGGCGCTCCGTTCGCCGACGATTGTCTCGGCGACACCTTCGTTCACATCGCCCGTCGGATCAGCGACTTCGAAGGAACTGCAGCAGGATTCCGCTCCTGGGTCTTCGTCATCGCCCACCACCGCCTGATCGACGCGTTTCGCAAGGCGGGTCGTGATCGCTCCATCCCGACACCGCCCGAGGACCTGCCAGACGCGACGGCCACGATCGACGTGGAGACGGAGGCGATTGCGCGTCTCGATGCGGACGAGCTGCGGGCGTGGCTGGCGGAGCACCTGACAGAGGACCAACAGACCATCGTCGCCTTGCGCGTCTTCGGGGGCCTGAGCCTCACGGACATCGCTGCGACACTCGGCAAGCGTCCCGGCGCGGTCCGTGTGGCACATCACCGAGCCATGACCCGCCTTCGCGCGCAGGTGGCCCCGACGGGTGTAACGCGATGAACAGGCCGGACGGTGACAGAGCCATGGGTAGCAGCCACGAGATGGTCACGAGAGTCACGAACCCGCATGTCACAGGCACAAGCGACACGGGCGCTCGCGCCCTGGACGGACCAGCGTACGAGGTCTTGCGGGACAAGTTCATCGAGCCAGTGGAAGGCGAGTTGGCAGATCGGCACATTGCGCTGGCGGTCGCAGCTGTCCACGAAACACCGGAGTTCTCAGGCGAGCGTGCCAGGAACTCACTCGTCCCACTATCGATTCGAGGAATGATGAAACGCAGAATTGCAACGTTCGGCGGCCTGTTCTCAGGTGTGCTGGCAAAGACCCTGCTGGGGGCCGCTGCGATTGCCGCCGTGGGTGGAGGCGTCGCCGTCACGGCAGCCGTCATCGACGACGCACCGGCCGAGACGACGATTGCCTTGGTCGAGGAACTCACGGACAGCGACGAGCTCACCATGGAACTCGATGAGGCGTTGGCCGAACTCGACGCAGAGTTCGCCGAGACGCTGGCCGACATCGAGGCCGACCATGCCGAGGAGCTCGCAGGACTCGAGGCGGACTTCCTGGCGGAGCTGGCCGACATCGAGGCCGAGCGTGCGGAGGCCCTCACCGAGCTGCCCGACGAGATGATCGACGCCGAGGCCGACTACGAAGAGGCGCTCGCCGAGCTCGCGAGCGAGCGTGAAGCCCTCGAAGCCGAGTACGCCGACGCCATCGCCGGTGCGACGACCGACTACGAAGAGGCGCTCGCCGGCCTCGAGTCGGAGCGCGCCGATGTCGAAGCCGAGTATGAGGCAGCCGTCGCCGACGTGACGGCCGGCTACGAAGCGGAGCGGCGGGGTCTCCAGCAAGAGTGGAACCAGGCCGACCCCTCCGACAGACGTGAGATCGAGCAGGAGATCGCAGCGCTCGAGCGTGAGCTGGCCGCAGCGCTGGCGGGGATCGACGAGGACTTCGCCGACGAGTTCGCCGGGCTCGACGACGAGTTCGCCGGCATCGACGAGGACCACGCCGAGGCTCTTGCCGGGATCGACGAGGACTTCGCCGACGAGTTCGCCGGGCTCGACGACGAGTTCGCCGGGCTCGAGGAGGACTTCGCCGACGAGTTGGCCGAGCTCGACGCAGATGCCGTCGATGCTGAGTTCGACGAGGCCGTCGCCGAGGCAACGGAGGAGTACGAGGCCGAGAAGCAGCGCATCATGGATGAACTCGCCGACGCAATCGCTGAGGCGACTGCCGAGTACGAGACCGAGCGACAGGCGCTCATCGACGAGTACGGCGTGGCCGTCGTCGAGGCAGCTGCGTAGCGCGAGGCCGTACACACATAGATCACCGAGATCAGGGGCGGGTCAGGCGACCCGCCCCTGATGCGCGAACACCGGCCCGCTGCGCCGTCCCGTGTGGCAGAATTGGAGTGATCGCTCAAAGTTTGTGAGGAGCCGCATGTCCAGCAATCCCGGGATCGTCAACGGCCGCCGCGTCGCCATCGTCGGTGGACTCCGGACACCATTCTTCAAGTCGGGCACGGCGTTCCGCGACCTCAGCACTCTCGACCTCGCCTCGGCGGTCGTCAACGAGCTCGTGGCCAGGTCCGGCTTGGATCATGGCGACGTCGACCAGATCGTGTTCGGTGCGGTGGTGAGCGATCTCGCCGGGCCCAACATCGCCCGGGAGGTCGCTCTCAGGTGTGGCTTCCCGGCAGCCGTCGATGCGTACTCGGTGTCGAAGCAGTGCGCCACGGGTACACAGGCGATCGTGTCGGGCGCACAGTCGATCCTCACCGGTGATGCCGACGTCGTGGTCGCCGGCGGCGCCGACAGCCTCTCCAAGCCGCCGGTGCTGTACAGCGACAAGGCGACAGAGGCACTCATGCGGGCCAACGCCGCCAAGGACATGCCGTCGAAGCTCCGGGCGTTCGCCACGATTCGTCCCAAGGACCTCGCCCCCCGACCGCCGGCGCTCGCCGATCTGTCGAGCGGGCTCACCATGGGGCAGGCCGCCGAGAAGATGGCCAGGGAGAACGACATCGACCGTCGTTCTCAGGACGTCTATGCGTTCGAGTCGCACCAGAAAGCGGTGGACGCGTGGGAGAAGGGCATCTTCGACGACGAGGTCATGCACCTCCATGTGGGGCCGGACTATGGCGAGACCGCCACTCGCGATGGGATTCCACGTCCCGACACGACCATCGAGGCATTGACGAAGCTTCGACCCGTCTTCGACCGCAAGTACGGAACGGTGACGGCGGGCAACGCATCTCCGCTCACCGACGGCGCCGCCTCCGTCCTGCTGATGGAGGCGTCCACTGCGGAACGCCTCGGGTTCGAGCCCCTGGCCTGGATCAAGACATGGGCGTTCGCCGGGCTCGACCCTTCGTGGCAGATGCTGATGGGTCCCGCCTTCGCCAGCCCGAAGGCGCTGGACCGAGCCGGGCTGACGCTCGACGACATCGACGTCGTCGACATGCACGAGGCCTTCGCCAGCCAGATGCTCTCGAACCTGAAGGCCTTCGCCTCGGACGAATGGGCGCAGCAGCACCTGGGACGCGAGCAGGCCATCGGCGCCATCCCCGACGACAAGCTCAACCTCTACGGAGGGTCGATCTCGCTCGGCCACCCGTTCGCCGCCACGGGGGCCCGGCAGGCGCTCACCATGGCCAACGAACTGAAACGTCGCGATGCCGGAACGGCGCTCATCACGCAGTGCGCGGCCGGGGGTCTCGGCGCCGCCCTCGTCCTCGAGCGCTGAGAGGAGCACCATGACCACCACCGGACACCGCCTCGAGAACTTCGCGCTCGACGTCGACGCAGATGGCGTCGCCGTCGTCACCATCGACGTCGCAGGGGCGTCGGTCAACGCGCTGTCGTCTGCTCTCTTCGACGAGATGCGAGAGATCATCGACCGCCTCGAGACCGACGATGCCATCAAGGCCGTCGTCATCACCTCCGGCAAGCCCTCCGGCTTCATCGTGGGCGCCGACGTGAACTGGCTCGAGTCCTTCGGGCCCGACGACGACATCTCGCAGATCGCCCGGGTTGGACACGAGGTGTTCCAGCGGCTGGAGGATCTCCACGTCCGCCGTGGCAAGCCGGTCGTCGCCGCCATCCACGGTCCCGCCCTGGGCGGCGGGCTCGAGCTCGCCATGACGGCCGCCGTCCGCATCGCAACCGAGGATGCCTCGGTTGGCCAGCCCGAGATCAAACTCGGTGTGATCCCGGGTGCCGGCGGCACGCAGCGTCTCCCCCGGCTCGTCGGTCTGGCCGCGGCGCTGGACCTCATGCTCACCGGGCGCATCGTCCGGGCACGTTCGGCGCACAAGCTCGGGATCATCGACGAGGTCGTGCCCCGTGAGCTCCTTCTCGACGTTGCCAGACAGCGGGCCCTCGCGGCGATCGATGCCGGCGCCACAGGGTCCGGCGAGAAGCGGTCGCTCAAGAGCTGGCTCGATCCAAAGCACCTCCAAGCCCTCGCCCTCGAGGACAATCCGCTCGGCCGGAAGATCCTCTTCGGCAAGGCCGAGGAGCAGATGCTGGCCGAGACGAAAGGGAACTACCCGGCAGCCAAGGCACTGCTTCGTGTCGTCAGGATCGGGGCCGAGGACGGCATGGAGGCCGGATACGCCGCGGAGATCGAGGCGTTCGCAGAGCTCGTCGGATCGCCCGAGGCCGCTGCGCTCATGGGCGTGTTCCAGAACCAGCAGGCAGCCAAGCGGGACACGGGCGTCGACACCGATGTCGTGCCGGCCCCCGTGACCAAGGTCGGTGTGCTCGGCGGCGGGCTCATGGGTGGCGGTATCGCCGCAGTCAACACCTACCCGGCCGGCGTGCGCACCCGCATCAAGGAGATCGACGACGCCGGCGTGCGTCGCGGGCTCGCCCACGTTCAGAAGCACCTCGCCGGACGTGCCAAGCGCCGCCGCATGCGTCGCACCGAGGCCGCCGAGGCGATGCATCTGGTGACCGGTACGACCGACTGGAGCGGTTTCGGTGACATGGACCTCGTCGTGGAGGCGGTCTTCGAGGACCTGGACCTCAAGCGCGAGATGGTCGCAGCCATCGAGGGTGTCGGGCGCGACGACACGATCTTCGCCTCCAACACGTCATCGCTTCCCATCGCCGACATCGCGGCGCACGCGGCCCGCCCTCAGCACGTCATCGGCATGCACTACTTCTCGCCGGTCGAGAAGATGCCACTGCTCGAAATCGTGACCACGCCGCAGACGGCCGATTGGGTGACCTCCACCTGCGTCGCCTTCGGGAAGCAACAGGGCAAGACGGTGATCGTGGTGAACGACGGTCCCGGCTTCTACACGACGCGTGTGCTCGGCCCATACAGCGTCGAAGCCATCCATCTCCTCACCGAAGGGGCGCGGATCGAGGACGTCGACGCCGCCATGGAGAAGTGGGGATTCCCGGTCGGCCCGTTCCAGCTCGCAGACGAGGTCGGCCTGGACGTCCAGGCGAAGATCACGAAGATCATGATCGACGCCTTCGGGGAACGGCTCCGACCGCCCGAGATGATCACGGCTCTCGCCGACAGCGGCCGCAAGGGGCGGAAGAACGGCAAGGGTTACTACCGATACGAGGACGGCGTCCGCAAAGGTGCCGACGAGTCGGTCTATGCCGATGCCGGGCTCGGTCCGCGCCGGGACGTTCCGGTGGAGGAGATCCAGGAGCGGCTGTCGCTGGCATTCGTCAACGAGGCGGTCCGCATCCTCCAGGACGGCGTCTTGCGCTCGGCTCGCGACGGCGACATCGGAGCCGTGTTCGGGCTCGGGTTCCCGCCTTTCCGCGGCGGTCCCTTCCACTGGATCGACCAGGTGGGGGCGGCCGAGATCGTGTCGAGACTCCGGGAGCTCGAATCCGCCCACGGCGATCGGTTCGCACCCTCCGAGCTCCTGGTCGCCACCGCCGAGTCGGGCGAGCGCTTCACCGCCTGACGCTCACGCGGCGTCGCGAACCAGTCCGTCGAGGGCGATGCGGACCATGTCGGCGAACGTCGACTGGCGTTCCTCCGCGGACGTCGCCTCGTGGGTCTTGAGGTGATCGGAGACCGTGAGGATCGACATCGCCCGACATCCCTCCTCGGCGGCGATGGCGTAGAGCGCGGCCGTCTCCATCTCGACGGCGAGTACACCCATTTTGTCCCAGGTCTCGAGGGCGTCGTCGACGGGGTTGTAGAACGAGTCTGAGGTGTGCACGTTGCCGACGTGGACGTCCTTGCCTGCGGCGACGGCCGCGTCGTAGGCCGCCCGGAGCAAGCCGAAGTCGGCGGTTGCGGCAAAGTCCCATCCGCCGTACCGGGCCCGGTTGGCGGAGGAGTCGGTGCAGCCACCGACGGCGAGGACGACGTCACGCATCTTGACGTGATCGGCGATGCCTCCGGCCGAACCCACCCGGACCAGCCGCTTCACGCCGTAGAAACGCATCAGCTCGGTGACGTAGATCGAGATCGAGGGCACCCCCATGCCGGTCCCCATGACCGACACCGGCATTCCCTGATAGCTCCCGGTGAAGCCGAGCATGTTGCGCACAGCGTTCACCTCGACCGGATCGTCGAGGAAGTTCTCGGCGATGTACTTCGCCCGCAACGGGTCACCGGGTAGCAGGATCGCCTCGGCGAATCCGTCGTCGCCTGCAGAGATGTGGGGAGTCGGCACCTGTCTCACTCCTCGTTGTCAGGCTGCGAGGCTACTCACCTGGGTGCGGCAGCGCTCGTTAGCCTGCCCCGATGTCTGCGCTGCTAGCTCTCGCCGCCGCCGCCAGCTGGGGCACGACGGACTTCCTCGGTGGTGTGGCGGCGCGCCACGCCACGGCGCGGTCGGTGGCGGCGGTCTCCCAGCTCGCCGGTCTGGCTGCCGCACTCGCAGCGCTTCCGTTGCTGTGGGGGGACACGAGCCTCGTCGACGCGGCATGGGGGTTCGTGGGCGGGGCCGGAGGGGGTATCGCCGTGATGGTCCTGTACCGCGGCTTTCAACGGGGCTGGATCAGCCTCACTTCGCCCATCGCAGCGGTGGCGACCGCGGTCTTCCCGGCAGCCGTCGGACTGGCGACCGGCGAAGCCGTGGCCGGTCGCCAGATCGGAGGATTGTTCGTGGCCATCGTCGCCATCTGGGTGCTCGCCGGAGGAGGGCGCGACGAGCGGGGACCCGTGCGAGCCTCGGTGCTCTACGGGGTATCCGCAGGCCTCGGCTTCGCCCTGCTCCTCATCGGTCTGGGTCAGGTCGAGGGATCGTTCGGGGTTCCCCTCGTTGCCACGAAGCTCGGCGGAGCCGTGGCAATCCTCGCCCCGAGCCTCGTCCGACAGCTGGACCTCGCGCTCCCTCGGCCGGCGATGATCCCGGCGCTCGTGGGTGGGGCGATCGCCGTCCTGGGCAATGTCACCTTCCTCGCCGCGACAGGCGAGGGGGGCCTCGCCATCGCCGCCGTGCTCGCCGCGCTGTTCCCGGCGTTCACCGTCGGACTCGCCGTGCTCTTCCTCGGCGAGAGCCTCACCACCCGGCGTGCGCTCGGGCTCGTCCTCGCGCTCGCCGGCATCGCCATCATCGTTGCGTGACGAGGACCCCGTCGTCCGCCGGATCGGTGGCTACCATCACGTTCCGGCCGACAACGGTTCAGTGGCCGCATCGAGATGCCGATAGGAAGAGGCATGTGGTTTCGAAAGAAGAAGAACCGCGAGCGGACTGCTGAGGACGCCGAGTCGAAGGACTACAACGACGTGCTCAGCGATCGTCTCTCGCGGATCGGGAACTACACCCACGACTACGACGAGAGCGAGCGCCACGAGGTGGAGGCTCGCATTCGCCGCATGTTCTACGGCGCAAAGGTGGAGGGCTCGCTGGCGGACCGCACCGGCGAAGCCGCCGGGGACGAAGACCAGGACGAACCGTTCGACAACGCCGCAAACGGCTGAACCTCGGGCCCGATCGGGCCGCACCACCACTTCCCGGCACCCCGACCGCCTTCGCCTCCGACGCGCACACGGCTGTTTTTGAGCGCGTGCTACGATTTCACTCGAGCCCGGCACTTCGTGCCGCGCGTGTGGCCCGAAGTGGCGCCGCACCCATACGACAGGATTGTCTCGTCCGCAGCGGACGGGGCACGATGACGAACGGGCGGTCGGTCCACCCCCCTACCGACCGCCCTTCGTCGTGTCCGGGCCGGGGCGAGTCGACCGAGAGCGCGGTCAGCCGAACCGGTCGAGACCGACTCGCATCCGATCGACGGCTCGCTGCAACGTCGCCACGTCCTTGCAGAACGCAAAGCGCACGAGATCGGCACCACGCTTCGGATCGTCGTAGAAGGCGGACGGCGGAATGGCGGCGACCCCTGCCGTGGCGATCAGCGCCTTCACGAACGCGACATCGTCCTGATGCCCGAAGCTCGTGTGATCGGCGAGCATGAAGTAGGTGCCCTGCGGGACGTACACCTCGAATCCCACCGAGTTCAGCCCACTCGCCAGCACATCGCGACGCTGCCGGTACGCCGCCGTCAACTCCTCGTAGTACTCGGCGGGGGCATCGAGCGCCGCAACTGCGCCGTGCTGGAGAGGTGACGCCGTCGCGAATGTGAGGAACTGATGGGCGGCCCGCACCCCGGCGGACAGCGGCCCCGGTGCCACCGCCCACCCCACCTTCCATCCGGTCAGCGAGAACGACTTGCCGAGTGACGAGAGCGTCACCGTGCGATCCCACATTCCGTCGATCTCGGCGAGCGAGAGGTGCTCGCCGTCGAAGACCATGTGTTCGTACACCTCGTCGGCGATGGCGATGGCGTCGTGCTCGTGGCACAGCTCAGCGATCAGCTCCAGTTCCGTTCGATCGAAGACCCGACCCGTCGGGTTGTGAGGCGTGTTGACGACGATGGCCCTCGTTCGTTTCGTGAATGCGGCGCGCAACGCCTCGGGGTCGATGCGGAAGTCCGGCGGTTGCAGCGTGACGTACCGCAACGTGGCGCCCGCCATCGTGGCATCGGGCCGGTACGAGTCGTACATCGGCTCGATGAGCACGACCTCGTCTCCCTCGGACACGAGACCGAGAAAGCACGCGGCGAGTGCTTCCGTGCACCCCGACGTCACGGTGACCTCGTCACGGGCGTCCACGGGGATCCCGGTTCGCGCCGTGAACCCGTCGGCGATCCGCTCCACGAGCGGCAGGATCCCGAAGCTCCTCGGATACTGGTTGTGGCCGTCACGCATCGCTCGGGCCGCGGCGTCCTTGACGAAGTCCGGACCATCGAAGTCGGGGAACCCCTGTCCCAGATTGATCGCATCGTGTTCGATCGCCAGACGGGTGATCGTGGTGAACACCGTCTCACCGAACTGCTGCAGACGTGGCGCGACCTCCATCGGGGCAGCGTACCCGGCGACCGGCCCGACCTCTCCGGGAACTCCCGGCGTCCTCGGAACGTCCTTACAGCGAGGGTCAATGTGAGCCGTCGATCGACCGATCAGAATGTTGACGGCACTCAGACACCGGACGACCAAGGGGGAATGTGATCCGACGCTGGACCATCGTGCTCGGCACCTGGGCAGTGCTCCTCGGAGTCGTCGTACCTGCGGCCTCCGCCGAGATCCGCCGTCCGGATCCCGTCGACCCCAACGCATCGGATGCGGTGCACGAGCTTCTCGCCAACCTCCAGGACGCCGCCGACCCCGATCTCGACGCCGGCATGATGTTCGGGCAACAACACGCCAACTGGGATTCCAAGCGGCAGAGCCTCTACACGGCGGGATGGAGTGATTGGCGGGCGGCGCGGGTCCGACTCGACGAACTCAACACCTTCCCATCCGACATCGAGTTGGCGGCATCGCTCTTCCCGGAGACGGCGGCGAACAAGCCGTCGGTCTACGGCTTCAACCTGCAGCTGGCCCTCAACGTCGCGCCCGCACATCGCCGGGCCTACGCACGGCAGATCGTTGCGGCGTACGGCACCGGTGCGATCGTGACGATGCACTTCCCCGCCGACAACCCGGCGGTGGGCGGCGACAACAACGTCGTGGCCGGCAATCCGCTGTGCCATCTCTCGAACGATTGGGCGGACCCACCTGCCGAGGCAGCGGCGACCATCGCGACGTGGACGTCGGAGTTGCAGACCGCCTCGGCATTCATCGACGAGATCAACGCTCTGTGGCAGGACCCCGACCTCGACGGCGTGCGCGAACGGCAGTCCACGGTGGCGATGGTGTTCCGCCCGTTCCACGAGATGACGGGCATCTCGCATTGGTGGGCCGGCCGCTTCTTCCGTGCCGACCCGGCGCTCTGCAACCTCACCGCACCTCAGGCCTACCGCACGGTGTGGCGACGGACGATCGAGTACATCATCGGTGAGGACGATCCGGCCACGGCGCGAGTCGAAGGTCTCGACCGTCACGAGTTCCTGTTCGCCTGGTCTCCGGGACGTCCGACCATCACCACCGAGTGGCGGAAATACCACCCCAACTTCCGTCTGCCCGGCCGTTGGGGTCTCGATGACTACGTCGATGTCGCCGGGCTCGACATCTACGAGACGAACATCGCCTCGTTCCGCACCCAGTTGGCCAGGGACGTCACCGCCATGGACGAGTTCGTGGCGCGCCAGGCGAAGTCGAAGCGAGACGTGCTCGCAATCACGGAGTTCGGTGCCAGAAAGGGCCTCGCGGGCCGGATCGACGCCGATTGGTACACCTACGGGCTTCTGGACACGCTGATCGACACGGGTGTCGTGGATCGCATCGCCTATGCGATGACCTGGACGAATCGGACCAGTGATCAGTTCTGGGTTCCCGTCCCCTGCTTCAACACGGAAGGGTGTCCCGACCTCACAGGGTTCGACCAACGCTTCGCCTCGACCGCGAACCCGGAGGTCGTCGACTGGGGATTCTCGGACTTCATCGCCAGCCCGATCACCACATTGCAGAACGACCTCCCTGCCTGGTGGCGCATGCCGGAACCCCGCGTGGAGCCCTATCTGCCCTGCCCTCGAGCGGAGCTGCTCGGCCCGCACGTGATCGTGCCCTGCGCCCGGTGAACGACGTGGTTCGGGAGGCTCTCCGGACCGCCGTTTCGGATCATCACGACGCACGCCAGCCTCATGACCCATTCCCAGGCAATCCCCGGCAACGTCTGGCTAGGTTTGCATCATGTTTGGTTCTGGTCCCGGTTGGGATGCGATCGATGCGGCCCTCGCCACGCGCTACGGAGACCGTCAGCCGACATGTCGCTTCGGCCCACTGACCGCCGAGGAGCGGGAACGCCAGCCGCTCACCCGCATCGCTGCCTTCTTCGACGACGACAACCCGCTCCGGCCCTCGTGGCACCTCGTCACGTACGGCTTCACCGAGCTGGGGTCGGCGCCCGCCTCTGCCGTCTCCGGTCACGGCTTCGAGCTGACCATGCGCCTCGCTGCCCGACCCGGCATGCTGCGACCGCCGTCGTGGGTCGTCGAGTTCCTCCAGAACCTCGCCCGCTACGTCAACCGCAGCGGGAATCGGTTCGGGGCGGGTCATCACATCGACCTCAACGGGCCGATCGCCGTCGGAGCCGAGACCCACATCGGCGCCGTCGTGTTCGCCAACGATCCGACCCTGCCGCGCCATCCCCGTTCTGAGAACGGACGATTCGAATTCCTCCAGGTGATCGGGATCACGAGACCGGAACTGGCCGCCATCAAGGCGTGGGACCCCGGGAAGTTCCTCAGGCTGGTCTCCGAACACGATCCGCTCTTCGTGACCGACCTCGACAGGGCGTCGTGGCTCGAGGACACGGCCTTCGCCGGACGGGTCGAGCGAGGACAGCTCATCGACGGGTCCACGCAGGAGTCGCTCCACGTGTCCCAGCTCGACATCGTCGACCTCGACGACGTCGCCATGGTGACGATGGGTGCCATCACCATCCCCGATGTCCTGCGGCTGCTCAGCTCTCGCATCGGCTTCGATCGGCGTTTCCGCGTCATAGGGCCCGATCAGGTCATCACGTTCGACATCGGCGAGCGGGCCCGGTGGCGCCCGACTCGTGATGGCATCGCCGTCGAGCTCACCCTCGAGGCGGCCATGGATCTGCGCGATCAACTGAAACCTCAGCGAGGCGACTACGTGCTCGACAGCCTCGACGGGCTCACGATCCACGTCGCTCCCACAGAGATCCGCAACCAGAACGGCGAGATCATCGACGTCATCGGCTGAGACCCGCCGGTGGTCGTGCCGTCGCCGTGTCGAGTGCGCCGAGGGCGTCGAGCATGCCGTTTCCGACTGCGCGCTCGAATTCGGTGAAGAGCTCCGGATCGAATCTGGAGCCGGCCTCGCCGGACATGACGACCAGGGCGCGGTCGCGGCTCCACGCAGGCTTGTAGGGCCGTTCCGAAGTGAGCGCGTCGTAGGCGTCGACGAGCTGCAGCACCCGTGCCAACAACGGGATCCGCTCGGCTCGGATCCCGTCGGGATAGCCGAGACCGTCCCATCGCTCGTGATGGTGGCGAACGATGGGAAGAACGGGGGCGAGGGTCTCGAGCGGGCGAAGGAGCGATTCACCGAACTCGGTGTGCCTGCGCATCACCTGCCACTCCGCGGTGCTGAGGGGTCCGGTCTTGCCGAGCAGTTCGTCCGGGACACCGACCTTTCCGACATCGTGCAACAGACCTGCCCATCCGAGTACCTCGAGGTCCGTTGCCTCGAGTTGGAGGAAGCGGCCGAACTCGACCGTCGCCGTGGCGAGGCGCCGCGAGTGATCACCGGTGTGCGGGTCCTTGAGCTGCAACGCTGCGAGAAGCGCCTCGATCACGGATTCGGTCGAGTCCCTGCGCTGCTGCATGCGGTGCCGGTCGATGAGGCCGGCCAGCCGAACCACCAACTCCGTCGCGTCGAACGGCTTGCTCATGAACTCGTCGGCGCCGGACCGGAGACCCGCGATGCGATCGTCCTGAGACGTGAGGGCAGAGAGCATCACGACCGGCGTGAGAGCGGTACGGGGACACGAGCGGATGCGCCTGCACACTTCGTGACCATCGAACCCGGGCATCATCACGTCGAGGACGACCGCGTCGGGTGTCTCCGACTCGAGCGAGCGAAGGGCAGCAGGCCCGCTCTGTGCGCCGATCACACGGTGACCGTGCGGTTCCAGGACCGCCTCGAGCAGCATGACGTTGGAAGGCTCGTCGTCGACGACGAGCACGACGCCCGCCTGCCCGGTGTCGGTGGGCGCAGAGCCGAGCCGCTCGTCGTGCTCGAGATCGATGATCACATCGTGCATGAAATGGACCATATATTGTTTTATAACGCTACGCAATTCGACGCATGCCCAGCGATTCGAACCGTCGATGAAGAGCGAGACGACGGGAACCGCCTATCGTTCTTCATCACATGGACCTCGCACCGCTCGCAACCGAGCTCGCCGTCGACTTCACGGATCTGTACCTGGAGATCGGCGAGACGCGGGTGCTCGCTCCCCCGGTGCCGGTCGATCTCGGGCTGCTGTGCGTCGAGCTCTATCCGGACGACATCGAAGGCGACGCCCACTACGACGCGATGCGGGACATCCTCCAGCTGCGTTCGATGATCACCTTCGAGTGGCAGGAGGACAACACGAAGCCGTTCCGATCGACCATCGACCTCTTCACGCTGGGCGACCGCACCTATGCCACCGTCTCGCCCGACGAGGCGGCCGGTCAGGAGTGGGAGGCATTCGCCGCATTCGAGAACTACTCGGATGAGGCCCTGGCCCCGTTCTTCATCGACCTGATGCGTGACAACGGCACCCGACTCGGCCTCGACCTCATGTCGACCCTCCCCACCTGGGTCGAGACCAGGCTGCTGGCTCCCATCACGATCATGATGGGCTGGCGGGCCTACCTCGACTGGGACGAGGGGCGTTCCCGTGGCGCCTGGGAGGCCGCGGCCGAGTATCTGCCGAGTGACCTCCAGCGATTCCCCCGGCTCGTCACCGCAGCACGAGACGTCACGACGTCGCGTGGCTCCGAGGCTCGCGAGGAGTTCCTCGCCTCCTACGTCGCAGCCACATACGACGGTCTCGTTCGACGCCGCTGAGCATGACCGGATTCGCCGAGTTCGACGAGCACGACGCCATCGGACTCGCCGAGCTCGTGGCCACGAAGGAAGTCACGCCGACGGAACTCCTCGAGGAAGTGTTCGCTCGCATCGATCGGGTCGACCATCTGCTCAACGCAGTCGTCCACCGCGACGACGGCCGTGCCCACGCCTCGGCACTCGATCCCGCCGATGGGCCATTCCGCGGTGTTCCGATGCTCGTGAAGGATCTCGCCGTGGAGGAAGGCGTGCCGGTCACCTTCGGATCGGTGTTCCTCCGCGACTTCGTGGCGCCGGAGACCTCGGAGATGGTGCGCCGCATGCTGGAGAACGGCTTCGTGTGGGCCGGCCGAACGAACACGCCGGAGTTCGGGCTGGTGCCGACGACGGAACCGACACTCCACGGCCCGACCCGCAATCCCTGGAGCCTCGAACACTCCAGTGGTGGGTCGAGCGGTGGCGCCGCTGCCGCCGTTGCGGCCGGCATCGTGCCCTTGGCACACGCCTCCGACGGAGGCGGCTCGATCCGGATCCCTGCTTCGGCATGCGGTGTGTTCGGTCTGAAACCGAGCCGCGGGCGCATGCCACGCGTCCCTGCCAGCACAGCGGATCACCTAGCCACGTCGCTCTGCGTGAGCAGGACGGTGCGTGACACGGCAGCGTTCCTCGATGCGACACACGGCGCTCCGCCCGGTGACCCGTATCGACTCCCGCCTCCTGATCGACCGTTCCTGAATGACGTCGGAACAGACCCCGGATCTCTCGACATCGCATTCACGGCAACCAGCATCGATGGCTCCGCCGTCGATGCGGAGGTGGCGGCCGCCGTCCGTGCCACGGCGGCCCGCTGCGAGGCACTGGGACACCGCGTTGTCGAGGCGTCACCGCCACTGGATGCAGGAGTCGTCGAGTCGTCATTCCTCGCCCTCTGGGCGGCTCTGGCGGAGAGCGTCTTCCAGCTGATCCTGAACGGCGCCGAGACACGGCGGCCCGTGAGGCTGCTGCGGCGAATGCTCGGCGACTGGCGGACCATGAAGTTGCTGTCGCGGCTGCAATCGCGCGGTCTCCCCCACGATGGGTTCGAGCCGTTCACGTGGGCCCTCGTCGATCACTCGCGCCGCACCACGGCGGCGGACCTGGCTCTGGCCTCCGCCCGGCTCCAGGATGCGACGTACGCGATCGCCCGGTTCATGACGGGCTTCGACATCTGGCTGACACCGACGCTCGGCGCACCTCCCGTTGCGATCGGCGAGATCGACCAGACGGTGCGGTGGGACGATCTCACCGCACAACTCACCAGGTATGTGCCATTCACGCCGATCGCGAACTTCTCCGGGCTGCCTGCGATGTCGGTGCCGCTCGACTGGTCGGTGGCCGGCTTGCCGATCGGCAGTCACTTCTTGGCGCGGGTCGGAGACGAGTCGACGTTGCTCCGGCTCGCCGCACAACTCGAGGCCGCCCACCCGTGGGCACATCGTCTCCCGCCGGTCCACGCATCGTCGACCTGAATCGCGCGGTGCCCGCCGCCTAGCCTGCAGCCATGGTGCATCAGCGTTCGATCGGTCTCCCCCCTGGCACGCCCTGGGACGCTCTCGTCGCCGCCGAGCTACCGGAGGCACCGCGCGAGTTCAACATCGCCTCGGCTTGCGTCGACGAGCAGCCGGCGGGTGACCTCGCGCTCGTGACCGAAGACGAGACCGGCGAGCGCCGTTTCACCTTCGGGGATCTGGCGAATCGCTCCGCCCGGCTCGCCGCAGGGCTCAAGCAGCTCGGCGTGATGCGGGAGGAGCGGATCGCCGTCGTCCTCCCGAACCGGTGGGAGACCATCGTGGCGGTCCTCGCCGCCGTACGGATAGGTGCCATCGCAGTCCTCATCGACGCAGAGCTCGGGCCGGATGCACTGGCCCTGCGGCTGAACGACAGCGCACCGCGTATCGCCGTCGTCGACGACCAGACGATCCAGACCGTGCGGGCAGCCGCACGGGTCGAGACGATCCACATCCGAGAGGGTCGCTCATCGGTCCAGGCCTTGATCGCCTTCCATCAACCGGCGGCGGCCGTGACCATTCCGGCGAGCCACCCGGCGCTGTTGTTCTACGAGGGACTGGCAGCAGGACCACCGGCCGGTGTGCTTCTGGCACACCGGACACTTCTCGGCTGGCTCCCGTCGATGGAACTGGCATGGGGCTGGTTCCCGCAGCACGACGACGTGGCATGGACACCATCGCCGTGGACGACGCCGGCGGGACTGCTCGGGACGCTGCTCCCGGCGCTGTATCACGGGAGCCCCACGATCGGTTGGCTCGGTTCGGCTGATCCCGCCGACGACATCGAGCGGCTGCGCCGCCACGGAGTCACGTGCATGACGGTGCCCCCGCGCTACCTGCAGACACTCGTGGCCGCCGGCATCGACAGGAGCGGCGTGCCACTGCGCAGCATCGCCGTGCTGGGGCCCGCCGGTGAGCAGCTCCACGAATGGGCCACGACCACCGGAGGCGTGTCGCTCAACGAGATCTCGACGAGCTGTACCGCCGGGCCATGCGTCGGCATGGCCGTGCCGTCGTGGCCCACCGAGCCGGATGGCACGGGACGTCCGTACCCGGGCTTCGTCACGGAGGTCGTCGACGAGGGAGGCGCTCCGCTGGAACCGGGAACGCTCGGGCATCTCGCCGTGCGGTCTGATCATCCCGCAGCCATGCTCGAGTACTGGCGGCGGCCGCGCCTGACGGCTGTCGCGACGAGAGACGAGTGGCTGCTCACCGGGAGGATGGCCATCCGTGCTGACGATGGCGCCATCCGGCTCCGAGGTGTGCCCGGCATCGTGGATCTCGGGGACCACCTGGTCGGGTCCTGGGAGATCGAGCGCTGTCTCGAGAGCGACGCCGAGGTGGCTCGGGCTGCGGTCGTCGCTGTCCCGGACACGTCGGCGGGCGAGGCGATCAAGGCCTATGTCGTCGCTCGAGATCGCAGCAAGGCGACGCCCGAGACGGCCGTTCGCCTGGCCACCAAATGCGGCGAACGGCTTGCCCCACACCTCGCTCCCAAACGGATCTCGTTCGTGAGCGACCTGCCGCTGGACGCCCATGGCGAGGTGGACCACAGCCGGCTCACCGGCAGCTGAGAATTATTTCGCGACCTCCAGAAAACTGTTTGCACGCGTCGAATGTGACTCTCTATGGTGCCGCCACCGGTGACCCGGATACGAGAGCCCGAGAGGGCGGATCACGAAGGGCCCGGAGGTGAGCTGAAAAGCCACCGCACCTGGCCGACAGCCGTTAGGCAGGCGGTGGGCCGGAGGCGACCGCAAGGGCGCCGACGGCAGGCCGTGTGCCGTTGACCGGCAGGTCGGCCACAGCGGGACGACTGCAGGCGGACCGCACACGAAGGCTGGAAACGGCCTTCACAGCGAGATCGAGCCCGAGGGGCCGAGAGGTTCGTCGGGCTCTCTCGCGTCTGGAGCGCCCGTGGACTCCGTCGCCTACGATCGCTCGGTGCCCGCGACGGACTTCACCTCCGTGTTCGAAGCAGCCCTCGAAGACCTGGGCCGGCCGACAGACGCCACCCACCGCTGGGAAGGCAAGTTCGCCGGGGTGCCCCCTGCGCTCGCTGCACTGTACCGGGTGGCCGGCGGGCACCCGCTCAACCAGAGCCATCACCGCCTGCTCCTGCCCCACGGTCTCAAGCGCCACGGGACCAAGGTCGTGTTCGCCATCGAGAACCAGGAGACGGTCGTCTGGGCCTACGACTCGGCGGACACCTCCGACGATCCCGGGGTCTGGCAGGGCCAGCCCGCTCCCGGCGACGGGAGAGTCATCGAAGCGTGGTTCTCGGAGGAGAGGACCCTGACCGTCTTCATCGTGTCGATGTGGAGGTGGCTGGTCGACCCCGGCACGGTCGACTGAGCCGGAGCCGAGACCACGAACCAGGCCTGTGAAGTCCCCTCGAAGCCGGACAGACCGAGCAGCGCCCCGGGCCGATAGCATCGGCCGCGTGAAGCGCACGTCGAGCACATCGATGTCCCGACGCCGCACGTTTCTCGGTGCCGTGATCGCGCTCGCGGTCACCGCAACCGCCTGCACCGGCGGGACCGACGAGGCCGGCTGCGAGCGTACGACCGACCCCGAGTGGTCGGTGGCCAGAGTGTGGAACGAGACGCTGCTCGACGCCATCCGTCGCGACTTCCCTGCTCCCACCGTGCACTCGCGCAACCTGTTTCACATGTCGGCGGCGATGTGGGACGCATGGGCCGCCTACGACCCAACGGCGACCGGATACTTCGTCGATGTCGAAGTGGAGGGCGGCGCAGCCGACCGGGAGAAGACAATCTCGTTTGCGGCATACGGCGTGTTGGCCCATCGCTACCGCCACGCCGTCGGCGCCGATGAGTCGCTCGCCGCGTTCGACGCGACGCTCACTGCGTTGTGTCTCGGTCCCGGGGACACCGCCGGTGCCGAAGACCAGGTCGATGCGGCGGTGCTCCTGGGCAAGCAGATCGCTTCGATCATCATCAAGGACACGCTCGAGGACGGCTCGCTCGAGACCGCCGGGTATGAGGATGAGGCGTATATGCCGGTCAACGCCCCGATGATCCTCGCCGAGCGGGGCGCCGGTGACGTCGCCGACCCGAACCGGTGGCAGCCCCTCGCGTTCGAGGTCGCCAGGAGCCAGAACGGCATCCTGCTCCCGAGCAACGTGCAGACGTTCGTGGGGCCGCACTGGGGCTCCGTCGAAGGCTTTGCCCTCGTACCATCATCGGATGGCCTGCCGCTCGACCCCGGCCCGCCGCCGTATCTCGACGACCCGTCGAGCCACCCGGCATTCCTGGATGCCGTCGTCGAGGTCATTCGCTACAGCAGCTTGCTCGACCCGGCCGACGGGGTGACGATCGACATCGGCCCCGGCGTCCGCGGCAACAGCCCCCTCGGAACGAACGACGGTGGCGGCTACGGCACCAACCCTGCGACAGGTGAGCCGTACGCCCCCAACATCGTGCCTCGAGCCGATTTCGGCAGGGTCGTGGCGGAGTTCTGGGCCGATGGGCCCGAATCCGAGACCCCACCCGGTCACTGGAACACGCTGGCCAACGCCATCTCCGATCATGAGGATCTCGAGCTGCGCATCGGTGGCTCGGGCCCCGAGGTCGATCGACTCGAGTGGGACGTGAAGCTGTACTTCGCGCTCAACGGTGCGGTCCATGACGCTGCCGTCGCCGCCTGGGGCGCCAAGGGCCACTACGACTACGTCCGGCCGATCACGATGATCCGATACCTGGGTTCCCTCGGCCAGTCGAGCGATCCTGCCGGTTACGACCCCAACGGTCTGCCGCTCGAGCAGGGTCTCATCGAGGTCGTCACAGAGGCGAGTAGCGCACCCGGCGAACGCCACGCTCATCTCTCCGAGCACGTCGGCGAGGTCACGATCCGCTCGTGGGCCGGCAATCCGGGGGATCCGGAGACCGAAGTCGGCGGCGTCGACTGGATTCTCGCCACTGAGTGGGTGCCGTATCAGCGATCCACGTTCGTGACCCCGGCCTTCGCCGGATACGTATCAGGCCACAGCACATTCAGCCGCGCCGGCGCCGAGGTCCTGACCGGCTTCACAGGCTCGCCGTTCTTCCCCGGCGGCCTCGGCGAGTGGACGATCCCGGCCGGCTCACTCGAGTTCGAGGCCGGACCCGCCACGGACATCGTGCTCCAGTGGGCGACGTTCTACGACGCAGCCGACCAAGCGGGCGAGTCGCGCCTCTATGGCGGCATCCACGTCCGCGCCGACGACTTCGCGGGCCGCACCATGGGCGCGGAATGCGGCACAGCGGCCTGGGAGCTCGCGCAGAAGTACTTCGACGGATCGGCCACGTGACAGGGAGCCCATCCACCGCCACCCACCGCGCACTAGAGCCAACCGTCCTGACCCGCTCAATATGTGCCGGTCGGCGTGGTTTGGTGTCGCGGTCGTTATGGCGCGAGATCGGATGATCGGTGCGCGATCAATCGACACATTGAAAGCAGCACCAGTCGCCAAGCAACAGCCATCCGAGCACCGTGATAGCCATCACTATGCGATACAGCCAGCGGGCAGCGAGTCGTGGCCATTCCTCTGCGACGGTCGGGTCCTGCGACGCCTCCAGGCGATTTCTGATGTGCCACCGTTGGTACTCGGCGACAAGCCACGCGACTACACCGAAGCTGACGAGTCCCCACCATGTGCCGGTTTCGCCTTGCCGTTTGGCAACGAAGCTCGTGGCGGCGGCAGCCACCAGTCCCGTCCGAGGGTGTAGACATGACGCATACATTATGTAGACTACCTGCATGGGAACTACAACAATCCGAGTGGACACCGACACCCACGCCCGCCTCCTCGCCCTGAGCCAAGCGACCGGGGCGTCGCTCATCGAAACAGTCCGCGACGCCGCCGAAGCGCTCCGACGGCAACGCTTCGCCCACCAGGTGGCCGCCGAGCTCGCCGAACTGCGAGAAGACCCGCAGGCATGGCAGGCCTACCTCGCCGAAGCGGACGACACCTCGGTGCCCGATGGCATCGGTTGATGATCTCTGGCTCGTCGACTTCGGTGATCCCTATCCCGGGGAGCCGGCCGCGCACCGCCCGGCACTGATCCTTGGTCCCCCCGACACGTTCGGTCCCGGGTTCCCGTTCGTGATCGTCGTTCCGCTGACCACGGTCCGGCGCGGCCTCTCACTGCACGTCGAGGTCGAGGCCAGCGCTGACACCGGTCTCGACACCACCAGCTACATCCAATGCGAGCTGATCCGGTCGATCAACCGCAACCGGCTCGTCCATCGCCTCGGCGCCATAGGACCAGACGTCAGCACCCAGGTCAGCGCCGTAATCAAGACACTGCTCAGCCACTAACCGACCGCTCCTCGAGGTGCCGATCCCGGGCACTCGGCGGAATGTGCGATATGGGTCCAGAATTGGT
>CAYFYC010000025.1:0-41252 GCA_964347305.1 uncultured Acidimicrobiaceae bacterium | reverse complement strand
GCCACCGGCTTCGAGTGCGGCATCGGTCTCGAGAACTTCCGGGACATCAAGGAAGGCGACACGATCGAGTCCTACGAGGTTCGCGAGATCGCGCGGACCTGAGGGGTGCGCTCGTGCACGCCGCGGCCATGAACGTCGAACTGCGATTGCGGGATGTGCAGTCGCTCAAGGAGAAGCGACACGTCCTGGGCGCACTGCGCACGCTCGTCACGTCGAGATTCCCGGTCGCCTTCGCGGAGGTCGATCATCAGGACAAGTGGCAGCGATCCACGATCGGCGTTGCCGCCGTCTCCGGTCAGGCCGGTCAGCTCGACCGGCTGCTCGTGGCGGTCCGAAAGGCGATCGACGGTTCCCCGGGTGTGGAGGTGCTGGACTACGCCGTGACCCATCTGGAGCGCCCCGAATGAGCAAGCAACCCTCACCCAGGATGCGCAAGGTCAACGAGCTGATCCGTGAGGTCGTCGCCGACGAGGTCACACGTCTCAAGGATCCCCGGCTCGGATTCATCACCATCACCGGAGCAGCAACCGCTCCCAATCTGCGCAACGCCACCGTCTTCTACTCGTCGATCGATGGCGAGGATCCACAAGCGGGCCTCGAAGCCGCGGCTGCCCGTCTTCAGGGCGCCCTGGCTCGTCAGGCGAGGCTCAAGTACACCCCGGTCCTGGCCTTCGAGGTGGATCCGGCCATCGAAGCCGGTCTCCGGATGTCGAAGCTGCTCGACGAACTCGGCGGCGAGGACGAGGCGGACGCCGGACCGGACGAGAGTGCTGCCGAGGAGTCGCCTGCGACAAGTGAGGAAGAGTCGTGACATTGCAGCAGTCGATCCGACAGGCGGCGGATGCGCTCCGCTCGGCGGAGAGCGTCGTGGCGATGGGTCACCTCGGACCCGATGGCGACGCCTTGGGTGCCATGCTGGCGATCTCGCTCGCAGCCCGCGACGCCGGAAAGCGGGCGGTTGCGACGTTCAGCGAGCCGTTCACCATCGCCGATCGCTATCGCTATCTCGACAGCTCGACACTCGAGGCCCCCGGCGACATCCACGACGGCTTCGATGTCGCGGTCGTCTGCGACTGCGCATCGGCGGATCGCCTCGGCACGGCGGCCGGCCACGCGATGGCCGCGAGCCGGCTCGTCGTCATCGATCACCATGTCTCGACCGACGATTCGTTCGGCGACATCAGGGTGATCGACACGACAGCGGCTGCGACGACACAGCTCGTGTATCGACTGCTCGGCGAGCTGGGGTGGCCCATCACGAAGCCGATCGCCGACGCCATCTACACCGGGCTCGTGACCGATACGGGCAGGTTCCAGTACTCCAACACGTCGCCCGAGGTGCTTCGCGTGGCTGCCGACCTGCTCGAGCGTGGCGTCGAGACGGACGTCATCGGGCAGCACGTCTACGAGGAGGCGCCGTTCGGCTATCTCCACGTCGTCAGTGCGGTGTCGGGACGGGCCCGCATCGACACCGAGAAGGGGTTCATCTGGTCATGGCTCGAGCAGTCGGACCTCGACGAGGCGGATCTCGCCTACGAGGAGGCCGAAGGTCTCATCGATCTCATCCGGCTCGCCGACCAGGCCGACGTCGCCTGTCTCTTGCGGGATCTCGACGGCGGAGGCATCAAGGGCAGCCTGCGGTCGCGCGGCAAGGTCGACGTCGCCGCGATCGCCGAAGCCCTCGGCGGCGGTGGTCATCACAACGCCGCAGGCTTCACCACCGAGATGAGCGCACTCGACGTCATCGGATTCATCAAGGCGAGGCTGTGACAGCCGACGGCTTCTTCCTCGTCGACAAGGCGCAGGGCTGGACCTCCCACGACGTCGTCGCCAAGCTGCGGGGGGCGCTTCGGGTCAAGAAGGTGGGACACGCCGGCACGCTCGATCCCATGGCGACCGGATTGCTCGTGGTCGGCGTGGGGCGTGCCACCCGCCTGTTGCGGTTCGTCCAGGAGGCACCGAAGGTCTACGAGGCGACGGCCCTCTTCGGTGTGGCCACCGACAGCCTGGATGCCGACGGCGCCGTGCTGGAGCGGTCTCCCATGCCCGTGACGGCAGACGAAGTCGAGTCGGTCATGGCGCGATTCGTCGGAACCATCCATCAGGTGCCGCCGATGGTCTCGGCGAAGAGAGTCGGCGGGAAGCGGCTCTACGAGCTGGCTCGCGAAGGCAAGGAGATCGAGCGCGAGGCGAGACCGGTCACCATCCATGGGCTGGAGTTGCTCGATTTCGGACCGTCCGACTATCCCGAGGTCACGTTCCGGGTCACATGTGGAACCGGCACGTATGTCCGCACCCTCGCCGACGATCTCGCCGCGGCGCTCGGCGGACGCGCCCACCTCACCGCGTTGCGCCGGACCGCCAACGGCTCGCTCCTCGTCGACGACGCGTCGCCGATCGAGGTTCTGGTCGCAGCAGCAGAACCGGGGGAGCCGCACCCTGCCATGGTCGAGCCGGGAGCCGGCCTGCCCGACCTCCAGAGTGCGGTGCTCGATGACGCGTTGTCGCATGCGGTGCGCAACGGGGTAGCGTTCGGCCGTTCCCTGCTCGCCCCCGACATCGAGGACGGTCCCGTGCGGCTCTTCGACACCCGACAGCGGCTGCTCGCCGTCTATCGCGCCGAGGGCACCCGGATGACGGCAGAGGTGGTGTTGCCGTGAGCGTGCTGCGCGGTCCTTTCCCGACGTGGGAGCTCGACGCACCAGAGGGCACGGCTCTCACCCTGGGAGTGTTCGACGGCGTCCACATCGGTCACCAACACCTGCTCGAGGTGTTGCGGCAGCGAGGTGGCGGCCGACCCTGCGTGGTGATGACGTTCGACCCCCACCCCGTCGAGATCATCGCCCCGGAGTTGGCCCCGAAGCTGCTCACCGGGCTCGAGCATCGCATCGACCTGTTGCACCACTACGGCGCCGACCACGTCGCAGTGCTTCCGTTCACGCCGGAGCTTCGCACGATGACGGCCGAGGATTTCGCGCACGACGTGGTCGCCCGGGCGCTCCAGGCGCATCTGGTGATCGTCGGCGACCAGTTCCACTTCGGCTATCGCATGAAAGGCGACGTCTCCTTGCTCGGGGAGCTGGGAGCGACCCTGGGGTTCGCCGTGGAGGGGATTCCCATCGTCGGTGGCGACGACCCCATCCGATCGACGGCCATTCGCGAGGCGGTGGTCGCGGGTCGGGTCAGTTTGGCCGCCGAGCTCCTGGGGCGTCCGTTCCAGGTGCGGGGGATCGTCGTCGAGGGCGATCGCAGGGGGCGGGAGCTCGGGTTCCCGACGGCGAATCTCGAGCCCGACGAGAGGTTCGTCAGACCCCACCGCGGCGTGTATGCCGCCAGGGCCCACATCCGCGGTGAGGTGCTAGATGCCGTCGTCAACGTCGGTATCCGTCCCACGGTCGACGGAACGGTCGAGCGTGTCGAGGTCCACGTCCTCGATTGGGACGGCGACCTCTATGGACGGCTGCTGCCCGTCGACATCATCGAACGGATTCGCGACGAGCGCCGCTTCGAATCGCTCGACGACCTCGTTGCCCAGATCGCCCTGGATGTCGGCACGGCGCGGGAGATGCTCACCGGCTGAGGCCGGCGTTGCCCCACGCGAGACGTGGGGCCCCCTGGGGACCCCACGTCTCGACGAGTGGTGATTCCGTTTCGCGTCAGGGATCAGGCTCCGCCGACGGGATCGAGCGCCTTGCGGTCCGCGACCTGCTCCTGGAAGAGGAACTCGGGATACGCCTCGCCACCGTGCTCGGTGCGGTCGAGACCCTCGATCTCCTCCTCCGGGCTGACCCGGATGCCCACGAGGACGTCGACCAGCTTGAAGACGATGTAGCTCGTGATGAAGGTCCACACGAAGATCGCCACCACGCCGATCACCTGGGCGCTGAGCGTCGTCGCGTCCGAGAAGAGGGCGACGGCCAGGACACCCCAGATACCCGCGGTGCCGTGGACCGAGATGGCCCCGACCGGATCGTCGATGCCGGCCCGCTCGAGTGCGATGACCGAGAACACCATGATCACGCCGGCGATGAGACCGACGAGGACCGACCCCGAGAACGAGATGTCGCCGGTGCCTGCGGTGATGCCGACGAGACCGGCGAGCACGCCGTTGAGCGTGAAGCCGATGTCGGGGTGACCCACGACGATCCAGGCCGTGACCATCGCACCCAGGGCGCCGGCGCAGGCTGCGAGCGTCGTCGTCACGGCAGGGAATGCCACGTCGGCGCCCACCGAGGCGAGCGTCGACCCCGCGTTGAAGCCGTACCACCCGAACCACAGGATGAAGACACCCAACGCACCGAGCGTCACGGAGTGGCCCGGAATCGCCTGCGGCTTCCCGTTCTCGTCGTACTTGCCGATACGGGGACCGATCACCAGCACGCCGGCGAGCGCCGCCACGCCACCGAGCATGTGCACGATGCCGGACCCGGCGAAGTCGTAGTAGCCGCGCTCGGCGAGCCACCCGCCGCCCCAGGTCCAGTGGGTCACGACCGGGTAGATGAGACCCGTGATGAACGGGGTGTAGATCAGGTAGCTCTTGAACTTGACGCGACCGGCAACGGCACCGGACACGATCGTGGCCGCGGTGGCCGCGAACACCACCTGGAACAGCCACTCCGAGCCGCGCTCGGGGTTGTTGAAGAAGAAGTCGCCATAGGCGAACCAGCCGCCGACCGACGAGCCGCCGTACGCCAGACCGAAGCCGACGGCCCAGTACATCAGGCCGCCCATGCCGAAGTCCATCACGTTCTTCATCATGATGTTGCCCGCGTTCTTGGCTCGGGTGAACCCGGCCTCGACGAGGGCGAAGCCCGCCTGCATGAGCATGACGAGCGCTGCGGCGATGACCAGCCACATCTCGTTGGCGGCCGTGGCCACCTCCTCGATGGTCTGTGCCGACGCCGCTCCTGCGGGCCCGAGGACGAACAGCGCCGTCACCGAGGCTCCGATGGTGAGTCGTTTCTTCATGAGAGTCTCTCCGCCACATGAATAGGTTGCATGTACGAGCGGCGAAGCTACGACCACTTCGTGTCGTGGGAGTAAGCGACGAGTTACGTTTGGGGGGCGCGGATGTTTCGACCGTGTTTCTGCCGTGTGCTCAGACGGCGTCGGTCTCGACGGGCAGCTCGGCCTCTGCCCATGCGATGATGCCGCCGGTGAGGTTCGTCACGTTCTCGAACCCGGCCTGGGTGATGAGCGCATGGACGATCTGGGCGGATCTCGCTCCGGTGCGGCACTGGAACACGATCTCGCGATCGCGCGGCAGGTTCTGGTACCAGCCGTTGATCTCGGACATCGGTTTCAGCTCGGCTCCCGGGATGCGGGCCGCGTCCCACTCGTCCTGCTCGCGACAGTCGACGAGGAGGGCGCCGGCGGCGACGAGGCGCTCGGCTTCGGCGGCCGTCACGGCCGGTACCTCGGGTAGCTGGGGAATCATCGAGCCGACACGCTAGCGGCGTCCGCGGGCCGCGCCGTGCGCGTCACTCGTCGCCGTAGTCGGGGAGCTGCTTGCGGTCGACGTGCTCGAAGATGAGCGACGTCTGGATGTGGCCGACCTCCGGCAATGTGGTGAACCCGGTCACGGCGAGGTCCCTCAGATGATCGGCGTCGCGCACCGCCACGTGCACCTGGAAGTCGGTGGCGCCCGTCACGTGATAGACGCCGACGACTTCGCGCATCGCAAACGCGTGCTCTTTGAGTCGCTCCACCTCTGCCGCGGTGTGGTTGCGGAGCCGGATCGCGAGCATCGCCTCGAGCCCGATTCCCAGCGCCTGGCGATCGACATCGGCGTGAAACCCCCGGAACACCCCCGAGGCGGTCAGGCGCCGCAATCGCTCCGACAGTGTCGAAGGAGCGATCCCGACCGCTGCGGCCAGCTGTTTGTTCGACTGCCGAGCATCCTTCATCAGTCTTCGGATGATTGCCCTGTCTGTTCGATCGAGTTCCACGTTTCACCTCTCCAACCGAAGAATCATCGGCAGATCTATCTGGAGCTCGAATGATATTGCATGATGTCGATGAGATGACAAAGGATCGGGGTGACTTCGCGTCCAGCACCCCGGGAACCGAAGAAAGGACACAGCAACCATGAGAGCGCACCGCAGCTGGGCCGAGCCCTGGAAGATCAAGATGGTCGAGCCGATCCGGATGACGACGCCGGAAGAGCGGAACGCCGCCATCGCCGCCGCCGGCTACAACACGTTCCTGCTCCGGGCCGACGACGTCTATATCGACCTCCTCACGGACTCGGGGACCTCGGCGATGTCGGATCGGCAGTGGGCGGCGCTGATGATCGGTGACGAGGCGTACGCCGGAGCCTCGAGCTTCTACCGATTGGTCGACGCGGTACGCGACGTCTACGGCTACCAGGAGCTCGTCCCCACCCACCAGGGTCGCGGGGCGGAGCACGTCCTCAGCCAGATCCTCATCGAGCCCGGCGACGTCGTGCCCGGCAACATGTACTTCACGACGACCCGGTTCCACCAGGAGCACGCCGGCGGGAGGTTTGTCGACGTCATCGTCGACGACGCCCACGACCCGTACAGCCTGCATCCCTTCAAGGGGAATGTCGACATCGACAAGCTCGCCGCCGTCGTCGATACGTATGGCGCCGAGCGGATCCCGTATGTGTCGGTCGAGACCAACGTGAACATGGCCGGCGGTCAGCCGGTCTCGCTCGCCAACCTGCGCGACGTGTACGACTTCTGCTCCTCGCGCGGCATCCTCGTCATGCTCGACGCGACACGGGCGCTCGAGAATGCCCACTTCATCAAGGAACGTGAGCGTGGCTACGAGTCGTGGACCATCGCCGAGATCCTGCACGAGATCACGAGGTGGAGCGATGGCGCAACGGTGTCCTCGAAGAAGGACAACCTGGTCAACATCGGCGGATTCCTGGCGCTGCGCGATCCCGAGCTCGCTCGACGTGCGCGCGAACTGCTCGTCGCGTTCGAGGGTCTCCACACCTACGGCGGCATGTCGGGGAGGGACATGGAGGCACTCGCCGCCGGAATCCGGGAGATGGTCGCAACCGACGACCACGTGCGTGCCCGTATCGGCCAGGTGGCGTATCTCGGCGACGCGCTCCTGAAGATGGGCGTGCCCATCGTCCAGCCGGTGGGCGGCCACGGCGTCTTCATCGACGCCGCGGCAGTGCTCGACCATCTCGATCAGGACGTCTTCCCGGCGCAGGCGCTCACCGCCGAGATCTATCGGGAAGGCGGTGTGCGCGGAATGGAGCGTGGGATCGTGTCGGCGGGCCGTGACCCGGTCAGCGGAGACCATCGCCGGCCCCGGCTCGAGCTCGTGCGCCTCGCCATCCCGCGACGGGTCTACACCCAGTCACACATGGATGTCGTGGCCGAGTCGGTGGCGGCCGTGGCGGAGCGTCGCCACGAGATCGGCGGCCTGCGGATGACGTACGAGCCGGAGAGCCTCAGGTTCTTCCAGGCGCGGTTCGAACCGCTGGCGAGCTGACGACCCTCACACCTTGACCCGGGCCGCTGTCGGGTCGTACATCGGCCGCACCGACGCCCGGGCAGGGTGGCGGACGCCGGCGATGTCGACCTCCCAGCGCCCGGTGTCGAGGTACTCCTGCGTCACCGGCCTGTCGGCCTCGATCATGGCGAGCCCGACCGCTGCGCCGAGCGTGAACCCGTACGAGGCGGCACGGACGTAGCCGACGTCGACGCCGTCGCACAGCACGATCTCACCGTGGAACAACAGCGGCTCGGGGTCCTCTACGAGCACCTGCACCAGCCGCCGCGTCGGGCGGTGCTCGAGCGCGGCGAGGACTGACTCGCGCCCGATGAATCCACCCGGCTTGTCGAGATCCGCCGTGAAGGCCAGTCCGGTGGAGACGAGGTCGTCGGTGTTGTCGATGTCGTGCCCGTAATCCCGGTACGCCTTCTCCATGCGCAGGCTCGACAGCGCCTTGAGCCCGGCGAGCCGCAGCCCCACCTCGGTACCGTGCCGTTCGAGCACGTCGAAGACCCGGCCGGCGTCGCCGGCGGCCACGTAGAGCTCGTACCCGAGTTCGCCGACGTACGTGATGCGGATGCAGAGCACGCCGACGCCGGCGATGTCGATGCGGCGGACGCCGCGAAAGGGAAAGGCTGCGTTGTCGAGGTCTGCCGATGTGACCCGTTCGAGCAGACGGCGGGCGTCGGGCCCGTGGACGTTGATCTGAGCGTGAGCCGTGGTGACGTCGGTGATGGCGACGCCCGGTGGTGCGTGGCGTCGCATCCATGCTGCGACATGGCGACGGGCCGTGTCGGAGGCGACGATCCAGAAGCGGTCCTCGGCGAGCTTGGCCACCGTGAGGTCGGCCTCGATCGTGCCGCCGTCGTTGAGCCACTGGGTGTAGCGGATGGTCCCGCTCTCGCCGTCGACGTGGCTCGTCGAGAGCCGGTCGAGGAATCTCCCGGATCCGGGGCCCTCGACGCGGAACTTCGACATGAAGGACATGTCCATCATGACGACACCGGCCCTCGCCGCGTCGTGCTCCGCCTTCCAGTGCGGGAACCAGTTCTCCCTGCCCCACGAGAGGCGATCGACACGGGGCTCACTCCCGGGCGGAGCGAACCAGTCGGCCGCTTCCCATCCGCTGACCTCGCGGAAGTACGCGCTCCGGCGCTCCAGGCGGTCGTGGAGCGGTGACAGGACGAGGTTTCGTGCGGTCTGCATGCTCCGGTTGGGATAGTGACAGGCATAGACCGTGCCGAGGGCTTCGGTCGTGCGGGCCCGTCGATACTCGGCCGTCGCCTGGTGGGGATGGAGCCGGTCCACGTGCATGGCGGTGACGTCCGTGTCCGGCTGCCCGTCCACGATCCAGTTGGCGACGACGCGTCCGATCCCGCCCCCGGTCAGGATGCCGATCGAGTTGAGACCCGCGGCGACGAAGAAGTTCCTGAGCTCGGGAGCCTCGCCGACGATCGGGGAGAGATCGGGTGTGAAGCTCTCCGGACCGCAGAAGAACTTCCGAATCCCGGTCTCGGCCGAGATCGGGACCCGCCGCATCGCGGTCTCGACGTAGGGCGCCATCCGATCGAGATCGGGAGGGATCTCACCGAAGGCGAAGTCGGTCGGAATGCCGTCCACGCCCCAGGGTGCGGCCACCGGCTCGAAGAAGCCGATCATGAGGCCCCCGACCTCTTCGCGGTAGTAGGCGTGGGATGCCGGATCCTCGATCACGGGCCACTCCGGAGACAGGTCGGGGATCTGCTCGGTGATCAGGTAGTAGTGCTCGGCGGCCTGGAGGGGGATGGTGACACCGGCCAGCTCACCGAGCCGGCGTGCCCACATCCCGGTGCAGTTGACGACGAACTCCGCCTCGATCTCACCGGCGTTGGTGCGGACCCCCGTGACGGCTCCGTCACTGGTGGTGAAGCCGGTCACCGTGACGTCCTCGACGATCGTCACGCCTCTCATGCGGGCGCCCTTTGCCAGCGACATGGTGATGTCGACGGGGTTGGCTCGTCCGTCGCCGGGCACGTGGAACCCGGCGAGGATGTCGTCGGTGCGGGCTGCCGGGAAGAGCTCGCCGACTTCGCGTGCCGAGATCTCGTGGACGTCGACGCCGAGGTGCCGGTTGAACGCTGCGACCCTGCGGTATTCCTCGAGGCGGTCGCGGTCGGCGGCGATCTCGATGAACCCGACGGGAGTGAAGCCGGTGTCCAGTCCGGTCTCGGCAGGGAGCCGCTCGTAGAGGTCGCGGGTGTACATCCGCAGCTCGGTGGATGTCGATGAGAGCGAACCGAACGTGACGATGAGGCCGGCCGCGTGCCACGTGGTTCCCGACGTCAGCCGGTTCTTCTCGACGAGGACGACGTCCGTCCACCCGCGCAACGCCAGGTGGTAGGCGACGCTCGTGCCGATGATGCCGCCGCCGACCACGACCACGCGGCTCCGCGGGGGAATGCGGGGCGAGGACGGGTGTGACGGCGCATGCTCCACCGCCGGAAAGCTACTCCATGGCGTCCGGGCACGCGGGTTGGACACGGTTCACAACGTGTTACACTTCGCTCTCGAATCGGACCCCGACGCGTCCGTTTTTCCCTCGAACAGAGTGACTTTGATCGCGTGAAAGACACCGCAACCATCATCACCGAATACGGAACCCACGAGACCGACACCGGCTCTCCTGAGGTGCAGGTCGCACTGCTCACCGAGAGGATCAACCATCTCACCGAGCATCTGCGCACGCACAAGAAGGACCACCACAGTCGCCGTGGGCTGCTGATGATGGTCGGAAAGCGTCGGCGGCTTCTCAACTACCTGCGCGAGCAGGACGTGGAGAGGTACCGAACGCTCATCGCCAAGCTCGGGCTTCGGCGCTGAAGAACCCCGGAAGACGGCATTCGTGCCGTCTTCTTCCGTTTGTACGGCCTGTGGGCCGTGCGGAGCCGGCCTTCGGGCCGATGTAAGCGGCCTTCGGGCCGACACCGGGGGAGTATGAGCCCCGTTCAGTTGACAGTGGCCGATCGTCGCCTTCGGGCGAAGACCGACCACTGCCAATTGAGCGGATTCTCCCTCACAACAGAATGGAGAAACGCGTGGCAGAGACCACGGTTCGCGGCATGATCGGCGACGTAGAGGTCGCCTTCAGTGCCGGCAAACTCGCACAGCTCGCCGACGGCGCCGTCGTCGTGCGTGTCGGAGACACCCAGGTCCTCGTGACCGCAACCGCCGCTCGCGACGTTCGCGAGGGCACCAACTTCTTCCCGCTGACCGTAGACGTCGAAGAGCGTCACTATGCGGTCGGCCGGATCCCCGGCTCGTTCTTCCGTCGTGAAGGGCGTGCCACGGAGAACGCGACGCTGACGGCGCGGTTGATCGACCGCCCGCTGCGACCGTCGTTCCCGAAGAGCTTCCGGGTGTCGACCCACGTCGTCGCCACGGTGCTGTCCGTCGATCACGTCTTCGGCTATGAAGTCGCCGCTCTCAACGGTGCATCGGCGGCGCTCACCGAGAGCCCGCTGCCGTTCAACGGCCCGATCGGCGCCGTGGAGCTGGCGTTGCTCGACGGCGAGTGGATCCCCTTCCCCACCTTCGAGCAACTCGAGGAGTCGGTCTTCTCACTCGTCGTGGCGGGTACCCGCAACGACGCCGGCGAGGTGGATGTCGTCATGGTCGAGGCCGGAGCCACCGAGCACGGCTACCGACTCGTGCAGAACGGTGCGCAGCCGTCCGACGAGGCGACGGTGACCCAGGGACTCGAAGAGGCCAAGGGCTACATCGACACCCTCATCGCCATGCAGCTCGATCTCGCGAGCCAGCTTCCCGAGCGTCCCGCCGTGGAGTGGCCCGTCTCCCTCGAGTACACGGACGAGCAGCTGTCTCGTGTCGAGGCGGTGGCCCGTCCCAAGTTGCAGGGTCTCGGTCTCATCTCCGACAAGCACGAGCGGCAGAACGCCGAGAAGGCGGTCCGCGAAGAGGTGCTGGCCGAGCTCGGTCTGGCCGATGACGACGCCGACGCAGATGAGGTCAGGGCCGTCAAGGAAGCCTTCCGGTCCGTCCAAAAGGCCGTGATGCGTGAGCGCGTGGTCAACGAGGGCGTCCGCATGGACGGCCGCGGTCTCACCGACGTCCGCGACATCAACATCGATGTCGGTCTGCTCGCCGAGGCCCACGGTTCGGCGATGTTCCAGCGCGGTGAGACGCAGGTGCTCAACGTGACGACCCTCGGGATGATGCGCATGGAGGCCATGCTCGACACCATCAACCCGGAAGAGTCGAAGTGGTACATGCACCACTACAACATGCCGCCCTACGCCACCGGCGAGGCCAGCTTCATGCGTGGCCCGAAGCGGCGTGAGATCGGTCATGGCGCGCTCGCCGAGAAGGCGCTGCTGCCGGTCATCCCGCCGCAGGAGGACTTCCCGTATGCGTACCGGCTGGTGTCGGACGTGCTCATGTCGAATGGCTCCAGCTCGATGGCCTCGGTCTGCGGATCGTCGTTGTCGCTCATGGACGCCGGCGTGCAGATCGCAGCTCCCGTTGCGGGTATCGCCATGGGGCTCATCGCCAGCGATGGCAAGTTCGTCACGCTGACCGACATCCTCGGTGCCGAGGACGCCCTCGGTGACATGGACTTCAAGGTCGCCGGCACCCATGACATGATCACGGCACTCCAGCTCGACACGAAGATCAGCTCGTTGCCCGCCCAGGTGCTCGCAGATGCGATGCAGCAGGCGCGCGACGCACGACTCTTCATCCTCGAGGCCATGGCCGCCGTCATGCCGGAGCCCCGTTCCGAGCTCGCACCGAAGGCCCCGAAGATCGAGGCGATCGAGATTCCCAAGGACAAGATCGGCGAGATCATCGGTCCCAAGGGCAAGACGATCCGCACGCTCGAGGAGGAGACCGGAGCGACGATCGAGATCGACGACGAGGGCATCGTCCGCGTCGGCGCCTCGGACACCGCTTCGATGGAACTCGCTCGCGAGCGCATCCTCGCCATCGGCTTCCCGCCGGAGGCCGAGGTCGGCGCCACCTACGAGGGTGAGGTCGTGAACGTCACCAAGTTCGGGGCGTTCGTCAACATCCTGCCGGGTCGTGACGGTCTGCTCCACATCTCCAAGATGGGCGGCGGACGTCGCATCGCCCAGGTCGAGGACGTTCTCGAGCTCGGTGATCAGGTCGAGGTCGTGGTCCGTGAGATCGACGACCGGGGCAAGGTCAGCCTGGATCTCGCAGAGGGTGTCGAGCTCGAGCTCAAGCCCGGCGCCTCTGCGCCCACGTCCGGCGGCGGTGGCCGCGATGGTGGTCGTGATCGCGACCGCGGCGGCCGTGACCGCGGCCGTGACCGTGATCGTGGTGACAACGGAGGTCGCAGCAGGAGCCGTGACCGCGGCGGCCGCGACGGTGGCCGTGATCGGGACCGTGATCGGGACCGTGATCGGGACCGTGATCGGGATCGTGACCGAGATCGCGATCGTGACCGCGGCGGCGACCGGGAGCGCCAGAGCAAGCCGGGTCGGACCGTCGTCTCCTTCGAGGACGAGTTCGAGTCGGGTCTCTGAGCGCCCGACCATTCGATCAACCGCGGGAAGCGCCTCCTCACGGGGGCGCTTCTCGCGTCAGGACCAGTGCAACGCCGTGATCTGGTGCACGTCAGAGAGGCCCTTCAGAGTCACGATCCGGGTCTCGCCGGTGGTGACGCCGTGGATCGTTCCCATGAGGGCAAGGGTGGTGGCCGACACCATGATCTGTCCTGAGCCGGCTGCCGAGGCGACCCTGGCGGCCTTGTTGACGGTGAGTCCGAGGAGGTCGCCCTCGGTGCGGATGATCTCCCCGGTGTGGACGCCGATGCGTACGGCGAAGGGTGCGTTCACGACCGACTCCTGGATACCGACCGCGGCGCGGACGGCGCCCCGAGCCGAGTCGAATGCGAGCATCGACCCGTCGCCGAGCAATTTCACCACCCGTCCGCCGTTGCGCTCCGTGACGTCGACGATCGAGGCTTCGTGACGGCGCATGAGGTCCGCCCACGCCGCGTCACCGATCCGTTCGGCGAGTGCTGTCGAGTCGACGATGTCGGTGAAGACGAGTGTCATCGTCCCCTCCGCTCCGGTCGCAGCCGTCACCTCGGTCACGTCGTCGAGCAACGAAGCGACGAGGGTGTCGAGCGTCGTGGTGAGATCGACACCAAACACCTGCTGATTCGGCACCGGTACCGAGTTGTGCCAGTGGATCGCCTTCCATGCCCCGGCTTCCAGTCGGAAGACTGCGGAGATGCGCAGCGATGTGACGAGATCGTCCTTGTGCAACGTCGCGAAGATCGTCGTCCAGCCGAAAGCGTCGTCTTCGAACGCCTCGATGTTGTCGATGACGACGCGGGCATCGCCGATTTCCTCGCCCTGGGTGGTGCGAAGCTTCAGGAACTCGTCGTGACCAGCCCACCACTCGTCGGCGTCGAAGCCGAGGACACGCAGCGCAGGGTCGGTCGACATGAGGTTGGCGAGCGTGTCCATGTCGCTGGCTGCATACGCCATCAGGATCCGTCTGGCGACGGCTTCGAGCTCTCTCGATCGGCTGGGTGGCATCGGGGCACGATAGTTGTGGGAGCTCAGATGGCGACTTCGACCGGCATCGGGTCGAGGACGGCCACCAGGTCGGTGGTGGCGAGGGTCACGAGAAACCCCCGCTTGCCGCCGTTGATGGTGAGTCGCTCGAGGTCGAGGATCGATCGCTCGATGTAGACGGGAAGCGCGGTGCGGGTGCCGAACGGTGACGTTCCGCCTACCTGGTATCCGGTGACCCGCTGCGCCTCCGACGGTTCCATCATGTCCACGCTCTTGACGTCGAGATGACGGGCGAGCGTCTTCGTCGACACCTCGCGATCGCCGTGCATGAGCACGAGCAGCGGGTCTCGTTCGCTCGTCTCGAGGACGAGCGTCTTGATGGTGGTGTGGGGGTCGAGACCGGTCTCGTCGGCGGCCTTCATCGCACCGCCCGGCTGATAGTCGAAGAGATGCTCCTCGTACGCGATGTCGTGGTCGCGCAGCACCCGGATCGCAGGTGTGACCGGGGCGCGTTTCATCGAGTTCCCCGAGCCTGCATGGTCGAGGAGTGTAGAAGGCGGCCATCCGGGGGAGCGGAGGAGGGTTTTCGCGACCCTGTGGATATCTCTTGCGTATCGAACACATGTTCGATACATTGACGACCCGCTTCGGGCGCTGTCGGAGCGGTTGGTGACCCACCGAGCGTGGGGAACCTGCACTGCAGCCAGACACAGGAGGCGGCGTGGTCGTCACGCTGGAGCGGAGTCACGTCTCCGGTCCGCCCGATGGGGCGGACCCATCGCCTCATGTCGGGGGGCCGGCACCGGACGTGCCGGAGGGGGAGGCGGCGGAGCGGGACGGGAGTGTCGGGCCGCTCGTGGTGGCGCCCGGCCAGGTGGTGGGGCTGGTCGGTTCCGCCGGGTCGGGAATGACCCGACTCGGGCTGGCGATGCTCGCGGCGCATGCCGGGCGCGGTACCGTCGCCTATCTCGACGTGCGCGGCTGGATGTCGCCCCTCGCCGCCTGGGAAGCAGGGATCCCGGAAGATCGACTCGTCGTCGTTCGCTGTGAAGGGCCTGTCGAATGGGCGAGGGTCGGTGCAACCCTGCTCGAAGGTGTCGTCGCCATGTATGCCGAGGTGCCACGGGGAACGAAGGATGCCCAGCTCAGGACGCTGGCCACCCTGGCGAGAACGAGACGATCGCCGCTCATCCTGCGACCGATCGCCGGAGGGTTGCCGGGTGGCGTCACCCAGCTCCGCCTCGAGGCGAAAGGCATCCACTGGGAAGGGACCGACGACGGACACGGGGCGCTGCGGAGTCGTCGTCTGGTCGTCGAAGCGTCGGGGAAGGTCATGCGCGGGATGACGAGGACGATCGAGGTGGAGGACCATGGAGCGGACGCTCTGCGTGTGGTACCCGGACTGGCCGCTCCGGCGTCCGGACGCGCCGCCGGATAGGCCCGCTCAGGCGGTCGGTGAGGACAACCGGGTCCTGGCGCGCAACCAGCTCGCCGTCGATGCCGGGATCGCCCACGGGATGCGCCGCCGCGAGGCCGAGGCGGTGTGTCCCGATGTCGTGACCTTCATCGCCGACCCGGGGGGAGAAGCAGCACGCTTCGAGCCCGTGGCGCAGACGATCGAGTCGATCATTCCTCATATCGAGATCGTCATGCCCGGTCTCGTGCTCGTTCCCGTCGGCGGCGCAGTGAGCTTCTACGGGGGAGAGGAGCAGCTCGTCGAGCATCTGGCGAAGGAGCTGGACAGGGTCACGGGGCCCGGGTTCCGTGTGGGTCTCGCCGACGGTCCCTTTCTCGCCAGACGAGCTGCGTTGCAGGCAGAGCCCGCCGACCCTGTCGTCCTCGTCGACGACACGGCCGGGTTTCTCGCCGGGCTCGACATCTCGAGCCTCGACCGGGAGGAGATGGCCGAGACGTTTCGCTGGCTGGGCATCACCACGCTCGGAGAGCTCGCCGGGATCCCCAGGGCCGCCATCGTGTCGCGTTTCGGCTCCGAAGGGCTGCGGGCCCATCGGCTCGCCACCGGTGAGCACGGGATGCTCTCACCCAGGCAGGTGCCGGCGGATCTCACCATCGACGAGACGTTCTCGCCGCCGCTCCAGAACCTCGACCAGGCTGCCTTCCTCGCCAGGAGCATGGCGCATCGTCTGTTGACCGAGATACGAGCCTCGGGTTCGGCTCCACATCGTGTCGAGGTCACCGCCGTCGCCGCCGACGGGGAGGAACGGGTTCGTGTCTGGCGCAACAAGGACCCGTTCGACGAGGAGACGCTCGCCGAGCGGGTGCGCTGGCAGCTCCGCGCCTGGCTCGACGCCAAACGGCACGACAGTGGCCCCGGTATACGAGGCGGAGTGGTCCGGCTGCGACTCGAGCCCGCCGACATCTCGGGGGACGGCCGGCAGCTCGCGATCCACGAGGATGCCCGAACCAGCGCCGAATCGCACCGGGCCCTCATCCAGACCCAGGCGATCGTGGGAGAGGACGGCGTCCTCCAGGCGCGACCGCAGGGCGGCCGCGACCCCGCCGAGCGGGTGCAGTGGTATCGATGGGGGCAGACGACTCCGGCGCCACGGCGCGATCCATCCGCCCCATGGCCCGGGGCGGTGCCGTCGCCCGCACCTTCCCTGGTTCCCCCGGAGCCCCATCCCCTCGAGGTTGAGTGGGACGACGGCATTCCGGTCAGGGTGCGTCTCGGCAGCCGGTGGGTGCCTGTGCTCTCGTGGGCGGGACCGTGGCGGAAGATCGGCCGGTGGTGGGAGGGCGAGGGCAACAGCGATCGCTATCAGCTGGTCACGTCCGCAGGAGCATTCCTCTGTGAGGTCCGAGACGGAAGGACACTGATGACGGGTGTCTACGACTGAGGTGTCCTCAAGATCGCCGAAGAGCCGCCGATCAGAGTCACGAGACACACCGATCGAGGATGGACACGATGGACGCGCACACGACGACGACCGCACGACGGGCAGCCATGTGGGGTCGCGTCATCGCCCTCCTCATCGCCTTCCCGATCTACGTCTCGCTGCTCTCCACCGTCCCGGCCCTGGCCGCCGCCCTCGTCGTGGGTCTCTACCTCGGGGTCCCGCACGCCGTGCGACGGGCCGTGATGGACCCGGCCCCCCAGACACCCAGCATCCAGTAGTCGCAATCGGCCTGTGGCTCTCTGAGGTCTCAGGCGTCGGCACCGGAGCGGAGCCGCCCCCACCCCTCGACGATGGCGTCACGGGCGCGATCTCTCACGTGGTCGATGTCGCCGAGGGACAGATCGGCCGTCGGGATCGGCTCGTGGATCAGCGTGCGAATGTGCCCCGGCGTCACCGTCTTCGCCCCTGGCCGCCAGATCTCCCACGTGCCCTCGACCGTCACCGGGACGATCGTCAGGTCGTTGGCGATGGCGATGCGAAAGGCCCCCTTCTTGAACGGGGCCGGCTCACCACCGACGGCGCGGGTGCCTTCGGGGAAGATGATGAGTGAGTGCCCCCGCGCCGTCGCCTCGGCGACACCGGCGTTCACCTCGGCATGGATGGCGCTGCCCCGCTCCCGATCCACCCGCACCATCCCGATTCGCCGCATGGCGAGGCCGACCATTGGTATCCGGTAGACCTCCTTCTTGGCCAGGTAGCGGATCGGAACGGGTGCCGTCAGGAACATTGCAGGGATGTCGGCGTTCGACAGGTGGTTGGCGACGAAGACGTACTGTCCGTCGGTGTCGATGTGCTCGCGACCGGCGATCTCGATGGATGATCCGGTGAGCCGGATGAAGACCCGCGACCAGTGGAGGATGAGACGCTGGATGACCGGCGCGTCCTGACGTACGAGGGCGATGCCAACGATCACCGTGGCGATGAGGATCGTGTACGGCATGAAGAACACGGCTGCGGCTGCGGTGCGAAGTGCCAGGTAGAGCCTGCGAGCCATGGTGTGGCTAGCGTAGCCCGACCGTCTCCGACCGGACCGAGATGCGCACCGTTTCCGTCGACGCCGCCCGCCGAATCGCCCTCGCCGCCCAGGGGCTGGCGCGCTCCCGGCCGAAGGGGAGGATCGACCGGCGACACTTCCGGCGAGCGATGGGCGACATGAAGCTCCTGCAGCTCGACTCGGTCAACGTCGTCGCCCGGTCCCACTACCTCCCGATGTTCGCCCGGCTCGGCCCATACGACGTCGATGCGCTCGATGCCTGGACGAGCCACTCCGGTGAGGTGTTCGAGTATTGGGCCCACGAAGCGTCGCTCGTGCCCGTTGCGCACCACCCCCTGGTGCGGTGGCGGATGGACGAGCCGCTGCGATGGCGTCGCTACCGCGAGCTGATGGAGGAGCATCCCGGCTACATCGAGTCGGTCCGCGACGAGATCGCGGCCCACGGGCCGCTCACCGTCAGCGATCTCGCCGATTCGGGCGAACGGCAAGGCCCGTGGTGGGGGTACGGCAAGGGGAAGATCGCGCTCGAGGCGCTGTTTGCCCAGGGCGAGATCACCGCGTATCGCAATGGGAGCTTCGGACGGGTCTACGACCTTCCGGAGCGAGTCGTTCCCGAGGAGATCCTCGACCTCCCGACGCCTCCTCCGGAGCAGGCCCACGAGGAGCTCCTGATGCTGGCCGCCGAAGCCCACGGCATCGGCACCGCCGCCGATCTCATCGACTATCACCGGCTCCATGCGCCCACCGTGCGACCCATCCTCGCCCGGCTCGCCGACGAGGGGCGGCTCGAAGAGGTGGAGGTCCCCGGCTGGAAGAGGCCGGTGTACCTGCACCCGGAGGCCACCCGGCCTCGGACCGTCACAGGCAGCGCGCTGCTGTCGCCGTTCGATCCGGTGGTGTGGAACCGCGACCGCGCGGAGCGCCTCTTCGACTTCCACTATCGGATCGAGATCTACGTGCCGGAGCCGAAGCGGGTCCACGGCTACTACGTGCTTCCGTACCTGCTCGATGAACGGCTGGTGGGGCGCGTCGATCTCAAGCTCGATCGCAAGGCGGGTCGTCTCCTCGTCAAGGGTGCGTTCCACGAGGAGGGCGTCGATCGAGTTGCCGTCGCCGGTCGGCTGGCAACGGATCTGCTCGAGATGGCGACATGGCTGGGCGCAGCGGACGTCGTCGTGGGCACCCGCGGTGATCTCGTTCGGCCGTTGAGGGTGGCTCTCGGCTAGCCCGTCGCCTCGAGTGGCACGGCGGAGGGATGGTTGGGCGGGAAACCGGGGGCGGCAACGGCCCTGATGGTTGCACCGTCGAGTTCGAACTCGTGGACGATGCCGGCCCTCCACTGGATCACGAAGAACTTGCCCGTCGATTCCGCAAACGCGGCGAGGTGGTCGTCGGTGAAGAACATGATTCGCGAGATCGAAGCGGGCACACCGATGCGTCGCGGCACGACGAAGTCCTCGCTGCGGACGACCACCGTCGACGTGTTGGCGACGACGACGGTGGCACCGTGGAGGCCGTTCGGGCTGATCGCTGCCGGCAGACCGTCTATCAGGAAGCGCCGCGAAGTGGTCACGTCGTCGAGGTCCCAGTTCCAGATGGTGTACGCAAAGCCATCCTCTGTCTCGGCGGGTCCCACCAGGACGCTCGTCGACGTGTGAAACGCCTCCCCGATGGTGCTGGCGATCTCGGCACCGGTCACGTCGAACAGACGCAGGGTCCCGAGGGATTGCGTGTTCAGGCTCGATGCCAGACCGCTGAAATCCTCGATCGCAATGCGATCGTCGTGAAAGCCGGCGACTCGCCACGCGAGGTCGGCATCGATGATGCGTGCTGCACCGGTCACGTTGCCCTCGGCGTCGACTTCGACCAGATAGAGGCCGGGGGACTCCTCGTCGGGTTGCCGTCCGATCACGGCGAGCAGCCCAGGTGTCGTGTCATGCCAGCGGAAGCTGAAGGTGGCCACGAACGCTGGTCGGGTGCCGCCTCCCGCCGGTCCGATCGACAACAGGCGCGTACTCGGCCCGGCGTTGCCCGTTCCCAGTGACGCAACCAGGCTTCCCGAGGCGTCGAAGGCGCTCGTGCCGGGGCCCTCGGGCAGGTCGAGGAAGCGTGGGAAGCGCCGGTTGAGGCGCCAGCGAGCGACCGAAGCCGATCCCGAGGCGTCCTCGACGACGACGTTGAGGCCGTCGGCGAGTGCGGGGAGCACCTCACCGAACAACGGGGCCTCGCGAGTGACGATCGTCGTCGGAACCGCGATGGTCGTGGTGGGGTCGACGTTGCGGAAGAAGTCGCGCGTGGTCGTCGTCGAGTCCGTGGCACCAGGCACGGTGTCGTCCCCACCCACGCCCCCGGAGGCGAGGACGAGGATGAAGGCGATCAGGATCGCCCCGCCGGCCAGCATCGGCAGAAGTGCCCGCACGTTTGGTGCGCGTGGAATGTCGCCGGGTTCGCTGTCGGGCGGCAGCGGGCGAACGCGATCCCGGTCGTCGGGTGCCTCCATCTCCCGTCATGCTACCGCTGGTGTCGATCTCGCCCGACCTTGGAGCGATCGGCGACATCACCGGGGTAAGGTCGCCGGCGATGAGCGCACAGCCCGATCCGGGGGCCTCGAAGGCGGAATGGCGGGAATGGGCACGAGACCGCGCCGCCGGCATCGACTGGGAGTCGCTCTCAGTCGCCGTCGTGGATGGGCTCCGATCCTGGCCACCACTCCAAAACGCCGACAGGGTGTTGACCTTCTTCGCAATGGCGCACGAGGTCGACCTGGCGCAGCTGCGTGACGCAGGGCTCGGCGGCCGGTTGCTCGCCACCCGAACGCCGGACCACGGCGGGGATCTCTCGATCCATGCGCTGGACGGTCCCCTCGAGGTCCATCGTTTCGGATTTCTCCAGCCACACGCCTCGGCGACGGAGTATTCGGTCGAAGACGTGACCGTGTTCCTCGTCCCCGGGCTCGCCTTCGACGTGTACGGCAACCGTCTCGGGAGGGGAGCGGGCTACTACGACCGGCTGCTCGCCGGCACGCGTCGCGGAGCCTTCACCGTCGGGGTGACCGCAGCCGGCCTCGTCGTCGACCATCTTCCCACCGAGCCGCACGATCGGAAGGTGCGGTTCCTCGCCACCGAAGAAGGCGTGATCGAGACGGCGCACGGTTGAGCGGGCGCAGGCTCCTTTAGGATCCGGAGCCGATGCACGATCTGCCCCCGGCGACGGTGCGATTCATGGAGCTGGCCGCAGCGGCCGGTCTCGACGTGCAGCCGATGGTCTTCCCCGACGGCACCAAGACATCGGCCGATGCCGCGGAGGCGGCCGGCTGTGATCTGTCGGCGATCGCCAAGTCGATCGTGATGATGGCCGGTGACGCCCCGGTCGTGGTCATGCTCTCGGGGGATCGGCGTGTCGATCCGAAGCTGCTCGCCACCGCCACCGGTCGGAGCCCGGTGAGGCGGGCATCGCTCGAGGAAGCACGCCATCACACCGGCTGGGCGGCCGGTGGCACGCCCGCCCTCGGATATGTCAACTCGGTGGAGGTTCTTGCCGATCGTTCTCTACGACGGCACGATGAGGTCTGGTCCGCCGCGGGCACACCGACGACGATCTACCCGGTGTCGCTCGACGATCTGGTGCGGGTCGCTCAAGCCCGCTGGGTGGACGTTGCGCAGGAGGAAACGAGGACATGACATCCTGGATGGGAGCCACGGCACTGGTGGTCATCGGTGCACAGGTCGGCTTCGACGACGAGACGTATTTCGGACCGCGTAGCAACCCCAGTGCCGAGGCCAACATCGAGTTGCTGCTGGCAGGCTGGGCGTCGCAGAGCTGGCCGGTCGTCTTCGTCGCGTACGACCCCGAGGACGAGGCATCGCCGGTGCACCCTTCCAAGGAGGGCAACAGGTTCAAGAGCCTGCTTGCGGAGGTCACGCCGGCCCTCGAGGTGAGGACCACGGCGTCCAGTGCCTTCTACGGCGAGCCGGACCTCGACGGATGGATGCGGGCCAACGAGCTGCGGTCGATGGCGATCTGCGGCAGCCCGCTGCACACCCTCTGTGAGTCGACGGCCCGGATGGCATCCGACCTCGGCTACGAGGTGTTGTTCATCCCGGATGCGATGCACACCTACGACTTGACTGCGGCCGACGGCACCGTCGTCCGTGGTCGCGAGGTCGCCCGTATCTCGGCCCTCACGATGGCGTCGGCATTCGGCCAGGTCGTCTACACGGCCGAGTTGGTGGGCTGAACGAACCGTACGGCAGCCGGATCGATGCGCAAGGCAACCGTGCCGTCGTGCCGGACGGGCGCATGTACCACCACTTCCGAGCCGTCGACCAGAGCGATGACGTGACGCCATGCACCGTGCTCGAACCCGGCGCGCAGCACGTCACCCGCGATCTCGCCGTCGCGCGCGATGTGGAGACCGTCCGGTTCGATGGCCAGGTGGGAGGCCAGGGGAGGGGCCGCCAGATCGAGCGTCCCCAGCACCGTGCCGACGCCGGCGCCGGTCCGGGTGGCGGCCACGATCGGGGCAAATCCGAGAAAGCCTGCCGTGTATGTCGTGGCCGGGTCGTTCCAGACGTCGGGAGCGGCGCCGATGCGATCGATGCGGCCCGGCGCCATCACGGCGACATCCGTCCCGAATCGGAACGCCTCCTCGATGTCATGGCTGACGGCGATCGCCGTGATGGCGAGATCGGCGAAGATCGCAGTGATCTCGTCGAGGAGATCGGTGCGCAACACACGATCGAGTGAGGCCAGTGGCTCGTCGAGGAGCACGATGTCGGGCTCCGGCGCAAGCGTTCGCGCCAGTGCCACCCGCTGGCGCTCGCCACCGGAGAGGGTGTCGATCGGGCTGTGCCGCCTGCCGGCGAGGCCGACCATTGCGAGCATCTCGTCGATGCGTGCGTCGATCACCTCGGCGGCGACGCCCAGCATCCGCAGTCCGAACCCGACGTTCCCGGCCACATCACGATGCGGGAACAGGGCGTGCTCCTGGAACATCAGGCCGATTCTCCGCTGGTGGGGTGGAACGTCGGTGATGTCGGAGCCATCGAGGACCACCCGCCCCGTCGCGGCGGGCACCAGCCCGGCGATCACCCTCAGCAGCGTCGACTTCCCGCAGCCCGACGGACCGACGATCGACAACCGGTGGCCCTCGGCGAGGTCGAGGTCGACCCCGGCGAGCGCCTCTATGGCGCCGAAGCGGACCCGGATGTCCTGACATGTGAGCTTCACAGCTCGCCTCCCGGGGTGCGGACCCGTTCGATCGCGAGGACGGCGAGTCCGGTGAGGATCATCAGGATCGTTGCCAGTGCCATCGCCCTCCCCATGGTCCCTGGCTGACCCAGCAGCCGGAAGATGGCGACCGGGAGCGTGGGGCGGTCGGGGAGAGCGAGGAAGTTCGTCGCTCCGAACTCGCCGAGCGACACGGCCAGGGCGAACCCGGCCCCGACCGTGGCGGCTCGCGCCACCAGCGGCAGATCGATCTCACGCCAGACCCGGCCCGGTGCGGCGCCGAGGACGGCGGCGGCTTCGCGCAGCACGGGTTGTATCGATCGCAGCATGGGCACGGTCGTCCTCACCACGAACGGCAGGCCGACGAGCCCGTGGGCGATGGGCACCAACACGATGGAGGTGCGCAGATCGATCGGGGCGTCGAGAGCCAGGAGCATGCCGAACCCGAGCGTCACGGCGGACGTGCCGAGGGGGAGCATGAGCACCGTGTCGATCGCGGCCCCGGCCCGGCCCCGCCCCCTCGTCACCAGCGTCGCCGCCGCCAGCCCCATGAGCAGGGCGATGGCGACCGCGGGCAGCGCGAAGGCGAACGAGTTGATGATCGCCTCTCCTGGCGGAACGACGAGGGCGGTCTCGGCCTGATCGAAGAGGGAGCGGTAGTTCCCGAGCCCGGTGGCGTCGTCGACGGTGAGCGATCGCCGAACCAACAGCACGAGGGGCAGGCCCACGATGCCGAGCGTGGCGGTCAGGACGCCCCCGACCATCGTCGCCTCCATCCGACTTCGCACGGGGCGGAGCCGGCCGAGCCCGGAGCGCTGGGCGACGGACCGCCGCTGCTGGTACCGGGCGTACCACCACAGGACGGCGCTCACCCCGACGAGCTGGAGCACCGCGAGCACGGCGGCGCCGCCGAGGTCACCGAGACCGGTCGCCCTGCGCCAGATCTCGACTTCGAGGGTGCTCGTGGAGATGTCGCCGAGGATCAGGATGATCCCGAAGCTCGTGAACGTGAACAGAAAGACGATGCTCGCTGCAGACGCCACGGCAGGCAGCAGGAGCGGAAGGGTCACCTGCCGGAAGACGTGCCATGGTGAGGCGCCGAGGGTCGCCGCCGCCTCACCGAGAGCCGGGTCGAGCGATTCCCACGCAGTGCCCACCGTCCGCACCACGACGGCGATGTTGTAGAACACGTGTGCGATCACGATGACGACGACGCTGCCCCGTAGATCGATGCCGGTTGCCCCGTTCCGACCGAAGAGCGCGAGGAAGGCGGCGCCGACGACGACCGTGGGAAGCACGAACGGCACGGTGAGGAACGCCCGGAAGACACGACGCCCCGGAAAGGCGAAGCGACCCATGACGTAGGCCGCCGGCATGCCGACGATCACCGTCAGCACGGTCGAGATGACCGCTTGCCACACGGTGAACCAGGCGACGTTGCGCGTCGCCGGTGCGGCGAGAGCGGGCAGGAACGACGTGCCTTCGCCACCTGCCAGCCCCGTCACCAGGACCGTGACGAGCGGGTAGACGAAGAAGTATCCGACGAACAGCAGTGGCAGGGCGAGACCGACTGCCACCCCCGTTCGTCGCATCACCTGAACACGTCCGTCCACTCCGAGATCCACCGATCGCGGTTGGCTTCGATGTCGGCCGGATCGAGGGTCACGGTCTGCTGGGGGACGTCCACGTTGTCGACGAAGACGTCGGGCAGCGTTGCGGTCGACGTCACCGGGAACACGAACATGTTGAGCGGCATGTCCTCCTGGAAGCGGGGCGACAGCATGAAGTCGATGAAACGACGGGCTGCGTCCGGGCGTGGGGTGCCGTCGAGGACCCCGGCGTACTCGACCTGTCGAAAGCAGCCGACGTCGATCGAGCCGGTCGGGGCGATGTCCGGCGGGGTCTCCGCGAACACGACCCCGGCGGGTGGCGACGAGGCGTAGGAGACGACCAGCGGGATGTCGCCCGCCCCGCCGCCGGCGAATTCCTCGTAGTAGGCCTGCTCCCACCCCGACACCACGACGACCTCGTTTGCGCGCAGGTCGGACCAGAAATCGAGCCAGGTGTAGTCGCCTTCCTCGCCGAAGACGGCGATCGTGGCCAGCATGAAGGCGAGACCCGGTGACGACGTCGCCGGGTTCTGCACCACGAGGGCACCTGCGTACTCAGGGCCGGTGAGTGCTCGAAGCTCGTCCGGAACGGCGAGGCCTCGCGCTGCCATCGCGGCCTTGTCGTAGTTGAGGCACACGTCACCGAAGTCGATCGGTGTCACCGGGTCGCCCGCAATGTGAAACGAGGTCGGCACGTTCTCGAGACCCGCGGACCGATAGGGGAGGAAGACCCCGGCGTCGAGGGCACGAGTCAGCAGGGTGTTGTCGACCCCGTAGAGGACATCCGCCGTCGGGTTGCCGGCGACGAGGGTCGCCTGGCTCACGATGGTGCCGGCGTCTCCGCCACGCAGGATCTCCACCTCGATCCCCGTCTCGGAGGTGAACGCTTCGAGCACCTCGGGGCTCACCGCAAACGAGTCGTGTGTCACGACCCGCAGCGGTCCCTCGGCCTCGCCACCTCCGCATGCAGAGACGACGAGGAGCAGGCCGGCGACGATCGCAAGCCGTCGCAGCTTCATTCTGTGGTCCTTTCGTGGATGATGAGAAGGGTGCCGCTGCCGACGGCGATCTCGGCAGCCTCTGCCAGCATCTCGTTCGAGAGGCCCCGGCTGGAACGTGGATCGAGATCGTCGCCCGACAGCTCCCAGCGCAGACCGGTCGTGACGATGCCCCGGGCGGGGCCGGCCACGGGCACCAGGGAGATCAGCTGGCCGACTTCTCCCGAGATCGTGTGTCGTGAGCGACCGTGGGCGACCGTCACCTCGGCCCCAGGGGTGATCCAGTGGACCGCCACGGGGCGGCGGTCCGCCGCCAGGACGGCGGCGTTCGTCAGCAGGTGGGAGAGCCGGCCCCGTCCGCCTCCGACAACGGTGATGCGAGTGGCCCCTTGGGCGACCGCGGTCTCCAGCGCGAGCTCGAGATCGCTGGCGTCCTTGTCGGCAGGGTGGCGCTCGATCCTGGTGTCGCCGTGACCGAGGCGCTCGAGGGCATCGAGGTCGATCGAATCGAAGTCGCCGACGACGACATCTGGCGTCAGGCCGAGCCCGGTGGCGGTGTCGGCTCCCGAGTCGGCGGCGACGACCAGGTCGATCTGGCCGAGGTCGACCAACGAAGGCGCTGCACCGCCGGTGACCACGACGACATGGCGCTCGGGGGTGGGGGGCCGATGGTCCTGCGTTTCCACTCGCTTCCTCCGCTGGCATTACCCAGATCAGGTTCCGTTCGGGTCGGCGCCGGTGCGGTCATCCGCAGAACGCCCTCTCAGCTCGCTCCAGAGCTCCCCGGGGTGGTGTACGACCCGCAGTGTAGGAGTCCTTGCGATCGTGTGATCTCGTTCTTTGAAAAGGGTCTTGACAATATGACATCATTATGACATCATAACGACATCACAAAGAAGTCAACGGGGCGAGGAGCCCCACAGAGCAGAGGAGCGGGACATGTACTGGCACATCGACACAGAGGGTCTGAAGACCATCCACCGGACCGTCACCGAAGAGCGTGTCGGCTCGAGCAAGGGCTGGCTCCGGATGGCGTGGGACCTCCACTGATGGATGTGACCACTGTCACACATGAGCTCGAGGCGCTGGTTCGCCAGCAGCTCGAGCTCATGAGCGGTGACGAGGCGGTGGAGCGGGCGACGCAGGTGTTGCTCATCTCGCTGGAGCCGGCGCTGCAGCGGGTGGCGATGCGCCTCGCCGAGCAGGCCGCAACCGAGGTCGCAGCCCAGTTGCCGGACTCCACGGTCGATGTCGTCGTCACCGATGGCGATCCGACGCTCGTCGTGAGGTCCGCCGGCGGAACCGAGCAGACGTTTTCGGCAGACGACCTCGAAGCACGCCTGACGCTGCGCCTCCCAGCTCTTCTCAAGGAGCAGATCGAGCAGGCGGCCGGTGACGCCGGCGACTCGATCAACAGCTACGTCGTCAAGTCGCTCTCCCGTGCGTCGGGGCGCCGCAGGACCAGCCGCAAGATCACGGAGACGTTCCGCACATGAGTCGCGAGCAGCTCGTCTTCGAAGTGACGGAGAACCCTGTGGTCGAGGTCATGACCTACACGGGTGACATCGGGATCGATGTGGGCGAGGCCGGGACGGTCGTCGTCGACCTCGACACCGATGAGCGAGGGTACGAGGTGGAGCAGGTCGGGTCCCGCATCACGATCCAGCCTCGTCCGGGCCGGCGTCTTCGTCGCTTCGGCGGTGGTGACATCAACCTGACCGTCCCTCATGGCACCGATCTCGTGATCAAGACGACGTCCGGTGACGTCCGGGCCGGTCACGCTGCGAAGGGAGTCGCGCCGAAGCGTGTCGAGGTGTCGACCGTTGCGGGTGATGTGCGGCTCGATGCGGTCGGTTCCGATGTCCGGGTCAAGACGGCGTCCGGCGACGTCTACGTCGACGAGGTGGGTGGATCGCTCGCCGCGGTCACGGCATCTGGCGACGTGCGGGTGGGGCAGGTCGGCGGCGATTGCGAGATCACGACCGCTTCCGGTGATGCCCACGTGGAGCTCATCGGTGGGTCGGTCGGCTTCCGGTCTGCGAGCGGAGACATCAATGTCGCACGGCTCGAGGGCACATCTCTGCGCGGCAAGTCGATCTCGGGCGACGTTCGGCTCGGCATACCGGCGCGGCGTGAGATCCAGCTCGATCTCGACAGCCTCGCCGGTGATCTCCACAACGATCTGACATCGAGCGGGCTCGAGCCCGAGGCGCGACTTCGTCTCGAGATCAGCGTCGTCTCCGGCGACGTCTACCTCTACGACGCCTGATCGGCGCGCGAGGACGTGATCCAGTCGTCGATCTCGCGCCACCGTTCGTACAACCATCGGGCCCTGGCGTCTCGATCCTCCGGGATGTCGGCGGCGGAGTGACGCCAGGCCCGGATCGGGACGGTGCGCCCCACGAGTGAACCGGACCAGATCTCTCCGACACTGGCGAAGCCGCCGAGGCCCTCGTGGGCCACGACGAGCACGTCCGCTCCCGCATCGAACAGCGTCATGGCGCCACCGATCCGTGGCGGCAGAACGTGGCGCATCGAATGGGCCATGGCGAGCAGGTCGGGGTCGCCGCCCTCCATCCGTTCGAGGGCCCTGGTGCGTTTGGCCTCGGTGAACCGGGTGCCCTCGGGATAGAGCAGCACGCCTTCGTCCGGGTCGAGATCTTCGGCGAGGGTGCGGATGGCGCGCAGCTCCCGGCGCGGGTCCGCCGACGTCCGATCGACGAAGTAGTTCGGCAAACGCTTTCCGGCGATGTCGAGGGAAGGCAAGGTGAGCAGCTCGCGCTTCACGATCCAGCGCAGCTTGAGCCCGTGCGCATCGGTGAGGTACACGGCGGGCAGCAGGTTGTCGATGATCGAGGCGTGCCGGAACATGGCGAGGATCGGTCCGGGCGTGGCCGACTCGAATCCGGAGGCGACGAACCGCAGATCGAACAGACGCTGCACGGTGCGGAACAGCGTTCTGGCCCACCAGCGCTGGATCGGCCACGTGGATTCCGCCAGGTACCGGCGATTGACGCCGAATCCGCTGACCAGCCAGGTCCCCGTCATCCACAGGATCCCCACGGCCTCGGTGGCGAGGAAGACCCATCCGAAGGCGATCAGACGCAGGGTCATCGCCGGTCGGCGCCGGACCGCGAATCGCAGACCGTCCACGAACGCGGCGCCGAGCACGAGGAGCGGCATCGCCAGGGTCATGACGAGCAGCAGAGCGAACGTCCGGGGGACCGTCACCAGGCGGCGTTTGATGACGTCGCCGCGGGGCTCGGGCGTGTAGTCGTGGTCGTAGCGCTGCACGGGCAGAGCGTAGGTCCATGAGGCGGCATAGGCTCGCCGACGTGACGACCGTGATGTGGTTCAGGAGAGATCTGCGGCTCGCCGACAATCCGGCGTGGAGTGCGGCGACACGCGCCGGTGACGAGGTGCTTCCCGTCTTCGTGATGGAGCCGGCGCTGATCCGGAACTCGGGAAGCCGCCGGTGGTCGTGGTTGGTGGCCAACCTCCACGAACTCGATCGCAGTCTCTCCGAGCATGGAGGGCGGCTCCATGTCGCAGCGGGTCCGGCAGAGACCGTGCTGCCCGCTCTGGCCAGGGATGCTGCCACCGTCCACTGGAACGCCGATTACACGCCGTACTCGACCCGCCGGGACTCCGACGTTCGCGACGCGCTGGGCGAACGAGTTCGGATCGCCCACGGTGGGGTCGTGCATCCTCCCGGCGCAGTGACCAAGGACGACGGCGACCCGTACCGCGTCTTCACGCCGTTCTGGAAGCGGTGGCGGCGCACTCCGTGGTCCTTGTGGGAGCCGCCGCGAAAGGTGGCCATCGCCGGCGACCCGGGCGTCGGTCTGCCCCGATCCTCGCCATCGCCCGGGCTCGAGCCCGGAGAGGCCGCCGCCTCCGCCCGTCTGTTCCGGTTCGTCGAAGGGTTGAAGCGCTATCCGGAAGACCGAGATCGACCCGATCGGGACGCCACCTCGCGTCTCTCGGCGGATCTCAAGGTGGGGACGTTGGACGCTCGTCGCGTGCGGGAAGTCATCGGCGAGGAGACGAGAGCGGGGGAGGCGTTCGTGCGCCAGCTGGCATGGCGGGACTTCTATGCCGGTCTGCTGGCCGATGATCCCGAGGCGGTCCGTCGCGCCTGGAACCCTCGCTATCGCGCCGTGCAGTGGCGCGACGATCCGGAGGAATTCGAAGCGTGGGCCTCGGGAGCGACCGGGTATCCGATCGTCGACGCCGGTATGCGCGAGCTGCTCGCCACCGGGTTCATGCACAACCGGGTGCGGATGGTCGTCGCCTCCTTCCTCGTGAAAGACCTCCAGCTCGACTGGCGGCTGGGTGAGCGCCACTTCAGACGGCACCTCGTCGACATGGATCTCGCCTCGAACGTCGGCAACTGGCAATGGGTGGCGGGCACCGGAGCGGATGCGGCTCCCTACTTCCGTGTCTTCAACCCCGTCGCCCAGGGCATGCGGTACGACCCGGACGGTCGCTACGTGCGCAGATGGGTGCCGGAGCTCGCCGGACTGCCCTCACGATGGATCCACCGGCCGTGGGAGATGCCGCCACTCGAGCTGGCTGCGGCGGGAGTGACCCTCGGGATCGAGTACCCGGCACCGATCGTCGACCACGCCGAGGCGCGCGTCGAGGCGATCGCACGGTACAAGCGCGCCGTCGGGTGAGGTCATGCGCTGGAGATCCAGAGGGTGGTTGGGTCCTCGGCGCTCGTCACGACGCCACCTGCCACCTCGTTGGTGATGGCGAGCCCGACGAGGTCGCCGGTGACCTGGAACGGTGAGATCTCGGGGTCGCTGCCCATGATGCCGGCAGAGATCACCTGCTGGCCGGCTTCGCCGTCGACGATGGCCCACAGCTGATAGGTCCTGTCGTCGCCGAGTGCCGGGAGGGTGTCCGCGTAGATGTAGCCGATGCCGTCCGCACCGATGACGACTCTCGCCTCGACTGCGGCGCCGTCAGGGGACGCGGCGCCATCTGGAGCCGCCATGGTCACGAGGCGGGCGGCGGGGTCTCTGAGGAGATCGTCGACCGCCGCCTGGAGACGATCGGTCTCGGTGTTTGCGAACAGCTGGTACCCGACGAACCCGGAAACGGCGAGGGCCGCAGTAGAGAGCGCGACCGCGACCCGAGTGAACCACCGGGTGCGCCGCTCAGTGGCGGCCGGCCGAAAAAGCGGGGTCGGCTCCTCGCTGCCGTCGATGGTGGCTGCGATGTTCTGCCAGACCGAGGGCGACGGCGTGGATGGCGAGTGCTCGACTTCCTCGGCGAGCACACCGAGCACGGCGTGGTGGTCGGCGACGAGACGCCACAGCGACGGGTCCTGGATCAGCAGGCGCTCGGCCTGGCTGCGCTCGTTGTCATCGAGTGCGTCGAGCGCGTAGGCGGCCATGAGCTCTTCGATCTGGATGCGATCGACCATCACACCACCCCCGCTGCCTTCAGCTCGACGCGGAGTCGGGCCATGCCGGATCGGATGCGGCTCTTGACGGTGCCTTCGGGCTCGCCCAGCTCCTCGGCCACCTCTCGGTAGGTGAGGCCGCCGAAGTAGGCCAGCTCGATCGCCTTCCTCTCGCTCTCCTTGAGCGAAGAGATGGCGGCGCGAACCGATTCCGACGTCACCCTCGACAGCACCTCTCCCTCGACGGTCCTGGGAGCGGCAGGAGCGACACGGCCCTCTCGCTCCTCACGGTCCCTGCGGGCGAGCTCCGACCTGAGCATGTCGATGCTCCGCCCGTGGGTGTCGGCGAGGAGGAACGAACGCAGTGCGCCACGCTCGGGATCGAAGCGTTCCGGTCGATTCCAGAGACGAAGAAAGATCTCCTGCGTCACTTCTTCGGCCAGCGCGCGATCACGGACGAGACGTCGAGCGAGCGCGAACACCGCTCCGGAGTGGCGCTCGTACACGGTTGCCAGTGCAGCCTGGTCGTAGCGCGCCAGGGCCACCACGAGCGCAGCATCGCTCGCGTCGGGCCCGGGTGAGGCGACGTCGGGTGTGTCGGCAGGCATGAAGCCGTAGGTTATCCGCTGTTTCGACGGCCGATCCAGCGTGATCATCTCGGTGGCTCCGTCTGGTGGACAGGGGGTCACTGTTACTACGGTGCGCCTCGCCATCTGGATGACTCACGGGCGGACGCGTGACACAGCACCTCGCACATCTCACCTGGCCCACGGGCGGCGAGGACCGGCCGGTCGTCATCGGCATCGCCGGGGGGAGCGGATCGGGCAAGACGACGATCGCAGCGGCGGTGATCGATGCGATCGGCGGGGGCGAGATCTCGCATCTCCAGCACGACGCCTATTACCGGGAGCTGGACCACCTCGACGAGGAGCAGAGACGCAAGGTCAACTTCGATCACCCCGACTCGCTCGAGACGGAGCTTCTCGTCGAGCACATCCGGCAGTTCAGGAGAGGCGAGCCGGTCGATCGCCCCGTCTATGACTTCGCCACCCATTCCCGCACCGACCGCGTCGTTCGTGTCGAGCCGCGACACGTGCTCATCGTGGAGGGCATCCTCGTGCTCGCCGAGCCGCCGCTCCGGGAGCTCATGGATCTCAAGATCTACATCGACACTCCAGCCGACCTGCGTGTGATCCGCAGGCTGCGGCGCGACATCTTGGAGCGGGGTCGCACCGTGGAATCGGTGATCGACCAGTACATGTCGACGGTGCGGCCCATGCACGAGCAGTTCGTGGAACCGTCGAAGCGCTTCGCCGACATCATCGTGCCGGAGGGCTACAACCCCGGTGTCGTGGGCACGGTGGTCGCCATGATCAGGGACGTCCTGGGAGGTCGCTGAGGCGACCGGCGCCGTGGCGGCGGAGCAGTTCCGCCATCACGGGCCGCATCGAAGCGGCGAAGATGGCGTGTCCGTGGGCGGAGGCATGGAAGCGGTCGTGCGTGAAGATCACGCCACCGGGGTCGGTCGCAAACGGCTCCCACAGCGGGCCCCAGGTTTCCGATTTCGGCAGACCATGCCGCGCCGCCACCCGGGTGATGGCGTTGTTGAAGGAGCGGGCTCTGACCCGCGCGTAGGTCTGAGCGAAGGGCGGGAGCCGCGGGATCACGCCGAGGTCGCCGATCCCCACCATGCCGACGGACGGCGTGAGGTCGAGCATGGCGGTGATGATGGCCTCGAGGTCCTCCTCGAAGCGTTGCAGGGGCGTGGTGCGCAGCGCGTCGTTGGCCCCCACGGAGACGATGACGATGTCGGGTTCGTGAGCGAGCGCGGCCGGCACCTGGCGCTCGAGGACGTCGGCGGCCTTGGCGCCGCCGACACCGACGGAGACCAGCTCGACGCGGTGTGTCCGTGCAGCGTCTTCTGCGATGCGGCGGATCCATGCTGCTTCGATGGGAACCACACCGGGGGCGGTGATCGAGCTGTCGCCGAGTGCCAGCACGTTCAGTGGAGGTGCCTCCGGATCGCCGAAGCTGCCTGACGGATCCTGGTTCTGCAGCCCGGGGAGATCGGGACGATGTGCGGCGTGCAGCACCTGTCCTGCGGCGACGAGGAGCGCGGCGCCGGTCTTGCGAGCGAGACTTGCGAGAAACGACACGGCGGCGAGTGTACGACAGCGTCGGGTCCGGCCGAGGCGCTCAGACGTTGAACCTGAACCGGATGATGTCGCCCTCGGCGACGAGGTAGTCCCGGCCCTCGAGCCGCCAGCGGCCCGCCTCCTTTGCGCCCTGTTCACCGCCGAGCCGCACGAAGTCGTCGTATGTCACGACCTCGGCACGGATGAACCCCCGCTCGAAGTCGGTGTGGATCAGGCCCGCACACCGTGCTGCGGTCATGCCCTTGCGAAACGTCCACGCCCTCACCTGTTTCTCTCCTCCGGTGAAGAACGTGTTGAGACCGAGCAATTCATAGGCGGCCTGCACCACCCGGTCGAGGCCGGGAGCCGTCATGCCCAGGTCGGCGAGGAACTCCAGAGCCTCATCGGCGGGCAGCTCGGCGATCTCGGCCTCGATGCCGGCAGCGATGGTGACGATCGGCGACTCCTCACGGGCGGCGATCTCGGCGAGCTCTGCGATGTGGGTCTCATCTGCGGTGGGGTCCTCCACGTTGGCGATGTACATGGTGGGCTTCGCCGTGAGCATGTGCATGGAAGCGGCCACACGACGTTCGGCATCTGTCGTCTTCATCGTGCGCGCGGGCTCGCCCGCACCGAGGTGGTCGACGAGCCGCTCGGCTACGGCGACGAGGGCCTTCGCATCCCCGTCGCCGCTGCGAGCGCGCTTCACGTTGCGTTCGACGACGCGCTCGGCGGTGGCGAGGTCCGCCAGCACCAGTTCCGTGTTGATCGTCGCCACGTCGGACAGCGGATCGACGGCGCCGGTGACGTGGGCGATGTCGGCGTCGTCGAAGCAGCGCACGACGTGGGCGATGGCGTCGACTTCCCGGATGTGGCCGAGGAACTGGTTGCCGAGGCCCTCGCCGTGGGAGGCTCCGGCGACGAGGCCGGCGATGTCGGTGAACTCGATGGCCGTCGGTACGATCTCACGCGGCTGGACGATCGCTGCGATGTCGGCCAGGCGGGGATCGGGCACGGTGGCGATGCCGACGTTCGGTTCGATGGTGGCGAACGGGTAGTTCTCGGCGACGGCACCGGCATTCGTGAGCGCGTTGAAGAGCGTCGACTTGCCGACGCTGGGGAGTCCGACGATGCCGCAGGTGATGCCCAAGGGACGCGCCTCGATACGTGTGGGGAGCGGGGAGTGCGCCAGACTACCCGGTGAGAACCCGTGCGCGACATCGTGCGCTCGCCGCGACTGTCGGTATCGTGTCCTGGCACCGAGGTGGCGCACAGCCCGTAGGTGCGCCCATCACGGGTGGGCGATGCACAGTACAGGAGGGTCGTTCCGGATGAGACTCAGGCTCACTGCAGTCGTTCTCGCCCTCGTCGTCGCCGCCTGCAGTCCGGCTGACGAAGAGACCGGGTCCACGATCGCTGAAGCATCGTCGACGACGTCGACCACTGCGACCGTGACGACGACGGCCCCGGCCGCGCCGCCAGATGGCCCGATGGCCGTGGTGGGAGTCCTCGAGATCCCGCACACGCTCAACCCGATCGCCGAGGGCGGGACGCGTGCTGCGAGCGCTCTTGTCCAGCAAGCCACGCTCCCCGGTGCGTTTGTCCACGATCCCGAGACCTGGCGAGTCGTCCCCTTTCTCGTCGAACGCATTCCCACGGTCGAGGCTGGCGACATCAGCGTGTTCGGAGATCGTCAAGAGGTCACCTGGACGGTCGGCCCCGACGCCGTTTGGTCCGATGGCGTGCCCGTGAGCGGCGCCGACTTCGCCTTCACGCTCCGCGCCGGGTTCGGTCAGACCGAGTGCGGCGGCCGTGAGGACTTCGATTCGCTCTTCGGCTTCGAGATCGTCGAGGTCTCCGACAAGGCGATCACCATCTCCATGCCGGGGCCCACGACCCGGTTCGAGGGGATGTTCCGCGCCGTGCTTCCCTCTCACGCCACCGACGGTGCGACGGTGTGCACCGACGATGGCGTCGGCTGGCCCTCCGCCGGACCGTTCGTCGCCGCGTCGCTCGAGGAGGATCGCGTGGGTCTCGTCCGCAACGACGCCTATTGGGGAGCGACCCCGGCACTGACCGCCGTCGAGTTCGTTCGCTTCGACGACGAGGCCTCCCTCGTCGCGGCCATGGCGGCCGGCGACGTCGACGTGGCTGTCGTGAGCTCCGACGAGGCGGCGGCCGCCGCGGAGGATTCCGGCGTCGCCGTCATCGCCCAGCCGTCGGGCCGTATCGAGCATCTGGCTTTCGACTTCAGGGCGGGAAGCGGCGAGGAAGAGCTGCTGTCCACTCTCGAGTTTCGCCAGGGCATCGCTCGGGCCATCGATGTGGAATCGATGGCGGCTACGACCGGCTGGCTACGCGTGGACGGCGTCGCCCGTGGCGTGACGCCTCCGGAGCCCTGGGAGGTCTACGGTTACGACGCCGAGGAGGCCATGCGACTCATCGGCGTGGCCTGCGAACAGATCGGTCGCGACTGCGGGGCCGATCCACCCGAGTTGCGCCTGCTCGCCACCGGCTTCGGTGTGCGACCGGCGGTCGTCGAGCGGGTCGCCGCCGATCTTCGGGCTGTCGGCGTCACCGTGACCGTCGATGTGGTGTCGTCGCTGGATCTCACAGATCGGATCGCCGGGGGCGAGTGGGACGTCGCAGTGCTCTCGATGAGCGAGCCGGCCGGGGTCGGCGCCATGGCGAGATGGCTGCTCGACGCTCTGGATCCGGAGTCGCTCGGCAACGTGTACGGCTATGGAGGGACCGGCTCCATCGCAGCCACCGAGCGATCCGCCTTTCAGTTGCGGCTGTTCTCGGGCCAGGTCGGCGTCGCCCCCGATCTCGTCAGGGCCGCCCGACTCCTCGGCGAGGCGCACGAGCTGGTGGCGCGAGAAGTCGTGTTCGTGCCCCTCGTCGCCCGGCCTCGCTTCACGTTGGTCGGTGACGGTCTCGAGGGCGTCGTGCCGAACATCTCGCCGTCGGGCCTGACCTGGAACATCGGGGATTGGAGCCGCCCCACAGGATGAGTGGTCGTCGTCGCACCAGGCCCTCGTCCCGCCTCCTTCGGATCATCGCCGGGGTCGTCGCCGTCGCCGCCCTCGCTGCGAGCTGCAGCTCTGCCGACGGCGGCGGAGTCGAGGCCGATTCGACGACGACGTCGACGACGGTGGGAACCCCAACGTCCGCAGGCGTCACGTCGACCTCCGGTGATGCGCAGCCGGCGACGACCACGTCGTTCCCGCCGCAGGACGATCCGCGGCGCGGGGGCACCGCCGTGGTCGGCCTCGGCTTCGTCCCGACCACCCTCAACGAGTTACGTGCGGCAGGCTTCGCCTCGGAGCGTTGGATTCGACATCTGGTCCGACCTGCCGGCTACGTGATCGCTCCGGACGGCAGCCGTCTGCCGCATCTGGTCGTTGCGGACCCGACGCCGGACGATGGCAGCGTCTTCATCGCCGAGGACGGGTCGCTCGAGGTCACGTGGACCATCGATCCGGCGGCGCGCTGGAGCGACGGCACGCGTATCGCCGGCGCAGACTTCGCCGTGTACCACGAGGCGGAGTGTCCCGACCTCGAGCGGCCGACGTTCACCGGTGAGTTCCTCGACGCCGATCCGGGTCAGGTGCGCGTGCGCTTCCCGCAACGAACTGCCACGTTCCGCGAGGCGGTCGCACACGTCATGCCGGCTCACGCCCTCGACCGTGACGTCGTCTGCTTCGACGATGGCCTGACGTGGCCATCCACCGGCCCCTTCGTCGTCGGCTCGACAGGCGGTCCCATGCTGGAGCTCGAGCGCAATCCGAACTACTGGCGGCGGGATCCGGAGACGAACGAACGATTGCCCTACCTGGACGGCATCACGTTCCGCGAGGTGACCGAGGACACGGCCGGTCTGCTTTCGACGGGGGCCGTCGACGTCGTCGACGGCTCGGCATTCGTCGGGAACGCGGCGGCGTCGCTTCCCGCCGGGACCGCCCTCGTGCAGGGACCGGGGCCCGTGTGGGAGTTCCTCACGTTCCAGTTCGGGCCCGAGAACCGCAACACGGAGTCCCTCAACCGTCACATCGAGTTCCGGCAGGCGCTCGTGTACGCACTGGACCGTGTGGCCCTGGCCGAGGAGGTCGGGTGGCTCCCCAGCAACGGGCTCGGGGGCGCCGCCGCTTCCGGTTCGTGGGCCGTCTATGACCACGATCCGGCGGAGTCGAGCGCGCTCCTCGAGGATCTGTGCGTCGCGCTCGCACGGGACTGCGTCGCCGACCCGCCTCGTGTGGTCTTCACCACGACGAGCAATGCCGCCGAGCGCCCTCGGATCGCGGAACTGGTGGGTGACATGTGGCGCACGGTCGGGGTCGACGTGGAGTTCCAACTGGAAGACTCGGCGTTGTTCTTCGGTGAGTCGGCGCCCCAGGGCACGTACGACGTCGGCATGTGGGCCTGGCTCGTCGGTCCCGACGACGAGGGGAGGATCGACGTGCTCGACACCTTCGATCCCGATTCACCGGGGCCGGACGGCCGCAACTGGTATCGGTGGGGAACGGCGGGCTCGGCACCACACGGCGGAGGCGTCGACGAGTTGTCCGACCTGCTCGGTCGTCTGGACTCGACGGTCGACGCGGTGTCGCTGACCGATCTGTTGCGAGCCGCGGAACAGATTCTCGCGGACGAGGTCGTGGTCATCCCGATCGCCACCCGACCTGTCGTGGTGGTTCACTCCCTCGGACTCACCGGCCCGGAGCCGTCTGCGGCCCCTGCCGGCTTTCTGTGGAACGCCGAGTTCTGGTCGCGGAGTGACGGCTGACGTCGGCTCGCCGACTCAGCCCTGCCGGAGGAGGGCAACGAGTGCGGTGGCATACGCCTCCGCGGCCGATGCGCCGGTGAACGAGGTGGGAGCGTCGTCGATCCTGGCGACGCAGACGAACTCGTCGGCCTCGGCGTACAAGGCGATGAATGCGGTCCCCAAGGCGTCACGGGCGTCGGTCTCCGTCGGCAGCCAGACGACCTCGCTCTGGATGATGCTGTCCAATGCCCACTCGACGGTGCCATTGAAGGCGAGCTCGGGGATGCCGCCGATCGAGTCGCGCATCTCGACGACCATGTCGGAGAGAGCGAACACGTGGTCGTCGAGGTGCCGGTCGGGGACCATGAATCGATCACCGATCCGTGGTTTCCACTCGAGACCCAGGGCCTTGAGACGGCGGGCGAGGGACACCGAAACGAGTCCGATGCGGCGTCCTGCGGCGAGGTCGGCCATGAGCGGACGATACCCGGCGCCTCGCCGTACCCGGACGCGGTAGGTTCGTGGCCGTGTCCGACGCCCTCACCGAGCTCATCGAGGCCAGCGACCTGGCCGGCCTGGTCCGCTATGTGGATGGCACGTGCGCGGCTCGCGACTGGGATGGGCTCGTCGAGATCATCGAACGGTGCGACGAGGCCGTGGAGCGTGGGAAGCAGGTCTGGGGCGCTCGACAATTCGCCGAGTATCGGATGGCGCTCGACGCACCGGCCCATCTCGCCGCCGGCGTCGTGCACTCCGGGGCGGGTCGTTTTGCGGTCGGGCCGCTCTGGGAGGTCGCAGCATCCACGCACACCTTCGACGAGCTCTCCCCATACGTCGCCGACCCCTACCTACGCGTGCTCATCGCTCACGAGCGGATGTTGCGAGGCGACGCGGTGTCCGAGTCTGAAGCGGACCGATCGCTGATCGACGCTCCACTCGCCATCGCACCATGGGAGCCGCAGTACCCGCTGGCCGTATATCGCTCCGATGGCGTGGCCGATCCGGAGCTGGCCTGGCCTGGGTTGAGCTGGCACGAGCTGCCGCCCGAGCGTCCCGAGGGCGATACCGACGACGTGTGCGATGCGCTCCTCGATCTCGTCGGCCCGTGGGTGGACGAATCGAACGGGCGGGCCGAAGCGATCCGGGTGGAGGGTGGGGGAGCGGAGGCGATCCGGGCCCTTGGACCGCACCGGGCCCAGCTGGCACCGCTCGATCTCGAGGATGCGCTGGCGCTCATGACGTGGACCGCCGCCTCGGGTGGAGCGTACGGTCGGCGGCGGGGCACACCGGTCGGTCGCGCTGCCACGTGGTGGGCCCTCGGGCTGCTCCTCGGGCTCGACGAGGCGTGGCCGGTCGACGCCACCGAGCTCGGGTCGGCGGCATCGGAGCTCCGTTGGTGGAAGTGGGATCCGGGTGACGAGATCGGAGGATGGGGCTTCTATCTCGCCGTCGAGGATCCGATCGATGGCCTGGCCTGGGCCGTGAGTGCCTCAGACGCCTTCTGAGCGCGGCCGCCGTGGTCGACGGAGGTGCGCGATCGGTCGTGCGACCGAGCGCGCTCGACGCACCGAGGCGCCGCAGGGCGGTCCGTCAGCCGGCCACCCGGTCGACGGCGCTCTCCGGATCGTCGACGGCGACGGCGAAGTGGAGCCCGTCCCCGTTCGAGCGCAGGAGATACATCGCCTCGATGTTGACGCCGATGGTTGCCAGCGCTTCGGCCATGTCGGCGAGGGCACCCGGCTTGTCGTGGAGCACGGCGGTGATGATGCGGCGTTCTTCGTAGCCGACACCGGCGTCCTGGAGCACACGACGTGCCGAATCCTCGTGATCCACGACCATCTTGACGAAACCCTCGGGGCCGGAGGTGATGGCCGCGAGGGCTTCGATGTTGACGCCTGCCGCCGCCAATTCCCGGGAGAGGGTCGCCAGCTGGCCCGGGCGGTTGGACAGCTTCACACTGAATTCGATCATGGGCACACCATACGCCTTTCGCGCCTTGCGCGCCCAGGGCAATCTGGCCCGGAATTCGCGTTCTGTGTCCGCCCTGGTGGATCGAACACATGTTCGATAGAATGCGCCGATGTCGACTCGATCGCAGTCCGGCTACGCCGAGCTGCACTGCCACACCAACTTCAGTTTCCTCGACGGTGCCTCCCATGCCGAGGAACTGGTCGGTGTCGCCGCCGAGCTCGGGTATCGGGCGCTCGGCATCGTCGATCACGATGGGTTCCGGGGGGCGGTGAAGGTACACGAAGCGGCGCGTCGGTTCGGGCTGCCCATCGTGTACGGCACCGAAGTGGACATGGGAGTCGCCGGCGGGGCCGGGGGCGACCCCGACGCGTTTGCTCCAGGGTCCGGTGCAGCGGCGCGTGAAGCTCCGGAGCCGGCCGGGCCACGCCGTGGTCGGATCCGCCGGATGCACGGCGCCAAACCGATCGGTCGCCCCTCCGGTGATCACCTCGTGTTGCTCGCCCCCGACCCCGGCGGATATGCGGCCATCAGCCGGTTCGTCACTGCAGGTCAGTACCGCGGGGAGAAGGATCGACCCGTGTATGCGTATGACGACCTCGATCGGGCGTCTCGCGACGGGGGTCTCGTCGCCCTCACCGGCTGCCGTCAGGGAGCGGTCGCTCGTGCCGCTGCCGCCGGAGATCTCGATGGCGCCATGCAGGCCGCAGCCCGGTTGCGTGAGATCTTCCCCGGCAGGCTCTACGTCGAGCTGTGGCATCACGGCATGCCGGGTGACGATGCCCGCAACGATCTGCTCGCCGAGGTGGCGGCGCGGCTCGGACTGCCGACCGTGGCCACCAACAACGTCCATTACGCCCGCCGTCACGATGCTGATCTGGCCGAGGTGTTGGCGGCCATCGGGGGGCGGCGCGATCTCGACGCGGCCGACGGCTTTCGACCGGCGACCGACGAGCGGTATCTGAAGAGCCCCGTCGAGATGATGCGACGGTTCGCCAGATACCCGGGTGCCGTGGCCCGTGCCGCCGAGCTCGGGGAAGAGCTGGCGTTCGACCTCGATCTCCTCGCCCCCGAGCTGCCCGACTTCCCGATGCCGGGTGCCTTTCGCGACGAGGACGACTACCTGGCCCACCTCGTCTACGAGGGGGCCCGCCAGGTGTATCCCGGCACCGGCCCCGACGGGATCGATCCGCAGGCG
>CAYFYC010000024.1:43806-44769 GCA_964347305.1 uncultured Acidimicrobiaceae bacterium | reverse complement strand
GAAGCCGCTCGCACCGCCGGGTCCTCGTTCGAGGCTGCCGGCAGCACCCACATGTGTGAGTCCCCCCACGATCCCGGCTCGCCGTAGAGAACGGGCAGGGAGGTCACGCGATACTCGAAGGGTGTCTCACGGTCATACTGATCGACGACCCACGTGCCGTTGTGGAGCACGGCGATGTCGCCGTTCAGGAACGCCGCCTGCGAGTCGGTGTAGCCCTGGGCAGGGTCGGAAGCGACCGAGGCGAGCTCGTTCATGAGACGGAGCGCCTCCTGGCCTTCCGGCGTGTTCACGGTTGCGTTGCCGGCGCCATCGGTGATGTTGCCACCCTGCTGGGCGACCAGCCCGAGGAAGAGGCGTGCACCGACGCCGAACTCGAACCAGTCCTGACCGAAGTACTGCTTGCCGGTCGCATCCTGCAGAGTCTGAGCCTGCTCGAGGAGCTCCTCCGGGCTCGAGGGCAGGATCGGGTTGCCGTCACCATCAACGAGTCCGGCCTCGGCGAACAGGTCCACATTCATGTGCCAGAGGCTCCCGTGAATGTCGAACGGTGCCGCGTACACCTCGCCTTCGAAGGTCGCGCCGTCGCGGGCGGGCCCGGTGTAGTCCGAGAAGTCGAGGCCGACACTGGCGAAGTCGTCGCCCAGCGGCCGCAACAGGTCACGGCCGGCGAAGTCGGGAAGTCGATGCGAGTGCATCACGGCAACGGCGGGCGGCGAACCCGACGCAAACGTCGTGCTCAACGGCGTGTAGTACGAGTCCCATGCCTGACCGCCCAGTTTCTCGACCGTGATGCCGTTGTCGGCAGCGTTGAAGGCGTTGGTCAGGATCTGGATGACCTCGCACTCGGTCGTCGCCTGGCTCACATCGGTGACACCTTGCGTCGTCTCGTCGCAGTCTCCGAAGAACCGCGCCAGCTCGATCGTGATGTCGGCGAAGCCATTGGCGTCGCCGACAGCCGTGAAC
>CAYFYC010000024.1:40604-43796 GCA_964347305.1 uncultured Acidimicrobiaceae bacterium | reverse complement strand
GCCGCCGCCCGCGGCGGTGGTGTCGACGGTGTCGTCGCCTCCGCAGGCTGCCGCCACCAAGGCGAACACAGCCACGAAGACCAGAAGTTTCTTCCTCATGTTGCTCCTTTGTCACGTCGTGCACCGCGGTGGTGCAGTCCGATCATTTCCCTCCGCTCCCGACCGAGATGCCGCGGATCAGCTGGCGCTGGAACACGACAAAGAGGATCAGCAGCGGAAGACTTGCTATGACGCCTCGCGCCATCAGGGCCCCGAGCTCGGTCGCCTGGGCGAAGTTGCCCTGGAGCGACGCGAGACCGGTGGTGATCGTGAACATCTCCCGCTGGGTCGCCGAAACCAGCGGCCAGAGGAAGTCGTTCCACGTCAGAACGAATGTGAAGATGGCGAGGGCGGTGAGCGCCGGTGTCGCCATCGGCATCATCACGCTGAAGAACGTACGCCATCTGCCGGCGCCGTCGACGCGTGCGGCTTCATCCAGTTCGTCCGGGATCGCCGCGAAGAACTGGGTCATGATGAAGACGCCCAGCGGTGCGGCGATGCGGGGCAGGGCGAGCGCCTGGTACGTGTTGTGTTGCTCGAACTCGGCGAACATCAGGAACAGCGGAACGAACATCGCCTCCTTGGGGACCATGAGGCCCGCCAGGACGAAGGGGAACATGATCCGCTTGCCGCGGAATTCGATCCGGGCGAAGGCGTACCCGGCCATGGCCGACAGGATCAGCGTGAACACCGTGGTGACGACGGTGACGACGACGCTGTTGAAGAACCACCGGCCGGTGAGTCCCACCGAGAACACATCCGTGAAGTTCTTCAGGGTGGGGCTCTGCGGAAGCAGGTTCGTCGTCTCTCGCTGCAAGATCTCGTTCGGTGTGAGCGACATCGAGAACATCCACACGAGCGGGATGATCCACACGAACGCCGCCACGACGAGGAACGCCATGAAGATGCGGTTCGTCGTGAACCAGCTCTTCCGGGTTCCATCGCCGTCGGTGCCGGTTCGATCGGCTGTTGCGATGGCGGTCATGCTGCCCCCTCGGGTCGGAAGAAGCGGAATTGCAGGAACGAGATGCCGACCATCACGACGAACAAGAACAACGACATCGCCGAGGCGTACCCCAGTTCGAAATCGCGGAACCCGCTCTCGAAGATGTGCTGAATGGCGACCCGTGTCGCTCCGTTGGGACCGCCCCTCGTCATGATGAAGACCTGCCCGAAGATCTGGAACGACGCGATTACCTGCAACGTCACGACGAGCAGCGTCGTCCGGCTCAGGCCAGGAATCGTGATGTACCGGAATTGCGCCCAGCCCCCGGCTCCGTCGAGGGAGGCTGCCTCGTACTGCGACTTGTCGATGTCCTGGAGACCGGCGAGGAACAGCACGAGGTTGAAGCCGACCGTCCACCACAGCGTGGTTACAACAATGGCCGGCATGGCCCATGTCGAGCTGTTCAGCCAGTTGATCGGTTCGAGCCCGACCGTCTCCCACACCGGGGCGATGAGGCCCAGGGACGGGCTGAGGAGGAAGGCCCAGATGAGGGTGAGCACTGCGACCGACAGCACGTACGGGGCGAAGAACATCGCCCGCAGGAACGAGGTGAGCCGGCCCGGGCGATTGAGCGCCATGGCGAGCGCCAGGCCCAGGCCGGTGATCGCCGGCGTGGACATGACCACGAAGAGCACCGTGTTCCCGAAGGACCCCCAGAACTGGGAGTCATACCAGCGGCCACCCTCGCCGGGATGGATGCCCATGGCGACGCCGAACACGAGCACGAGCAGAACGGTCAGCCCAACAGCCGATGCACGCTCCATCTTGCGGTTGGCGACCCCGCGCCACAGGAGGGCGATGGGGGCGAGTCCGACGACTCGCCAGGCCCACAGCTGTTGCACGTCCCAGGTCATCTCGGTGCCCCAGAACATCCTTCCGTAGTTCTCCAGCCCGATGAACGTGCGATCGGAGATGTCAAGGAAGTCCCAGTCGAAGAATCCCATGATGACCGCTTGGATCACAGGGAAGATCAGGAAGATCGCGTAGACCACGAGGAACGGAATCAGGAACGACCAGCCCGCTCCGGTGTCGTTCCCGAGCTTGGCACCGCGTCGAGACCGGACCGAGCGATTGTGTGACACCGCGGTCATCGGCCCTCCTGCACTCCGGTACTCCTCTGCGGCCGACCATATGCGCCCGAAAGGTCGACTGTCAAATAGTTGTGTTTGCTTGCGAGTGCGCAACATCCGATTCACCGGTCCTGGCCGCGATCGGTCTCGGCGACACCGCCGCGATCATCCCTTGACGGCGAAACGCAAGGTTTCGTAAGCTACCTGGCGGTCTTTCTCGCTGCGACAGAACCGAGAGACATGCCCAACGACGAGTTGCCAGCCGCCATGCGACGGGATCGGATCTCCCGACTCGTTCGCGAGCGCGGATTCGTGCGCGTGGCAGAGTTGAGCCGCATCTTCCGCACGTCGCCGGTCACCGTGAGGTCCGACCTCGACCACCTGGAGAAGCGGGACCTGGTGCGTCGAGTGCACGGAGGAGCTGTTTCGACAACGGACGGGAGCGTCGCAACGGGCACTCCGGGTGTCGATCCCAAGGCCGAGGCGAAATCGGCGATGGGTGCGGTGGCCGCCTCGCTGATCCACAGCCACCAGACAGTCATCCTCGGTAGCGGCACGACCGTACAGGCCGTCGGACGTGCTCTGGTCCACAGGGAGGAACTCACCGGCGTCACGGTCATCACCAACGGGCTCCAGCTCGCGCTCGCCCTCCAGCCCGCGGTCCCCCGATTCAGCGTGGTCCTGACGGGGGGGACCCTCAGAAGCGACATCCCTGCGCTCGCCGAGCCTCTATCGAGCGCCGTTCTCGGGGCTGTCACCGCCGACATCGCGATCGTCGGCTGCCGCGGCGTTTCCCTGAGGGGCGGCCTCACAGATGATCACCTGCCAGGCATGGCGCTCAATCGGCAGCTGCTCGAAGCAGCCCGTCGGCGGGTGCTCGTCGCAGACGCCACGAAGATCGGCAAGGTGTCGGTCGCTCGCTTTTTCGAGGCAACCGACCTCGACACGCTCATCACAGAGGCTTCCGCCGATCGCGACGTCCTCGAGGAACTCCGTGACGCCGGCGTCAAGATCGAGACCGTGGGCTGAACACCGGCAGGCGGGTCGGCCCGATCCATTGCGTGGGACAAGTGGCGA
>CAYFYC010000024.1:35712-40594 GCA_964347305.1 uncultured Acidimicrobiaceae bacterium | reverse complement strand
GGCACCACCATTTGCTTATCGACGTCGATGAGCCCCCGTCGTTCGCTATGCCGCTGCCGGCGACCGATTCCATCCGGCATTTCGGCCTCGGCCAGACGGAGCCCGCTCGCCGGACGAAAATCGGCCTGCAAAGCACCGGCACGACCCCGGTACCCACAGGTACGCTTCACACCACGATCCATCGCGGCAGGAGGCGACATGGGCAACTACATGGTGATCTACACGGGCGGTGGTGGGATGGGTGCGAGCCCCGAAGAGCAAGGGCGCATCATGGCCGAATGGGGTGTCTGGTATGGCCAGATGGGCGACGCGATCGTCGATGGCGGCGCACCGTTCGGCGCTTCGAAGCACCTGGCCGGTGACGGAGTGCAGGATGGACCCCTCGGCGACATGCCTGCGACGGGCTACACCGTCATCGCAGCGGACTCGCTCGATGCTGCTGCGAAGGCCTGCGAAAACCATCCGCATCTGAATCACGGCGGCCAGGTGCAGGTCTTCACCTGCATCGACATGGGCTGAGACCGGAGGGCCGAGAGAGGTGGATCGACAGCCGAGAGATCTCGAGATCTACCTCGCCGGTGAGTGGACCGCCGGGACCGGGAGCCATCACCACGAGCTGATCAGTCCGGTGACAGGCGAGCACATCGCCAACGTGCCCATCGCCAGCCGTGGCGACGTCGATCGCGCCGTCGCCGCAGCTCGTCGCGCGCAAGACGAGTACCGCTTCTGGTCCGCCTTCGAGCGGGCGGAGCTGTGCCACCGCATCGCCGATGCGGTCGAGGGCCTCGTGGAGCAGATCGCTCGCATCCAGACGCTCGAACAGGGCAAGCCCTATCACGCCGAGTCACTGGACGACATCGCCGAGGCCAACCAATACTTCCTCAACGCCGCCGAAGACATCAAGCGGCTCGAAGGGAGGAACATCCCGACGACCGATCGCAACAAACGGATGTTCACGTTCCATCGGCCGGTGGGCGTGTGGGCCGCCATCACGCCATGGAACTTCCCGGTCACCATCCCGCTCGAGTATGTCGGTCCCGGTCTGGCGGCCGGCAACGCAGTCATCGTCAAGCCGCCGCTGTTCACGTCGTGGGCATTGCTCGAGCTCGCCAAGGCATTCGACGAGGCCGGGGTGCCCAAAGGGCTCGTCTCGATCATCCCTGGCGATGCCGAGATCGGCGAGCAGCTCGTGACCCACGACGGTATCGACGGCGTCGGCTTCACCGGCTCGTCACAGACCGGCAGACGCATCATCTCGAAGATGGGGATCAAGCGCTCGATCATGGAGATGTCGGGGAACGGCCCGACCATCGTCACGGACGACGCCAACGTCGCAGCGGCCGCCGTAGCCGCCGTCTACGGCGCCTACTACAACGCCGGTCAGGTGTGCTGCGCCACCGAACGGGTCATCGTCACCGATGCCGTTCACGAGGAGTTCGTCGACCAGGTGCTGAAAGCGAGCTCCGTCGTCCGGCTCGGGGACCCGTTCGACGAGGCGACCACGATGGGGCCGCTCAACAACCAGGCAACGGCCGAGAAAATGGATCGACACGTGGCGGATGCCAGGGAGCGCGGAGCTGATGTGCTCGTTGGCGGAGGCCGCGTTCCCGGCCTTCCGACCGATCTCTACTACGACTTCACCATCATCGACGCCGTGCCCGAGGAGTCGCTCGTGTCGCAGGAGGAGAGCTTCGGGCCGGTCCTCCCGATTCTGCGCGCTCGCAACGACGAGGACGCCGTCGGAATCGCCAACCGAACCCGGCTCGGGCTCCAGGCGGCGGTGTTCACGTCGAGCCTGCACAAAGCCTTCTGGTATGCCGACCGCATCCGTTCTGGAACAGTCGTCATCAACGACTCGACCGACTTCTGGGAGACGTTCCAGCCGTTCGGGGGAGCCGCAGGCACCGATACCGGGTGGGGTCGTGGCTCGCTCGTCGAGTTCACCGACCAGCAGACACTCGTCATCGACATCGGCAACGCCTGACGATCAGGACGCGACAGGCGACGAAGCGACCACTCGCGCCCTCAGACGGCGCGAGGCCAACAGCACGAGGGCCTGGTTGGCAGTGCTGATCAGTTGCTCGCCCCACTGCACCGCGATCGTCTGCTCGAGTGCTGCAGCCGCCCAGGCGAGGGCGAACACGAGAAGCAGGCTGATCGCAAAGAGGGCCGCCGCGAGTGCGTCGCCACGACGACGGGCCCAGGCGACGAGGACGCCGATCACGTACGTGTTGCCGACGGTCGCCACTGCGAGCAGAAGCGGAAACCATGCGTCAGAGCCGGAGACGAGACTCGCCAGGCCTAGGAAGACAACCGCCGCCGCCGTGACCACCCAGGGCGTAGGGGATTTCGTCGCCACCCCTCGATCCACACGACTTCCGTCGGCTAGGCCGGACGCGAGGAACACGAACCCGGGTGCGAGAAACCAGAAGAGAAGCTCATCGAGCACGGCCGGCGCAGCGTCCTCGCCTCCGATGGCCAGGATCGATTTGTAGATGGGTTTGGTGATGCCCCCCGTGGCAATCAGCGCCAATCCGACGAACACCCTGCGCCCGGCAGAACGGTCGAGCCGAGAGCACAGGCGGGCGAGGACGAGATACGCGATGGCGGAGAGGACAACCGGCAGGAAGTCCTCGAGAGCGAGCAGCAGCAGACGGACGTCGAGCATCGCCCGAGGCTACCGGCCGCTCAGATCGATTCCTGCCGGCGTCAAGTCAGTTCGCGTACGACCGAACTCGACTCGCTCAGCCTGGCGAGAAACAGCATCCCCAACGCCAGGCCCAGCACGGCACCACCGACGTTGAGCAGGACGTCGTCGGTCGATGCCACGCGGCCGAGGATCGCGTACTGGAGACCCTCCACGGCCACGGACAACGCCAGGGCGCCGAGGAAGACGACCGGGCGCGTCCTGTGCCAACCGATGGCGCCGAAGAAGCCGATCGGCACGTAGAGAAGGACGTTGGCGAAGAGAACGACGGCAGCGAGCGAGCCGGGATCGGCGAGGACCTGATCCAGATCGCCGAGGCCACCCTGTCCGAGCATGAGCGCGAGATCGCCATCGAACGTCAGGCGCCAGCCCTCGCGCGGATAGGCCGTGGCCACGAACGCCGTGAGTGCAGACCCCATGGTCAGAATGCGGGCCGTCGACGTCACCCACGGCCGTCGCTCTCGACGTCGTCGGACGGCCGTAACGATGGCGAACCCGAGGAAGAGCACGGCAACCACAGCAGCAACTGCGAGCGCGTCTGCGAAATTGCTGCGTAAACCGAACACCTGGCCTCCCCGGGACTCCGATGCGACTGCGGCAACGGTATCGGGTTGCGACGACACACGTCGAGTCGCCGCGAGGCCTCAGCTCACCGGGCGGATCTTCTGCAACGACTTCGCGAGCGCGCTCATCTCGGCGGCATCCAGATGTGACGTGAAGTGCTCGTCGAGATCGGCGAGATGGACCTCGGTCGCCTCGGCGACCACGGCCATTCCGGCATCCGTCAGCTCCGCCCACGACACCCGGCGATCGGTCGGACAACCCACTCGCGCCACGTAGCCGGACTCCTCGAGCCTGTCCACGAGCCGGGTTGCGCCACCCGACGTCAGGTTCATCGCTTCGCCGAGCTCGTTGATCGGAAGCCGTCGCTCAGGGGTTCGGCCGAGGCGCAACAGAGCCTCGTACCAGCCGATCGAGATGCCCATGTGATCGCGCAACGACCGGTCGAAGATGCGATGCAACGAGCGCTGTGTCTCGACCAGCCTGCCGTAGGCGCTGATCCGCTCGTCGTCGACGATGGCGATTGTTGGTGTCGTCATGGAAATTACCTTACCACGCAGTAGTTGACAGCGCAGGTATTTCTGGCTATCTTTCCTGCGTAGTCAGATACTTCTGTGTCAGCCACATTCGAAGGAGCACCTAGATGACGACCACCGTCCCCACCGCCGTCACCGGCACCTACACCATCGATCCCAGCCACAGCCGTATCGGTTTCGTGGCGCGCCACGCGATGGTTACGAAGGTCCGCGGATCGTTCAATGAGTTCTCCGGCGCCGGCTACTTCGATCCGGAGAATCCCGGCAGCAGCACGATCGAGCTCACGATCGTCGCCGACAGCATCGACACTCGCAACGCAGATCGCGACGCACACCTGCGGAGCAACGACTTCCTCGCCATGGACGAGTACCCCGAGATCACATTCGTGTCGACGAACGTGATCCAGAACGGCCCGACCGAGTACGAGGTCACAGGAGATCTCACGATCCGCGGCGTCACCAGGCCGGTGACGATGATCTTCGAGTACACCGGCACGGCCGTCGACCCCTACGGCAACAAGCGTGTGGGGTTCGAGGGGTCGGTGCAGATCAATCGCAAGGACTGGGGCGTCAACTGGAACACCGTGCTCGAAGCCGGTGGCATGCTCGTTTCGGAGAAGGTCACACTCGAGTTCGAGGTCTCGGCCATCAAGACCGACGGCTGACATCACCACCTGACCTCCCGGGGGGTCGCGCGACCCCCAGGGAGACTCTTTCCGAAGGAGCCGACATGCCGTTCTCCCCCGTTCGTCTCAACCACGCGGTGCTGTTCGTCGCCGACATCGAGCGCTCCGTCGACTTCTACACGTCGGTCTTCGGAATGGACGTCATCGCCCGTGAGCCGAGGGCCAATGCAGCATTCCTGCGGCTCCCCCGCTCCAACAACCATCACGACCTCGGCCTGTTCGGCGTGGGCACCGCAGGCGGCCCCAAACGCCGTGGCGCCATCGGGCTGTATCACCTCGCCTGGCAGGTCGACACCATCGACGAATTGGCGGAGGCGCGAACCGCCCTGGTGGCCGCGGGTGCGATCACGGGAGAATCGAGCCATGGCGCAACCAAGAGCCTGTACGGAGCC
>CAYFYC010000024.1:22248-35702 GCA_964347305.1 uncultured Acidimicrobiaceae bacterium | reverse complement strand
CCCGACGGCAACGAGTTCGAGGTGATGTGGATGCTCCCCCGCTCGGCCTGGGGCGACTACGAGAGCTCCGCCGTCGTGGAGCGGCTGGACATCGCGGCCGAACTGGAGCGCTGGTCCGGCGTCGCCACCGCTGCCGAGATGGCGCCTGCCGCCGGAGACTGATCAGACCTCGAGCCCGGCTCGGACAGCCACGAATCGAGCACGCCTCTCGACCTCCATCGGCGGCACTTCGACGAGTTCGTATCCGAGCTCCACGTAGGCATCGACGAGCCGTTCATGAAACGGTCTGGCAGCCGCGAACCGCATCTTCCGCATGTCGTCGGTGGTGTAGATGCCCTCCCACGGCGGAAGCACGAACACCATTTCGTCGTACCGACGGGTCTCGGAAGCACGTCGGGCGCCCGACGGGTCAGCACCCAGGATGCGGGCATACGCCACGCAGTCGGGGATGCCCCGATCGAACAACGCGAGCTCGGAGCCGTCGACGGCGTCGTACTTCTCGACCGACCTGGCGACGAGCCGGTCCACGAAGACCTGCGGCCGGTGGTCGAGCGACTCCTCCCCAGTTTCGGCACGGTGCTCGGCGATGAGCTCGCGCGCCGGCTCCGCAACCACGAGGCCGGCGTGCGCAAGCGCTCCGAGCACGGCTGTCTTGCCGCTGCCGGGCGCCCCGGTGATGACGATTCTCCTGGTCATGGGTGCTCCGCCCGACATTCTGCACCGCGGACGCCGGCTGGTTCGTGCACCCGGGGCCCCGGCGAGTCGGTGGAAGCCCTGTGCACCATCGAACAGGACCGAAACGAGAATGAGGGCGATCGGCGAGATCGCCCTCATTCACCTGACCGGCTCCGCCCTGGGAGGATGCGATCGCTCGGTTCTCCGGGTCAGCTGTTCGCCATCGGCCGGCTGGCGGCACCATCAAGGATGGGCCGAGCAATGATGAGATAGAGCAGCGGGCCGACCACGCCCACGAAGATCACCACGAGCGCCCAGACGAGCTGGTTCTGCCCGCTTGCCGCCCAGACGTCCGCCGGTCGTCGAACGAGATCGACGAGGGCCATGACCAAGAGGACGAAGCTCGCCAGCGCGACAGCGCCGATCATCAACCCCCAATCCACCGAAGAACACGTTTCACTCCGTTCGCCGGGTCGCACCCTGCGACCTCGACGGAGGGAATCTATAGACCCGGACGGCAGGTGTCAATAGCTATTGACACCTGCGTTCGTCGTCCGGCGGAGGTCACTCTGCCGAGGAGGAGAGACCGACTTTTTCACGGAACCGCTTGAACCGCTCGGACGTCTTGTAGGCCCAGTGGTCGGGAACGTAGCGGCGGACCAACAACACCGAACAGGGAGCCCGATCGGCCACGATGTCCGGAATGGTGCCGAAGAGGGCGGTTCGCAGTCCCGTCTCGCCCGAAGCACCGATCACGAGCAGGTCGTGGTCGCCTCGCTTCGCCGTGCCGACGATCGTCGCGACGACGTCCTCCGACGCCTCGACGAGCACGTCGACCTGCACGTCGACCTGATCCACCAGCGTCTGGATCTCGCTCATCACATCGGAGCTCTCCTTCTCGTGGTCGACGTCGCCTCTGACGGCTCGAAGCAGATCGACGCTCGCACCCGTCGCCGCCGCGATGCGTAGGGCCAGCTCGAGACCGAGCCGTGCGTGACGGCCTCCGCCCCACGGAACGAGGATTCGATCGAGGTTCCGAAGACCGCGGTCCTTGAGGACGGCGAAATCCGCGGGCACGCCGGAAACGACGCGCCGTACGGGCGAGTCGGCGATGCGGCCGATCGAAAAACCGCCGTGCCACCCGAGCACCAGCAGATCGGCTTCGTGATGCGCCGTCTCGTCCACGAGACCGGTGGCGACGTCGTGGGCAGGCTCCACGACCACCCCGAGCGACGTCTCCGTGATGGGTCGTCCGTCGACTTCGGGTGGCGGAGGCAGCTCGGTGATCGCCGATTCGAGCGAGGCACGTGCCGTGACGACCCGGCGCGCCTTGGGCCCGATCGCCGACAGCGGCGTCTGCCGCGGGACCGGCACCAGACGGACCGCGAGCACACGCCCGGGGTCGGATGAGCCGGTTGCGACATAACGCCCGAGGATCAACAACGACTGCTCCGTGGCGGGATTGGCCAACGCCACGGCAACTGTGCGCGGATCCTCGGCGCCGACGATGCGCTCGATCGGCGCCGCCGCCACTTCGGCGGCTTCGACCTCGGCGCGAGTTGGCGGAGAGAAGAGCACACGCAGACCGAGCTGGTTCCACCGCGTCCGCAGCCGCGGGACGGCCGACTCGAACACCACGCCGTCGCGCCGGAAAAAGAACCACAGGAGGCTGACGGCGATGAGGCCCGCCACGGCGAGCTGGGCAGTGGGCCCGGAGAACCCGATGATCGCGAGACACCCGATCGCAGCGAGCACCTGAGGCAACGGCGACAGGGGTACCCGGAACGTCGGGTTGTACCACGACGGATCGGACGCGCGGAGAGCCACCGCCCCGATGTTGATCGCCGCATACGAATACAGCTGAAGCGACGAGGCGATCTTGGCGAGCTCCTCGATGTTCGGCAGCGCAACGATGAGCACTGCAGCGATGACCGACGTGAGAACGATGGCTCGGAGCGGGGTGACGAAACGCCGACTGATGGCGGCCAGTCGCTCCGGGAACAGCCCGTCACGCGACATGGCCAGATTGATGCGCGAGGCCGCCAGGATCGAGGCGTTGGCCGACGAAAGGGTGGCGAACAGCCCGGCGACGATGATGCCGGTCGCGCCTGCTCCTCCGAAGGCGAGTCGTGCCGTGCGGGTCAGCGGGTCGGGGATGTCGCGGATGGCGTCCTGGGTGAACACGCCGGCCACCACGAGGACGATGAGGATGTAGAGCAGCGTGACGAGGGCGACGGACCCCATGAGCGCTCGCGGCAGGTTCTTCGTCGGCTCTTTGATCTCCTCCGCCACGGCCGCGATCTTGACGAAGCCGAGAAAGGACACGAACACCAACGCGGTGGTCGAGAGCACTGCTCCCCCGCCCTCCGGGAGGAAGGGAGTCAGGTTCGCCGTCTCCGCCTGGAAGATGCCGCCGATCACGAAGATCCCGAGGATGCCGAGGAGGGCGAGCACGATGACGATCTGCGCCGAGCCCGAGACCTTGGCCCCGACGACGTTCAAGACGAGCAACAGGACGGCTCCACCCAGGGCACCGGCAACTGCGGGCACAGGGCTCACCTGGGTGAGGAATTCACCGGTTCCGACCAGATAGAACGCGATCGCGACCGTGAGCGACAGCCAGATCCCCACGCCAGAGATCGCACCGAACATCGCGCCGAGCGAGCGTGAGACGAAGTAGTAGTCGCCGCCCGACGTGGGCATCCCCGTGGCGAGCTCGGCCGCCGACGCCGCCGTCAGCATGCAGACGATGCCGGCGAAGCCATAGGAGAGGGCAGCGCCGGGGCCGGCCGCTTCGATCGCCTTCCCGGCGAGCAGGAAGATGCCGGCTCCGATCATGGTGCCCGCACCGATGGTCAGCGCGGACCAGAACCCGAGATCGCGTTGCAGCTCGCTTGGTTTCTCCACGTCCACCCTTACGAGAACTCGATGGGTGACGCTAGTCGGCACACGGCGCTGTCCAAGGCTTCACGTGGCCCACGACACGGTGAGCAGACCATCGCCTCGGCCACCCCGGGCCACGTTCCCGTGTGCTGCGAAGTAGGGTTCACCGACCCGGCGAATCCCGTGGAAAGGGGCCCACCATCTTCACCAACAGGACGCTTTGGATCGTGCAGCTCGTGATGGGGATCTACTTCATCGCCGTGGGCATCCTCCACTTCGTGGTCCCCGAGGGGCTCCCCGACCAGATGGCGTGGATGTATGAACTCTCCGATGGCCTCCACATCCTGTCGGGCATCGCGGAGATTCTGGGTGGCCTCGGCCTGATCCTTCCCGGCCTCACCAAGGTCCAGCCCCAACTCACGGTCTATGCGGCGCTGGGTCTCATCGTCGTCATGGTGGGTGCCGCCATCTGGCACATCACCAGCGGTGAAGGGAACTTCATCCAGAACATCCTCCTCGCTGCGATCCTCGGGTACATCGCATACGGACGTTCGCAGCGCCAACCACTTCCTGGTTCGTTCGGCGCCAGTCCGGCCTGAGAAGGCCGCGGTCGAGGCCCGAATCCCGGAGACGAAACAGGGACCACATGGCCAAGAGGCTGCGGCTACTGTCGGCCGACGCGCGGCGCAACCCTTCTGGAGGGCCGAGGGAATGGATGGAACCCCGTCTTGACGACGCCGCGCGACGAAGCGACCGATGAGGTCACCGCTGTAGGCGGCAACCGACGCGCCGTATTGATCTCGTTCATCGTTGGTTTGGCGGCCGTTGTCGTCGTCGGCATCGTCGCTCGCGACGTGGACCCGCCTCCTGATCCCGCCAGCGCCGGCTATGCCGCCGAGACGCTGGCGGCGCTGGGGGGCGACGCAGACGACGTGGTCGAGCAACTCCTCATCACCGCACTCGGCGACGGGATCCCGCAGGATGAGGCCGCCGCGTTGGTCGCCACGCTCGGCACGACCCTGCGCGGGGCCTCGAGCACCGGCTTCGGCGACGCAGACGTGATCGCCAACGCGATCGTCCGGCGCCTCGACCTCGACGGGGCGGACATCGGGTCGATCGACGATCTCATGGCACTCGCGATCGCCGAGATCGATCCGTCGGGATCCATCTCGACCGGAGCCGAGTTGTTGCGCGCATTCGAAGAGTGGGCAGCTGCCAACCCGGGAAACGTGCTCCGCATCGTCGCCGGCGCGGACACCGGCCCGCTCGTGAACCTGACGGCGGCCGACTTCGCCACGGTCGTGGCCGCGCTCGAGGACCTCACACTCGCCGCCGACATCGTCGACGTGCCGCTGGGTGGAGTTGCAGATCTCGAAACGATCGCAGTGCCGGGCGTCAGCTGGGTCGTCGACCGAGCGACCCGCTCCGTCACGTTCACAGGGCGAGCGGAGGTGTTCGGTGGGAAGAACGACGTCCTGTTCGCCGCTGTGTGGGGCGACGACACCGTTCCTTCGCTGCTCGCAGGTATCGAGACTCGGGATTGGTCCTTGGGCGACCTCGGCGTGCCCGGTTCGCTGGGCTCGTTCCGCTTTCCTGCGATCGGATTCGCACTGTCCGGAGACGACAGTGTCGCCGCCGGATCCCTTCCCCCTGAAGCCGCCGGATTCTTCGCTCGAAGCTATGGCACGCCCGTCGATGGCGTCACGTTCTCGCCGGGGATCAACCTGCTCGGCTCTCTGCCGTTTTCGGCGCTGCCGGCGATCGCCACCAACCGGCTCGGGGTGTCCGACCCCGGTGGCGGGCTCCCCGTCAGCGGCCCGATCGGCAGCAGCTTCGGGTTGATGAGGGGCGACGGTTCTGCCGAGGGGCTCGATCTCCAGGTGCCGCTGCCGGGATTGGGCGCACCGGCGCTTCCGGATTGGCTCACCGCAGCGGACGCGAGCCCCTGGTCGCTGGCGCTCGGGCTTCGTGACCGGCAACTCGAGTTCGGGATCGCCGGACCCGTCGAGGCGGACATCGACGACCGGACCCTGCGGTTTGCCGCCGAGATCGCGCTGTCTGCCGACAGCAGCACAGCGGCAGCGGTGCTGCATGGAGAACTCGTCGAGCCGTGGGCGGAACCGTTCGGTGTGGCATGGCTCACGTTCGACAACGCCGCGATGACCGTGGACCTCGGGAACCAGGCAGCCTCTGCCGACTTCGTCGTGGACCTCGACGTCGCCGGCCGCTCTGCGTCACTCGGCTTCGCGGTTGGGCGGTCGCAAGCGCAGACCGACCTGACGATGACTGCGACTCTGGAGTCGATCACAGCCGGAGAGGTCGTGACGTTCATCGCCGAGACCTTGTCGGCCGACGCACCTCCCGAGATCCCCGCACTGTCGCTGCGAGACGTCGCCCTGACGATCGAGACCGGCGCAACACCGACCACTTCGTTTGCAGCGACCGCGTCGGTGGAGGGTTTCGATGTCGACGTGTTGGCGACTGCGATGAGACCCTCGAGTGGATCGACCAAGGTGATCTTCGGTGTCGGTTTCGAGAGTTGGGGAATGGCAGACCTCCTACCCGACGTGGCAGGCACCCCGCTCGAAGCACTCGAGTTCCCCCGGACCGCACTCGTGCTGAGCACGTACCAGGGACGGCTCCGCCCGGCCTCCATGCCACGGCCGCTCACCGAGTTCCTCGAACGGGCCGTGCCGGCCGAGTCGATGGAGTTGCAGCCGGGTCTGTCGATGCTCGGCAGCCTCGACTTTGCCGGCACGGCGCTCGAACGGCCCATGGAGGCTCTGGGGTTCAGCGGTGCATCCTTCCCCATCACCGGGACACTCCCCGGAAAGATGCTCGGCTTGTCCGGGTCGTCGACCGGCGGAGCCGGGTTGGGGGCGCTGTCGCTGCGCGTGAGCCTTCCCGACATCCGGCCACCCGGATCTCCCGAGTGGTTCGTGAGTGGACGCGTCTCGCTGGTCGTCTCGGGCGAACCCTCGATCGGGCTCGAGGGGTCCATGACTGTTGCCATCGACGAGGACGTGCTGACCTTCGTCGTCGGAGCCCAGTTCGTCCGGCGCGGCGCCGGGGTGACCATCTCGATCTTCGGGATCCTGGAAGCCGATGAGCCGTGGGTTGCGCCCCTCGGCGTCGAATGGCTGACCCTGGAGCGGGCGGCTCTCGAGTTGACGATCACGCCGATCGGGAGCATCGGTGTGGGGTTCGCCGGGACGATGGAGCTGGGGACGAAGGACGTGGAGGCCGCCCTTGCCCTGGAGATCAGTGCCGCTACCGGCGTACCCACGAACCTCATACTCCGCGGTGCCAGCAACGCCGGGATCTCGACAAATGACCTCCTGTTACTTCAGCGCTCGATCGCCGGAGCGGCCGGCGCCAAGCCGCTCATCGATGCCAGCGAGTACCCGAGCCTCACGTTGCGGGACGCAGAGTTTCAGTTCGCCCCGAAGAGCAGCGACGTCCTCGGTGTGCAGGCAGGCTTCATCATCGCCGGGGACGCCTACGCCGCAGTTGGCGGCGGCGCCCAGCAGCGTTTCGCCTTCCTCGACGTACGGATAGGCGTCGATGGCCTGCGCGCCGCCGGCAACCTGAGGGCGTACGAACTCGGACCGCTCGACTGGAACGACATCGATCTCGACCTCGAGCTCTCCCCGACCGACCAGCACTTCATCTTCGACGGTGGAGTCGAGTTGCTCGGCATCGACAGCCGCGTCTCGGTCGATCTGTCGACCCGGAGCGTGTTCTTCGCAGGACGCCAGGCGCTGCGTGACCTGACGCGCATCGTCGACCTGTTCGAGGAGATCGCAGCGGATCCGGCGGCCGGTGTGCAGAAGCTGAGCGATCTCTTCGAGCTGTCCGGGGCGAAGAAACCGCCGTGGGTCGATGAACTGCTCGTCGCCGTCGACGCCCTCACGGAAAAGGGTTCGAGTGTGTCTTCGGAGCTCGTCGACACCGTGCTGGAGGGCGGCGAGATCACCCTCCCCGCCTTCCCAGTCGGCGGACTGCCCACGGAGTGCGTTCTCCCGACTCCGATCGAGGCGAGTGGCCGCTGCTGGACGACTCCCCCGATTCCGGCCACCCAGGGAATCCCCCGAGGTGGCGACGCCAAGGCGTGTGGCTTCCAGGTGACGCTGCCGGTGTTCGGCGAGGTCGGATTGACCAAGGAGCTCGACGGCCGGTGCTACTTCCTTCTCCCCGATCCGTGTTCGCCGTTCGAGATCGTGTGTGACCCGGACGGGACGCCCGACGGCGGCATGGCGAAGCGATGCGAACTCGAGAATCCGATCGAGTCGGATGGCCGGTGCTACGTGATCCCGCCCCTTCCTGCTGTCCCGGGACTTCCACTGGGTGGGGCGGACCAGGGATGTCCCGTGCCGACCACCCAGGAGAACGGCCGGTGCTGGGTCGTGACGCCCTCGGGTGCAGCCGTCGCCATCCGCTTCCCGGGGCTCTGTTTGGAATACCCGATTCCGTGCGACGTGGAGACCCTCATCCGGCAGGACGTGGCGCGCATCATCGCCGACAAGCTGAAGGTCCGATTCGGAGACTGGTGAGTCAGCGGCACGTCGAGTGTCCGGTCGATGATCGAGGGCCGAGACCGCAATCGCCGCTCCCGGGCTCGAGAATCTGGACACCGACGATCGTCGGCCGTGGTGACCGCCGACGGCGCCGTCACTTCCGGATCCGGGCCGCCTTCATCGTGGCGATACGACTCGCCTCCACCTCATCCACGGTGACGAACGCGTCGGGGTTGACCTCGCGGATCACCTGCAGTGCCCTCGGTAGCTCGCGGCGCCGCATCGCCGAGATGGTGAGGCGAACGTCGCCGTCGCGGCCCTCGCCATTGACGACGGTCACCTCGAACCCCGCTGTGCGGAGTGAGGGCGCCACCTCGGGGGAGGCGATGGGCGCCATGATCCGCACGAACACCTGCCCGGAGGCGATCCAGCGATCGATGGTGGCCCCGACGGTCGTGCCGACGCCGAACCCGCCTGCATAGGCGAGCACCTTGTACCACTCGTCGAGGCTGCTGAGGACCAGACCCGCGGCGACGACCCACGACAGCGACTCGAGAAACCCGAGGACACCGGCAGTGAAGCGCTGGCCACGGACGAGACTCGTGATGCGTAGGGAGCCGAGGGACACGTCCACCAGGCGGAGGGCGATGATTCCCATGGTGATGAGGAAGACGTACATGCGAGGTGCGAATCTAGCCCTTACTCCACGCAACGCATCGCCACGTGCAGCGGCATCCCTCGTTCCCAAATCGTCCATGTCCGCTCACGCGGAAGCCGGACATCACCGGGTGAGGCTCGCAAGAGGCGGCGGGTGGTTACATGGCGAGATGAACCGGACACGGTTTCGTCGACTCTCGGTCGTCATCGCCCTGACGCTGATGGCCGGCGCATGCTCGCCATCCTCCGCCCCCGACAGTGCGACGACGGTTGCGCCATCGACAACGGCCACCAGCACGACGGAGCAGCCGACGACCGTGCCCACGACAACAACAACAACAACAACAACAACAACAACAACCACGACGACCACCACGACGCTCCCTCCCCGGGTGTGGGACGGGCTGGAGCGGGTGAACGTGCTCTTGCTCGGGAGCGACGCCGGCGTCGGAAGAACCGGGACGAGGACCGACACGATGATCCTCTTCACTGTCGATCCCGAGACGGGCGACGCCGCCATGTTCTCGATTCCGCGCAACCTCACCGAGGCCCCACTACCGGAGGACATGGGCATCTGGGACTGCGATTGCTTCCCGGACATCCTCACCCACCTGTGGGCGAATGGAGAGTGGTACCCGGATGCGTTTCCCGGCCCGCAGGCGCCGTCGGTCAATGCCCTGAAGGCCGCGGTGGGACTCATCTTCGGCGTGGAGATCCAGTACTACGCCAAGGTCGATCTGGCCGGCTTCGTCGGGATCTTCGATGCGCTCGGAGGCGTGACCATCGACGTGCCGAAACGGATTGTCGATGACAACTACCCCCACGAGGACGGAGGCAGGGAGCGCGTCGTCATCGACGTCGGGGAGCAGCATCTCGATGGCCACCTCGCTCTCGCCTATTCGCGGATTCGTCGCCACTCGGGCGACTTCGCCCGCATGCATCGGCAGCGTTGTGTCATTGCGGCGCTGATCGACCAGACCGGACCCGCCGACCTGTTGGCCGGTCTCCCCGGGTTCACCAACGCACTGCGGGATCATGTCGAGACCGACATCCCTCTCGACGCGCTCGACGACTTCGTGCTGTTGCTGTCACGCCTCGAACTCGACAGGCTCGCAACACTCCGTATCACCCGGTACAACTACGGAGCCAGCGGTCACGCCGGGTACCAGCTCTATGACATCGACGCCATCAATGCCGATGCGCAGGTGCTCATGGCGGACCCCACCATCCATCTCGAGACCCAGGATGGTGAAGGCTGGGAAGACACATGCTCCCAGTCGTTCGACTGACGTTGGTCCTCTCGGGGCGTCGCGACGAGGCACCCAGACCACGGCCTTGAGATGGCAACGCACATGAAGGACCCAAGCGGTCGGTGCGCGGGTGATCAACCGGGACGAGCGTTCTCCGGCACACCGTCGGGTGTCGGCGTGACACCGTCGCACCCATGGCAGACGTAGAAGCCCTCGACGTAGGCACGCTTTCGGCCACAGGTGCGACACCGAGCACGCGACTGCTTCGGCTTTGTTCGCCTCGGCATCGCACGGCCGACGAAGATCCGCCTGTCCTCGAGTGCACCGACGAGTCGCGCCACCGCCAGTCCGAGCACGAGGACGCCGACGAAGAGCGAGAGGGCGACGAGCACCGCTCCGGGGAGCCTCCCCAGCGCGAGGCCGATCACCACCCCGACAGCGGACAGCGCACCCATCCCGATGATCTTCAACCAGCCCACGATCCGCTCCCGCGTACGTCCTGCGCCTCCATCACCAATGTGTCACAACCGGGGTCCCTCGACGTAGGGCACAACGGTCCATCGCTCATACGGGGATCGACGGGGCGCGTGCTGCGGTGCATCGACCCATTCGACGAAATGGGCCTAGAGGTACTCATGTAGGGGACCGGAGTCACGTGCCCGCGACTACGTGAAACCCCCTAGGCAGGTGCGCGGGTATCGCACGTCGAATGGTCACCATGGTCTCTTTTGAGAACCGGGCGCAACTGGCACCTTGTGACTGTCGACACACCCACGGGGGCAGAGACACACCCACGGGGGCAGAAGTGAGAGCGGCCAGCACACGCAACGCCCACAGGCTCGCCGATCAGGTATCGCAGCTTTGCGAGCGTATGGGATGACCCCATTCTTGACCATCTCGATCGGTGTCGCGGCGCTCATCGCAGCTGCGATCACCTTTGCGGTGTGGTTCCGGCGAGCAACGACCCCGGTCGAACCGTCCGCACCCGGGACGGAAGACGGGACACGAAGGACGTTCCTGCGGCTGTTGGGCGTCGGCTCCGTCAGCGCCCTCCCCGCCGTCTCGATCCCGGCGATCCTCGGCGTTACGAACGCTGCTCCGACCGCCGCCGAGGGACCGGCCCGCGGCGTGGCGGGACGCATCAGGCAGTGGGCCATGATCATCGACCTCCGGGCGTGCGACGGATGCCAGAGCCAGGGAACCCCCCCGCGGTGCACGACGGCGTGCATCGAGGGACATCTCGCCCCGGAACCCATGGAGTGGATCGAGGTCTTCGAGCAAGAGCTGCCCGGTGGCGGCACGCAGTTCATCCCCACGCCATGCATGCAGTGCCAGAACCCCCCGTGCGTCAACGTGTGCCCGGTCGGCGCCACGTTCTCGACGCCCGAGGGTGTGGTACTGATCGACCAGGAGCGCTGCATCGGCTGCCGGATCTGCATGGCCGCGTGCCCATACGACCGGCGATTCTTCAACTGGGCCGACCCGCCCATCCCTCCGGAGGCGCTCCTCGCCGACTACTCGGCAGACCATCAGATCCCAGCGACGAAGGGCACGGTCATGAAGTGCGACATGTGCCCGGACATGGCACGAGCGGGCACGCTCCCCTATTGCGCCCAGGCCTGCCCCAACGACGCCATCTACTACGGCGACCTCGAGGAGGACATCGCGACGAACGGCCGGGAGATCGTCTCGGTGTCGCGTTTCCTGAGCGAGAACGACGCCTACCTGCTCAAAGAGCATCTCGGCACCAAGCCACGCGTGTACTACATCCCGGGCCACGGAGAGGCCGTGGGCAGGGACCCGTTCGAAGAGGGACGTGACGCGACCGAATGGCCATGGGTGCGTCGCGTCGAGGGGGCTTCGACGTGGACTCGGTGATCGACTATCAGGAGCGGCTCGAGCAGACGACACTGCGACCTGCCCTGACGACCTCACGCGGCTACTGGGTGCTCGTCGGGTCGCTCCTCGCCGTGATCGGCCTCGGTCTCTACGCATGGACGACCCAGCTCGACGACGGTCTGATCGTCACCGGGATGCGGGACCGGATCGCGTGGGGTCTCTACATCTCGGTATTCGTCTTCTTCATAGGAATCAGCCACGCCGGCACGCTGATCTCGGCGATCTTGCGGGTGACGAAGGCCGGATGGCGCACCCCGATCACACGCATTGCGGAATTCATCACCGTGGTTGCGCTCATCTGCGGGGCGTCGCTCATCATCGTCGACATGGGCAGGCCGGATCGGCTCCTCAACGTGCTCATCCACGGCCGCTGGCAATCACCCATCCTGTGGGACGTCCTCGCCATCTCGACGTACCTGACGGCGAGCGTCGTGTATCTCGGGATTCCGATGGTCCCGGACGTCGCGCTGTTCCGCGACCGGATCGGGGCCCAGATGGGTGGGTGGCGAGCCCGCTTCTACGACTTCTTCTCCATCGGGTGGCAGGGATACCCCGGTCAGGAGCGCGCAGTGATGCGCGCGATCGGGATTCTGTCCATCATCATCATCCCCATCGCCGTCTCGGTGCACACGGTCGTGTCATGGATCTTTGGGATGACGTTGCGAGTCGGCTGGAACAGCACGATCTTCGGCCTGCTCTTCGTGGCCGGAGCCATCTTCTCGGGCATTGCGACTCTCGTCATCGTCATGGCGGTGTTGCGAAAGGTGTACCGGCTCGAGGAGTACATCACCGAGGTCCACTTCGTGAACCTCGGCTACCTGCTCGCTGCCTTCACTCTCATCATGATGTACATCAACGCCTCCGAGTACCTCACCACGGGGTTCAAGCTCGAAGAAGGCGAGGAGTTCCTCTTCCGGCAGCTCTTCCTCGGTCAGTTCGCGGGAATGTATTGGTTCTACTTCATCGGTGGGCTCGCCATTCCGGGCCTGCTGATCCTCGTCAAGCGCACCCGGACGATCGCCGGTGTCGTCACCGCAGCAGTTCTCGTCGATGTGGCGATGTTCACCGAGCGCTACTTCATCGTGATCTCGGCACAGCGCGTCCCGCTCATGCCGTACGAGCCGTTCAACTACATCCCGACGTGGGTCGAGTGGTCGATCTTCGCCGCCGGCGTCTCCTTGTTCGTGCTCTTGATCGCCGTCTTCGTCAAGGTGTTCCCGATCATGGCGGTCTGGGAGATGGTCGAGGAACGGAAGGAAGAGGCGCACAAGGTCGCCGAGGCGGTCGCCGAGCAGGAAGCGGGAGGCGGCGGATGAAACGCTGGTCGATCACTGCCCTCGTCGCCGTGGGGATCGTCCTCGCTGTGGTCCCTCCGGTGGGCGCCGATCACCTCGAAGCCGAGACGACGGCCCCCGACACGATCAGGGTCGGTGACGTCATCGAGATGCGGGTCGTCGTGCGCTCGGCCGACACCAAGGAACGCGTACCCGGCGCCACCGTGATCGCCGAGCGAGAAGCATCGATCGTAGGTTTCAGCGGAGTCACGATAAAGGCGACCCCGAAAACGAACCGC
>CAYFYC010000024.1:21938-22238 GCA_964347305.1 uncultured Acidimicrobiaceae bacterium | reverse complement strand
AACGAACTCGGCGTCGCAACGCTTCGCTGGAGGGAGAGAACCGGGACGACCAACACGATCGTCGTGGCCTATGCAGCCGTGGGCGAGACCGAGCTCGAGTCGCTTCCCCTGTCCGTGGTCACCGTCGGCAGCGACGACCAGATCGTTCGATCGACCTCCGGCGTACGTATCCCGGGGCTGGGCGCCTGGGTACTCATCGCGCTCCTCGTTGGCGTGTGGGGAGTCATCCAGTTCGCCATGGTGGGCCCGGTACATGTCGCCCGGATCGCTGCCGAGTCGAACCAGTCGAATGAGGGTGGA
>CAYFYC010000024.1:12162-21928 GCA_964347305.1 uncultured Acidimicrobiaceae bacterium | reverse complement strand
CGACGTTGACTGCGCTGCGGCTGCCCTGTTTGGCACTGACCGAGGCGGCCTTGAAGATCACGCCGGACAGGACGGCGGATTCTCTGGTGGCGCGACTTCCGTTCAACGTCGCCACTGTCATATTCGGAGCGGCGATCGTCGTCGCCACCACGCTCGTCGTGGTTCTCCTGCGAAACCCGGCAACCCACTCCAACCTCGAGGATCCCGAGTTGTACGACAGAACCGAGCTCGCCTACCTCGATCGTCAGTATCTCTACCTCGGCTATGGCGAAGGGGCAGCACTCGTCGCCGCCGGAACCGATCCACACGAGGTCGGCCAGACCCTCTACGTCCGCGCCGGCTGCATCGGCTGTCACGGCAGCTTCGCCGAGGGCGCAACGGTCGCGGGAAGCCTCTGGGAGCTCGACCGGGAGGAGTTCTCCGACTTCGTTCGAGACATCCGTGACGGGCCGGAAGGCATGCCTTCGTACCCAGAAGAGAGCCTGTCCGAGGACGACCTGTCGCTGATCATGGCCTACATCGAACGGGCACCCACCGACGCCAACGCACTGGGCGTGACGACGACAACCACCACCACGACCCGACCGCCGCTGCCCTCGACGACCACCACCACCGTGGTCGCCGGCGGCACCACGACGACCGTGCCCGGCGGGACGGAACCGCCGGAGACCACGTCGACGACCCTCCCGCCCGTGACCGACCTCACACTCGTGGCGCCTGCGGTCGACAGCATCACCGTCGACGGCGATCCGTCGGACTGGGACGGTATCGAGGGATTGAGCCTCACGCTCGAAGCGATCGTCGGCGAGGACGCTCCCCCGCGAGAGGCAACGGTGAAGGTGGCGCACGACGACACCTACATCTACGTCCTCTTCACGGTCGACGACGACTTCAACTGGAGCGAGATCGATCCCCACTTCGCCGGCGCCCCCGCCATCATGTGGCCGATCGAGGCGACGGCTGGACCCCACATGGGCGGCGAGGATCCATCCGGCCACCCATCGCTCGGATGGGTGGACATCTGGTATTGGCGCCTCGATTGCCCCGTGGGTGTCGAGCAGGGAGGCGCCGTGCACGGGCCCGGCAACGGCGATCCAGGCAATGACGGCACGTGCAACTTCGACGACGAGTGGGCCAGCGATCCCGACACTCACGATGACGACTTCGGCGAGGGCGCCGAGAACAGCCTGCTCGGGGTGTTCTCCCACACCAATCCGGTGGAGGACGCCGAGGGCACGTGGTTCTTCGAGATGCGCCGGCCTCTCCAGACCGGTGACGCACTCGACGCTCAATTCACCATCGGAGGAACGAGCCGGCTGGCACTCGCCTACTGGGACCCCGACGCCGGCCAGAACGGTTGGGGTCGAAGGGACCACGTGCAGAGCTCGAACGCCGGGTGGATCGAGGTGGTGTTCGCAGAATGATCACCTCGCAAGCCAAAACGACAACTTGTTCGACGACCAAAGGAGGTCTTCGTGACATGGCCATGAGAACCAGATGGATGACGGTGTTCGTCGTGATGCTGCTGCTGGTACTCCCCGCATGCAGCGACAACAGCGAACTCGAGGATGCTCGTGCCCAGATCTCCGAGCTCGAGTCGGCGAGGGCAACCCTCGAAGCCTCGAACGCGGACCTGGAAGCGAGCGTTGCGAGCCTGGAAACGGCGGTCACCGACCTCCAGTCCTCGGCGAGCGACCTCGAGGCCGCCAACAGCGATCTCTCCGGACAGATCAGTGCTCTGGCCGGTGAAAAAGAGTCGTTGGAGGCGACGCTGGCGTCGACGGGCCAGCAACTGATCCTTCAGGCCGACATCGTCGGCGATGGATGCATGTTGCAGAACGCATACCTGAACGACGGTGAGGCAAAGGCCACGTTCCGGGTTCGCGTCTATGACCCGATCTCAGGCGAGCAACTCGACGACGAGGCCCTCGACTCGGTGACGGTCGAGCTGGGAGACGGCCAGGTGTTCGACCTCAGATGGGGTCCGCACCCGCCCGACACGGAGAACGACTTCTTCTGGACGTACGGCTGGGAGATCTTCGCCGGCTATCCGGCGGGGAACGTTTCGTACCTGATCTCGGCAACCGCAACCGATGGCCGGACCGGAGTGTTCGAGCCATTCAACGTGGCTCCGTCGCTCCTGACGGTGATGGAGGTCGAGGCCTGAACATAGGCAGGAGGGGCGCCGGGAACGGCTGAGCCCGAACCGGCGCCCCCCGACCACCCGTGAAGCCACGCACCGCGTGGATACACCGGTGGTCGGAGAAGGAGACCCGCATGCAAGAGGATCGAGGCAACAGGAGACACGTGGCGCGCGTCCGCGGCGGCTACCTGGCTGTGATCGCGCTGACGCTCGTGATGGGCGCCTGCAGCGACGCCGATGTCGCCCCCGACCCCACCGGGGCGGTGCCGGATCTCGCCGCCAGCAGCACGATCGCCACACCGGCTCCAGCCACCGAGGAGGCCGAGCAGGAGCCTCTCTTCGTCGGCCGGATGTCGCTTTCGCCTTCCGGAGGTCCGATCGGCTCGATCGTGACGGCTTCCGGCACGGGATTCGACCCGTCGACGGAACTCGTCCTGGCCTGGGAAGACACGACCGCGACCTGGAATGCGGACCTCGTGGAGGGCAAGTTCTACGGCCGTGAGTTCGTCACCGAGCCCAACCCCCTCATGACCATCACCACGGATGAAACGGGCGCGTTCGAAGCCGAGTTCGAGGTGCCGGCAGACTTCGGCTTCACTCACAACGTGACGGTTCATCGAGGAGAGGACATCCTCAACCGGGCGGCGTTCCGCACCGAGATGCAGATGTCCATCAGTCCCACCTCGGGACCGGTGGGAACACCGATCACCGTCGAGGTGACCGGGATGGGGTACGGATACCTCGAGAACAGTTGGCAGCTGACGTACGACAACAAGTACACAGGATGGGTGTCGGCGGTCACGACCGACGGGAGCGCCACCGCCGTCATCCCGGCAGTCGGCGCACCGGGGACGCATGTCATCCAGTTGACACACGGCTGGAGCCACGTCCCGTATCTCAACAATCAACAATCCCCCCGACCGGACCGACCCGTGTTCACCATGGAATTCGAGGTGACGGACGGGCCGGCGATCCTGCCACCCGCCCCGGAGAGCCAGGGCCTGCCAATCGTCATGAGCGAGGTGCCGGCCGATACCGGCGAGGCGGCGATCTGGACGGACGTCGCATCCGGCCCGGTCGGCACACCACTCGTGATGTCCGGTCACAACCTCCCGGGTGAAGCGCTGACCCTCATGTGGTACCGGCAGGAGGGCAGCCGCGTGTCGGGTAGCGGCTGGTCCGAAGTGGGTGTCGAGCTCGGTACGGTGACACCGGCCGCCGACGGCACGTTGAGCTTTGCATTCGATGCGCTCGACGACCTGGGCGGACCCCACCGCATCGAAGCGATGCTCGGCGACGAGGTCGTGGCGACGACATCGTTCGACATCAAGCCCTCTGCCTTCGCCGTGGAGAACGGCGTCGGCCCGGCGGGAACGATGGCGCTGTTCCACGTGAAGGGTGTGGGATGGACCGAGACGGCGAACATCTACACGGTCGTCTACGACAACGCCTACGTGGGATTCGCATGTGGGTTCAACAGTCAGGGCGACATCCAGATCTATCTGCCGCTCTCGGGCGAACCCGGCTATCACTTCGTCGACTTCTACCCAGCCATCTACCGCGGCGAGGACATCCGTGGTGCAGTGAACTTCCGGCTGCCCCAGCTCACCTATGCCGACGACCATCCGGGAGAGGATCTCCCAGCGTTCCGCTTCGTCGTGGAGGTGACCGAAGACTGAAGAACGAACAATGCAGTGATACGGGTGAGCACCATCGCAATCAGGCGACAGGCAGTGGGCCCGCATGACGAGAGAGCGTTCGATCGACGACAATGGAGGAACGCTTCGACCGAGGCGACCAGTGAGGTGAACAACGATGAGTTCTGCGCCACGGCCGCACATTCGTGTCGTGATCGCCGACGACCACGGTCTCGTGCGCCGTGGCACGAGGGAGATCCTCGAGGGTGCGGAATCCATCCAGGTCGTCGGCGAGGCGGCTGATGGGCGAGAGGCCGTCGACGCCGTCACCCAACTCCAGCCGGACGTCGCCCTCCTCGACATCGGGATGCCGATCCTCAACGGAGTCGAGGCCGCCGCGATCATCCACGAGCGTCTCCCCGATGTGCGGATCCTCATGCTCACCGTGCACGGCGACCTCGAGTATCTGTGGCAGGCCATCCGGGCTGGTGCGTCGGGCTACCTCCTGAAGGACACGACGGACAGCGCTCTCGTCGAGGCCGTCATGACGGTCGCCGGCGGACGCTCGGTGCTCGATCCGACGGTCACGCACCTCATGCTCGATCGGATGAGGCTCGAGGAAGCGGACGTGGACCAAGCGCCGATCGCCGAACTGACGGAGCGCGAAACCGAGACGCTGTCGATGGCCGCCCGAGGTCTCTCGAATCGCGAGATCGGCGAGGCGCTCGACCGCAGCCCGCGCACCATCGAAGTCCACCTCCACAACGCCTTCAAGAAGCTGGGGGTGAAATCGAGAACCGAGGCCGTCGTCCTGGCCCTCAAGCACGGGTTGCTCGACACCGGCGAGACCCGATGAGCCTCACCGACGACAGGCGCTCTTCCGAGTCGCCTGGTCGTCTCATCGGAACGCCGCTCGCGCCGCCCGTCGGCGATCTGCGCTTCTGGCTCATCCAGGTGCTCGTGGCCGGCATCACGGTTCTCCACGGGGCCATCGAGTGGTCGGAACGCACCAGTGAACTCACGGGGTTCTGGGAGGGTGTCCACCACCTGCCGGTCCCGGCCTACATCATCCCCGTGCTCCTGGCCGGCTTCTGGTACGGCCTGCGGGGCGGTCTGCTCACCGGGCTGGTGACCATGGTGCTCAGCGTTCCCAACGCGTTCATCTTTCACAGCGAGAACTACGGCTGGCTCGGGGAGACGTTGACCAACGTTCTCGTGCTGGCAGTCGGCTTGACCGTCGCGACCATGGTCGAACGAGATGTCCGGCTGCGGCGGGATGCCGAGCACAACAGCAGGCGGCTACGAACGCTCTGGGACGTCGCCGGGACCCTGGGACGGTACGAGAGCGAGAACGCCGTCATCGCGGGTGTCATCCGCCGGCTCGCCGCCAGCCCGACGGTGGACGCGGCCGGATTCCTCCCGAGCCGCGGCGTCGGCGATCGGAGGTTCGCTGCAGCGGGCAGCGAAGCGGGCCTGGTACGCATCAGCGACGTCGTGGCCTCGGCACCGGACTCGCCCCTCTCGACGCCTGTCGACGATCTCCTGGCCTTCGACGTGGCGACGGCCCACCGCGTCTTCGGAACGCTGCTCATCGTTTGCATGACCGAAGGACCGTGCTCTGAAGACACCGTCCTCTTCTCGCTCGTCGCCGGCGAGCTTGCAGCCGTCATGGAGAACCTCGAGCACCGCGAGCAGGAACGGTCGGAGTTGCAGCGTTACGCCCGTGCGATCACCGTGGCTCAGGAGACCGAGAGGCTGCGTATCGCGCGTGAGCTCCACGACGGACCGGCCCAATCGATGATCGTGCTGAACCGGGGTCTCGAACGTCTCACGACGGAAGCATCGAATGGGCCCATCGACATGGAGACCACTGCGGAGATGAAGCACCTCGTGCAGGACACGCTCCGGTCGTTGCAGCGCACGACGCAGGCGCTTCGCCCTCCGGTCCTCGACGATCTCGGGTTGGGTGCTGCGGTGCGGTCACTCGCAGACCGACGAACCAATCGTGGCGTGATCGAAGTGACGCTCGAGATCGAAGGTGACGAACGCCGGCTCGGACCCGACATCGAATTGGCCGCCTATCGGATCACCCAGGAGGCGCTGACCAATGTGGAGCGACACGCCCAGACCGACTCGGCCCATGTGTCGTTGCGGTTCGAGGAGGGGTTGCTCGCCATCGAGATCGCCGACGATGGGATCGGCTTCGACTTCGAGGACAAACGGGACCAAGGACACTTCGGGCTCGTCGGCATGCGCGAGCGCGCCGAACTCGCCGGTGGGACGTTTCGCGTGAAGTCGGCTCCGGGGAAGGGAGCACGTGTGATCGTCGAGATCCCCATCCCTGAAGCGGCCGAACCCGCCTGACGCAGCACGTGCAGCGGTCCGCACAGTGCCGGACCACCGTCGCCAGGCGGAAACCGATACCGATGATCGTCACGCAACATGTCTCCCGTGCCTTGGCATCACCCGACCAGACCCCCTTCGACGCAGATGAGGCACACCATCGCTGGTGTGCCTCATCGCTTTCGACGATCGACAGCTGCGCGGCCGTACGCGTCACCTACGGACAGGCACCGACCTCAGGGTTGAAATCGGCAAAGACGCCGTCGGGGTTCGCCTTCCAGATCCACGCGTGGAGCACCCACACGCCGAGCGCCGTGTTCTCGTGGAAGTGCTCACCGAACAGCTCCGGTGGGTTGTCCGGGTCAACGAAGCCGCCGGGGACGATGTATTCCACCCCTACGAGCTTCAGCTTGCCGTCCATGACCTCGTACACGAGCGCTTCGGGTGCGAGAGGATCGAGGACCCCGTCGAGGGCAGCGAGATTCACGTAGTGCTGACCCATACCGCCCGCCGCCGAGTCGAAGCAGTCCAGGAACTCCACGTAGCCCGCCTTCTCGCCCTGGGTCACGGAGTGATACCGGGCGGTCGCCGTCCGCACTTCGTCCAGCGCTGACCCGGCGGTCGCAGTCGTGGCGAATGCGAGGACGATCGCAAGTGCGGTCGCTGCTGTGATCGCTGTTCGTGTGGAACGTGCCGAGCCGGTCATCCCTCTGTCACCTCGAAGATCTCGTCGGCGACGAGGCCGTGGGCCTCCCGATGGACCGTGGCCGCTGCCTCGGGGTTGGGAGCTTCGACCAGACAGAAGACCTTTCCGGCCTGCTCGTCCACCCAGTAACTCCGATAGTCGACTCCATACTGGCCCTGGATGGCCATGTCGGCTTCATGGGCACCTGCCACATCTGCGGCCGTGGCGCCTTCGGGGAGATGGTGATGAACGTCCATGTACAAGGGCATCGCTTTCCTCCTTCGCGTGATGTCCTTCCCCGCAGACGATGGAGACGTGCCATTGCGCGACGATTGAACGGTCGTTGCACGCCGGTTCGATTCGGTCGGTACCTTGTGGTCCATGGAGATCCGCGTACTGGGGCCGCTCGAAGTGCTCGATGGATCCGCGATCGAGATCCGTCGCCCCAAGGACCGCGCCCTCCTGGCCATGCTGGCCGCCGAGGCCGGCACGACGGTATCCGCCGACCGCCTGATCGATGGGCTCTGGGGCGAGGAAGCTCCCGCCACCGCACTCGGCACGCTGCGGACCTACATCCACCACCTGAGATCGCTCCTCCCGGACGGGAGCGTCGCCACCGACGGTCGGGGCTACCGACTCGACTGTGACCCGGACGCCGTCGACGCCGAACGGTTCCCACAACTCGTCGCCGCGGCTCGGGGACTACTGGAGGAGGACCCCGCAGTGGCCGGACGGCTGCTGGAAGAGGCGATGGAGCTGTGGCGGGGAACGCCCTTCGAAGATGCCGATCGGGCCGAGTGGCTGCGCCCGCTGCGGACCAGGCTCGAGGGTCTGCGGCTGCAGGCGATCGTCGACTCGATCGACACCCGCTTGCGACTCGGCGATCACGATGCGGCCATTCCGGAGTTGCGATCCCTGGTGGAGGAGCATCCGCTCCGGGAAGACGTCTGGGCGATGCTCATGACCGCCCTCTATCGCGCGGGGCGCCAGGCCGAGGCACTCCGTGCGTACGCGTCGGCCCGACGCGTACTCGTCGAAGAACTCGGCATCGACCCCGGACCCGAGCTACAGCAGCTCGAGGCGCGGGTCCTGGCCCAGGATCCCGGCCTTCTGTTCGACGAAGCCACGCCATCCGCCACCCCGCTGCCCCATGCCGAGGACCCACCCGCGCCGGACCCGGGTGCCGCCGTGTCGCCACCGCCCCTGCCACCAGAGCGGCGTCGCGTCACGCTCGTGTGCGTCGAGTTGGTGGGGCTCGAAGAACTCCGCTCCCAGATCGGGACCACGACTGCGGACGTGATAGCAGAGGAAGCGCGGGCCATCGTGACCGAGGCCGTGGCCGACTTCGGAACCACGGCCGAGCGCGCCGGCGACGCGTTGCTCATTGCGCCGTTCGGTCTCCCGGTGGCGCGCGACGATGACGCGTATCGGGCGATCCGGGCGGCACTCGCGTCGCGCGAGCGCATTGCCGCGCACGCAACGGAGACCAGGCGGTCGTGGCATACGGACGGCATCGCCGTGCGAGTGGCGGTGGCGTCGGCCGACCTCACGACACGCGGCTCACACGTCGAACACCCGAGCGTCGTTTCGCAACGAGTGGCGGAGCTCGCGGCGGTGGCCGAACCCGATCAGGTGCTCGTCGCGGATCACACCAAGCGACGGCTGGAGGACCTGTTCGTCTGGGGCCCCGAGCCGCTCACCATCGACGGGAGCCACGCCTGGCCGGTCCATGCGACCGTCGCCCCGGGAGACAAGGTCCGGATGTCACGGCGTATCCACGCTCCACTCGTGGGCCGGGCGCACGAACTCGAAACCCTCGAGGCGGCGATCGGCGAGCTGCAGAGGGGACTCGGCGGCGTGATCTGGATCGGAGGCGATGCAGGTGTCGGGAAGACACGCCTCGTTGAGGAGTTGCGAGAGTCCACACGGCCAGGGACGCGGTGGCTCATCGGCCACTGCGCTGCATTCGCCGAGGCGATGCCGTACTGGCCGATTCGCGATCTCATGCGCGACTGGCTCGCGCTCGGTGTCGACGATACCGAGATGAAGACGAGAGTGGCCCTGCGCACAGGGCTAGAGCAGGAGCTCGAGAGTGCCGACCGGCTCTACCCCTATCTCGCCGCGATGCTCGGAGTGGAGCTCGAGGGCTCCGATGCCGACCGGATCGCCGTGGCCCCGGAAGCGCTGCAGTACCGCACGTTCGAGGTGATCGGAGAGCTCGTCGGCGCAATGGCCGGGCGGGTGCCACTCGTCGTGGCCGTCGAAGACGTCCACTGGATCGACCCGACGTCCCTCCAGCTGCTCGAGCGCCTCATCGAGCTCACCGACGAAACGGCCCTCCTGCTCATCCTCACTTCGCGACCGGATCCCGACCACCCGTCGCACCGCCTCGGCGAACTCGCTCGGCGACGCCTCCCTCATCGCCTGCTCGAATTCCACCTCGAGTCGCTCAGCGGACCGGACCAGCAGGCCATGCTCGACGCCCTGATCGGCGCCGAAACGCTCCCGACGTCGACCCGGCGCCGTCTCCTCGACCTCGCCGAAGGCAACCCGTTCTATCTCGAGGAGCTCGTCGGATCGCTGGTGGACGAGGGCGCCCTGGTCACCACCGACGCAGGCTGGGTCTTCGATCACGAAGTGACCCTCTCGGTGCCGGAAACGGTGGAGAAGGTGGTCCAGGCCCGCATCGACCGGCTCGATGCCGACGCCCACGAGCTCATCACATCGGCCGCAGTGCTCGGGAGGAGCTTCGGTCTGCCCCTGTTGCAGGGCGTTCTGGGAGAGCCAGGGGGATTGATCGATGCCATCCACCGCCTCCTCCGACTCGATCTGCTCATCCAGGCGCGACGCTGGCCGCAGGCCGAGTACCTCTTCAAGCATGCGCTCATCCAGGAAGCGGCATACGGCACGCTGCCCGTGGAGCGACGTCGGCAGCTTCACCGGCGCGCTGCGGACTGG
>CAYFYC010000024.1:0-12152 GCA_964347305.1 uncultured Acidimicrobiaceae bacterium | reverse complement strand
GCTTCCTCGACGTCGGCCGCGCTGCGGAATGGCTGGAGCAACGTCACACCTCGAGCCTCGACGAAGTCGCCGGCCTGCTCGCAGGACATTGGGTGGCTACCGGAGATGACGAGCGAGCGGCAGCCGCTCTCCTGCGCGCAGGCGATGTGGCCCGGCGTGAGCACGCCCTCGACGAAGCCGTAGATCACTATCGCACCTTGTTGCCGATCCTGGAGCGGATGGGAGATCGCCGGACGACGGCCCTCGTGTTGCTCCGTCTCGGTCATGCACTCCACACGGCGCTCCGGTTTGCCGAGTGCAACGCCGCCTACCAGGAGGCGTTCCAGCTGTGGGAGTACGAACCGTCACCCCCGGCCGTCGAGACGCTTCGCTTCGCCGGTCCGCCGTGGTGGCGTCCCGTCGATCCGATTCGGTCGTATTGGTTGCAGGACATGCAACTGCAGATGGCCCTCTTCGATCGATTGGTCGAACGCTGGCCCGACGACACCTTGGTGCCCTCCCTGGCCGAACGATGGGAGGTGTCCGACGACGGCCTGCGCTACCGATTCACGCTCAGAGAAGGCCTGCTCTGGTCCGATGGCCGGCCGCTCACTGCCGCGGACGCAGCGTTCGGTGTGCTGCGCAATCTCGATCCCGAGGATCCAGGGATCTCCGTATCGATGCTGTATGTCATCGAAGGAGCGCGCGCCCATCTGCGCGGGGACACCGCTGACCGGAGTGACATCGGCGTGAGGGCAGTCGACGATCGAACGGTCGAATTCAGGCTCACTGCACCCGCACCGTATCTGCTCTCCATGCTCAATCGTCCGGATTGCGGCCCGCAACCTCAACACGTCATCGAGCGCCACGGCGATGAGTGGCATCATCCGGAACACATCGCAACGAGTGGCGCGTTTCGCCGGGTCGAAGCGAGCGCGAATCACGTGGTGCTCGAACGCCGTCCCGACTACCAAGGAAGCCGATTCGGCAACGTCGCTCGCGTCGAGTGGCAGACGGGACCGTCGTCCCTCGCCGTGCAAGCCTATCTCGACGGCGAACTCGACCTCTTGTGGCTGGGGAGAGGATGGCACGGCGATCACGTGGGCCGGCTTCAGGCCGACGTCATCTTCCCCGAGCCGCACGCAGGGCTCACGTACCTCTTCTTCGACGTTGCCAATCGGTGGGCCGCAGAGCGAGACTTCAGGCTCGCGCTCGCTCATGGGATCGATCGTGAGGCACTGGTGGACGCCCTTCCCGGAGACGAGACCGTTGCCACCGGGGGCGTCGTCCCACCTCCGCTCGCCGGCCACACCCCCGACATCACGGTACCGTTCGATCCAGCACGGGCGCGTGACCTTCTCGATCGACTGGGCCATGACGCCGTCGTGAGGATCGCCACCTTCGAACGCTTCCAGCCGGAGGCCGACGCGGTTGCCGAGATGTGGCGACGTCACCTGGACCTGGAGGTCGAGGTCGACACGATCGACGACCCGACCCACTGGCTCGCTCTTCCCACCGCAGGTCACGACTACGCCGTGTTCCCCTCGACCTGGTACCCGGGTTACACGGACCCGGAGTACTTCCTCCGCCTGTTGCTCGCGTCGGACGCCGTCGACAACCACGGCCGGTGGAGCCACGGCCCGTACGACGCCCTGATCGAGCGAGCCACCTCGGCCAGGACCGAGCAGGAGCGTCTCGAGCTGTTCCACGCCGCCGATCGCATGGCCGTGGTCGAACAGGTCGCCGTCATTCCTCTCGCCTATGCGTGGAACACCTCGGTGAGAGGTCCGCACGTCGAGGGATGGTGGGAGTTCGGCAAGTCCTGGGCCAACTTCGCGGACTTGACGGTGACGCGACCTGGCTGACCTGCAACCCGCGCGGCACGGAGTTCGGTCGACGGACGCGCAGACAGGCCGATCGGAGCGAGGGGCGTCACCGTCACCTCGCTCCGACGGTCACGGTCCGGCTCACATCGTGCCGGACGCCTCCTCCGGCGTCGGCTCCTTCGCCCCCGTCATGATGGCGACCACGTCCTGCCCTCGTGACTCGAATCGATGCCCCGAACGTGTCGGTGCACATCGACACGTTCCACCTCGACATCGAGGAGCCGTCGGTCCCGGACGCCATCCTCCGGCTCGGACCTCGCCTCGGATATGTCCACCTCGCGGAGTCGCATCGAGGTCTGCTCGGCTCCGGTCACATCCCGCTCGACGCGGTCTTCGCAGCGCTCGGATCGATCCACTACGAGGGCCCGATCGTCATCGAGGCGTTCTTCAACGCGGATCCCGCGATCCGAAGGGCCACCGCCTCGTGGCGGGATCACGGCCTGGATCCCGAGACCTTTGCTGCGTCGAGTCTGCACACGGTCAGAGCGTTGCTGGACCAGGCCGTCCACTGATCACCGCCTCGTCGCTCGACGACCGGATGTCAGATGGCCTGCGCCGGCTCGCCGTGCGGCGAATCAGCGCTCGGACACGGCGTAGCGCGCTTGCATGACGAGCTTCGGCGTGCGGTCGACCCTGAACAAGCCCCAATGCTTCTCGGGCTCGAAGGGATTCGGTGCGCCTTTCCACGGTTCGTCGAACGCCTCGAAGACGTAGGTCAGGACGCCCTCTCGCCTGCTCCACTCCATCAGCTGCTCGTAGTACTCCTGCTGCAGCTCCTCGGACGCGTTCGCCGGGTGGATTCCACGCCCGTCCGATGCCGTGGTCCAGCCCGCTTCGGTGATGACGACCGGGACGTCGGGGTGACGGTTGGCGACGGCGCGATGGTTGTCGATCGTGTGCTCCATGGCGGTGGCGATCGTGTGGTGCTCCCACACCGGATACGTGTGGATCGAGATGAAGTCGACCTCCGGGACCAGGGGGTCGAGCGTGCCGAGCCACGGAACGTAGTTGTCGCACGACGTGACGGGTTGCGGCACCGCCTGCTTCACCCTTCGGACGTGGCGAAGCAGTCGCTCGACGGACACGAGATGATCCGTCCACGACACGGCGCACTCGTTGCCGACCCCAACTGCCGCGACGATGTCCGGGTAGCGGTTGGCGAGGGCGATCGCCCGCTCGACCTCGGCGTCGTTGCGGCGACGATGAGATGCGAGGGTGGCGTCGTCGAACTCGGCGCCCCACGGACATCGAGGATTGCTGAGCTCGGCGGCCAGTTCCGCGCCCAACAGCACCGAGAGCTCGAGACCCTCTTGCTCGATCACGCGCAGCGTCGTCTCGGCGTGAGGGCTGGCGTCGTACAGCCGGATGTGGCGCCAGTTCTCCGAGAGGAGCAGCAGATCCTCCCGGATCTCCTCGTACGACGGATACACCCCGGTACGCGGGCTCTGGCCCGTGCGATAGCCGGAGTAGCAGATGGCGTTGGCGTGCTCGCCGAGGAGACGGTCGAGCCCGGGATGGCGTTCAGACATACTTCGGGTTCCCGTCCTCGTCCCAGAGGCCCCAGTAGGCCCCGACGTCCCCCTCGCTGTGGATCTTCCAGACCTCGTCGAACGAGGAGAAGTAGAAGATCTCGATGCCCTCTTCGGCGGCCCATTGATAGGTGTCCACGAAGTACTTGATGGCGTGCTCGACGGAAGGAACGGCACCCCGCTCGGCGGGACCGGCGTTGGGCCAGCCGGTCTCGCTGATGATGACCTTCTTGCCTTTGGCCGCCGCCTGCGCCGTTCGGTACATCTCCTTCATGTAGACCAGAGCGTGCTCGGCGGGCACGCCCTCCCAGAACGGGTAGCAGTTGGCGAGCACGACGTCGCACGCGTCGGTGACCCTCGGGTGGACCGCAAACTCGAAGTAGGCATCGACATAGCCGACCGGGACACCGGGTACCGCGGCCTTGACCCGTTCGATGTGGTCGATGAGCTCGTCCTCCGTCAGATCGCCCCGCAACAGCACCTCGTTGCCTACGGCGATGATGTCGGCGTGACCGGCGCGCCCCAGCTCGATCACGGTTGCGATCTCGAGCTCGTTCTTCTCGCGATCATCGCCGAGCCAGGCACCGACGAGCGTGCTCAGACCCTGCTCCTTGGCGACCACCGGGATGAGCTCATTGCCCTCGGTGGTGGAGAAGGTGCGAATCCAGGAGACATACGGCTGGATGATCCCGAGCCTGTGGCGGATCTGCTCCTCACCGAGCTGCGTCCCCGGGCCCTGGCCCTCCGTGTACGGGCTGAACGAGATGCCGTGGATACCGGCTTCGAGAACGCGGTGCGCGAGCGTGCGGAGCTCTGCCTCGGAGAGGCCGGTGAGATCGATCCCGGAGAGCGTGGACGTGCGCCTGTAGTAGTTCGACATGTTGGGTCCCGTTCGATGTGCTGGAGCGGCGGGGAGAATCTACCCCACATCCACCGATCGCACAGATCGCCGGAGCGCCTGACATGTCCGGACCCGGGTAGCGTCGTGCCGTGGCCGACAACATCGACCCCGAGGCGTTGTTCACGCAGGCGCTCGTCGAGGGATCCACAGACGCCGTGACGGCGTGGCTGGAGGCGGGACCCGAGACGGTGCAACGGCTGCGTCGAGAACTGACGGGTGAGCAGCGAATCGTCGTGCCCGAGGGCACGCCCGATCGCCTGCTGCTCGACAATCTCACGTGGGCATCACATGAGACGGCCAGGATGTTCCCCGAGCCGTTCCTGGCTGCGTTCGCCGACGACCGATGGGACGAGAACCCATTCGTGTGCGCCGGCCTGGGAGCGATCCACCGTCCCGAGACCACCGAGCGGCTCATGACGATCCTGCGCACCGGGAGTCGATGGCTCCGCATCGGAGCTGCGGTTGCCCTCCGTGGACACGAGCACCCACAGCTGAAGGAAGCGTTCGCAGCGGCCCTCGACGACCCGGACGAGATCGTGCAGTACCACGCCTCGCAGCGGCTGGCCGAGCTCAGCGGTCAAGCCGCCGACGGTGAGGCGCACGACGAGCATCATCTCGGGCTCATCGCCGCTCCAATCGACGGGCAGGAGGACGATCGCTAGTTCGTCGAGTCGTAGGACACGGTCGAAATCACCCACATGCCGTCCGCCTGCTGCTGCATCGTGAGGCCGAGCGCAAACGGCACGTCCTCGGCGAAGACGAAGCACTGCGCCTGCGACGCTCCGATCATCTCGCAGCTCGCGGCGTCTGCTCTCGGCACGAACTCGTCGAGAATCCTGGCCCCCAAGCCCTCCCACGATGACACCGGCCACAGCGAGCGAACGAGCTCGGCGTCTCCGGATGCCAACGCGGCCACGAGAGCGTCGCCGACGGCCTCGGGGCTGTCATGCCCCGAGGTCACGCCACCGGAATCGGATGGGAGCCCGGCGACGACGTCGAACGGCCAGTTCAGCTCCTGTCGTTCGCCATCCCGAATGACGACGAGCCCGAGGTCGTAGGTCCCTGCCGGTGTGCCGGAATCCACGTCCAGCGACAGACGCATCGACTCGCCGTCCGGGGCGATGGCGATGGTGGCTTCCACACCACTCGGAGCGGTCAGCACGCCGACACTGGTCCCGGTCACGAGCGGCACGGCGACCTCGAACGACGTCCCTTGCTGGACGTCGGCGGCGATGGCCAGCCCGAGGTCTTCGAGCGTGGCAGGGTTCTCGACCGAGCCGCATGAAGCGAGCACCACCATCGCGACGAGTGCCGCCACGAGGTGTCTGCCGGTCGAACGTTGCGATGCGATGAGGTTCATTGCTTCCTTTGAAGTCTCGACGCCGCACCATGCGGCGCGAAACGCATGGTAAGGATGTTTGCCACCGTGTGTCAATAGCTATTGCGGCTATAGCGATTGACACTCCGAGAGCGAAATGGTTGACTCGGCTGATGTCCATCCGAGAAGAACACATCCGGCGCCTGATCACGGCCCTCGAATACCTCGAGGCGGCCGCTCACGACAACCTGGAGCGAAGCCGCCGCCTCCAGCGTCGCGCCCGGACGCTCCGCACCCAGCTCGAGGCCGGCGGGAGCCTCGCGTCGCTCGTCGAGGCCGAGGAGCCGCCCCGGATGGTCGAACTCCTCACCACGAACATGACAACACTCGAGACCGCCGGCGCCGAGTTCCGGGCCGCCGAGGCGATCGCTTTGCGTGCGGAAGGGCTCACGATCGAAGCCATCGCGGCTCTCTTCGGGGTGACTCGTCAGCGGATCTCCGCGCTCCTCAGGCAGAAGGCTGCAGCCCGGGTGGCCGGAGACGAGTGATGCGGACCGGTCGTCCCGGGCGGGCACTCCCCCACGAAGCCGTTACGTCGAGTGAATTGGCGCCGACTGGCCCTGAATGCTGAAAGAAAGCGGCGCAGGCTGGCCGGCGGCGATCGCCCTGGCGGTCGTCGTCGTCATCTCGTTCGCCGCAGCGGCGGCCGTCGACATCGTGTCGACGCGCGCCGACATCGCCGGCTGGACCGCGGACCAGGCGGCCGTCGTGGAAGGCGTGATGCAGGATGCCGTCGACGCCGTGATCTCCGACGTCGAAGCGGTCGCGGCCTTCGTCGAGGAGATCGGTCCGGACCAGGAGACGTTCGAGAGCTTCACCAGTCGAATCGAAGGTACCGAGAGCGCCGTCGGTTATGGGTATATCACCGCAGTCCCGGCGAGTGAGATCCACGACTACGTCGAGGCGCAGACGGCCGTGCACGGCGACTGGTACCAGATCTTCCGATTCCCGGATGAGGAGGAGTCCGATGACAACCTCGAGTTCGTTGGCGCCATCCCCACCGATCTCACCAGCCGCGACATCTTCTATCCGGTCCAGGCGTTCGCCGTCGGCAACCTGATCAGATTGGCGATCCCTGACGAACCGATCGTGGGCCAGCTCGCCATCGGCCTCGACGCCGGTTTCGATCCGAAGTGGCGGGAGGACATCGCGCTGGCCATCTCTCGCGACGGACCGTCGATCTCACAGTTCATCACGCTCCAGATCGATGTCCTCCGACTCGACCGTGTCTTCTTCGTCTCGGTGCCGGTCGAAGAGGGAACCGCCGCGGACGGCGGCATGGTGATGGCGATGATGCTCGAGCCCTTGCTCGTCCAGGAGCTGTCGACTGCTGCGACCGAGGACGTCGAGTTCGAGATAGTTCCCGCAGGCGCTCTCCCGACCCGGGTCACGAGTCCGCACGCCGAGATCTTCCCCGTCGCCCTCCCTGGCACCACCTGGTCGATTGCCCTGTCGCCGACGGATGAGGCGCTCGACGAACTGGAGGGCCTGCCGTGGTGGGCGGTGGCAACGATCGCCTCTGCGCTCGCCCTCCTCGCCTCACTGGTCGGGCTGCTCTACGTGGTTCGACGCAGGGAGCACCGCCGACTGGCCCAGCTGCAGCAGCTGGCCGAGGACAAAGACCGCTTTCTGGCGGCGGTGTCCCATGAGCTGCGCACCCCGCTCACCGTCGTCTCGGGCCTCGCCTATGAGCTCTACGACCAGCCCGACTCCTTCTCCCCCGAAGACCGCCGCGGGCTCATGTCCATGCTCGTCGAGCAGTCGGATGAGCTGTCTGCCATCGTCGAGGACCTGCTCGTCGCGGCCCGGAGCGACATCGGAAAGGTCACCATCCACTACGACTTGGTCGACCTCGGCGCCGAGGCGGCTCGAGCGCTCGAGTCCTCGGGCATCGCAGGCCGCTTCCGTGGCGAGCCGGGCGTGGCGTACGCAGACCCTTCGCGAGTGCGCCAGATCCTCCGCAACCTCCTCACCAACGCAAAGCGCTACGGAGGCCCCGACGTCCGGATCGACTTCGCCGATAGCGCCGGGTGGACGGAGGTCGTGGTTGCGGACAACGGCGACGGTGTTCCGCGTGACAAGCGGGAGGCGATCTTCGAGTCGTACGAGTCCGCCCACAAGCCGACCGACGAGGTCAAGTCGGTGGGGCTGGGCCTCTACATCTCTCGCAATCTGGCTCGGGCGATGGGTGGAGACCTGGAGTACGTCTACGACGGCACGTGGAGCCACTTCCGCCTTCGTCTCCCCCGCGCTCCTGAAGGCGCACTCCTCGCCGCGGCCGCGGATCGTGAGCTGCCGGTCGGGCCCTGACGCGAGCGAGCCGCGGGTTCGTCAGGAGAGCTGCGTCACGCGTTCGAACGTCCACGACGGCCCGGGCTCGGCGCCCGCGATCGATGCGACCAGCGTCTCGCCATCCAGCCGGTACTCGATCCTCGTCGGGAAGTCGTGCTCCGGATTCTCGAACACGGCCATGGACTCGTCGGCCATGGTCAGACGGAACGGCGTGGTCGGTCCCCCACCGGGACTGACGAAATACGTCACTCCCGCCGAGTCTTCGACGAGGCGGAGGAACTCGAAACCTGCGGTGCCATCTCCTCGGACGTGGCGATTGAGTCCCAACATCACTCCACCTGCCGGTGGCAGCCAGAGCTCTTCGGTCACGGTGCCGCCGCTGCGACGACGCCAGTGACCGGCAAGCCACGACACCGTTGCGAGGGTCAGCACCCGGGGTCCCCCACGTCATCCACCACGACCTGCGTTCCACTCCTCGCCATGACAGACCGGGGCAGCGACCACATCTGCCGAATCTACCCCCGCGCCGCGACACGTGCGCGAAGGGCCGCATCCCGCGCAGGAGCCGGCGTGGGCTCCGAGGAGCGCACCGCCACCTGTAGGGTGCCCGGATGAGTGGCAGCGCTTCTCGTCTGCCCGGCACGGCGCAGCGGCCCGTGGCGACCTACTCGATCGTCGCTCGCGACGCCGTCACCGGCGAGCTCGGCGTGGCGGTACAGAGCCACTGGTTCAGCGTCGGCGCCCTCGTTCCCTGGGTCGAGGCCGGGGTGGGTGCCGTCGCCACGCAATCGTTCGTCGACCCTTCGTACGGCCCGCTCGGACTGGAGATGATGCGAGCAGGGAGGGCTGCGCCGGATGCACTCGCCGGCCTTCTCGCCGCCGACGACGGCCGTGAACTGCGCCAGGTGGCGATGGTCGACGCCGCAGGCAGGTGCGGGGCGCATACAGGCAGGCGCTGCGTCGCATCTGCCGGGCACGTGATCGACACGGATCTCGGCGTGACCTGCCAGGCGAATCTCATGCTGACCGACACCGTGTGGGAAGCGATGCTGGATGCGTATCGATCGGCGCTGGCGAACGGAGACGACCTGGCCGATCGCATGCTGGCTGCACTCGACGCAGCGGAGGCGGAGGGTGGCGACATCCGTGGCAAGCAGTCGGCGGCACTCGTCGTGGTGAGCGGCACCCCGACGGGCCGCAGCTGGGAGGACCGCCTTTTCGATCTGCGGGTGGAGGATCACACCGACCCGCTCGGGGAGCTGCGACGTCTCGTGACGCTCCGCCGTGCCTACCGCCACATGAACAGGGGCGATGCCGCCCTCGAGGCGGAAGATCACGAAGCCGCACTCGAGCATCACGGGGCGGCTCGACGGCTGGCGCCACACATCGTGGAGATGCCGTTCTGGACCGCCGTCGGTCTCGCATCGGTCGGTCGTCACGACGAGGCCATGCCACTGTTCAGGGACGTGTTCGCCAGGGAACCAGCCTGGCGAACGCTGCTCCCCCGCCTCGTCGACAGCGACCTGATTCCGGAAGCCGCTGCCCGGCGGGTGATCGACGACACGTCCGACGTGTGAGGCATGCCAATGGTGTTGTCGAGACCGTACGTCGCCCCGATGTCGAGAATCTCGATGAGCAACCTCGACCCACGTGTACGGTTGAAGGTGACGGCGTGTGGGGCTCCAACGATTGGAGGATCCCATGAGCCGTGTTCAACCGCTTGGCAGGGTCGATCCGCATGGCGACCCGGGCGGCACGGTGCTCATCGCCTACGGTGACCCCGGGAGCATGACGAAGCGGGCCACCGACCTGATGGCGCAGGCGGTCCGGGCGCAGGGCCGACTTCCTCTCGTCAAGCTCCTCGATCAGGTCACCGAGGAAGACGTGCGGGCTGCCGACCACCTCCTCGTCGGGTGTCGAGCGCGAACGCGCTATCGCTTCGGCGGGCCGCCAGTCGAGCAGGCGATGCGATGCATCGGCGCTCTACCCCCACTCGACGGCAAGCGCGTCGGCGTGTTCTGCACCTACAGATTCTTTCCGCACACATTCGCCGACACGGTCACACGGGTCTCCGAGACCCTGTATCAGTTCAAGCGAGGACTCGAGGAGAAAGGTGCCGTCGTGGTGGCCGACGAGGCATTGCACAGGCGCACGATCGCCGACAGCACCGAGTCACTCGTCCAGATGGTGGTCGGCTCGGCCCCCGCGCGCTGATCTCGACTTCGCGGTCGTGCTGTCGCCGGCGCTGTCGTTCGCTGCGCTCGGGGAACGCCTAGCGAGCCGGCTTGACGACCCGGGCATCACCGCGACCGGTGACGCGGATGAGGTGTCTGGCTTCGGCGGCCTTCACGAACGCACTGAAGCTGCGATAGCCGAGCTTGCGCTCCGAAAACGACTCGTCCTTCTTGCGGAGCGCCGTCTTGAGCCCCGTGAGCGGGATCTCGTTGGCGGCTTTGACGACCGCCACCAGCAGCTCATCGGCGCTCTTCGCCGCCGCAGAGCCGGCGAGCGACACCTCGGGATCGTTGCGGCCGTCGAGTGTGACGAGGCCGTCGCTCTCGAGGCTGGTCAGGAGTGCACCAAACCCCCGAAAGCCGAGGTCTGACTCTGAGAACGTCGGATCCTTGCGAAGCACTGCCCGCTTGAGCGCCGAGGAGCGAACGGCTCCTGAAGACGACGTCAGCCCGGCGAGAGTGCTCAGCACGAGATCGATCTCGCGATCTTCGGGCGAGCTCGGCTCTCCGTTGCTCTCCGGCATGTCGCCGATGAGGTTGTCGTAGAACATGAACTCGTCGCACGCGGGTGGCAAGAGATTCGAGGTCGAGTCCTTGACCCCGACCCCGATGACCTGCCTGTCGAGCTCCCGGAGCTTCTGCACGAGCGGCGTCAGGTCACTGTCACCGGTGCAGATGACGAACGTCGAGACGAAGGCCCTCTCGAAGGCGAGCTCGATGGCGTCGATGGCGAGCTTGATGTCCGCAGCGTTCTTTCGTGCGGTGCCCATCTTCTGTGGGATGTCGATGAGTTCCACCTGATGCCGGGTGAGCCTGCGGCGGTCCTCGTCGAAGAGGGACCAGTCGGCGTATGCCCGGCGAGCAATCACCCGGCCCCGCTCGGCGAGTGCGTTGGCGACGACGCCGAAGTCGAATGTGGTGCGCAGACTGTCGCGCGCACCGATGGCCAGGTTCTCGTAGTCCAGGTACACGGCGAGCCGGGGCTCGATTGGTTCAGTCGTCACGGGACCACCCTAGGAGTCCGGCGGCACGCGTTCGCCGCGATTGCCTGGCAGCGGACGCTGCGGACCGGTAGAGACGCCCTGGATACCCCCACCAGTGAGATCCGGAGGATTCCCTATCGACGCGGAGTCCCGGCCGGTGTCAACTACGGGCAATGAACACAACCTCGACTCCCGACAGACCCCGACGGCCGCTCTCTCGGATCGACCTCGGGATCCTCGGTCTGCACGTCCTCGCAGCCTTGACCGTGGGCGTGATCGGATTCTTCGACGTTTCCGAAGGCTGGGAGACCCTGCAGCGGATCGTTGTCGGCATGATGGTCGCCCTCTGGTTCGGAGGCATCCTGGCAATGGGTTATCTGGCCCGCATCATCTACAACCCATGGCTCCGGATGGCGATACTCCTCGGCGGCCCACTCATCGGCATCGCTGCTCTTGTGCTGCAAGCGCAGATGTGATTCGGGCCGGCGTTGGCGAGCTCGATGGACGCCTCGATCAGGCCGAGGCGTCCGAGATGAGCGCCGATCTCTCTGGTCTCGAGGCGCTCGGTCAGCCCGCAGCCAGAGTTCGACGGCGCGTCACCACGAGGATCACGGCAAGCACTGCGGCTACCCCAGCCGAGATGAGGCCACAGCCCGGGTCCTCCTCGGTGTACTCCACCACCATGACGGTCGTCCTCCTCTACCCCGATGCGGGACCATTCACCAGCTCGCCGACTCTACCGAGCGGGACCGCTGCGATCGGAACCGGCTGAGCAAACGCGATGCACGCAACAACACAGTGGTTGAGCAACGCTCAGGAAGAGTGGGCGCTACTGGGATCGAACCTTCATGGCCCGACACACGAGGCCGCTCAACCGGCCACAGACCCACCACCCCAAGCAATGCGACGCTCAGAAAGAGTGGGCGCTACTGGGATCGAACCTTCATGGCCCGACACACGAGGCCGCTCA
>CAYFYC010000023.1:29240-44842 GCA_964347305.1 uncultured Acidimicrobiaceae bacterium | reverse complement strand
ACAGTCGCATGAGCGCGTCAAACCGATGTCAAAACAGACAGGGACTCGCTGCGAACACGGCTGCAGCACAACCTGCGACTATTCGCGTGCTGGGAGCTACGGCTTGGTCAAGATCGACCTGGGGCGCGCCGGACATTCGCGGTTCTGTAGCCCGCTGGGCCCAGCGCCGATCACCCAATCCCGGGCAGTAACGCTCCGTCAGCCGAGTGCTCGAGATCGGCACCTCGGCGCTTTTACCGCCGTGTACCCGGACCTCGTCCCTCGAGATCCGATCGCGTTGCGTCGACGTAACACCCACAGGTGAGGCCCCGAAACGGCGTTTCGGTAGAGGCAGACGCTCGGTAACCTCTTCGCAACCGGAGGAAGCGATGAAGCGCAAGATGATTCGAGGGTCGGCGATCCTGGCAGCCGTGGTCGCCCTCGCCCTCGTCGCGGCCGCATGCGGAGGCGCTTCGTCCGGCATCGAGTACAAGGACCCAGAGGACCGCGCCCTCTTCGTCATCCCCGACGACTGGAACCTCTACGAGCCGGATGAGCTGGTCTCTCTGCCCATCGTTCCGTTCAGCTCTTCCTTCAACGACAGCCTTCCGATCCTGCAGCGGGTCGCCTTCGACGGCGCCGCCGGCCGCGACCCTGGCAACCTCTCGGTCTCGGCGGCCGGCGCCACCTACCCGGTCGGCGTGTTCACCGTCCGGTCCACCGGCGCCAACCGCGACTTCTTGTCGCGCAGCATCCTCGAAGAAGCAGTCGTGTCGCAGCAGGCGTTCTCGATAGGACAGGAGCTGCTCGCCGAGGACTTCGACTTCGGCCGCGACTACGAGGGGATCAGGCGTTTCGTCCCCTTCTCTGACAACGCCACGCAGGACGAAGGGGTCGTCTACTACGTGAGCGTGACGAACCCCGACGAGACGGTCATCTACACCATCGCAGCAGGCTGCTCGCGTACCTGCTGGGACACCTTCCAGGAAGACATCATCGGAGTAGTGGACTCATGGATCGTCAACACACGCCAGTGACACCGGAGCCGAAGGCGCGCCGCCGGGTCGACTTCTGGGACAGGATCAAGATCCTGTTCATCCGCGGCATCTTCATCTCGATCGTGTTGTGGACGAAGGTCAACGCTCCCTTCACCACCTTCGGCGACGCCATCGAGGAGATGGCCAACGAGACGCTCGGCGGGACGCTGCTCATCCTCTTCATGCTCGAGGTGCTCCGGCAGTTCCACTACTTCATCTCCGAGCGCTCCGTCCGTTACCACACGTTCTGGCAGGACAAGTTCTTCGGTGGCGCCGAGCGGCAGCTCACCAAGCGGACGAAGCCGTGGACCCGCTTCCGCGTCGGGCGGCTCTTCCGCATCGTGTTCATCCTCTTCGTCTACGGCACGATCGTCACCCTCTTCGCCTCCGACATCTCCAACCCGGTGCAGGCAATCGCCGAGACGCCGCGACTGATCAGCCAGTTCCTCTTCTTCATCGTCTACGCCATCTTCATCTTCACGATCGTCGTCGGGCAGTTCGTCGCCATCTTCTGGTTCCTGTCCCGTGGTGGTGTCGACGTGGTGCTCCCGGAGGAGATCGAGACCCGCTACACCGACGTGTGGGGTCAGGACCACGTGCTGGAGCTGGTCAAAGAAAACGTCGGCTTCCTCGAGAGGCCGGACGAGATCGAGGCCAAGGGTGGCTACATCCCGGGCGGCATGCTGCTCTGGGGACCGCCCGGCACGGGCAAGACGCTCATCGCCCAGGCCACCGCGGGCGAGGTCGGCCGTCCCTTCGTGTTCGTCGAGCCGGGCGCCTTCATCAACATGTTCATGGGCGTCGGCATCCTCAAGGTGAAGAGCCTCTTCCGGAAGCTCCGCAAGCTGTCACTCCGTCACGGCGGTGTCGTCGTGTTCTTCGACGAGGCCGACGCCCTCGGCTCCCGCGGGGCTCTCGCCCAGGGGGGCGGACCGTTCCAGCCGATGGAGAACAACACGATGGTCGGAGTGGGGAGCTGCAACGGCTTCCACTATCTGTCCGGCATCAGCCAGGGCCACATCCACGACGCCATCGCATCCGACGCCGACTCGCCGGCTCCTCCGCCCCGGCGCCCCTGGATCGACCGCATCATGATGGGCGGCATGGGCATGGGCGGCGGCGGCATGGGCACGCTGCAGGCGCTGCTCACCGAGATGTCGGGACTCCAGAAGCCACGCGGGCTCTTCAACCGGATCCGCAAGAGCATGGGCATGCGGCCCAAGCCGGCACCCAAGTACCGGATCTTCATCATGATGGCCACCAACATGCCGAACGCCCTCGACGAGGCGCTGTTGCGGCCGGGCCGCATCGACCGCATCTACAAGGTCGGCTACCCCTCCAAGGAGGGGCGCCTCGCCACGCTCCAGGGCTATCTCGACAAGGTGCAGCACACCCTCACCGAGTCCCAGATCGAGGACCTGGCGACGAAGACGCCGTACTACTCGGGCGCCAAGATCAAGGACCTCGTCAACGAGGCGCTCATCCTCGCCATCCGCGACGACCGACAGATCATCGGGTGGGACGACATCTGGAAGGCGAAGGCCCTCAAGGAGCTCGGTCCCGCCGAGGACGCCGGCTACATCGAGCGTGAACAGCACGCCGTGGCCGTCCACGAGGCATGCCACGCCGTGATCGGGCACCTCGTGAAACAGCACATGGTCATCGACATGGCCACCATCGAGCGCCGCTCCACGACCCTCGGCATGGTCCGCTCGCTCCAGATGGAGGACCGCTACACCCAGTGGCGCAGCGAGTTCGAGGCAGACATCATGACCTCGATCGCCTCGCTGGCCGGCGAGCGACTCTTCTTCAGCGGCGACAACTCGTCCGGCGTGAGCGCCGACCTCGCCAACGCCACCCGTCTCGCCTCCTACATGGTCGGTCTGTTCGGGATGAGCGACCAGATCACGTCGTTCGCCGCGATGGGTCAGGCCCGGTTCGGCACCCCGGACCCGAGCCCGGACATCCTCAAGCGACGCCAGGACGTCGTCGAGGCGGTCCTGCGCCAGCTGTACGACCGCACCACCGAGCTGCTCGAGGAGCATGCCGACAAGGTGCTCGCCGTCGCCGCCGCCCTCGAGGAGCACAAGACGATCTCGGGTGCCGACATCGCCGAGATCATGGGCACCGACCCTGGCGTGCTGGCCGAGCATCACGAGGAGTCGTGGACCATCGCCGACCCGAAGCGGGCCCAGATCTCCGTCGGCAAACTCAACCCGGACGGGACCGTGGCCGCGGCCACTGCTGCACCGAACCCGTCCACCGATACGGCCACCCTCGAGTCCTCGACGAGCGATTCGGCGACCGCATCGGACCCTGCTCAGCTCCCGGAGGATCCCGGCACCGGTTGACGGTTCCTCCACGCGACTCGCACGGCACGTCGAACGAGATCAGGGGATCCGGCCCAGCACCTCCATGCCGCAGTTGCGGGTGACGGTGTCGAACGTCGAGGCCACGAGATCGAACACGAGCGTCTGCGTCGCCGATCCGACGACGAGCAGGTCGGTCCCCGTCACGGCGTGGATCGAGACGATGTCGGGCACGCCGTTGAGCACGATGATCTCGATGGTCTCGTCGGGATCCGCCGGCACCGAGACCCTGGCCTCGAAGCCGCCGCCCTCGAGCGCGGCGACCGACACGAACCGTCGCTCGTCGAGCCATCCCGCCAGCAGCGATCCCGCCGATGCGAGCTCCGGGCCGTCACTCCCCCAACCTGCGATCGGTGTGCCGTCGGCGTCGTACAGCGTGTGGAGCCGGCCCCGCTCGTGCCGGTGCGTCACGGCGATCACGTCCCCGGTCGGACCCGCATACCCGATGACCGGTACCGGGAACGTCCCTGCCAGGTCGGGCGGCTGCGCGATCCACTCGATGACGTTCGTGGTGAAGTTCGTCGACACCACCCCCGAGCTCATCACGCCACCCTGCTCGTCGGGCTCGACGATCGAGTAGAGCAGGTTCGCTCCGAGCGTTCCGAGCGGCGCCACGATGAAGATCTCGGGTGCGGCGAGCTGATAGCCGTCGGTGCCGTCGATCGTCTCGACACCGCGACGGTCCTCCGACACGACGAGCAATTCGCCATCGATCTCGACCACAGGCGACAGCGGCGTGGCAAACGGCAGGGCCACCCAATCGTTCGTCACAACGTCCACGGCGTACACACCCTCTCCGAACGAGACGACGAGACGCCCGGGCTCGACGACCCCGGGCGGGATGTCGGCTGTACCGAGGGTCTCGAAAGAGTTGCGGACGATGACACCGATCATCGGGCGCTCGGGATCCTCCGGTGCGGACCCCAACACGACACGTTCGGAACGCTGCACCTCGTCACGCACGAACAGGACGTCCACCTCATCACCGGGCTGGCGTTCGCGCATGGCGGAGAAAAGGGTCGACTGGTTCGTCACGGGCAGATCATCCAGACCCACGATGAGGTCGCCTGGTTCGAGCACCCTGGCGGCATCGAAGGAAGCCGTCACCTCGTTGATGAGCACGCCGTTGCTCGTGGTGACGACACAGCTGCCGTCCTCGGGCACGAGCGTCGTGGACGGCAATGGGAACTCGAGATCGGTCGGCACGGTCGGCAGGACCTCGCGCTCAGGCGCCGCCTGCGCGCATCCGACGGCACACACAGCGAGAGCGAGAGCGAGCACGGCCATCCGACGCATGCGGGGCAGGCTACCCCCGGTCCGGGGTGTTGCTGCGGCCCACGCAACGCGCCGGGAGCCCGGCAGTGATCACCACCGAGCACGGTTCCCGACGTCCCCCCTTTGGTCGTCGATCGGCGTCGTGCGACCTTCGACAACGTAGGACACCGCCGGGGCCGGGTCAACAGGTCCGACAGGGAGCCGGAGGGCCACTGCCCCCACTCGTGCGTCGGGCGATGGGCACCAGTCGGTACCGGCCGATCGAGCGTTGCGGCCCGGCTTCTCGCGTCACGACCGTTCGTACACTCCGACCATGACCGATCACATCGGATCCACGACGACACTCGACAACGGGGTGGCCATGCCCTGGGTCGGGCTCGGTGTCTTCAACGTGGACGAGGGACGGCAGGTGCGCGACGCCGTCACCTGGGCCCTCGACGCGGGCTATCGCCACATCGACACCGCGTCGCTCTACGGCAACGAGCGTGGCGTCGGCGAGGCGATCCGCCGGAGCGGCCTCGACCGCGCCGACGTGTTCGTGACGACGAAGGTCTGGAACACCGATCAGGGCTACGAGCGAACCCTCCGCTCGCTCGATGCCAGCCTGGAGCGTCTGGGGATGGACCACGTCGATCTGTTCCTCGTCCACTGGCCACGACCCCTGCTGATCGAGGAGACGTGGCGAGCGATGGAGCAGATCCTCGAGGAGGGCAGGGCGCGTGCCATCGGCGTGTCCAACTTCCTGGTGCACCACCTCGAGCAATTGCTCGCCGTCGCCACGGTCGCCCCCGCCGTGAACCAGGTCGAATTCCACCCACATCTCCAACAGCCAGAACTGGTGACGTTCTGCGAGGACCACGACATCCGGTTCGAGTCGTGGAGCCCACTCAAGCGGGGTCGCATCCTCGATCATCCGACGCTGACGGCGATCGCATCGACCCACGGGGTCACCGTGGCGCAGGTCGTGCTCCGTTGGAATCTGCAGCGGGGCATCGTGACGATCCCCAAGTCCGTCACGAAGGACCGCATCGAGGAGAACGCCGACCTCTTCGGCTTCTCCCTCACGCCGGAAGAGGTCTCCGCCATCGACGGGCTCGACGCCGGAGACCGGATCGGCCCCCACCCCGATCTGTTCCCCGGCTGATCAGGCCCGCGCCCACTTGGCAGCACCACCGGGACGTCCGAAGTCGTCAAACCACCCCCGGACGGGGTTCCAGTGCCGGTGAAGCAGTTCGCCGGCGCTGGTCACTGCGAGCAGCGTCAGCCCACCCCGTGACCGGGCGCCGAATCCGACCGGTCGGAGTGCGGACCACTGAGGCCCACCGGCGGCGACGCCCTCGACCCAGCCCTCGCCGCCTCGCCAGAAGCCCGAGACGAGCCGGCGGTCGTACGTCTGGGCGACATATCCCAGCGTGCCGTCCGAGAAGCCGACCTCGACGGAGAGCCACCGTTCCCCGGGGCCACGGGTCCAGAACTTCTTCCACCCGGTGGTCTCGCTCCAGTTCCGCTGATACATCCGACCGTCGGCCTTGACGATGAAGACGGCGAGGGTGCCATCCGTGCGCACCGCCGACGCCGGAGGCACGGACACGGCCCAGTCGCCCGTCCCGAACTCCTCGAAGTCGCTCCACCCTGCTTTCGCGGTCCACATCCTGGCGAGGACGTCACCGTCGGGCCGAACGCCGAGCAGCCATTGGTGGGCACCGGCAGTCGCCAGGGTGGCGCGCTCCCAGCCTCCCCCGTGTCCCTCCGTCTCCACCCAGCCGCCGGATGCGGTCCAGTCGAACTGCTCCAGGCGTCGCCCGGTGTCGACCCCGACGAGCGACACCCCGCCGCCGGGGCGCATCGCCATCGAAGGAGCAGTGTCCTGCGACCATCCCGCCGCCACTTCGACGAAGGGCCGCCACCCGTGCTGCGCCGTCCAGCGCCGGGCCAGCACCCTGCGCGTCGAATCCACGCCGACAAGCCAGAGCCGGCGATCGCGATCGGCGAAGAGCTCGACGGTACGCCAGCTGAGATCACCGCGATGCACTTTGCGCTCGAACCCGTCGGGCGTCTTGAGCCTCGTCACCAATCTGCCATCGGTTGTGATGGCCGCGAAGAGCTGGACACCACCCGAGATCGATGCGACTGCAGGGGCGGGCACCGGATCCCGGCCACAGTTGCGGCTCGTGTAATCCGGCCCGTTGTACACGTAGCTGTAGTCGGGGTCGGGCGAGTCGGCGTCCCCGATGTGGACACCGGAGAAGGCCACGTGCTTGGTCACGTCGTCCTGACGCTGCTCGTAGTGGAGGTGGGGCGCATCGGCTCGGCCAGTGGCACCCACGTAGCCGATGACCTGGCCCCGCGCCACGGGGGTCCCATCGGCGACGGCATAGGAGTCCAGGTGTCCGTAGATCGTGATCCAGCCGTTCCCGTGGTCCAGATTCGACGAGTTGCCCCCGACCTCGTTGACGACGTGGTGGAAGATCCCCGACGCCGACGCCACAACGGGCGCACCGAGATCGTCGCTCCCCTCACCCTGGTTGAAATCGATGGCGAGATCGTCGGTTCCGTGGCCCGGGTACGTGGCGCCCTGCCAGGTCTGACCGCAGGCAAACGGCATCTCGAAACGAGGAGCGTCCTCGTGGGCATGCGCACCGGGCATGGAGGCGACCGACACCGTCATTGCGACGACGACGAGCCACCCGGCACGCACCCACGCATGCCGGAAGAGAGGTGGATTCAGGACGCGCACGACGGGTCGAATGTAGCCCGTCGGAAATCCTGGACCGCGGACCCACCTGCCGTAGACTGCTCTGGGTCGTCGGTTCCCGCCGACGACGTGGGAGTCCTACGGGCGCACAGACCAATGCGCTGGCTGGAGTCTTCACAGGTTTCAGCAGCCCGATGGACCAGGGGGTTCGAGCGGGAGGAGCCATGCTCCTCCCGCTCGCCTCGTTCTGCAGCCCTATGCGAGATCGTCGATGAGATCCCGTATCGCATCGACATGACGCTGCTGCGTATTGGTCTGGCCGATGGCAACACGCACGAAGGCGACACCGTCGATCCGCGACGCCGTGACGTACGCCCGACCCGTCCCGTTGATCGTCGCCGCGAGTCGCTCGGTGGCGTCGTCCCCGGCGACGAGTCGAAACGAGACCAGCCCGAGCACGGTCGGGGCGACCACGGCGAACCGATCGTCGGCGTCCAACCAGGCGGTCAGCTCCCGGGCCATCCGCACGTGGTCCCGGACCATCTGCCGGATCCCCTCCACTCCGTAGCTGCGGAGGACGAACCACAGCTTGAGCGACCGGAATCGGCGACCCAGCGCAACGTGCCAGTCGCGGTAGTCGATCACCTCTCCGCTCTCCGTCGCAGCGTTGCGGAGATACGCAGGCGTGATCGACATCGCATCGATCAGCCCTGCGCGATCGGCGACGTAGAAGACGGTGCAGTCGACGTTCGCCCCCATCCACTTGTGCGGATTGAACACGTACGAGTCGACGAGATCGAGACCCGGCTGGAGGTGTCGGAACTCCGGGCAGATCATGGCAGTGCCCGCATACGCCGCGTCGACGTGATGGAAGACGCCGTGGGCCCTGGCGATCTCGGCGATTGCGCGAACCGGATCGACGGCGGTCGTGGCGGTGGTGCCGACCGTCGAGCACACGAAGGTCGGGGCCAAGCCCGCAGAGATGTCACGTTCGATGGCCACACGCAGCGCGTCCGGTCGCATGGCGTGGACCTCGTCCACGGGAACGGCCCGGATGTGCCGGTAACCGGCGATGCGAGCGCCCTTCTCGATCGAGGAATGCGCCTGTTCCGAGCCGTAGGCCACGAGCTCGTCGAGCGACGGCTCCGGCCGACTTTCACGAGCGACGACCGCAGCGAGGTGGGTCGCTTCGGAAGCCGTTCCCATGATCACACCGCCGCCTGTAGACGTGGACTTCCAGGTCTGCGGCAGCCCCAGCGCATCGACCAACCAGTCGACCATCGCGGTCTCGAGCTCCGTGCTGATGGGCGAGCTCGCCCACAACATGCCTTGCTGGCCGAGCCCGGCTGCGACGAGGTCGGCCAGGATGGCGGCGAAGGACGTGTTGCCGGGGAAGAAGCCGAACCAGTTCGGCGATTGCCAGTTGGTCAGGCCCGGCACGACGATCTCGTCGAGATCGGCGACGATGCGATCGAACGCCTCGGGAGCGGCGGGCGGCACCGGTGCGATCCGGGCTCTCAGCTCACCGGGGACCACATCGGGCTCCACCCTGAGGTCTTCGATGCCGCCGTAGAAGTCGGCCACCCAGTCGACGAGCTCCTTGCCGCGGGCCCGAAACTCGTCGAGTGTCATCTCGCCGTCTCGAGGCACGAAGGATCCTGACATGAGGCCCGCACTCCCTTCGATGGGTGGCCGTCAATCGTAGGATGACGTACGTGCCGACCTTCCGCAGCGACATCACGGACCTCCACCCGTACGTGCCGGGAAGAGGATTCGACGAGATCAAACGACTCTACGGACTCGACGAGGTCGTGAAGCTCGCCTCGAACGAGTCACCGATCGAGCCGTTTCCCGAAGTCGTCGAACGCATCCGCGAGCTCGCATCGGGGGTCAACCGGTACCCGGAGACGGTGTACACGGAGATCGGCGACGCCGTCAGTCACGACCTCGGAGTGGCCCCCGAGGCGCTGTGGTTCGGCGGCGGCGGCGCCGACGTCCTCTTCCATGTCGGGATGACCACGGGTGGACTCGGAGCGAGCGCCGTCTATGCCTGGCCCAGCTTCGTCATGTACCGGCTCGCCACCCGGATCTCGTATGCCGAGCCCATCGAGGTACCGCTCGACCAACAGCACCGGCACGATCTCGACGCAATCGGTGCCGCCGTGCGCGACGACACGAACGTCGTCTACATCTGCAACCCGAACAACCCGACGGGAACCCACATCCCGACAGACGACGTCCTCGCCTTCGCTCGCTCGATGCCGGAACGGGTGCTCGTGGTGGTCGACGAGGCCTACCGCCACTATGTGACGGCGGACGACTATCGCTCGCTCGCGGTCGAAGCCGCAGCCACGCCGAACCTCGCCGTGCTGCACACGTTCTCGAAGGCGTTCGGGCTCGCCGGTCTCCGCATCGGCTATCTCGTCTCACACCCGGACACGCTGGATCTCCTGCGCCGATCCCAGCCACCCTTCACGGTCTCCACGCTGGCGCAGCAAGCCGCGCTCACCGCGCTCGCCCACCGTGAACGCCTGGGCGATCGAATCGCAGCGAACACCAGGGCGCGAGCCGTGGTCGACTCAGGCCTGCGCGCCGCCGGCTACACCCCCGCCGAGTCGCAGACGAACTTCATCTGGTTCCCGGTCGCAGATTCCGCTGCCCTCGCCGAGCACCTGCTGCAACGAGGGGTGATCGTCCGGCCCATGGGACCGACTGGGCTCCGCGTGTCGTTGGGCACCACCGAGGAGAACCAGGCCTTCCTCGACGCCCTCCCTCCATCGTCATGACACGGCGGCCAGACGCCGCCGCCGTGACGCTGCGGGAGGTCACCGAGGAGAACCTGCGGGCGGTCATGGATCTCGAGGTCACGCCCGACCAGCGGCGATTCGTCGCCTCGAACGCCAGATCCATCGCCCAGCACGCCTACACGACCGAAGCCTGGCTGCAGGCGATCTATGCGGACGACGAACCGGTCGGGTTGGCGCTGCTGAGCGAGCGCCGGTCGGTGCCGCGGTTCTACCTCTGGCGGTTCATGATCGATCATCGCCACCAGGGCTGCGGGTACGGCACCGCCGCCATGGAGCTCGTCTTCGACCGGGTCCGATCCTTCCCGGAAGGCGACGAGCTCTACCTCACCTATGTGCCCGACCCCGACGGTCCGCGCGCGTTCTACGCACGGCTCGGATTCGAGGACACGGGGGTCGTTCACGGCGACGAACACGAGATGCGCATACGGCTGCGCTGACCCCAAAGGGTCGGCCGACCTATTCCCGCATTCCCCCATGAGGCGTAACGTCGAATCCACCTCGAGACAACCGGGGGGAGCCCTCCAGGGCGCGGTCTGGGTCGGTCTTGAGACGTCGTCTTCCAAACGGCGGGCCGGGGGATACGACTGTGGGGAAACGCCATCTGTCCCTGCAGGACGAACCGAAGCGGGTGCCATCGGCACCCGCTTCACCGCGTGAAGAGGCCGCTTCACCGCGTGAAGGGGCCGTTCCACCGTTTGGCGTTGGCTCGTCTCCGGTAACGTCGGTGGCGCGGACATGACTGCACTCGACACATCCAGAGACATCTACGAACGGCTCGTCTCCGCCGCCGAGGCCCCGGCGCCGAGCATGAGGGCGTGGACCGGCGACGTCTGGGGTCCCGCCGACGCCCGCTCGACCATCGTGCTCCAGCACGAGGGAGCACTCCGGGCCCTGCTGCTCCCGCCCAGCGACCTCACGGCGGGCGAGGCCTACATCCACGACGACGTCGATCTGCAGGGCGACATCTTCGAGATCCTCGACTTCGCCAGGAGTGCGGAGAGCATCGGCCGCTCCCTCAAGGCGGTCCGGTTGCTCCGCAAGCTGCGAACGCTCCCCGACACGAGCCGGCGAGGCGAGCATCCCCGCCCCCGGTACCGGGGTCGCCTCCACTCGAAGTTGCGCGATCGCGAAACGGTCCGCTCGCACTACGACACGGGCAACGACTTCTTCCGCCTGTTCCTCGACGAGAACCTCGTGTACTCGTGTGCCGCCTTCCTCGATCCGGCCGAGCCGCTCGAGACGGCTCAGATCCGGAAACTCGACCTCGTGTGTCGCAAACTGCAGCTCTCACCGGGGCAACGACTGCTGGATGTCGGGTGCGGTTGGGGAGCGTTCGTCGTGCATGCAGCCTCGCACTATGGCGTGGAGGCGACGGGGATCACCGTGTCCCCGGAACAGGCCAAGGCGGCCCGGGAGCTGGCCCGCGCCGGCGGGGTGGATCACCTCGTCACCATCCGTGAGGCCGATTACCGCGAGGCGACCGGCCGCTTCGACGCCATCGCATCGATCGGGATGTTCGAACACGTCGGCCGCAAGCGGTACGACACCTACTTCACGCATCTGCGTGGACTCCTCGCACCCGGCGGTCTCCTCCTCAACCACGCCATCACGACACGGGATCGCTCGAACGCTCGGCAGCGTCCGACCTTCGTCAGCACGTATGTCTTTCCCGACGGCGAGCTCCGTCCCTTCGAGGAGTCCGTCGCCGCTGCCGAACGCTCCGGCTTCGAGCTGAGGGATGTCGAGTCGCTACGCCGCAGCTACGCCATCACCCTGCGCCACTGGGTGCGCAGGCTCGAGGAACGTCACGACGACGCCGTTGCCATCACGAGCGAGACGATCTACCGGATCTGGCGTCTCTACATGGCGGCCTCTGCGCTCGCCTTCGAGCATGCAGGTCTCGGGCTCTACCAGGCGCTGTACGCCGACCCGGATCGACCGTGGACATACGGCCGATCACACCTCATCGCCAAAGACGACGTCTGACGCGGAGGCGCGCCGGCCTCCGCCTTCGGAGGCTCTCGCCTCAATCGCGTTGCAGCTTCGCAAGCAGCCGCAGGATCTCGAGGTAGAGCCAGACGATCGTGACGAGCAGACCGAAGGCGGCGTACCAGTTCATGTACTCGGGCATCCCGGCGTCCGAGCCCTTCTCGATGAGATCGAAGTCGAGCATCAGGTTGAAGGCGGCGACGGCGATCACGATGAGGCTGAACCCGATGCCGAGCGGCCCCGAATCCCACACGAGTGGGACCGTGGTCCCGAAGAAGGACAGCAGGATCGACACGAGGTAGAAGGCGAAGATGGCGATGGTCGCGCCGACCACGATCGAGCGCAGCCGCGCCGTCACCCGGATCGTACGCGTGACGTAGAGCGTGAGCATCACGGCGAAGGTCACCCCGGTGGCGAGGATCGCCTGCACGACGATGCCGTCGAACGCGGCCTCGTACACGTGGGAGATGGCGCCGAGCAGCGCACCTTCGATCACGGCGTAGACGGGTGCCGACCATGGCGCCCATTGGGGGCGGACCACGGTCGCGATGGCGACGACGAGGGCCACGAGGATCGCAGGGAGCAGCCATCCGGGCACCGTCGGGCTCTCACCACCCGAGTCGACGGCTGCCCACCCGAAGATGGCGGCGGCCAGCAGCAGACCGAAGAGCATGCCGGTGGCGCGACCGACGCCACCGATCGTCATCGCGTCTTCGACGATGGGGCCGGTGCGCATCGTGTCGCGAGTGGCGAACTGTCGCTCCAGGAACGTGTTGGCCATGCTGATCCTCCTCTGTGTCGCCATGGATGCTATCGGCCACCGGGAGCCTTGTGGAACGACCTAGGGTCGGCAGATGCGAATCAGAGCCGGCTGGATCATGTCGACCCTCGTCGTCGTCGCGTGCAGCGGAGGCCCTCCGCCGACGTCGACGCCGCTGCCGCCGCTCGAATCGACGTCATCGACCGCGTCGACGTCATCGACCGCGTCGACGTCATCGACGGCAGATCCCGTCGCCGCGGCGCGGGCCACGGTCGTGGCCGGCTACACCGAGCTCGCGCTCGCCGACGATCTCTACATCACAGAAGCGGAGGCGGAGTGCGCCGGCGGCATCGTCGCCGATGCGCTGCCGCTCGAGGAACTCGTCGCCCGCGCCGAGCAGGGCATCGAAGGCGCTCCGGAGGGGACGGACGTGACCGGGCTCACGCCCGAGGCATTCGCCGCGTGCATCGATCCGGCTCGCTACATCGCCGCCATCATCGGCGACGGTGACCCGGCGGAGCGCAGGCAGTGCCTGCAACAGGTGCTCGCCCGAGACGCTCGGGTCGACCGCGACTTCTTGCTCGCGCTCCTGTCGGGCGCAACACCCGAGGACCTCGGCGCGGTACTGCAAGATGCGATCTTGGGTTGCCCGCGATCGCCATGAGTCGTTTCGACCGTCAGGGTCTGACCTCGTAGTAGTAATGGGTCGGGTCGTCCGCCTCGAGGCGGCGAACACTCCCGAATCCGGCAGCTTCCATCATCGAGTCGACGGTGGCCGGATCGAAGCCCAGTGTGCCCAGTGCCAGGCCATCCGGCCGCGACGCCCCCGAGGGCAGACACGACGTCACGGAGTAGCCATACATGAGGGCGAGCACGGGGTTGTTCTGGTTCGCTTCGAACGATCCTCCGGATTTGATGTCCTTGATCAGCCAGACGCCGTCGTCGGCGATGACGGACCGCACCCTGGCTGCCACGAGGTCGGGTCGCGGCATGTCGTGCATGCAGTCGAGTGCGATCACGAGATCGAATGGCTCCGAATCGGGTTCGAGCGTCTCGGCGTCCAGCGCCAGCACCGAGGCGTTGGGCACATCCTCGAGGCGGCTCGAGGCGAAATCGACGGCCACAGATGACGGGTCGATCCCGACGAAGACACTGTTCGGATGGGCCACGGCGAGCGCATGCAGTGCGACGCCGCTGCCACAGCCGACCTCGAGCACGCGAGCACCGGAGCGGAGCCGCTCAGGGAGACGATCGATCTGAGGTATGACCACCGAGGGCAGGAACGTGCGTTGCCAGGCGCCGGCGCTGCGGTCCATGTCGGCGGCGACCTCCTCGCCCATGTCGCCGTAGGTGAATCCCTCACCCGTGCGGACGGCCTCGAGGATGAGGCCGAAATGCTCTCTCGTCTCGGGCGGAGCGAGCGCTCCACCGGCGAACATGAGGCTGTCCTCGTTGACCAGCACGGATCGCGCCTCCTCGATCATCCAGAACTCGCCGGCATCGTGCTCCACGAGCCCGGCCGCCGCCTGACCGTGCAGCCACTCCTCGACGAAACGAGCCGAGTAGCCGAGCCTGTCGGCGAGACCGGTCGCAGTCGAGCGACCGCCATCGGCGAGCGCTGCGTAGAGCCCGAGCGCGTCCCCGACCCGCATCATGCGGGTGACGGTTTCCCCCTCCTTGTACTTCCAGACACGCAGTGCGTACTCGGAGGCGCGTTCGGCGTCGTAGGCCATGGGGGCCTCACACACCCCACTTGGCGGTCATCGCCATGATGGTGACCACGAGCAGGACGCTGTCGAGCGCACCGAAGCCGGCGAGCGACCCCGTCAACCGGCGGACTCGAGGTGCGTCGCCCGCTTCGATGGCAGCTGCGGCGGCCTCACCGCGCGGACCGAACACGAACATGCCGAGCCCGGCCCCGACGATGACCATCGTGAAGCCGATCGTCACGAAGGTGCTCGAGAAGTCGAAGAGGTCGTTGTCGATGACCATCAGGACACCCGTCACGAGCGAGACGATCGCGGCCGGGGTGTAGATCCGCGTCCCGAACGCCACGGTGCGGCGCAGCCACCACGATGCGATCTCGGGGGGATAGGTGCGGAGCTTCGGGTTCACCAGGATCTGCACGACGTTCGTCCCGAACCAGGCGCCCGCGGCGAGGATGTGGATCACCAGCAGCGTCGTGTACATCGGCCTCCCTCTCTGTCGTGCGGCGACGCATGGTACGCACTACCCGCCACGATCAGCAGGCGGACGTGCTCCCGCCACCGGGGCCGACGCTGCAGTCGTCCGCGCCAGGACCGCCGTCGAGCCGATCGAAGCCCTTCCCGCCGCGCAGCGTGTCGTCCGATCCCCCGCCCCAGATGCGATCGTCGTGATCTCCGCCCTCGAGCAGATCGGCTGAGGCTCCGCCGAAGAGCCGGTCGGTCCCGGTGCCACCGCGGATGGTGTCACGGCCTCCGCCTCCGTACACGATGTCGGCTCCCGCCCCCGCCCCGATCGTGTCGTTGCCCTTTCCTCCGCAGATCACGTCGTCGCCGCCGAGCCCGTCGATGACGTCGTCGCCGCCGAGCCCGTTGATGACGTCGTCACCCATCGTCCCCGTGATGACGTCATCCCCGTGCGTCGCTCCGATCGTCACATCGAGACCGTTGCATCGGACCGGAGGCGGAGGGATGGACAGCGGGGTCC
>CAYFYC010000023.1:0-29230 GCA_964347305.1 uncultured Acidimicrobiaceae bacterium | reverse complement strand
TCCCCGCTCAGGCGCTGGCGGCCGCCCTCTACCTGGACAGCGGGGTCCGCTCCACGGGTGAGTCGCTGCCCTCGCGGACGAAGAACAGTGCGCCGTTGCCGCTGCCGACGGCCACCGCCTCTCCCCTCGCCCCCAGGTAGAGGCAGTTCGTGGCGCGGTCGTCCTTGATGGCGCTGTAGATGGGCTGCCCGGGTCGTCGCAGCCAGGCGAAGACCTCGTACCCGTTCTTGACGACGAGCATGCGCCCGTCCTTGCTGAACTCGGCGGCAGCGGGTGGCCCGATGTCGCGCTCGTACCGGGTCTTGGCCCACACGATCGGCTGGGCCAGGAGCAGCTCGCCCTCGACGAGATCGGTCTGGCGGAGACGATAGAACCAGCTCGTGTGACGGATCCCTCCCCTGGTCTCGTGCCGCTTCTCGATGATCACGACGTCACCGGTCACGGGATCGACGGCGAGGGACTCGGCGTTGCGCGACCACGTCCCCCCCGACGGTCGCCGGTAGGTGAACTCGAACTTCTCGACGGCCGAGTCGGCGATGGTGATCGTCCCGGAGGTCACCTCCGGCTCGGGGAATCGGTAGATCCAGACCGAGTCGCGGCCGTTGCCGTTGTCCCCGATGTCGGCGGCGTAGATGTAGTCGCCGGGCCCGGGTCCAGGGCCAATCGAGATGTCCTCGAAATCCCTGACTCGCACATCACCGAACCGGACCGTCATCTCGACCGCGCCGTTGGTGCCGATGGCGAACACCTCGTTGCGGCCACCCGAGTCGTTGTGGGTCCACATGATCGGCGGCTGGCTGCGAGACGCGACGAGACCTGAGGCCTCCTTGACGTCATCGGAGCGGATGCGACCGACCGTGGACTTCGATCCGAAGTCGGGACATTGCTGATGGCTCGCCGCCGCCGGTCCCGCCGAACCCACCGAGGGCAGCACGACGCCGAGCGCGAGCACGACGGTTGCGACGGTGAACCGGCGAGTCGAGGTGGTGCGGCGCATGAGCAGGCTCCTGGCAGCGGGACACCGAATGTAGTGACAGCCGCCACGCTCTGCATTTCCGGCGCGATCACCCGGCGCCGCCAACCGGCGACTCAGGAGAAGGCGGCGCTCCGGTCGGAGGCGGACAGCGATGCAGCCGAATACGACGACGTACCGTGGTCGAGCAGCTCCCTGCCGCCCCGGGCGACGGCACCATATGCCGCGAAGGCGAGCGCACCGCCGGTCGAGCACCGGCGCACGCCGAGTCGTTCCAGCTCGTCGACACTCGGGCCGTTGCGGAGGAGCAGGACGTTCACCGGCAGCCCGAGATCGACCACCGCGGCGATGTCGTCCGGATCCGAGAGACCTGGTGCGTACAGGCAGTCGGCTCCCGCATCCCGATATGCGGCGAGGCGTTCGAGCGTGTCGTCGAGGCCCGCGGACTCGTAGAGGTGATTCTCGGCTCTGGCCGTCAACACGAGACCGTGGGCATGAGCCGCTTCGGCCGCAGCGCCGACGCGTTCCGTGGCCAGCTCGAGCGGGTCGATGCCGACATCCGGCCGGTAGTCCTCGATCGACAGGCCGGCGGCGCCGGCGTGAGCGAGCATGCTCACCGTCTCGGCGATCTCCTCGACGTCATCGGCGAAGCACCGCTCCGCATCGACGCTCACGGGCACGTCGACGGTGGCCGTGATGGCGGCGACGTGCTCCACGAGCTCGTCTCGAAACACCTGCTGGTCGTGCCGGCCGAGGGTGGCGGCATGGCCTGAGCTCGTCGTCGCCAGGGCCGGAAATCCCAGCGACTCCAGGAGCCGCGCCGATCCGACGTCGAAGGGGTTCGGCATCAGGAAGAGACCCGACTCGTGAAGGGAGGCGAAGCGCATGCGGAGCGTGGAGATGCGGTCGGCGTGTCGCTGCATGTGATCAATCTACGCACATGGACGAATCGTCGGGCGTTGCCGAACCGGTTGCCGGTATCCTGCGGCCACTGCACCTGGCGAGGAGCACTCACCCGATGGAATTGAGCGACGGATTCACCAACCAGATCCCGGACACCCGGCCCGAGGAGACGGAGGAGTGGCTGGATTCACTCGATGCGGTCATCGACGTCGATGGTGCCGTTCGCGCCCGCTATCTCGTGAACAAGCTCATCGCCCACGCCCACGAGCGTCGCATCGGTGTCCCGGCGACGATGAGCACGCCCTACATCAACACCATCCCGCCCGAGTTGGAGCCCGACTACCCGGGCGACGAGGAGCTCGAGGCGCGCATCCGCCGCATCGTGCGCTGGAACGCCGTGCTCATGGTCACTCGCGCCAACAGCCGCGCCGATGGCATCGGCGGTCATCTTTCGAGCTATGCGTCGTCCGCACTTCTCTACGAGGTCGGCTTCAACCACTTCTTCCAGGGCAAGCATGGCGACGGGGTCGGCGACCACGTCTACTTCCAGGGTCACGCCGCACCCGGCGTCTACGCCAGGGCCTACCTCGAGGGACGCCTCGACTCGGAGCATCTCGACAACTTCCGTCGCGAGATCGGTCGGCCGGGCCTGTCGTCGTATCCGCACCCGCGCCTCATGCCGGCCTTCTGGGAGTACCCCACGGTGTCGATGGGCCTCGGTCCCATCAACTCGATCTACCAGGCACGATTCTTGCGCTATCTCGAGCACCGCGGCATCGACGACACCTCTGCATCGCGGGTGTGGACGTTCGTCGGTGACGGGGAGGTCGACGAGCCCGAGACCCTCGGCTCGATCTCGCTCGCCGGCAGGGAACATCTCGACAACCTCACCTGGATCATCAACTGCAACCTGCAGCGGCTCGACGGGCCCGTGCGCGGCAACGGCAAGATCATCCAGGAGCTCGAAGCCATGTTCCGTGGCGCAGGGTGGAACGTCCTCAAGGTGATCTGGGGCACCAACTGGGATCCGCTGCTGGCCAAAGACGTCGACGGCGCTCTCGTGCGCCGTATGAACGAATCCGTCGACGGCGACTACCAGCGCTACAAGGCGAACGACGGCGCCTACGTGCGTGAGCACTTCTTCGGGCCCGATCCGGCGCTCAAAGAGTTGGTCGCCGACAAGACGGACGACGAGGTCTGGGCGCTCCGTCGGGGTGGCCTCGACTACCGCAAGCTGTACGCCGCCTATCACGCGGCCACGCAGGCGGAAGGCGCGCCGACCGTGATCCTGGCGAAGACCATCAAGGGATTCCAGCTCGGCAAGGGCGTTCAGGGCGGCATGGGCAGCCACCAGGTGAAGAAGCTGAACAACCAGCAGCTCAAGGAGTACCGCGATCAACTCGGTCTCCAGGACGAGATCCCCGATGCCTTCTTCGAGGACGGGCAGGAACCGCCGTACTTCCGGCCTCCTTCGGACTCACCCGAGATGCGCTATCTCATGGAGCGGCGTCGCGGCCTCGGAGGCCCGCTGCCCGAACGCCGGGTCGAGATCACGAAGCCGCTGCCCCGGCCCGACGAGTCGGTCTTCCAGGAGTTCGACGAGGGGTCGGGCAAGGTCGAGGTGTCCACGACCGGTGTCTCGACCCGGCTGCTCCGCTCACTGGCCAGAGACCCGCAGATGGGCGAGCGCATCGTTCCGATCATTCCGGACGAGGGACGTACGTTCGGGATGGACGCGCTCTTCAAGGAGCTCAAGATCTACGCACCGAAGGGGCAGCTGTACACCCCGGTCGATGCGGGTCTGCTGTTGTCGTACACCGAGGCGCAGGACGGTCAGATCCTCGAAGAGGGCATCACCGAGGCGGGCTCGATGGCGTCGTGGATCGCAGCCGCCACCGCCTACGCCAACCGCGGCGTCCCCATGGTCCCCTTCTTCACGTTCTATTCGATGTTCGGGTTCCAGCGGGTCGGCGACCTCATCTGGTCGGCGGCGGATTCACGAGCCCGGGGGTTCCTCCTCGGTGCGACGGCCGGACGTACCACCCTCCTCGGCGAAGGGCTCCAGCACCAGGACGGGCACAGCCACATCCTCGCCTCGACGGTGCCGGTGGTGCAGGCCTATGACCCGGCGTTCGCCTACGAACTCAGCGCCATCGTCAAGGACGGCCTGGAGCGGATGTACGGCCACAACCAGGACATCTTCTACTACCTGACCGTCTACAACGAGAACTACGTGCAACCCCCGAAGCCAGAAGGGGTCGACGAGGGCATCCTGAGCGGCATCTACCACTGGAGCATCGCGCCCGGCGGCGCAGAACCACGCGGCTCCATCGTCTTCTCCGGGTCCGCCCACACCGCAGCCCGCCAGGCCCAGGAGGAGCTGCTCGATCGCTGGGACATCCCCGTCGATCTCTACTCGGCCACGAGCTACAAGCGGCTGCGTGAGGAGGCGCTCGAGGTGGAGCGGTGGAATCGCCTCCACCCCGGGGCCGAGCCCCGTGTCCCGCTCGTGACGAGCACGCTGGGCGAGGGACCGCATCCCGTCGTCGCCGTCACCGACTACATGAAGATGGTGCCTGACATGGTGTCGAGGTGGATCCGGCGGCCCTTCGTGCCGCTGGGAACGGACGGCTTCGGTCGATCCGACACCCGCGAAGCGCTGCGGCGGTTCTTCGAGATCGATACGGGTCACGTCGTCGTGGCGATGCTGTCGGCGCTCGCCAGGGAGGGATCGATCGACGTCGAAGTCGTCCACAAGGCGATCGCCGCGTACGAGATCGACACCGAGTCGAAGGACCCTCTCTACCGCTGACGGTCGGGCCGACAACGGCTCTTCTCAGTCAGGTGGCTCCCACACGAGGGTGTCCGGCATGAACTGGCTCCACGCGAACCAGAAGGCCTGATGCCCGTCGACGGGCACGCCCTCCACGGTCTCGGCTCTCAGGCCTCCACCGTCCAGCACGAGGCGCACGCCTTCCAACTCGACAACTCCCCCGCTGTCGAGCTCGGCGCGTGCCGTCGCCGCAGGGAACGCCAGCGCGGTCCCGTCGTCGAGCACGACGCCGAAGATCTGCTCCTGAACATCGAGTCGCCCGTCGACGTCGCCGATCGGGAAGATCGGACCGTCGTCGTCCCGACCCCGGAGCGGATCGAGCGCGTATGACCGATTGATGCCGCCGTCCTCCGCGACGATGGTCGTCTCGGGATGCGCCGCCTTCCACTCGCCCCAGGTCGTGGTGACGACCGTCGCCTGCTCGAGGACGACGCCGCGCTCGCGCAGCGGTCCCGAGAGCGCCTCACCGGTGAACGTGTCGAACACGGACATCGTGTTGAGGTCGAACATGACCTTGTTCGATCGCGAGAGCAGGCCCGAGGTGCGCAACACGGGCGTCTCGACATCCTCGGGAACGGCATCGGTGAAGTAGGCCTGCGCCGAACCACACAGGGTGCAGTAGGGGATCCCGAGACGACGGTCACCGAGGGTGTCGTTGATCATCTCGTGGACCTCCATGATGTTGCGCGGATAGGCGCGAGCCTCGTCACCGATGACGACGGCGAACACGATGGCATCGTCGGGATACCAGTCGCCGCCTGCGACATCGGTGACAGCCGGATCGTCGAGGGCAGGGATGCAACCGAGCACACACGGGTTGGGCTCGCCGAGCGGCCGGTTGTCGAGGAGGACGCCACCCCAACTGACGAGACGCCAGTCGATCGTCGCTTCCTCGTCTGCGAAGAACGGCTCCCACCTGGGCTCGACCAACGTGAAGAGCCGCTCTTTGTAGGAGGGGTAAGCGTCGAACGCCGGGAGATCCCAGGCGATGAGGTGATCGGTCACCGACTGCCACGAGCTGCGGAGCGCCACCGGATCGTCCGCGAGCGTGGCTCCCGTGAGCTCTTCGAACGCGCCGGCGGCGGCCTCGCCGACATCGCCGCCGATGAAGCGGAGGATGTCCGACATGATCCAACCCAAGCGGGCATCCCCTGATCCCCCGAGACGGGTGATCGCTGCCGTGTCGACACCGGTCCGAAATCCGCTCCACACGATTTCGAGGTCCTCGACGACCGAAGCGGGCAACGGCCCGTCGGGAACCTCGGGTGCCTCCGGGAAGACGTAGCCGAGCTGGTTGCGAAGGGAAGCGCTCTGCGCCGGATCGACCTGAGCACCGGCCCCAGGGGTCGCCGTCGACGAGGGGGCGCCGGCGCCGTCGGTGGACGAGCATGCGGCGCCGAGCATCGCCCACGCGATTGCCATGGCGAGGAGGGTGCGAGACACATGGTCACCCTATGCGCGATCGCCGACTATGGCGGCGGCAGTCCGCGTCTCGTCGGGTCTCACCGACTCCGATCGCTAACGTCGCCGACGTGTCTCCACGCGACCGGCTCGCAACGCCACAGATCGATCCCACCGCGTTCGTCGCGGACACGGCACGGATCTTCGGGGCTGTGACCATCGGGCCGGACGTGTCGATCTGGTTCGGCGTCGTCATCCGGTGCGAGACCTCCCACATCACCATCGGCGCTCGCAGCAACATCCAGGACAACGCCGTGCTGCATGCGGACGTCGACCAGCCGACGGAGATCGGCGAGGACGTCACCGTTGGTCACGGCGCCATCGTCCACGCCGCGACGGTCGGCGACGGCGCGCTCATCGGCATGGGAGCCGTCGTGCTCAACGGCGCGCGGATCGGCAAGCGTGCGATGATCGCCGCCGGATCCGTCGTCGCCCCAGGCACGGTCGTCGAGGACGGCATGCTGGCGTTGGGCAGCCCGGCGCGCACGAAGCGCCCGGTTCGTGACGAAGAGTGGGCGTCGACCCGACGCGGCGTCGACGACTACCGCAGGTTCGCAGCGATGTATCGGGACCTGGGCCAGGGGGCGGGAGCCGAATGAGCGCACCAGGCGCGAGGGCACCGATATCCTGCAGAACCTGAAGGGCAGAGGGACCTGGCCGACTGGTCCCACGGCACCATGGACCAGTTCATCCGACGGAATCGAGAGCACGATCCGCTGCGGCATCCCGGCTTCGGCCTGGGCCCCGCACCGATCGCGCTCGATCGGGGACGGCGCTCCTGGTATCTGATCCGGCTCGTCGTGACCGGTGCTGCCCTTCTCGTCCACGCCGTGCTGGCCATCGCGTGGAACTGGTCGGGCGCATGGTGGATCGTGCTTCTCGCCGCCCTCCACGTCGGGATCGGCGTGCCGCTCTCCCATCGGCTGTTCCGGCGACCCGAGTTGCTCCACGCCAGCGATGTGACTGCGATCGCCATCGGTCTGCTGGTTCTCGGAGATCCGGGGGCCGTTGCCCCATGGGCAACGGTCACCACCGTGTTCATCATCGCCTTCATCGGGGGCCGTGCCGCCATCGTGTCGCTGCTGGGCAGTGCGGCCGCCTACGGCGCCGTGGCGTTGGTCGTGGCAAACGTGACTGCGATCGCACCATCGGACGGCTACCGCCCCGGGGCCTACCAGGCGTTCTCTGCGGTCTTCGCCGTCGGCGTGACGCTGGCGCTCCTGCTCGCGTCCGGCGCCGCGATGGCGGGACGGGAACGCGACCTCGCGCGAGAGAAGGCGGCACACGACGCCGCCGCACGTGAAACGCTCCTGGCAAACGCACGACTCGAGGCGATCATCCAGGGCACTCCGATGGGGCTGGCCCTCCAGGATCGCACCGGGAAGTTCATCACGGCAAACGAAGGGTTCACCCAGATCACCGGGCTGACGACCGAGGAGATCCAGCGCAACGGCATCGCCGCCGTCGTGATGCCGGACGAACTCCCGCTGGTGGAACGCACCGTCGCCGAGGCCCTTGCGGCGAATCGGCCCTATCACATCGACCACCGGCTGTGGCGGCGCGACGGTACGCAGCGGTTCGTCGAAGCGTGGGGAACCCCCATCGGCGCAGACGAGGGCGGCGAAGACGCCGACTATGTCGTGACCCTCATGGATCGCACCGTCGAGGTCGAGCAGCATCACCGCATCGAGCGCCTCGCCGCAGTGGTCGACGCCACCACCGATCTCGTGGCGAGCTTCGACGCGGTCGGCCGCCTCATCGGAGCCAACCCCGCGTTCCTCGACTTCTACGGTCTCGAGCAGGGGTGGCGCGGGAAGGCGCTCGTCGACTGCGCCGCTCAGGACGCTTCCGGCGACACCAAGCTCTTCTTCCAACTGGCCGGAGCGGAGACGGCCCGATCGGTGGAAGCCGAGTTGACGCGATACGACGGAGCGAAGGTGCCCGTGTCGCTGGTCGTGCTGCGCCAGGCCGGCGCCGACGTGACGCTCGACACCTATGCGTGGATCTGCCGCGACATCTCTGACCAGCGCGAGTACGAGCGGTCGCTCCAGGTGGCCATCGACAGTCGAGACAGGCTCGTCGCCAACGTCAGCCATGAGCTTCGGACCCCGCTCACGGCCGTCGTCGGCCTCGCTCACGAGCTGCGTGACCGCTACCGCCACTTCACCGCCATCGAGGTGTCCGAGTTCGTGGAGATCATGGCCGAGCAGAGCTCGGAGGTGTCGTCGATCGTCGAGGACCTGCTCACGATGGCACGTGCCGACACCGGCCAGCTGAGCGTGCAGCCGACACGGATCGATCTCCTCGACGCCACGCTGACGGCGCTCGATTCGGTCCCGCGCTCGCTGGTCGAGGGGATCGAGGTGGATCGTCGCAGCGTCGCCGTCGTGGCAGACCCGCAGCGCACCAGACAGATCGTGCGCAACCTGATCACGAATGCGCAGCGATACGGCGGTGAGCGGATCGAGATCTCCATGGCGCGATCCGACGGGTTCGGTTGCCTGGAGGTCGCCGACAACGGACCACCCATCCATCCCGAGGAGCACGAGCGCATGTTCGAGGCGTACCAGCGGCTCGACCCGACCACCACTGTTCCAGGTGCGACCGGGCTGGGCCTGACGGTCTCCCGGGAGCTGGCACAACTCATGGGAGGAACACTGGAGGTCATACGTCGCGACGACATGAACGTGTTCCGGCTCTTGCTCCCGTTGGCGGGAGAGTGAAGTCGGGTCGATGGGTGCCGCCGACCTCGACGAGCTCCGCACGATCCTGCGTCACTCGGGCGTCCCGTCGAAGAAGGAGTGGTGGGAGCTCTACCTCAAGCACGAGATCGAGTTCTGGGGAGTGCCCACGCCGGACATCCGCTCGATCCTCGCAGCGTGGGTCGGCTCATGGGCTCCCACCCCGGCCGAACTTCGCTTCGCGGCGTGGGAGTTGCTGCGGGGCCGCGTCGCCGAGGAGAAGCTCACCGCACTCCTCATCCTCCAGGAGCACGTCCTGCCACTGGACGAACTGGAGCCCCGTCGTGACCTCCCGCAGATCTCGGCGATCTTCGACGAGGGATCCATCTGGGAGTGGAACACGACGGACTGGCTCTGCGTGCGAGTCCTCGGGCCGTTGATACGGACCCGCGGCGGCGCAGCAGGCCGACCGATCGTGCGGTGGACCGATGCCCCGGGACTCTGGCGGCGTCGAGCGGCCATCGTCGCCTTCGTCGACCTGCTCCCCGAACCCGACGTGTTCCCTGGTATGACCGACCTGGTCCTCGAAGCCTGCGCCGCCAACGTTCGGGACGAAGCACGCTTCGCCCAGACCGCAGTGGGCTGGGTGCTGCGTGAGCTGTCGCGCCGGTCACCCGACATCGCGTTCCACTTCGTGGCGGAACACCGTTCCGCGATGAGCGCCGAGAGCCTGCGAATGGCGACGGCACGGCTGTCCGACGATCAGCGCCGTGACCTCGGGATCGTGGGGCGGCGCGGCCGCTGAGCCGTTGCGAGCAACGGTTGACGACGACGCCGATCTGCTCGTCTCGCCGTTGCGAGCTAGATTCGCCGCCACCGCTGTAACCGCTTTCAGGACCGGAGGCGCTCGCACCGATGGAGCAACGAGAACGACCGTGGTGGACGGGCGCCGTCGGATACGAGGTGTATCCGCGTTCGTTTGCCGACTCGAACGGCGACGGCGTCGGCGACCTCGAGGGAATCAGACAGCGTCTCGACCATCTGACCTGGCTCGGGGTCGATGCGCTGTGGATCACCCCCTTCTACCCCTCACCCGGCTACGACCACGGCTACGACGTCGCCGACTACACCGACGTGGCGCCGCAACACGGCACGCTCGAAGTCTTCGATCGACTGGTGGCGGACGCACACCAGAGAGGTCTCCGGGTCGTCGTCGACATCGTGCCCAACCACACCTCGTCGCATCACCCCTGGTTCCGCAGCGCACTCGGCGACCGAGACAGCGAGTTTCGCGACCACTACATCTGGATGGATCCCGCTCCCGACGGTGGGCCGCCGAACAACTGGGTGAGCCACTTCGGTGGTCCGGCGTGGACGCTCGACGAGGCGACCGGCCAGTACTGGTGCCACCTGTTCCTGCCCGAGCAGCCGGACCTCAGCTGGGACAACCCGGCGGTCGCCGATGCCTTCGACGACATCCTGCGCTTCTGGTGCGATCGCGGGGTCGACGGCTTCCGCATCGACGTCGCCCACGGCCTCAAGAAGCACCCTTCGTTTGCAGACAACCCGCAGCCGCGGGAGCCGGAGGACGCCGCCGACCCCGGCCAGGTCTTCGCTTCCTTCGACCACCTCTACGACCTCGACCAGGACGACAACGTCGAGATCTACCGCCGCTGGAACGCAGTGGTGCACCCCTACGGCGCCATGCTCATCGGGGAGGTCGGCACCGATGAACCGGCACGGCTCGCCAGATACTCCGAGCCGGGCATCCTCCACACCGGCTTTGCGCTGAAGCCGGCCTGGAGAGAGTGGGATCCGGAGTGGCTGCTGGAGTACGTCGAAGCCGTCCACGCGGTATCACCGAACGGCATCTCGTGGGTGACGGACAACCACGACACGTCACGGTCGGTCTCCAGATACGGTGGTGGCCAGCGGGGCATCGACCGCTCGCTCGCCGTGACGACGCTGCTCTTCGCACTGGGTGGTGTCCCGTTCCTCTGGGAGGGCCAGGAACTCGGACTCGACGACGGGATCATCGCGGAAACCGACCTGGAGGATCCGGTGGCGACCAGGAACGAGGGCGTCACCGGTCGAGACGGCACCCGCACCGTGATGCCGTGGGACGACGGGCACGCCAACGGATTCACCACCGCCGCCCGAGCCTGGCTCGCCGCACACGATCGACCTGCGCATCAGACGGTGGCCGCCCAGGTCACCGACCCGGCTTCGACATTGCACCGGTATCGCGACCTCCTGCGCATCAGGCGGGCCCGGCCGGCGTTCTGGGAAGACGACGTGGAGTGGCTCGACGTCGATGCCCCGACCGCACGAGCGGTACACCGCGGTGACGTCGTGGTCGTCGCCAACCTCGGAGCGGCCCCGTCCACGGCGACCTTGCCCACAGGGCGTTGGTCCGTGGTGTTCGCCTCGCGCTCGGGAGTTGGAATCGACCACGCCGAAGGGACGGTCGTCGTCCCCGAGGAAACGGCGCTGGTCCTGGAGTTCTGATGGGATCACAGCGAGCAACGATCGAGGACGTCGCCCGCGCCGCCGAAGTATCGGTGGCCACCGTGAGCCGGGCGCTGCGCAACATGCCGAACGTCGCCGCGTCCACACGGGATCGAGTCGTCGAGGTCGCCGCGCAGCTCGGCTACCTGGCGCATCGGGCGGCTGCCAGTTTGGCGTCGGGACGCACGCGGACGATCGGGCTCGCCGCGCCCTACTACGGCGTCTGGTACACCGGGAAGGTCACGGTCGGCGTTCTCTCCGTCCTGTCAGAAGCCGGATACGACCTCGAGATCTACGCCGTCGACACCCCGGAGAATCGCACCGAGTTCATCCAGCGCGTGCGCTCGGGTGCGGTCGGCATCGACGGGCTCCTCCTCGTCGACTTCTTCGGTGACGACCACATGGCCGCCCTGCGGGCCGCCGACATCGACGTCGTGTGCCTCGGAGAGCGTCACGACGGCCTGCCATCGATTTCGATCGACAACGTGGCCGCCGGGCGACGCGCCACCGAGTACCTCATCGGTCTCGGTCACCAGAGGATCGGCCTGCTCGGGGCAGGAGCGATCGACGAGACCGGGTCACCCATCCTGGCGGACCGACGGAGGGGATTCGAGGCGGCACTCCGTGATGCCGGGCTCCGCATCGATCCGGCCCACCAGCCCACGAATCCGTTGACGATCCAGGGAGGGGCCGCCGCCGTGGAGGAGCTGGCGGGCCTCGCCGACCCGCCGACCGCACTGTTTGCGCTGTCCGACGAGACGGCGATGGGGGCGATGGGTCGGGCTCGCAGCCTGGGAATCGAGGTGCCCGGCGACCTCTCGATCATCGGCTTCGATGGGCATGAGCTCTCGGAATCGTTCGGGCTCACGACGATGAGCCAGCGGGTGGAGGAGCTCGGGGAACGGATGGCGACCTGGATGCTCGACATCCTCAACGGAGACGATGCGACGTCCGCGGAGCCCCACCACGTCGAGGTGCCGGTGGAACTCGTGATGCGATCGTCTTGTGCGCGGCCTCGGCCTGAAAATCCTTGACCGCGTCTGTCTACTATGGGCGGCGTCACGAACGCGTGCCCTGCAAGCGTTCACACGGAGGAGGGAAGGAGAGGAGGCGTGCCGCCTGCACACCTCCTGATTACCGTCTCCGCTCCCTTCGGGGCATTCAACGAAGGAAAGGGAAACACGTATGCAGAAGAGAAGAGGTTTCTTCTCCTACGCTGCGCTCCTGCTGACGTTGGCTCTCATCGCCGCAGCCTGTGGTGACAGCGAGTCGACGCCGCCGGAGACAGTCACTGTCGAAGTACCCGGCGAGACGGTCACGTCGATCGTCACCGAGACGAGCATCGTCACCGAGACGGTCATCGTCACGGAAGAGAACCCGCTCGAAGGTACGACCGTCAACATCTTCGGTCCCGAGTCCTCGGACGTCGAGGCAGGCGCCTTCCAGGCGGCACTCGACATCTTTGCGGCTCAGAACGGGATGACCATCAGCTACACCGGCGCCCGCGACTTCTCGGACCAGATCAACGTCCAGGTCGCCGCAGGCAACCCGCCGGACATCGGCGTGCTGCCGCAGCCCGGCAAGCTGGTCGACTTCGCCAACCAGGGCGCACTCGTACCGCTGCCCGACTCTGTCACGGAAACGGTGCGGAGCACGACACCGGCCGGCCTCTGGGCCCTCGGTGAGGTCGACGGCGTCCAGTACGGCATCCCGACGAAGGCCGACCTCAAGTCGCTCGTCTGGTATCGCCCGGCGCTGTTCGCCGAGAAGGGCTACACCGTTCCGGAGAGCTGGGACGAGCTGAAGACCCTCACCAACGAGATGATCGCCAACGGCGACACCCCGTGGTGTGTCGGCATCGACTCCGGTGGTGGAGCAACGGGTTGGCCGTTCACCGACTGGACCGAGGACCTGATGCTCCGCTTCTACGGCGGCGAGGTCTACGACGAGTGGGTCGCAGGCACCCTCGATTTCGCCGATGAGAGAGTCGTCACGATCTTCAACGAGATCCGCGACCTGTGGACCACCCCGGGGGCGACATACGCCGCCGGTGGAACGATTGCCACCACACTCTTTGGTGACAACGGCCCGCCGCTCGTCGACGGAACCTGCCTGATGCACCGTCAGGCGAGCTTCTTCGCCGCCTTCTTCCCGGAGGGCACGGTGACCGGACCGGAGGGTGTGGACGTGTTCTACTTCCCGCCCGTGTCCCCGGACATCCGTCCGGTGCTCGGTGGTGGCACCTACCCGGTGCAGTTCGCCGATCGTCCTGAGGTGACCGCGGTGATGGAGTACCTGGCTTCGGTCGAGTACGCCAACAACCGTCAGCGCTTCCAGAAGCTCGCCCAGGGTGGCGGGGAGTCGACGTTGAGCGGATTCCTGTCGCCGCACTCCGGTGCCGACCAGAGCCTGTGGACTCCGATCGAGCAGTCGTTCAACGCGCTGCTGCAGAACGCCGAGATCTTCCGGTTCGACGGTTCGGACAACATGCCGACCGCAGCGAACGCCGAGTTCTGGCGCTCCGCAACGGCGTTCGTCAACGGTGACATCGACGCTGCAACCGCAGCGGCGAACATCGACGCTGCGTGGCCGACTTCCTGAGTCGAGCCGGCAGCTGACAGTCGAACGCGAAGGGGCGCCGGGCAAACCGGCGCCCCTTCGCTTTATTGTGGCGAAGACGGTGCCCCAGCGGGCGCCGGGAGAGGGAGGTGAATGTGGGCGACTTCTTGCTTGGCGCCCTTGATCTCGTGTCGGCAGTGGTGCTGTCCGCTGGTCTCGCAGCCGCGGTCGCATATCTCGTGTGGACCCGGCTCAGTGACCGCCCAGGAGCGACGGCCACGACAGCAGGGAAGGTCCAGGTGGTCGGAGGATTCACCGCAGCAGCGGTGTTCATCTTCGCCTGGGCGCTGCTCGACTTCGAGCAGGCGAACCTGCTGCTCGCAGTCGGCATAGCCGTAGTGGCCGCTGCAGGCGTGTGGGGTCTGACCCGGATCCTGCCGGACGCTCAAGCACCCACGTTGTGGCGCAGCCCGACGGCATTGGCGCTGGGCGTCGCCTACGGGGCCTTGCTGCTGTGGGGCTCGCTCGACGTGGATCGGGTCGGCTCGACGACGACAGCGGTGTTCGTCGCGGTGTTCGTGAGCGCCGCACTGTTCATCGGCGTCAACCGGCTCTTCGACCTCGCCCCGACCAATTGGTCCTGGTTCCTCGCTGCCGTCCTCGGTGCGCTGACCCTGATGGTCTTTGCGATCCTGTGGGGCAACCGCGTGCTCGAAAACCCACTGTTGTGGACCTTCGTCGCCACTGTCGTCGCCGCAGCAACCGGGTACCTGCTCGGCTCCAACGAGGCCCCGGAGCGGCGCCTCACGATCGGTGTCGTCGGTGGTGCCGTGCTCGGTCTCATCGCCGGGATCAACATGCGCGGCCCCATATCCGGGTCGGTGACCGCGGACCGATTCGAGTCGCTGGTCGGCGCAGGCATCCTGTTTCCGGATGGCTCTCAGCTCGCAACGCCGATCCCGCAGCTCAACATCGGGATCGCGATCTTGTGGCTGGCCATCGGTGTCGCAGTCGGACTCGGCATCTGGCAGATGCGGGGACGATCCACGTCGCCGCTGCGTGCAGCTGCGTGGTGGGCGACCGCCGGATGGTTCATCGGAGCGCTGGTGGCCCCCAACTACAACGGCACGAGCCAACTCAACGCCATCGTCGCCACAACGGTGTTCGGCGCCCTCGCGGGGCTCAGCCTGGCGTTGACACCGCTCAAGGACGAACGTGGCAAGCGGCGTATCGAGCAATCGTCACGGAAGTACATCTTCCTCACGCCGGCGTTGTTCTTCATCGCCGCTTCCCTGCTCGTCCCGACCGTGCGCACCGCATGGTTGTCGTTCCTCGATCGACAGGGCATCGAAAACGTCGGGTTCCAGAACTACGCCGACGTCTTCACCGATGCCAACATCATCAACTTCGACAACTGGACCGGGATCTTCGGCAGCCGGATGACCTGGGTGGGCGCGATCATCATCGCGCTCGGGATCCTCGCGGCGTGGCTCGCAGGCAGAAGGGCCGGCGGGACCGATCTCGACTTCTCCCCAGGGACGATCGCACCGATCGCCATCGGAATCTTCCTGATCGTGTTTGCAGTCTTCACGAGCATTCGGGGCACGATCAGCAACAACCTGTGGTGGGTGTTCGCGGTGACGATCATCGCGACGTCGCTGGGTCTCGCCATCGCAGTGCTCGCCGATCGAGGAAGTCTCGAGAACATCGCCAAGTCGCTGATCTTCATGCCCATGGCGATCTCGTTCGTCGGCGCGGGGATCATCTGGCGGTTCATGTACATCGCCCGGCCACCAGGGCGCTCGCAGACCGGTGTCCTCAACTCGCTGTGGGTGTGGCTGGGACAGGTGAGCAACTCCAACCGGGGCACGACGATCGCCATCATCGTGCTCGCCGTGGTGGTGCTGGCGCTGCTCTACCTCGCCTACCGGGGCTGGAAAGCCGACGCCAACGGCGTCATGATCGGTTCGATCGTCATGGCGCTCCCGTTCGTCTGGGCGATCATCAGGTTCGCCGGATCGGGTCTGGGTGGCTTCGCGGTACTCGAGCTGGCTGACGGAACCACTCGGATCGACCCGAGCCCGATCTTCTTCACCTCCGAGGTGCCGTTCAACAACCTGTGGCTGATGGTCGTGCTCATCTGGATCCAGACGGGCTTCGCCATGGTCATCTTCTCGGCTGCGGTCAAGGGTGTGCCTGCCGCACTCCTCGAAGCGGCCAAGGTCGACGGCGCCACCGAGTCGCAGAGCTTCTGGCGGGTGACGATCCCACAGATCGCACCAACCATCGGGGTGGTGGTCACGACACTCATCGTGACCGTCATGAAGGTGTTCGACATCGTCCGGGTCATGACGGCCGGCAACTTCGACACCAACGTGATCGCCAACGAGATGTACGACAAGGCCTTCACCGAGTTCAACTTCGGCGTCGGCTCGGCACTCGCCATCGTGCTCTTCCTGGCGATCCTCCCGATCATGTTCTACAACATCCGGCGGATGCAGAAGGCGGCGGTCTGATGACGACGACAACAAAAGCACCGACGACATCAGCAGGCCCCAGTGGTGCGCAACCGCTCGGCAAGCGGATCTACGGGTTCCTCCGTTCGATCCCGACGTGGGTCCTGTGGATCATGGTCTTCATCTGGAGCATCCCGACGCTGGGCCTGTTCGTGAACTCGTTCCGGACAAGAGACGCCCAATCCGCCTCCGGGTGGTGGTCGTTCCTGAGCGATCCCGAGGGGCTCTCGTTCGAGAACTACACGGACGTGCTCGCCGCCCAGGTCGGTGGTGGCGTGAGCAACGCGTTGCTCAACTCACTCGCCATCGCCATCCCGGCAACGGTGATCCCCATCGCCATCGCCGCCTTTGCGGCGTACGCGTTCGCGTGGATCGACTTCAGGGGACGTGAGTGGCTGTTCATCATCACGGTGGCACTGCTCGCCATCCCGCTGCAGACGTCGCTGATCCCGCTGCTGCAGATCTACTCGGGCGGTGGGCACTGGACGATCCCGCTGTTGGACAAGACGATCACGTTCTTCCCGGACCTGGATCTGGCGGGAACGACGACGGCGGTGTGGCTCACCCACACGGGCTTCGGCCTACCGTTCGCCATCTTCCTGCTGCACAACTACATCTCGGGTCTCCCGAGGGACGTGTTCGAGTCGGCGCAGATCGACGGGGCGAACCACTTCACGATGTTCTGGCGTCTCGTGGTTCCGCTGTCGGTCCCCGTGCTGGCGGCGTTCGCCATCTTCCAGTTCCTGTGGACCTACAACGACTACCTCATCGCCCTGACGATGATCGGTGGCGTGGGTGACAACTGGCCGGTGACGATCCGCATCGCGTCCCTTGCGGGTGAGTTCGGAACACGAGAACATCTGCTTGCGGCGGGTGCCTTCATATCGACGGTCTTGCCTCTCGTCGTGTTCTTCTCACTCCAGCGGTTCTTCGTGCGAGGCATCCTCGCCGGATCCGTCAAGGGCTGAGCGACAGGAGAACGACGAAGAACGAAGAGGGCCCGCCGCACGGCGGGCCCTCCCGTTCATGGTCGACTGGTCGCTGGGATCAGACGGCCACACGTTCGAAGAGCTTGCCGTGGTCGAGCCGCGGCAAGACCAGCTCTGCGAACCGCTCGGCCTCCTCCCGGTGCGGATACCCGGAGAGGATGAAGGCGCCGATGCCGACGTCCATGTAGACCTGCAGTTTGGCGAGCACCTGATCGGGGTCGCCCACGATGGCGGCCCCGGCGCCCGATCGGGCGCGACCGATGCCGGTCCAGAGGTTCGCCTCGGCATACCCGTCATCGGACGCCGTTTCCCGCAGCTCGTTCTGGCGGGCGACGCCGGCCGACTGGGTGTCGAGCGAGCGGCTCTTGATCGTCTGGCCGGTGTCGGGATCGAGCTTCGAGACGAGCCGATCGGCAGCGGCTCGTGCCTCGGCTTCCGTGTCGCGGACGATGACGTGCGCCCGCAGCCCGTACTTCAGCTCCCGGTCGTAGCCGGCAGCTCGCTCTCGCATCTCGTCGACGGTCGCCTTCACGCCGGCCACGGTGTCGGGCCAGGTGAGGAACACGTCGGCGTATTCGGCCGCGGTGTCTTTCGCCGCCGGCGAGAAGCCGCCGAAGTAGAACGGCGGGCTCGTCTTGGACACGGTGCGGAGCCTCGGTGGCTCCAGCTCCAGATCGAGGAACTCGCCGTGGAAATCGATCGCCTCGCCGTCGAGCAGCTGACGCAGGACGTGCATCCACTCCCTGGTTCTCTGATAGCGGGGAGCAGACTCGAGCGTCTCACCCGGGATGTCAGACGAGATGATGTTGATCGTGAGCCTGCCGTCGAGCATGTGGTCCAGCGTGGCCAGCTGCCGCGCCAGCTGAGGCACCCACATCTCCCCCATGCGTACTGCCGTCAGCAACTGCATCTGTTTCACCTGGGGAGCCACTGCAGATGCGAACGCGATGGTGTCGATGCCGAGCGTGTAGCCCGACGGCAGGAGGATGTTGTCGAACCCGAGCCGGTCGGCGGTCAGCACGATCTCGCTGCAATGGGGGTAGGAGCTCAGACGCTCCTTCTCGGGGACACCGGGGCACTCGTAGTCGTCGTCGCACAGCGCTCCGAACCATGAGATCTCGACGGTCATGGCAGTGGCACTCCTTCCGAGGCTTCGATGATGTCGTAGACGTCGTTCCGATCGAGCGCGACCGAGAGGGCCTGCGTCGCCTCGAAGAGACGCTCGGGCTTCTGCGATCCGACGATCGGTACCGGACGGGACGGATGCGCCAGCACGAAGGCGAGGGCGATGACCGTGTTGTGGACGCCCTCACGAACACCGAGCTTGTGGAGCTTCGCCACGAGCTCAGGCCGCAATCCCTCACCGGTGGCGAGCCTGCCGCCGGCCAGAGGGCTCCATGCCAGAGGCACGATGCCGTCCTTCATCGCCTGATCCAGCGTTCCGTCGCGCAAGGGGGCGGTGTGGGCCGCCGAGAACTGGGGCTGCGTCACCGACACCGGAACATCGAGGTAGGCCTGCAGTGCATCGGTCTGCGCCGGGGTGTAGTTCGATACACCAATCGCACGCACCTTGCCGGCCGTGACGAAGCCCTCCAACACCTGGGCGACGTGCTCCGGGTGGGCATACATGTCGGGTCTGTGGATCATGTAGATGTCGACGCGATCCGTTTGCAGGCGACGGAGCGAATCGTCCAACGCTTTGACGAGATACGTGGAGCTCGAGTCGTACGGCGTCGGCGGCAGGATGCCGCCCTTGGTGGCCAGCACCATGCGCTCGCGAAGCTCGGGGTTTGCGGCGAGCACGCGTCCCAACAGCTCTTCGTTGGTGCCGAATCCGGTGCCACCCCAGTCGAGGCCGTACACGTCTGCCGTGTCGATGAGCGTGAGCCCGTTGTCGAGCGCCGTGGTGATCATCTCGGTGGCGTGGCCGACATCGCTGGTGAGCCGCCAGCAGCCATAGCCGATCGGTCCGATGGTGAGATCCGTGCCGGGCACGCGGCGCGGAGAAGTGTCGATCAAGGTCATGCCCCGAATCCTAAGCTACCGCGGCCGTGGATTCCCGAGTGACAGGAGAGGCCGCTTCACGATGACGACCACCGACACGACGACGATCCGATACGGCGTCATCGGGACCGGAATGATGGGCATCGAGCACATCATGAACATCGCCGTCATCGGCGACGCGGTGGTCACCGCGATCTCGGATCCGGACGAGAACTCGCGGCGCGTCGGCATCAACGCAGCACGGGGCGCCGAAGCCTTCGCATCGCATCACGACCTCCTCGCATCCGGCCTGTGCGATGCCGTCGTCATCGCCGCGCCCAACTTCCGTCATCACGAGATCATCAAGGACGTCCTGGACAGCGGCGTCCACCTCCTCACCGAGAAGCCGATGTGCGCCACCACCGCCGAGTGCCTCGACGTCATCGTCCATTCCGACGGATCGTCTGCAGTCAACTGGGTCGGCCTCGAATATCGCTACATGCCGCCGGTGAAAGCGCTGTTGGAGAGGCTCGGCACAGGTGTCGTGGGCGACGTGAAGATGGTCTCGATCCGCGAGCACCGGTTCCCGTTCCTCCCCAAGGTGGGATCGTGGAACCGGTTGAGCCGCTACACGGGCGGGACACTCGTGGAGAAGTGCTGCCACTTCTTCGACCTCATGAACCTCGTGCTCGGCGAGCGGCCGACCTCGGTGGTGGCCTCGGGTGGCCACGACGTGAATCACATCGGGGAGGTCGTGGACGGCGCCGAGGCCGACATGATCGACAACGCCTTCGCAATCGTCGACTACGCGAGCGGGGCGAGGGGGGCGCTCGATCTCTGCATGTTCGCCGAGGGCTCGAGGTACCAGGAGGAGCTCGTCGTGACAGGCAGCGAGGGCAAGATCGAAGCGTTCGTGCCGCCCGGCCACAGCATGGAACCCGGTCTCCTGCGGGTGAGCACGCGCACAGACGGGGTTGTCGAGGAGGTCCACATCGACGACCCCGACATCCCTTACCGCGGTCACCATCACGGCTCGAGTTGGTTCGAGCACCTCGACTTCATCGACGCGATCCGGAACGGAACGGACCCCCTCGTCGGCTTCGAGGACGGACTCTGGTCGGTTGCGGCCGGGGAGGCGGCGCAGATCTCGATCAAAGAGAGGCGAGTCGTGCCGCTGGCCGAACTACTAGAGGCCGACTGACCGGACGGGCCATGTCTTCCTCCAGGCTTCCACCACCTCGATGTCGGTGAAGCCGAGGCGCGCGTAGAGCTGGTTCGAGGGATTGTCGTGGCCGGTTCCCACGGTTGCTCGAACCGCGCCGAGTGACCGGGCCCGACGCAAGCCCTCGGCCATACATGCTGCGGCGAGTCCTCGGCGGCGATGGTCCGGGTGGGTGCACACGGGTTCGACGATTGCGAGATGGTTGCGAACGTCCAGCGTCACCCCGGCGTGGGCCGCAATGGCGCCCCCGTCTGTGACCGCAACGACCTGGAGTTCCGCACGGTACGACGGCGAGTGTTCGAAGTTGAGCAGCGCGGCGGGACCGAACGAGTGGCCGAAGGCCGCGTTGATCACGTGTGCCAGGCCGGATGCGTCTGCTCGGTCTCCGGGCCGAAGGGCGCGGAGGTGGTATCCCACCGGCACCGACGGCTCCTCGACGTCGTCGACGAGTGACTTCCATCGCTGCACGAGATACCAGGGCTCGAGCTCGTACCCGCGGTTGCGCAGGAGATCGCGCCGCCGCCAGTCGTCGGCCAGGGCAAACGCGACGAGGGAGTGAGCATCGTCGGTGCGCAGTGAGAGGGCTTGTTCGGCCCATGCCAGCATCTCGTTCTCGAGCGACGCCGCGTGCCCACGGGTCTGGAGGTGGACCTCACCAACTCCCTCAGGGTGCGCGACCGCAACGATTCGGCCGGCCTCCTCCCAGATCCGGGTGTCGCCGCTCGCGGCGTCCAGCGTGCGAACCACAGCCGCCGGATCATCGTGCCAGAACCGGCCTTCCCAACGCCGGATCTCCCAAGCCCTACCCGTTCGAGTCTCTCCGTAGAGCGCTCCGAGGAAATCGCGGATCGCGAGAACATCCCGCCATCCGGACAGCGGCCGGTGTGTGATGCTCGGTCGCAGCGTCATCTCGATGCTCCCGCTACCAACCCTAGGCGCGCCGATCACCGCCGACTCCCTAGCCTCAGGCCGATGTCCTTCGTCACTCATCTCGAATCCGCGGTCGACGGCACGACGTACCGCCACGACCAGCTGCACACCACGCACGAGGGCCGGCCGCTCTGGGTGCGATATGACCTCGACGCGGTACGGCGCACGGTCGACCGCGATGCGATCTCGGCCCGCCCTGCCGACATGTGGCGAGTGCAGGAGCTGCTTCCCATGGAGGACGAGCCGGTCACGCTCGGCGAGTCGGTCACGCCACTCCTCGAGACCCCCGCCCTCGGCGACGAGATCGGCGTGTCCCGGCTGCTCGTCAAAGACGAATCACGGCTCCCCACCGGCTCCTTCAAGAGCCGGGGGCTGGCGATGGCGGTCACGCGGGCCCGTGAGCTGGGCGTCACGCGGCTTGCCATCCCCACGGCGGGCAATGCGGGAGGAGCGCTGGCGTCCTATGCGGCCCGAGCCGGCATGGAGGCCTGGGTGTTCATGCCGGCCGACACCCCCATCGTCAACCAGCTCGAGGCGTCCCTCTACGGCGCCCGCGCTCATCTCGTCGACGGTCTCATCACCGACTGCGGCGCCATCGTTCGGGAGGGCACACCACAGATGGGGTGGTTCGACGTGTCGACCCTCAAGGAGCCGTATCGGCTGGAGGGCAAGAAGACGATGGGCCTCGAGCTCGCCGAGCAACTCGGGTGGTCGCTGCCGGACGTCATCCTCTATCCGACCGGTGGAGGCACCGGTCTCATCGGGATGTGGAAGGCATTCGACGAGCTCCGCGAGCTCGGCTGGCTCGACGACACCACGATGCCGCGGATGATCGCGTGCCAGGCGGCCGGGTGTGCACCCATCGTGCGTGCCTTCGAAGCAGGAGAGCGGTTCGCCGAGCCTTTCCCCGATCCGGAGACGTCCGCCAGCGGCCTACGCGTCCCGTCTGCCGTCGGGGACTTCATGATTCTCGACGCGGTGCGAGCCTCGGGTGGCTCGGCCCGGGCTGCAGCCGAGACGGACCTCCTCGAGTGGACCCGCCGGGCCGCCGCCCTCGAAGGGATCTCCTTCGCGCCGGAGACCGGCGCCTGCCTCGCCGTCCTCGCCGAATTGGCCACAACTGGCGACATCGGTGCCGACGAGCAGGTCGTCGTCTTCAACACGGGTGCGGCGACGAAGTACGTGGAGGCGCTGCGATCTCCGCTGCCACGCTGGGACCCGGCCACCGACTGGGGCACGCTCGCCTGACGCCGGCTCCGGAGTCGGGACGCGACAGGAGGCCCTCGAGATACGAGGGCCTCCTGCGACGGATCGATCGGTCAGGTGCGAATCGCCAGACCGGTGTCCTGGTCGAAGAAGTGCGCGTTCTCGACGTGGACTGCGATCTCGACCATGTCGCCGACCTTCGCCCGCGATGTCGGTGCGAACCGGCCACACACCCGGGCACCCTCACGCTCGAGGAGCTCGACGTCCTCGTCCAGGTCGAGTGCGTCCTCGGAGAACACCTGGTGGGCGTCGAGGTCGAAGTACACGATCTTCTCGAATCCCAGTGCCTCGACGTTCTCGATCTGCGAACGGAGCCGCTGGTTCTGCGGGTGCTCCGGCTCGGTCGCAGCATCCTCGAAGTCCTTTGGGCGAAGACCGACGGTGATCGTCTTGCCCAGGTAGTTCTGCAGGGCGGGCCGCTTGCCGATCGTCTCGTTGGAGACACCGAGCTTGTTGCTCCCCAGCGTGAGGACGTACTGACCGTTCTCGTTGTTGAGGACCGCATCCATGAGCGTCATCGACGGCGACCCGATGAAGGCGGCCGTGAAGAGGTTGTCGGGATGGTCGAACAGCGTCTGGGGCGCATCGACCTGCTGCAGGATGCCGGCGTTGATCACCGCCACCCGGTCGGCCATGGTCATGGCCTCGACCTGGTCGTGCGTGACGTAGAACGTGGTGACACCGACGTTGCGCTGCAGCTCGGTGATCTGCGCCCGCATCTGCACGCGTAGCTTGGCGTCGAGGTTCGAGAGCGGCTCGTCGAGCAGGAAGACCTGGGGCTGACGCACGATGGCGCGACCCATGGCTACTCGCTGACGCTGACCACCGGAGAGCTGCCCCGGCTTCTTCTCGAGCTGCTCGGTGAGCTCGAGGAGCTCGGCGGCCTCCGAGACCCTGCTCCTGATCTCGTCCTTGGGACGCTTGGCGAGCTTCAGCGCGAAGCCGATGTTCTCCGCCACCGTCATGTGGGGATAGAGGGCGTAGTTCTGGAACACCATCGCGATGTCCCGATCCTTGGGGTGGATGTCGTTGACGACCCGGTCACCGATCTTCAACGTTCCTGCGCTGATCTCTTCGAGACCGGCGATCATCCGCAAGGTGGTCGACTTGCCGCAGCCGGAAGGCCCGACCATGACCAGGAACTCACCGTCGACGATCTCCAAGTCGAGATCCTTGACTGCCTGGAAGCCGTTGGGGTATTCCTTCGTCACTCCCTCGAGTGTCACTTCTGCCATGCCGCTCGTTCCTCCTCCAAGGTCTTCGAACACGGTGTCGCGGCCGACAGGGTATCGGGACCGCCCGGATGGTGATGGGCCTATTTGTCATTGACCGGATACATTTATCGCACGCCGTCCGGCACGGGCGTACGCTGCGACGGTCATGGTGTGCATCGACCTCAGCCACACGATCGTCGACGGGCTCGAGACGTATCCCGGGATCCCCACACCGTCGATCCGTCCCCATCTCACCTTCGACGAGTCGGCCGCCCACTACGCACCCGGCACCGAGTTCCAGATCGCAACCATGACCCTGGCGGCCAACACCGGCACGTACCTCGATACGCCGGCCCATCGGTTCCGCGACGGATGGGACCTGGCGAACCTCGGCCTCGAGCGCTGCGTGGACCTCCCGGTCACCGTCGTCCGGTGCCGGGATCGAACCGACCGCGCCGTCGGATCCGCCTATGCCCCGACGACCCGCATCGAAGGGCACGCCGTCCTCTTCGACACCGGATGGGACCGCCACTGGGGCACCAGCGAGTACGCATCGGGCCGGCATCCGCATCTCAGCGAGCGGCTGGCCAGACACCTCGTCGAGTCCGGGGTGGCGCTCGTCGGCATCGATTCCCTGAACATCGACGCCACCGATGACGGGACGCGGCCCGTCCACACCACGCTGCTCGAGGCGGGCATCCCGATCGTCGAGCATCTCACGAACCTGCGTGCCGTACCGGGGAGGGGAGGACGGTTCTTCGCAGCGCCGCCACGCATCGCAGGCATGGCCACCTTTCCCGTGCGGGCCTTCGTCGTGGCCTGACCACACGGCGGTCGGAGCGCCTCATCCCCACGAGGGAGTCGAAGGTCGAGCGCACGGCCGACGAACAAGCTCGCTCGGTGGTCTAGCTTTGCGTCTGAACGCCACTCCACGGCCCCGTCCACACCCAGGGGAAGACAGCCATGACAGTCAAGGAACAGCCGCCGGCCGCGTCGGCCACCGATGCGGCAGCCCGGATCGTGGACGGTTCGAAGATCTACGGCATGGGAGACACCGAGGTGCGTGCGCTCGACGGGGTCACCGTCGCCTTCGAGCGCCAGAAGTTCACCGCGATCATGGGGCCATCGGGCTCCGGCAAGTCGACGCTCCTCCACTGCATCGCCGGTCTCGACGACCTCACCTCCGGCAGTGTGTTCATCGGCGACACGGATCTGTCCGTTCTCAACGACAGGGAACTGACGCTGCTGCGCCGCACACACGTCGGCTTCATCTTCCAGGCGTACAACCTGGTTCCCACCCTCACGGCACAGGAGAACATCCTGCTCCCGCTCACCCTGGCGGGTCAGGACCCGGAGCGGGAGTGGTTCGAACACGTCGTCGAGACCGTCGGGCTCCTCGACCGGCTCAACCATCGACCGACCGAGCTGTCAGGCGGCCAGCAGCAGCGTGTGGCCGCAGCCCGGGCCTTGGTGTCGCGCCCGGCCATCGTCTTCGGTGACGAACCGTCCGGCAACCTCGACTCGCACGCCGGAGCCGAGCTGCTCGAGTTCATGCGGAGCGCGGTGAGCCAGTTCGGGCAGACGATGGTGATGGTGACGCACGACCCGATCGCCGCGGCCTACGCCGACCGCGTCATCTTCCTCGAGGACGGCCACGTCGTCGACGAGATGCAGGACCCCACCGCAGACAGCATCCTCTTGCGGATGCGCTACCTCGGACACTGAGCGACCGTGCTGCGCATCATCCGGCGCTCGGTCACCGGCAACAAGACCCGGTTCGCCTTGACGGCCCTGGCGATCCTCATGGGCGTCAGCTTCGTCGCCGCCACCTACATCTACACGGACACGACCAAAGCTGCATTCGACGACATCTTCGCCTCGGCCTTCGAGGGAATCGATGCACAGGTGTTGGGCGAGACGGAGTTCTCCTTCGCCCTCCCGCCGACCTTCGACGAGGCGATCGCCGACGAGATCGCTCGTGTCGACGGGGTGGCAAGAGCGATCCCGAACCTCCAACGAGTCGGTGTGCAATTCCTGACGGTCGACGACGAGGGCAACCCGACGGCTCTCTCGAGTGGAGGCGCACCAAATGTCGGCGGGTATTTCCCTGCCGAGCTCGGCACCGACTTCCAGGGCATCACGATCCTCGACGGCGGGGCGCCACCAACAGACCCGAGACACGTGGTCGTCGACAACGCAACCGCAGAGACCCTCGGTGTGGATGTCGGCGACACGGTGGAGATCCTCTCCCCCATTCTCCCGGCGGAGCCGTTCGAGGTCGTCGGCGTCTCGAAGTTCGGTGACCTCGACAGTCTCGGCGGAGCAACGTTCGCCTTGTTCACGCTCGACACCATTCAGCGGCTCGGAGGCGCGCCGGGCGAGATCGATGGCGTGTCGGTGTTCGCCGAAGACGGGGTGAGCGCCGACACCCTGGTACCGGCTATCAATGCGATCCTGCCTGACGACCTGCAAGCCGTGTCGGCGCAGGACGCCGCCGAGGAGGCCTCCGCCGACATCGCCGAGGGTCTGGGCTTCTTCGCCACCTTCTTGAACGTGTTCGGCTTCATCGCCTTGTTCGTCGGCGCCTTCCTCATCTCGAACACGTTCCGGATCGTCGTGGCGCAGCGCACCAAAGAGCTCGCATTGCTCCGAGCGATGGGCGCCAGCCGCAGACAGATCCGACGCCTCGTCCTCGGCGAGGCGGCCGTCACCGGGATCATCGCCTCGCTGCTCGGCATCGCAGCGGGCATGGGCCTCGCCGCCTTGCTGCAGCGCATCCTCACGGCGGCCGGGCTGACGTTCCCCACGACGAGCCTGCGGCTGCTGCCGCGCACGATCGTCGTGGCCATCATCATCGGCGTCGGCGTCACCGTGGCAGCTGCCTACTGGCCGGCACGTCGGGCTGCCCGCATCGCACCCGTCGAGGCGAGGCGCGATTCGGGCCCACAGCCGCGGAAGGACCTCGGCAGACGACTCACGGCAGGCACCTCAGTCGTCGGCGCCGGCCTCCTCGCCCTCTTCGCGGGTCTTGCAGGCTTCGACGTCGCCTTTCCCGCAATCGCCTGGGTCGGCCTAGGCGCCGCCGTCATGATGATCGGGACCACGGTCCTGGCCCCAGTGGTGGCGCGCCCCGTGACTCGCGTGCTCGGCGCACCGTTCCAGCGACTCTTTCCTGCCTCGGGGCGTCTCGCCGGCGAGAACTCGCGCCGTCAACCGCGCCGGACCTCCGCAACGGCAGGCGCCATCATGATCGGTGTCGCCCTCGTCGCCATGGCCTCGGTGCTCGTCGCCTCGATCCGCGCCACCGTCGACGAGCTCATCGACAACGGCATCGTGGCCGATCTCTTCATCCAGCCGGAGAACCAGTTCCAGCTCGTGTCGTTCTCACCGGAGCTGGCGGAGCGAATCGCCGACGATCCCGATGTCAGCGCCGTCACGACCCTGAGGCAATCGCCGGCCATCGTCGTCGAGGGTGAGACCTTCATCGCAGCGTTTGAGCCGGAGCTGCAGAACTTCTTCAACTTCGATGAACTGGAGGGGACCTGGGAGCTGGGCGCAAACGGCATCGCCGTCGACCGTGGCGATGCCGAAGCCAACGGATGGGTGCTGGGATCGCTCGTCGACGTCCGATTCCCTTCGGGCGACAGCCGCCGATTCACAGTGACTGCGATCTACGCCAGTGAGGGCATCTCGGGCTCGGCCATCAGCCAGGGGGCACTGGCAGAGGTCGCACCCGACATCGGCGACGCCCAGGTGTACGTGCAACTGGACGAGGGCGCCGACCTGGAAGCGGCCAAGGCGCGCGTGGAGTCGCTCACCACCGACATCCCCAACGTCGACGTGCTCACTCTCGAGGACCTCCGCACGTCGGCCGAAGACCAGCTCGGCCAGCTGCTCACCATCATCACGGCGCTCCTCGGGATGGCGATCCTGATCTCCCTGTTCGGCGTGACCAACACGATGACCCTTTCGATCTTCGAGCGGACGCGAGAGATCGGGCTGCTCAGGGCCGTGGGCATGACCCGGCCCCAGACCCGGGGCATGATCCTGTCGGAGGCGTCGATCATCTCGATGTTCGGTGCGGTGCTCGGTGTCGTGCTCGGCATCTTCTTCGGCTGGGCCGTCATCAGGGCGCTGGCGGATGAGGGATTCAACTCGTTCGCCGTGCCGTGGGGAATGCTGTTCCTCTGGGTCGTGGCCCTCGGAGCTCTCGGTGTGGTCTTCGCCCTGTGGCCGGCCCGCCGCGCCGCACGTCTCAATGTGCTGGATGCAATCAAGTACGAGTGATCTGGAGCTTCCTCACCACGGTCGCCGGACCCAGCGGACGGCCATGACCGCCGGCGTCGCCCACCAGGCGACGGCAGCGAGAGTTCCAACCACCGCAGCAACCACATCGAGAGAGCCGGCTGCCTCACCGAGGACGACGATGGCGATGACGAGCACCGCACCGGCAGCGACGAGCGGAAGATCGTGCGGCCCGGCGCTCGGGCCGCAGCGCTCTCGGCGTTCCTGCGCTCGGCGAACCAGCGCATCGCGGTCAGCATGGCGATCGGCGAGACGATCCGCATCCGGATCGTCCCGTTGCCGGCATCCGGATCGATCTCCCGTGAAGAGCGCGATCGGGACGTACGCCGACTGGGTCGCGAGCGCTCCCTCGACACGTTGCGTCACCGTCACCTCCGGCGCCGTGACCAGGCGCATGAAGAATCGGGAATAGCGAATGGTTGAACATGGCATGAACACCACAGCACTCCTCGAACACCGCACGGCAAAGGACGAGTTCTTCGCCCGCAGCGCCCAGTCGCCCCTCTCACGAGGTCGGCGCCACGACTTCGATGGACTCGACTACTACGACCCCGACCCCGATCTCGTCTTCACCGTGCCCATCGAGCCCAGTGACGGCACCGAGGTGCGGGTGCAGACCTCGGACGGGGCCGAGCGTCTCTATCGGCGTCTGGGGCGCGCCACGTTCGAAGTCGGCGGGGAGTCCGCGACGTTGACGCTGTACTCGACCGGCCATCCCGGCCTGTTCGTGCCGTTTCGCGACGCCACATCGGGCACCGAGACGTACGGAGCGGGGCGGTATCTCGACATCGAGCCGAACGAGGACGGCACCGTCACCATCGACTTCAACTATGCCTACAACCCCTTCTGCGCCTACGACGACGCCTACTCGTGCCCGCTGCCACCGG
>CAYFYC010000022.1:43720-46012 GCA_964347305.1 uncultured Acidimicrobiaceae bacterium | reverse complement strand
CCCCGCACCATGTGGATCGGCTCGTCGTAGCTCAGGCTCAGCGCCGACCCGAGATGCTCCGCCCTCCTCGCCAGCAGCTCCGAGGCCTCCGTCATCAGCGGCGGGGCTCCAGTCGCCAGTTCGATGGCGATCGCATCCCGATCGCCCGCCATGAGCCGCTCCAGCAGATCCCACGCCGACCGCTCCGAGACCTGGTTGTGGGGGTTGCCGTCGTCGCGGCGGCTGGCGGCGACCGTCACCGAGGTGGCGAGGCGGGCGACGATCAAGGGCAGCAACGCCTCCGCTTCGGCGTTGGTCAGGTCGGTCGTCGATCGCCACCCGCGCACGACGGCGGCGCCGATCGTCACCGGATCGACGGCATCGAACATCGCATACGTGCACCCCACCGCCAGCTCGGCGATCCGCACCGAGTGCACCGTGTCCCCGAAGTCGATGAGCCCGGTGACACGGCCGTCGGTGAGGAGCACGTTGAGGTCGTTGGCGTCGCCGTGGATGATCTGGTGGGGCAGATCCCACAGCGCCCGCTCGTGCGTCGTGATGTAGTCGACGGCCTCGTCGAGCACGTCCTGGTGCCGCCGGTCGAGCACGTGGTGTCGCCGGGCGGCCACCGTGTCGAGTGCGTTGAGTGCGTTCCACGGGTGATACCGACCGGCCGTCGGGTGCCGGAACCCGGCGAGGCGGTTGACCAGATCGCCGAGCCCGGCCCCCAGCTCGTAGGCCTGCTCCGCATCGAGCCCTGCATCCGCATACGGGGCGCCGTCGATGTAGGCGAGCAGCCGGGCGATCCCGTCCGACACCTCGAGCAGTTCCATCCCGTTGAGCGCCTCGACCGCCCGCGGGGTGGCCAGGCGGCCGGGGTGGAGCTGCAGGTGTTGGAGCACGGCGTGTTGTAGGGAGATCTCGTCGACGTCGGCGTCGGGGGGCGAGATCTTCAGTATGTAGACGTCATCGCCTGCCACCACGTGATAGTTGCGGTCGAACTCACCGGGGAGCGGAACGATCTCGTCGGCGTCGACACCGAAGTGGCGCAACACCCCGCGGGCGTGGGCCCGAGCGGCGGTGGCTGGATCAGCCGAAGCGGTACCCGACGGAACGGACGGTGGTGATCCAAGAGCGTCGCTCCTCGCCGAGCTTGGCGCGGAGTCGTCGGATATGGACGTCGACAGTTCGTGATCCACCGAAGTAATCGTATCCCCACACCTTGGAGAGGATCTGCTCGCGGCTCCAGACCCGGCCCGGACGCTCGACCAGGAATCGCAGCAGCTCGTACTCCATGTAGGTGAGGTCCTGCGGGCGGCCGCCGAGCGTCGCCTGGTACGTGGCGGTGTTCAGCTCGAGATCCTGGAAGCGGAGCACGTCGGGGTCTTCCTCCGGCTCGACGTCGGAGGGCTCTGCCGTGGACAGTCGCCGCAGCCTCGTCGCCAGCTCCATGCGATCGACCGGCGTGAGGAGGAAGTCGTCGAAGTCGTCGTGATCGGCGAGGTCCTCGGTGAGGGTGCGATCCGCCACCAGCAGCACCGGCACGCCGTGCTCGGTGCGGGCCTTGCGCGCCGTCGCCAGCATCATCCCGAAGTCGTCACCGACCTCGACGACGAGCGTGTCGGCCTTCGAAGCTCTCCCGGCGAGGTCGCCGACGCTCTCGATGGGGAGTGGCTGGAAGCCGGCGCCGACCAGTGCACCGGCGAGCGCCTGTGACGGCGTCGGGGGATACACGGCGACGTACATCACAGCACCGGCAGGTAGTTCTCGAGCTCGAACTGTGACACGTGCTTCTGGTAGCGGTCCCACTCCGCCCGCTTGTTGCGGAGGAACCACTCGAACACGTGGGGACCGACGGCCTCGCGCACCAGATCCGACCCCTCCATCGCATCGAGGGCTTCTGCCAGGGTCGAGGGCAGGCGGTGAGCGCCGACGGGTCGGGGATCACCGTGCCGCTGCATCTCCTCCAGCGAGTAGTTGTTCTCGATGCCGGCGAGCCCGGCGGCGAGGATCACCGACAGGGCCAGGTACGGATTGCAGGCCGAGTCCGGGGCCCGGTATTCGATGCGGGTGGACACGTCCTTGCCGGTGCGCGTGGACGGCACCCTGACCACCGACGCCTGATCGGTGCGGCCCCAACTCTCGTAGACCGGGGCGTCGAAGCCGCTCACGAGCCGCTTGTAGGAGTTGACCCACTGGTTGGTCAGCGCCGTGATCTCGCCGCCATGGCGCAGCAGCCCGGCGATGAAGCCTCGGGCGACCTTGGAGAGGTTGTACTCGGCGCCCTCCTCGTGGAACGAGTTGGTGTCGTTC
>CAYFYC010000022.1:29386-43707 GCA_964347305.1 uncultured Acidimicrobiaceae bacterium | reverse complement strand
ATGGACATGCATCCCGCTGCCGTCGTACTGCTCGAGCGGTTTCGGCATGAACGTGGCGTAGATGCCGTGCTCCATGGCGACTTCCTTCACGGCGAGGCGGGTCGTGATGATGTTGTCGGCCATGGTGAGGGCATCGGTGTGGCGCAGGTCCAGCTCGTGCTGGCTCGGCGACACCTCGTGATGCGACGACTCGACGGGGATGCCGAGTCGTTCCAGCGACATGATCGTGCTGCGCCGGTACTCCTGGGCCACGTCGAGTGGCGTCAGGTCGAAGTAGCCGCCACGGTCGAGCACCTGCGGGCTCGCACCCGAATCGGCGAAGTAGAAGTACTCGATCTCGGGGCCGACGTAGAAGCTGTACCCGAGCTCGTGGGCACGCTGCAGGTTGCGACGCAGCACCCAGCGCGGGTCGCCCTCGAACGGCTCGCCGCTGGGCTGGACGATGTCGCAGAACATGGCGGCGACGCCGTCGGGTCCCGGCCGCCACGGCAACACCTGGAAGGTGCGCGCATCGGGGACGGCGAGCATGTCCGACTCCTCTTCGCGGCTGAAGCCGTCGATGGCGGTGCCGTCGAAGCGCATCCCCTCGGCGAAGGCGTCCTCGAGCTCGGCCGGGGTGATGGCGAACGACTTGAGGAAGCCGAGGATGTCGGTGAACCACAGCCGGATGAACCGGATGCCGCGTTCTTCGACGGTGCGAAGCACGTATTCCTGCTGATTGGGCATGGGAGCTCCCGGCGTCGGGGCGAATGCGGGCGCATCGGGCAGATTGCCTGCGCGGCGACTGCGGGGGCATCGTATCCCACATCCGGCCCGGTGAGGAAGCCCGGACGGGCCCCGAAACACACTGTTCACATTCCGGCAACGGCCGGGAAACCAGGTCGTGTGACCATTCTGCGGTCGCAACCGCGGCCCGTCCGTGGTGCGCTCGCAAACTCCAGATGACCCTGAACGAAGGCGGAGGTGCCCCGTGGCTTACCGGGCAATGTACATCTGGACCGACGGCACGAAGCCCACGCATCTGCTCCGGTCCAAGACCAAGGTTCTCCAGGACGGCCAGGAGCCGCCCATCTGGGGCTTCGACGGTTCTTCGACGAACCAGGCCCCCGGTGACTCCTCGGACGTCGTCCTGCGTCCCGTGAAGATCGTGCCCGACCCGGTGCGCGGCGGCAACGACGTGCTCGTGCTGGCGGAGTGTCTGAACACGGACATGACCCCGCACGAGACGAACACCCGCGCCGCCCTCGTCGAGACGGCCGAGAAGTACGCCTCCTACGAGCCGTGGTTCGGCATGGAGCAGGAGTACAACTTCATGGACGACGGCCACCCGCACGGGTTCCCCAAGGGTGGCTACCCGCCGCCGCAGGGCCCGTATTACTGCGGCGTCGGCTACGCGGACATCTACGGCCGTGAGGTCGTCGATGCCCACAGCCAGGCCTGCATCGACGCCGGTCTCAGCATCTCCGGTACCAATGCCGAGGTCATGACCGGCCAGTGGGAGTTCCAGATCGGACCCCTCGATCCCGTCGAGATGGCCGACCAGCTGATCATCGGCCGCTGGCTGCTGTATCGCATCGCCGAAGACTTCGGCCTCGAGGTGTCGATCCATCCCAAGCCGATGGCGGGCGACTGGAACGGCGCAGGCTGCCACACCAACTTCTCGACGAACCAGATGCGCGAGAACTACGACGCGATCATCGCGGCGTGTGAGGCGCTCGGGAAGAAGGCAGACGAGCACATCACCAACTACGGCGCCGGCATCGAGCTGCGTCTCACCGGCGAGCACGAGACCCAGCGCTACGACACGTTCTCCTACGGCGTGTCCGACCGCGGCGCCTCGATCCGCATCCCGTGGCAGACGAAGGCCGATGGCAAGGGATACATCGAGGACCGGCGTCCCAACGCCAACTGCGATCCCTACATCGTGACGAAGCTCATCACCGAGACCGTCTGCTCCGCAGCCGACAGCTCGGCCTGAGCCGGAAACAACCGAATCGAAACCAGAACGGGGCCCTCACCGGGCCCCGTTCGTCGTTTCGCATGGCCTCGGGAGGCCGGCGAGCTTCTTGTTTCGGCCAAGCGCAAGCGTTTGTGCGAGCTGCTCGCCCACGCGGCTGACGCCGCCTTCGGCTCGAGGCGGACGGTGCCTCTCGAGCACCCCTTTCGGCTCGCTCGCTGCGCTCGAATTGCACGAGGCGGGTGGGCGTCGTGATCCGACTGATGTGCCGAAGGGGGCCAACCGGCTCAATCGCGTCGGGTCCGGCTCCGCCCAGAGCGTGGCGTCGAGCGGCGAGGTTTGGTCAGCCTGACCGTCCACGCTCGAACTCATGGCGCTGTGCCATCAGCGCAGCTTCCACCCTGCTGCGCACATGGAGTTTCTGCAGCACGTTGGTCATGTAGTGCTTCACCGTCTTCTCCGCCAGGAAGAGTTGCTCGCCGATCTCTCGATTGGTGTATCCCTGTGCAAGCAGCCGAAGAATGTCTTGCTCCCGAGGCGTCAGCTGGTCGTAGGGGTTGATCGGCTCGGAACGCGTCATCTCGTGAAGAATGCTGCTGGCAAGCGACGACGTGACGTACACCTCGCCGCCGAGCACGGCTCGAACGGCGTGGACGAGGCCTGGTCCAGAGACACCTTTGAGCACATATCCCGTTGCGCCCAGCTTGAGCACCTCGAGGAGGTCGTCCGGTTCCTCGGAGACCGTCAGTATCAAGATCGCAGTTGCGGGGCTGGCCGCCGCGATCCGTCGGGTGGCTTCGATGCCACCACCATTCGGCATGGCCAGATCGAGGACCACCAGATCGGGCGCGAGCTCGAGGACCGACTTCACCGCCTCTTCGCCATTCGATGCCTCGCTGATCACCTCGATGTCATCCTGGGACGAAAGCGTGTTGACCACAGCCTCACGGAAGAGAGGATGGTCGTCGGCAACGACTACGCGGAGTAGTTCAGGCATCGGGTCCCTCTTTGTGGAGTGGAAGCACGGCCGTGATGACGGTTCCCTCGCCAACAGTGCTCTGCACGTCCAGTGTGCCGCTGAGCAATTCCACTCGCTCACGCATTCCCTCGAGGCCAAGCGTGGCTTCTCCGGCCACCGCATCCAACTCGAAGCCTGCACCCTCATCGGAGACGGTGACCTCGATCCCCGATTCCGTGGCGGTCGCGGCCACCCGTCTGTGGACCTGGCCGGCATGCTTGTGGCTGTTGGCGAGAGCTTCCTGGACCACGCGGTAGACCGTGATGTTCACCGGAGCCGGTGCTGAGACAGACTCACCGTGACATTCAAACTGGACGCCTTCGCCAGAGATGCGTTCGTAGTCGGCTGTCGCCCGTCGGGCCGCCTCGCACGGTGTGAGCTGATCGACCTCCGGCATTCGCAGACCGTGGCTGATGGCTCTGAGATCCGCGAGCGCAGACTCGAGCGCGGCCCTCAGCCGGTCCACGTCTTCCGAGCTCCCCGCGCCGTTCCCGCGGATTTCACTGTCGATCGCTTCGATGCGCAAGAGCGCGAGCGCCACGTCCTGGGCGGGTCCGTCGTGAATGTCGGCCGACACCCTCCTGAGAAAGCGTTCGTTGAGAGTGGTCGTGCGGGCGGCCGCCCTGTCCACTCGTGCCCGCAGCCGCTGATTGTGATCGAGCGCCATCCGAAGGTCCTCGACGTTCTCCACGAGCTTCGATCGCTGCTGGCGAATCGTGTTGCTCGCCCGCCGCATCATTCCCACGAGCAGCAGGTGCATGATCACAGTGGCGGCGGCGACGATGATCCAGCCTCGGATCTGAGCGCTTCTGATCTCTTCCTGCAGTCGATCGGGTAGCTGGTAGAACTCCGAGACCAGGACCACCTGGTCCGAGCCTTCGTTGCGAACAGGTGCGTACGTCTCGATGAGGGTCTCCCAGCTACTCGCTTCGTATTCGTTCTCCGGTTCGGACAGGTCGCTGATCTCCGACGTGACTTCACCGTCGAAAGCCTGACGGAGATGATCGTCCATGGCATACGTCCGCCCGATGATCTCAGGATTGGGGCTGTAGAGGATTTCTCCGTCTCGCGACCAGATCTTGAACGAGACGATCTGCGTCCCAAACCTGGTACCCGTGATGAGCCGGTCCAGATCCGCCCGCTGAGTACCGGTCAGCTCGCCATCTTCCGAGAGCCCTTGAACGAGCGGTGTGACGAAGCTGTCGACGTAGAGGGCGGTGACCCCTGCCGTGCGGTTGATGACCACCTGCTCGATCGCCGAGGAGACCCAAAACCCGATCGTCAGCATTCCGATGAGCAGCACCGACAGGCTCAAGACCACGAACTGCCACGTGAAGCTGAGCCGGTCTAGCAAGGGTATGCGCACTGGTCCACCAACGCCTCGCGTGAAGTCATGATACGGAACGCCGCGTAGGACCAAGGTCGGAAATCTGTGAGTCCAGGGGCGAAAAAGTGAGTTCACCAGGGCCCGTATCGAAGGCCGGGCAGACGCCATACCTTGCAGGAAGTGGGGACGCTCGGGTCGGGAGATACCGACCTCTATGAGAAAGGAGGGAAACCATGGTTTCCCGCCGAAACTTTGCGATCCTGGTGGCGATCGCTGCAATCACCTTCGCCGCCTGCGGAACCTCGGGTGCCGCTCCCGGCGACGTAACGTTCGACGTCGAGTTGATCGAGGTCAAGGGTGCCACCGACGGCATCGCCGCGCCGGAAACGAATCCCGAGACATTGTCGCTGGGTTACGGATTCAGTGCCCCGGGAGAGTACGACGCCAACAACCCCAACAAGTGGCAGGTTGCCACCTACATGTTCTCACCGGGCGCCATGTCAGTGGTTCAAGGTGACAATGTGACGCTCAGGTTCTTCGGCGTCAATGGAGATCACCACGGTGTCTCTCTGGTCGCGCCCGACGGCACGACTGTCTTCGACAACTTCGAGATGCAGCGGGGCAGGGAAGGGCTGATGACCTTCACCGCTGATCAACTCGGTCACTACAAGCTCATCTGCGCCGATCATGCGCCCACGATGACGGCAGACATCTTGTCCATCGCCGGATGATGATGATTGAGAGCCGTATCGGCCTCGCGGCCGATACGGCTCTTGCATGACGGCTCAGCGCGTGCGGGACAGCAGAACTCCTGCCTCAACGAACCTCTGAACGATCCCTTCGCCTCCGGTCACGATGGCACGTTTGCCTTTCAGGCTGGCCGAAGCTCTGCGTGAGAGGCGGGTGGGAAGGCCGTTGAGGGTCCCCGCGGACCGTGTGACAGCCAGCCGACCGTGTGACAGCCAGCCGACCGTGTGACAGCCAGCCGACCGTGTTACAGCTCGCCCTGGGCGTCGGCGATCGCGGCGGCGAGGTCGGTGGCGGCGTCCTGGTAGACGATGAGGCTCGCCTGGCGCCGCTCGGGGCCGGGGTCGTTGACGAGACCGTCGAGCATGTCGTCGGCTGCGGTCGCCATGAGGTCTGCCGCCGACACGACGACCTCCCAACTCTCTTCGGCGTCTGCCGGCACCGTCGTGATACTGGCGGCCGTTGCGAACTGGCGGGTGCGGCTGGCGAGATCGCGGAGGGCGTCGCGGGTCGGGCCGTACTCGACGTCACCGGCTTCCCAGTCGGCGTTGATCGTTGCCGCCTCGTCGGACAGGGCGCCGGCTGTGTCGGCGAGGCCGTCCGACACCTCGACGAACGTCGCCACCTCGGGGTCGAGCGTCGTCGTGGTGGTGCCGTCGGGTGCCTCGGTGGTGGTCGTCGTCGTGCCGGAGCTGCCGTTCGACGCTGCGATCGTCGTGGAGGTGGTCGCCGGGCTCTGCGGCACGTTCGTGACGAAGGCGTACGTCAGGCCGGCGAGAGCGGCGACGAGGACCGGCAGGATCCAGCGGCCCGGCTTGGGATCGGGGTTGTCGAACACGCCGCGAATCTAGCGGCCCATCCCGGATGTGCAGTGATCCATGGCGTCGCCAAGCATCACGACACTGGTACCGGGGCGGCCGTTCCTATCCTCGTGACCATGGAGATCACAGGCCGAAATGCACTCGTCACCGGTGGCGCCACCCGCGTCGGGCGTGCCCTCACCATGGCGCTCGCCGCCGCCGGCGCGGACGTCTTCGTCCACTACAACAGCTCGGAAGGACCTGCCGAGGAGACGGCCGACGCCGTGAGATCGTTAGGACGACGCGCTGCCGCCGGTGGCGCTGATCTCTCCGACCCGACCACGGCCGCGCCACTGATCGATGCAGCCACCGAGGCGCTCGGACCGATCTCGATCCTCGTCAACTCGGCCTCCGGGTTCCCTGTCGACACGCTCGAAGACGTCACGCTGGAGCAGCTCCGGTCAACTGCGGATCTGACGCTCTACAGCCCGACGCTGTTGACGCAGGCGTTCGCCGCCGCTCTCCCCGACGACATGGAAGGTGCGGTCGTCAACGTCACCGACGTCAAGACGATGTTCCCGTACAAGGACCACTTCAGCTACATGCTCGCCAAGGGCGGTCTCGACACGCTGACCCGCACGGCCGCCATCGCTCTCGCTCCGCGCATCAGGGTCAATGCCGTGGCGCTCGGTGTGATCCTCCCGCCCCCCGGCGAAGACGACGAGTACGTGGCGAAGCTCGCCGCTCGAGTGCCCATGGCCAAGGCCGGGGGCACCACCCCGGTCGCCGACGCAGTGCTCGCCCTCGTCGAGAACGGTTTCGTGACGGGTGAGATCATCCGGATCGACGGCGGCGCCCACCTCGTGGGGTGACCCGGGTCGGTATCGTCCGGGCTATGAGCGCAGTACTCGATCCCACACTCGGTCCCGAGCAGCGCCAGTCTGCTCTCGACGCCATGGACGGCGGCACGTTCGACATCGTGATCGTCGGCGCGGGTGTCACCGGCGTCGGTTGCGCACTCGATGCCGCCTCCCGCGGCCTGTCGGTCGCCCTTCTCGAACAGCGTGACCTCGCCTCCGGCACCTCGAGCCGCTCGTCCAAGCTCATCCACGGTGGACTCCGCTACCTGGAGCAGCTCAACTTCGCACTCGTCTTCGAGGCGCTGCGCGAGCGCGGGCTGCTCACGGATGTGCTCGCTCCGCACCTCGTGCACCAGGTGCGGTTCCTGTATCCGCTCAAGCATCGCTTCTGGGAGCGGCTCTACGTCGGTGCCGGCGTGTTGCTCTACGACATCTTCGCCTTCTTCGGTCGCCGTCCCCTGCAGCGCCATCGTCACCTGACCCGGAAGGGTGCGGTGCGCGAGGTGCCGAGCCTCGACAAGGAGAGCCTCGCGGGTGCGATCCAGTACTCGGATGCCCAGGTCGACGATGCCCGTCACACGTTGGCCGTGGCCCGCACGGCGGCACGGTACGGCGCCAAGATCGCCTCGAGCTGCCGGGTCACCGGCCTGCTCCGCGAGGGTGACAGGGTCGTCGGGGTCGAGGCCGAGGACCTCGAGTCGGGCCGCAAGATGAAGATCAAGGCGCGCCAGGTCATCAACGCCACAGGCGTCTGGACCGACAGTGTGCAGGGCATGGCGGGTCGCGGTCGCATCCGCGTCACCGCCTCGAAGGGCATCCACGTGGTCGTGCCACGTGATCGCATCGCCTCGAACACCGGCATGATCATCCGCACCCAGAAGAGCGTGCTGTTCCTGGTGCCGTGGGGCCGGCACTGGATCATCGGCACCACCGACACCAAGTGGACGCTCGACCTGGCTCACCCTGCGGCGAGCAAGGCCGACATCGACTACGTCCTCGAACACATCAACAGCGTCCTCGTCAACCCGTTGACCCACCAGGACATCGAGGGGGTCTATGCCGGGCTGCGGCCACTCCTCACCGGTGAGTCGGATGCGACGAGCAGGCTGAGCCGGGAGCATGCCGTGTCCGTGTCGGTGCCGGGCCTCATCACCGTCGCCGGAGGCAAATACACCACCTACAGGGTGATGGCCAAGGACGCCGTCGACGTGGCTGCCACGAACCTGCCCGGCAAGGTGCCGGAATCGTGCACCGATCGCATTCCGCTGGTGGGCGCCGACGGCTACCACGCGCTGTGGAATGCACGTCACCGACTCGCCGAGGAGCACGGTCTCCACGTGGCCAGGATCGAGCATCTCCTCAATCGCTATGGCTCGGAGACGGTGGAACTGCTCGAGACGATCGCCAAGCGACCCGAGCTCGGCGAGCCGCTGGAGCACGCCGACGACTATCTCGCCGTGGAGATCCACCGTGCCGTGACATCGGAGGCTGCGCTGCATCTCGACGACGTCCTGACCCGCCGCACCCGGATCTCGATCGAGACCTTCGACAGGGGGGTGGCCACGGCCCCGAAGGTGGCCGAGATCATGGCCGAGGTGCTCGGGTGGGACGAGGCGACGATCGAGCGGGAGCTCGCCCACTACGAGGCCAGGGTGGCGGCAGAGCGGGAATCGCAGACGATGCCGGACGATCACACCGCCGATGCGGCGCGGCTCGGCGCACCCGACGTTCGTACCCGATCACTCGACCCCGGCTGAGGATCAGAGCCCGAAGCCGAACCAGTCGCCCTCGTTGGGGTCGTCGACGACTCCCGTCACGTCCTGGTGCAGCACCCGGTCGCCGACGTTGGTGAGACCGGACCCGCTTCCCTTGAGGAACAGCGCCGCACCGCTGTCCTGCTCGCCGCTGGTGTTCTGGAACGGAATGCCGATGAGCAGGTCCCAGCGGTTGTCGGCGGTGGCGTTGATCATCACGAGGGCGATCCCCAAGCGGTCGCCTGCCACGCCGACCCCGCCGATGCCCGGGGAATCCTCGTGCCAGCGCTCCGAGCCGACCCCGGTGAGCCCGGCGGCGGTGCCGTCCAGAAGGATCACGACCCCGGCGTTGTTCTTCCCGCCGATGTCGTCATAGGGAACCCCGACGGCGAGCTCCGCGAAGCCGTCGTTGTCGACGTCGGCTCCGGCGAGGGCGCTGCCGAAGCGATCTCTGGCTCCGATGGCGCCGGGCACGCCGAGGCTGTCCTCGGTGAACTGCCTGGCGCCCGCTCCGCTGAGCAGCGGCCATGATCCCCGCAGCGCCCACACGGCGCCGGCCTTGAACGTGCCGTCGACCCTCTCGTCGGGGGCGGCGATGGCGAGGTCGTCCAGCCCGTCTCCGTCGAAGTCTGCTGCCGCCAGCTCGAGCCCGAACCGATCACCGGTTTCCGGGGTCTCCCCGAGGGCGTTCTTGCGCTGGCTCCAGATCTGCGAGCCATCACCCACCAGCCCGAGTGCGCTGCCCTTGATCGTGACGACGGCGCCGGCCTCCGACTTGCCCGAGATCCTCTTGTTCGGAGCGCCGATGGCAAGGTCGTATTCGCCATCGCCGCCGAAGTCTCCAGCGGCGAGGCTCGTGCCGAACCGGTCGCCCCTGCCGATCACTCCTGCCACGCCGGGCGTGGAGAGATCGATGGCGACGGACCCGGTGACGGTGATCCCGGTTTCCGAGCCGAAGAAGATCGTCACCTTCCCGGCAGCGAGCCGGCCCGAGACGTTCTCGCCCGGTGATCCGACGGCGACATCCGCAAAGGCGTCTCCGTTGAAGTCACCGACCTCGACCGCGTGACCGAATCGGTCGAACGCGTCGACCGATCCCGGAACGCCGGCGACGTTCTCGTGGAGCCGCACCGCCGACGCCAGATCGAGTCCTGTCGGCGAGCCGGGGACGACGGTGATGGCGCCGGCCTTCTTCCGACCGTTCACCGTCTCACCGGGCTGTCCGATCACAAGGTCGTCGAAGCCGTCGTCGTCGATGTCGCCGAATGCCACGTCGAACCCGAACTCGTCGCCGTTCTCGTCGCTGTCGGGCAAGCCTCCCTTGCCCTGGATCAGCAGCTCGTTGTTGGTGGTCGAGGGGCCGCTGTTTGTCGAATAGAACACGGCGACACCGCCGCCCTTGCTCTCGAACGGTGCTCCGATGGCGGCATCGTCGTGACCGTCGCCGTCGAAGTCGGATCCGAGACTGAGCCGACCGCCGACGTTGAACACGAGGCTCTCGCACGTCGTGTCGGAGTCGCCCTCGGGGTCGTCGTTGTCGGTCAGGCAGACCGTTGCGTCGAAGGTCCCGGCGCCGGCGTACTGGTGATTGATCTGGATCGGCGACGGGGACGAGCGCTCGTTCTGGACGCCGTCCCCCCAGTCGACACTCATGGTGTGGGTGTCGTTGCCGCCCGGATCGACCACGAAGGCACGGAGGAACGTCGTGGCACCGACGCGCGGGCTCAGGTTGCTGCGGAGCTCGCCGAAGCTCGGTGCCACGTTGGCGAACCGGGCGAACACGGCGCCGGTCCCCGAGGACGGATCGCTCGGGTTGTCGTCGTCGTCGACATCGACGGCAACGATGAACGTGCCGTCGTCCTCGGGTGTGAACGACAGCGTCGGTCCGTTTCCGGTGGCCACGACCTGCCCGAGGCGGAGCACCTCCCAGTCGTAGGTGAACGTGTCGGTGCCGGGATCGTCGATGTCGAGCGAGAAGGTCACTTGTGATCCCTCCTCACCCACATCCGCGACGCCGGAGATGGGGACGCCGTCGGCGACCAGCCCGACGTCGGGATCGACGTTGGTGACCGTGACGAGCTTGGCCTTGCGGGGGGCGGCGCCGTCTCCGTCGTCGACCCGGACCCGCACCCACCAGGTGATGGGGTTGCCGAACACGGCATCGTCGTCGGGCGTGAAGGAGTACGTGCTGGAGGGGCCGGCCTCCGGGTCGAACCACGTGTCGAAGACCACGCCGTTGCGGAGCACGTCCCAGGTGTAGGTGAACTCCTCGTCGCCGGGGTCGATCGGGGTGGTCGTGAAGGTGATCTGCGCACCTTCCGCCGTCGTGAACGACGGCCCGTCGACGTCATGCTGCGGGGCGACGTTCGACACCGTCACCGTGAGCTCGTCGGAGGCGATGTTGAAACCGTCGTTGAGCGTGATCGTCACGGTGTAGACGCCGTCGTCCGCGTACACGTGGGTGCCGGTGACCGTCTTGGCCCCCTCGTCGACGATGCCGCCGCTCGTGGAGTCGTCCCCCCAGTCGATCTGGGCGACGTGGACGTCCCCGTCCTCGTCGGTGAAGGTGGCGTCGACGGTGATCTCGGAACCCTCGGGGCCGAACCGATTGGCGCCGGCGAACACGATGGGGGCGTTGTTCGGGTCGATGGTGATGGTGACCGTCGCCGTGTCGGACTCGTTGCCACCCGGGTCGGTCACGAAGTAGGTGAAGCTGTCGATCGGTGCGTCGGACCCGTCGTGGTTGTAGGTGAAGGAGCCGTTGGGGTTGAGCGTGAAGAGCCCGTCGACCACGTGGTCCGGACCGTCCACGATCGTGGCGGTGAGGGTGGTGATGTCGTCGTCGCCGTCGCTGTCCGCCCCGAAGAGGTTCCGAATCACGCCGTTGGCGGCGTTGCGTGTGATGCTGAGGCCCTTCACCACCCCGTAGGCGTCCGGGTTGGCCACAGGCGAGAAGTCGTCGTCCTGGATGGTGCCCGTGGCGAGACCGGTGCCGATCACGCCGATCGTCACCGAATCGAGGTTGACGAGGAACGTCTCGTCGTCCTCGTCCACGTCGTCACCTGCGGTCGACACCGTGATGGTGGTCGACGGGGTGTTGGCCGGGATGGTCACCTGGTCGCTCTCGAGGGTGAACTCGGCGGCCGATGCCGGGTTGATGCCTCCGATGGCCGTCGTGTAGTCGACGTCGATCGGGTTCGGCGATTGCGGCGAGACCGACACGACGAAGGAAACCGAGGACGGTCCGTCCGTCTCGGGGGCCGATCCGGGTGCGATCGACACCGTGAAGTCGTCGTTGTCCGTGATCGACACCGGCACGTCGTCGACGATCTGGCCGGTGTAGTCACCACCCGAGATCGTGTGGGTGATGAGGTCGTCCGGATGGGGGTTCTCGATCGCGGCGTCGTCCACGGCCGTCACGGTGAAGTCGGCGCTCGTTTCCCAGTCGACGGGCTGGATCGTGATCGACGGGGGAGTGATGGTCACCTCGCCGTCGGTCGACGACGGCGTGATCGTCACTGCGGCGGTCGGCTGGGAATCGAGCGACACCGAGTAGACCTTGCCCGCCTCGCCCTCCGTCACCGACAGAGATGCGGGTGAGACGGTGGTTCCGCGGGTGTCGTCGTCGGTGATCGTCACCGTGTGCTGCGATGGAATACCCACGGTGACGTCGTCCGAGGGATCGGTGATCGCGCCGAAGCCGAGCACGACGGTCTCGTTGCTCTCGTCCACGGAGTCGGGCGTCACCGTCACGTTGTACTGGATGACCGTGCCGTCACCACTACCAGCAGCGAACACCACCTGACTGGGGTTCGGGACCGTGTAGTCCGTGCCGTTCGTTGCCGTCCCGCCGGTCGTGATCTGGACGGTGACGGCGCCGAGCAGGTTGCCACCCCCCGTCGAGAGGACCACCCCGACCTGTACGGTGCCCGACTCGACACCGGACGAGCTTGCCGCACCCTGGAATGCCACGGTCGCGGTGGCGGCAGAGGCGGGTGCGGCGCCGACCACGAGCAAGGGCGCGACGAGCAGCACGGCCATGGCGAGCCGCACCACACTTCGGAGACTCCGCCTCACGGGCAGGACCACATTCCTTCTTCCCACGGTGGACACCGGCGCAGCGCTGCCGGTCGTCCCCACCGTTGTGTTCACCGCACCACGTGTCGACATCGAGCGGTCGCGCGATTGAACCAGCTGTCGCCGATTACCTCAACACGTGGCGTCGTTCAATCACCCCCGGTCGCCGCCTTCGAGGCGATCTCGTCGACGATGTCGGCGTTCGCCAGCGTCGTGACGTCGCCCAGTTGTCGCTTCTCCGAGATGTCGCGCAGCAGCCGACGCATGATCTTCCCGGAGCGGGTCTTGGGGAGATCGTTGGTGAACACGATCGACTTCGGCTTGGCGATGGGGCCGATCGAAGCCGCGACGTGTTCGCGCAAGATCTTGATCAGGTGCTCGTCACCGATCTGGTCGCCGCGTAGCGTCACGAAGGCAGCGATGGCCTGGCCGGTCAGCTCGTCCTTCCGGCCGACGACCGCCGCCTCCGCCACCGCCGGGTGGGAGACGAGGGCCGACTCGACCTCCATCGTGGAGATGTTGTGACCCGACACCAGCATGACGTCGTCGACTCGACCCAACAGCCAGAAGTACCCGTCGGCATCGCGCTTGGCGCCGTCACCGGGGAAGTACTTGCCGGGAAAGCGCGACCAGTAGACGTCGATGTAGCGCTGATCGTCACCCCAGATGGTCCTGGCCATGTGTGGCCAGGGTCGGGTCAGCACGAGGAAGCCCCCGCCCGGGATGGCCACGGGATTGCCCTCCTCGTCGACGATGTCGGCGGCGATGCCCGGCATCGGTCGTGTGGCCGAGCCCGGCTTCGTGGGGGTGGCGCCGGGCAGCGGGCTGATCATGATCCCGCCGGTCTCGGTCTGCCACCAGGTGTCGACGATCGGTGTCGCCCCGCCGCCGATGTGCTCGTGATACCACATCCAGGCTTCGGGGTTGATGGGCTCACCGACCGTACCGAGCACCCGGAGCGATGACAGGTCGTGCTTCGCCGGATGCTCGTCACCCCACTTCATGAAGGCCCGGATGGCCGTCGGTGCCGTGTAGAAGACGGTCACGCCGTACTCCTCGATGATCGACCACAGCCGATCCTGCGCGGGGAAGTTGGGGGCGCCCTCGTACATGACGCTCGTGGTGAGGTTGGCGAGCGGCCCGTAGACGATGTAGGTGTGGCCCGTCACCCATCCGATGTCGGCGGCGCACTAGTAGACGTCGTCGTTCGGCTTGATGTCGAATACCAGGCTGTGCGTGGTCGTCGCTCCCGTCAGGTACCCACCCTGGGTGTGGACGATGCCCTTCGGGCGGCCGGTGGTTCCAGACGTGTAGAGGATGTAGAGCGGATCCTCGGCGTCGAGGACCTCGGCCTCGCACTCGGGCGACTGATCGGCGACGAGATCGTGCCACCAGATGTCCCGACCGTCCTCCATGTCGACACCGTGCTCGGTCCGCCGCACGACGACGACAGACGACACGTCCGGGGTCCGCTGCAACGCGATGTCGGCGTTGGCCTTCAGCGGCACGATCTTTCCGGCACGATGGGCGCCGTCCTGGGTGAGCACGACCCGTGCGTCGGCGTCGAGGATGCGCTCGGCCAGCGCATCCGACGAGAAGCCACCGAACACGACGGAGTGGATGGCGCCGATGCGGGCGCAAGCCAGCATCGCCATCACTGCTTCCGGGATCATCGGCATGTAGATGATCACGCGGTCGCCCGTGCCGACGCCCTGCCCCGCCAAAGCGCCGGCGAACCGGGCGACCCGGTCGCGCAGCTCCGCGTAGGTGAAGGTGCGGAC
>CAYFYC010000022.1:0-29376 GCA_964347305.1 uncultured Acidimicrobiaceae bacterium | reverse complement strand
TGGCGATGGGCAGCTCGGGGATCATGCCCATGTAGATGGCGACCCGGTCGCCCTTGCCGACACCCAGAGACTTCAGCCCGTTGGCGAACTTCGACACCTCGGTGTGGAGCTCGCGGTACGTGATGGTGCGGGTGTCGCCGGGCTCGCCGATCCAGTGGTAGGCGACCTTGTCGCCGTCATCGGCGAGGTGGCGGTCGAGGCAGTTGAAACTCAGGTTGAGCTTGCCGTCTCCGAACCATTTGAAGAAGGGCGGGTTCGAGTCGTCGAGCCGTTCGGTCGGCTCCTCGAACCACGTGACGCGGTCGAGAGCCTGTCGATGCCAGAAGGTCTCGAAGTCGGCCTCGGCCTCGTCATAGATCGCGGCGGTGGCGTTCGCCTCGGCCACGAACTCCGGGGAGGGAGGGAAGACCCGATCCTCGGTGAGCAGGTTCTCGATCGCTTGCTGGTCGGCCACGTACCACTCCTCGCTCGGGTGCTTCAATCGTAGGATCTCGTAGGTAGAGGGCGCACGGTGCCAATGGCCCCGAACTGCCGTAGGAGAGGTCACGTGTTCAACGAGCCGCCGTTCGAGATCCAGGCGACGACACCCGTCATCCCCGACGCCGTCATGGGCATGTTCGCCTACGCGCTGTGGACGCCGGAGCGGCTCATCACCATCGCCAACCGCCACATGGCGCCCTTCAGCAAGGGGTTCGTCGACGGCGAGGAGACCGACATCCTCCTCATGCTCGTCACCGATCACCAGTGGCCCATCGTCTGCATGAAGCGAAAGATCGGGTACGTCGTCGCGATCAAGCTCGGCGAGCACTACATGGATGCCTACCGCTGGTGCAAGAACGACATCTATCGGATCAAGATCCGGCTGCGCAAACCCACGTGACCGCGAGCGCCGGGCACCGCAGCCTGGCGCTCGCGTGTCGCCTCCGGTCTGTCGGATCTCCGGCTGGCGCCGAAGCAGGTCAGGAGAGGGTCGAGATTCGACCATGTCACCGTCGAGCATGCCGCCGCCGGCGCGATCTGGCGATCGAGGCCCTCGACGTGCGGGGTGAACCAGACGTCAGACGCGCGGCACGGCCGCTGCCGCAGCGAGGTGCTCGAGCATCGCCTCTGCGATGAGATGACGCTCGCTGTCGAGGGTGGCGACGTGGCGAGACGTCGGCAGCCACAGCAGACGCTTCTGGAAGCTGGAGATGCCGTCGTAGATGATCTGGCCGCTCTCGCGATGCACCGTTTCATCCGCCTCGGATTGGATGATGAGCGCCCGAGCCGTCACTCGGCTCAGATTCTTGCGAGCCGCACGGATCAGATCGACCAGCTCCGCTGCCGTCCCGACCGGCTGATCGTCGTATGACTGCCAGTACTCGGCGACTTCGTCGTCGGGCGGGATGTCCGGCGGCAGCTCGCGGATCCGATCCGAGCCTCGCACCAGCCAGGCGATGTGTGATCGCCTGCTGTGGACACGGATGGGTGCGTTGATGGTCGTGATCGATGCACCACGGAAGGTCGGATTCATCAGGAGGGCCAGCACACCGCCCATCGAGAGCCCGGCGAGGTGGAGGCGGTTTCCGCGGTCGATCACCTCCTGAGCGGCCTCGGCTGCCGATCTGAGCCATTCCCGCCACGTGGTGCCGACCATGTCGCGCTCGGTCGTGCCGTGGCCGGCGAGGAGGGGTGCGGTCACGGAATAGCCGGCGTCGGCGATGACACGAGCAAGCGGGCGGAGATGCGCGGGAGAGCCCGTCCAGCCATGGAGGAAGACCACCTCGTCGGTCAGTGAGCCCTCGAAGCGGAAGGGCGCGGCGTGCGGGTGGAGGTACGTCATGGCGTGAATGTACCGCGGGCCGCGCGCCATTCAACCGGCTCGTAGTGTGCGATCCGGGCCTACGCTCCGGGGATGCCGCGACGCTCGCTCCTGCTGGTTATCGCCGTGGTTGCCGCCGCCTGCACACAGGCCGCACCCGAGCGAGTGGAACTCCCCGATCTCGACACCACCACGACCACCGTGGCTGCCACGACCACGGTTCCAGACGTGACGTCGAGCACCACGACGAACGAGCCCATGGCCCCTCCGGTCGTGATCGATGCTCCGGGCCGGCTCGCGATCGTCGATCTCAGTGGGGAAGTGATCATCTCTGCAGCAGATGGGACGGGCCAGAGCCCGGTCACCGTGAACGGATTCCAGGCCGTTCATCAGTTGCCGGTGTGGTCGCCAGACGGGAGCCTTCTCGCGTTCGCCGAGGGCACCAGCGAGGGTGCATTCGTCGTCATCGTCGAAGACCTGGGGGAAGCGAAGCGACTGCCGGTGGCAGGGCTCCCGTTCCATCTCCAGTGGGACGACGGAGGAGCGCGCATCGCGATCCTGCGCAATGATCCCGATACGGTGTTCGCGGTCGACGTGGCGCCGGCAACGGGCCCCGAAGGCTTCTCGACCGTCGGCTCAGGGGCGCCGTTGTATTTCGACTGGGCCCCGGCCGCGAATCGCATCGCCGTCCACGCCTCGGACACCGAGGTCGGCGTGGCGGAGGGTCTCGTGCCATCCGTTGCTCTCGACGTCGAAGTCGGCCCGTACAGCGTGCCGCATTGGACGCTCGGCGGGATCAGCCACGTGGCGCGGGCCGATGACGCGTTCGAGCTTCGGATCGTCGATCCGGGCGGTGCCACGAGACCGCTCGTCTCGATGGCGTCGAACACCCAGATGGTGGCGGACCCGGCAGGCGAGCGGATCGCCGTCTATGTCGCACCGGTCGGCGAGGAACCGGACATCATCGATGTCACCGACCCGACCGTCCCTGTCGTCGATTGGGGCGCCTTCGTCGTCGTCGACGTCGGGACCGGGGACGTGACGCCGGTGGCGGAGGGCGAGATCGTCGCCTTCTTCTGGTCGCCCGACGGCTCGAAGATCCTCTATTTCGACCTGGATCTCGACGGTGCCGGTCCTTCGTGGAAGATCTGGGATGCCCGAACCGGAGAGGTGTCCGTCTATCCGTCGCTCGTCCTGGGTCAGCAGTTCGTCCGGCAGATCCTTCCGTTCTTCGAGCAGTACGCCCTCTCCATGCAGCTCTGGGCGCCGGACTCCTCCGCGTTCGCGTATCCGGCGCAGACGGGTGGTGGCACCGGCATCTTCGTCCAGTCGCTCGAGGGCGGTGCGCCACAGCTCGTCAGCGACGGCATCTGGGTGTCGTGGTCGGCGGGTTGATCGGAGAGTCCAGGCGGCGCCGGTAGCGGTATACTCCGGCGGTCCGGTCGATGTCCGCCGGCAGGTGGGTATCATCTCGGCCCGTCCGAGCCCCCATCGTCTAGCGGCCTAGGACTCCGCCCTTTCAAGGCGGCAACGGGGATTCGAATTCCCCTGGGGGCACCCGGTTCCGCAAGGAACTCCGGGGGCGTGGTGAAGTCTGGAGTTCACGCCGGCCTGTCAAGCCGGAGGTCGCGGGTTCAAATCCCGTCGCTCCCGCCAGACGCTGCGCCCGGGCCCAAGGTCCGGGCGTTCATCGTCGCCCGGTCAGGTAGCTCAGTTGGTAGAGCGCCGGTCTGAAAAACCGGAGGTCGCCGGATCGACGCCGGCCCTGACCACCATCCAAACCCTCGGCAAACGCCGGGGGTTTCTCGCGTGCGGCTGTGCGCTTCGAGAAGCCTCGCCAGCGTCGGGTTCTTGCGCGTAGGTTCGGTGTGGGTCGACTGAACCGTGTCGGCCGCTCACTCGAGGGAGGACCCATGACCAGAAAGAAGCGCCTCGGCGTTGTCGGTGTGATTGTGGCTGTGCTGACCGTTGGTGCCGTGGGCGCCTACGCAGCCTTCGATGCCACCGTGACCAACGGTGTCAACAACATCAGGATCAAGTCGTCGACTTCCACTTGGTCCACGCAGTCAAACACGTTCGTTCCGGTGACGGGGGCGACCTTCGACATGGCCGTACCCAACAATCAGATGAAGACCTTCATCGCCGAGTTCTCGGCGGAGTCGTGGTGCGACGGCGCCGACGCCGGTTGGTGCGCCATCCGGATTCTCATCGACGGCGTCGAGATGACGCCGGCCGTCGGCTCGGACTTCGCCTTCGACAGCGATGGTGCCGGCAACGACAAGTGGGAGTCGCACTCGATGACACGGTACGTCGCGGACGTGGGTCCAGGTCTCCACACGTTCAGTGTCGAGGCCATGAGCACGAACACGGATACGTTCTTCTTCCTCGATGACTGGACCTTCATGGTCACAAAGGCCAGCCAGAAGTAGTCGACTGCGACCACGCGCGGACCCGCCCGGTCACCAGGGCGGGTCCTGTGCGTTCAAACCCGGATCGAGTCGGCGGGGTGGGACAGCGTTCGGCATCTACACCAGGTCGTGGGCGCGCATTATCTGGAGCTCCGTGGCTTCATAGCGCGCGGTCACCTGGCCGACGAGCCCTCCGAAGACTGCGGCCATGATGATCCCGGTCAGGAGCAGGAGGAACCAGACCTCGTACGGCTGACCTGTCGTGAGCGCGATGAGACCGAGACCGAGCAGGACCACACCGACTGCGGCACCGGCCTTCAGGGTGCCGATCACGAACCCTCGGGCCCTCTGGCGTGAGGCGAGGCTTCCGACGAGCGCACCGAGGAGACCGATGAACGCGCCGCCCACACCGCCGGCGATGCCGGCGGTTTCCGGCGTCCACCAGGCGCTGTCGGGCTCGGGGTGCCCGGACACGCCGAAGTCGATCAACTCGACGGCTCCCACCTCCACGAGTCCACCACCGGGAAGCACGACATTGAGTTCGAGCGCCGCCGGCACCGTGCCGTCGAGGAAGAACGGCAGCTGCAGCGTGCCATTGCCGCTCGACTTCATGACCCCGACGCCGTCTCTGTCGAGCGTGCGCGAGAAGAAGCGGCTGCCGTCATCCAGCACCGCCCACAACTCCATGTAGCCGGCCGGGTCGAGCCCGTCCCAGGAGACCTCCACGGTGACGAGGATGTCGGCTCCGGTGAGCTGCGGTGACGCGATGATCGTGACTGGGTGGGTGCCGGGCCTTGCGTCGATCACGACCACGCCGTCCTGGACGGTACCGCTGAGCGGAGTCGTCGTGGACCAGTCGATGGCCGTGACCACCGCCTGGGCACTCGCCGGTCCGGCCAGCGTCAGTGCAAGCAGCACGCCTGCCAGCACGCTCCGTGTCATCATGATGTCTCCGATCGCTCGTCCCGATACGCCGTCAACAGATCCCGAAATGCCCTGTCGTCGATCCGGCCTTCGGCATAGAGCAGGCGGATCCTCTGCTCGAATGGCGACTCCGTCTGGTACTCGTCGATGAGCCGCACCTTCTCGATCAGCCGGTCGAGCCGAAGCCGGACGGTCGGGTACGACACCCCGTACTGCCTCGCCAGCTCCTTGAGCGTCCCCGACACCAGCAGGAAGCGCTTGAGGAAGGCGAGATCCTCCTCCTCGAGCTGATCCACCCACTGGGGTCGCTGGTGCTGCTGTGTTTCAATAATATTCATTTAGATATCAATAATATGAAACACAGAGTGAAAGTCAATCGTTGATTTCATGAGCATTGTTGGTTCGGATGCCGACCGTCACCGTTCGGCAGGCGCCTCTCGCCCCTGCCCGTAGCATGGAACGCGTGAGCACCGTGGATCGTGTTCGGTGGAGAAGGCTTGCCGTGGGCGTGATCGTCGCGGTGGCCCTCCCGCTGCTCGCCCCGACGCTGATGGGAACCGCGCAGGCCTGTTCGTGTGCGCCGCGCGGCCCTGTCGAGGACGACATCGCAACGCATGACTGGGTGTTCGTCGGCCGCCAGATCGGACGTGACGAGGTGTCCGATGGGTTGTGGCGGGTCGTGCTCGAGATCGAGGTCGTCGACGTCTACAAGGGCGATGTGCCGGCATTCGTCGAACTCCGCACCGGCTTCGGTCAGGCGGACTGCGGCATCGACTTCTCCGATGGGCGTGAGGTCGGTTTCACGGTGAGCCCGACGGAATCCGGCCCGGTCGTCAGCTCATGCGGCGGAGCACATCGCGCCGACACGATTCGATTCCAGTTCGAACCGTTGCCCGTGGGCACGGGCACAGGACCACCGGGTTTCCTGGTGGGAACCACTATCGGCCCGGCTCGGATCGCCGTGGTCGACGAGTCCGGCGAGTTGTTGCGGTACGCGGATGGTGACGGTCGGCTCGCCGCCGCGACAGTCTGTCCGGGTGGACGCAAGATCGTCGAAGTGCTCGAACCGGTCGGTGATCCGGTGACGGGGCCACGTCGGGCCCGGCTCGAGGTGAGGGACGTCGCCACGCTCGAGATCGAGCGTTCAGAGGTCATCGATGTCGAGATCACCGATCTGCGGCCGCTCAACGGCTTCCGTTGGATCTTCGATCTCGCCTGTCACGCCGCGGACGGTCGCTCTGCATCGTTCCTGTTTCCGACCGGGGTGTGGGACTCGCGCTCGGGTGCCGAGTTGCCGGGTCCGGCAACGTTGATGCTGTGGGACGGGAACGAGCTCGCTGCGATCGACGCCGGGAGCGCACGCACCGCCGCGGTCGATGTGGATGCCGGCAGGTTCTACGCCGTGACTGGCATCGACGGAAGGACGCTGGAGACGCGAGATCTCGGCGGCGAGCTTCTCGAGAGCGTCGCTCTGCCCGGGAGCCACGTTGCCTGGAAGATGGTCCTGTCCGATGACGGGTCTGCCCTGGTGATGCTCGCCCGCAACCGGCCCATGGGCCGCGACAACTGGTTCTTCGCCGAGGTCGATCGTCTGCTCGTCGTGGACCTCGTCGACGGCTCTTCCGTGAGCGAGCCGCTGCCCGCTCGCGGCTTCGCCTCCTATCTCGCAGCATCCGGTGGTGGCTACGTCATCGGTGTCTCGGACTTCGAAGCCGATGTCGCCGAGCTGTCCAGATTCGATGGGGAAGAGGTGGTCCTGCTGACCCGCGTCGCCAATACGGACATCTTCCGTCCCATGGCGATCGGCTCCAGGGTCGCGCTCGTCGGTCTCAATGAGGGTTCGACTTACGACTCGGTCGACCTCGGCACCGGCGAGATCCTCCCGATCGAGGGCCTGGTGCGTGCTCGCATCGCCGTCGCACTCCCACCGGGACTCGACATCGAGCCCGTGGAGATCCCTGAGGCCCCGACGACCATCACTGCGTCGACGGATGCGCCCCCAAGCTCCGTGCCGGCCACCTCGGAGCCGGACGATGGCGACACCACCACGACGACCGTGGTGTCCGCAGCAGGTGGAAACGACGACTCGACGGCGTCGCGTGTGGTCTTCACGTTGCTCGCGCTCGCTGTCGTGGCCGCGGGTGGTGTCTTGTTGCTCCGCTCGCGCAACAGCCGTTCATGAGTCGAGCCGCGCCCCTCAGGCTCACTGCCATGCTCCTCGGCAATTTCTGATCCGGTGTCATCCGCATCGGTGAGGTGCTCCGTAGATGTCACGAGAGCCGGGAGAGAAACACCCGGTTCGACACAGAGAACCCACCAACAAGGAGTACGAACTCTCATGAAGCGCTTCCGATTTGCCGCCGTCCTGATGGCGCTTGCACTGGTAGCCGTCGCCTGTGGTGGCGACGATGCCGAGACCACGACCACGACCGTCGCCGCCGAGACCGGCACTATCGTCGACGTCGCCACCGAGGCCGGCTCGTTCACGACCCTGCTCGCCGCTGCCGATGCCGCCGACCTGGTGGGCACGCTGCAGAGCGAGGGTCCGTTCACCGTCTTCGCCCCGACCGATGACGCGTTCGCAGCCCTCGGCGAGGAGACCATCAACTCGCTGCTCGCGCAGCCTGAGGCGCTCTCCCAGATCCTGCTGTACCACGTCGTGTCCGGCGCAGTCGTCGCTTCCGACGTCGTCGAGCTCAGCTCGGCCAGCACGGTCGAAGGCAGCCCGATCTCCATCGAGATCGTCGACGGTGGCGTCGTCCTCAACGGCTCCGTGAACGTCGTGACCACCGACATCCAGGCATCGAACGGTGTCATCCACGTCATCGACGCAGTCCTCCTCCCCAGCAGCTGACACTCCCTCCCTCCCTTTCCTCCCGTCAGCTGAAGAGAGAGCGGCCCTCCACCGGGGCCGCTCTCTCGCGTTTCAGGCTTCGCGGCGGGAGGCGAGAAGTGCCCCGGCGATGACCAGCACCGAGCCGGCGATGGCGACGAAGGCGACGTCGTCGCCGCGGAAGGCCACGCCCAGGGCCAGGGCGACGACCGGAATCACGTAGGTGATGAAGGATGCCCGGGTGGAACCGACGCTGCCGACGAGCGAGCCCATGATCACGAAAGCGAGACCCGTGCCTGCGACACCGAGCACCAGGACGGCCACGAACGAGGACAGCGACCAGGACGAACGGGTGATGCCGAAGATGCCGTAGGGAGCAGTCCACATCGTGGCGAGCACGAGCATCCACATCATCATCGTGAGGGATCCGTACTTCTGCTGCATCGGGACCGCGATGTTGAGTGACAGCCCGTACATCACCGTCGCCAGCAGCACCAGAGCCACTCCCAGCGCCTGGCTCTCACCGTCGCCCGCGGACGGGGCGCTGATGGAGACGACGCCGATGAGCCCGACCACGAGGCCGAGCGCCTGGGCTCCACGGGGAAGACGCCGCAGCATGATCGCCGAAACGATGGCGGCAAAGAGCGGCACGGCGCCGTTGAGCATCCCCGCCACCGCCGAGTTGATCCACTGCTGAGCGACGGGGAACAGCGTGAAGGGCACGCCCACCCAGATGACCGACAGCACGACCAGGCGAGGCCGATCGCCGGGTTCGATGCGGCGCCGCGCCCTTGGGACGAGTGCGAGGATCGCGGCTCCCGAGCCCACCCGCATCAAGGTCACGAGGCCGGGGTGGAAGGCGTCGAGTCCCACGTCGATGAAGAGGAACGACGCACCCCAAATGAGGGAGACACTCGCAAAGAGCCCCCAGTCGCCGGCCGAGAACTTCTCGACGTTCGAGCCGCGGCTCGTGGTGAGGATGCGGGTCATGAGAAGCGGACGGTACTCCTGCCGAGACGATGCTTCACCATGGAGAACCCCACACGCTGTCCGTCGGTTGCACCCCGACTATGGCGATGGCACCAGACCCACGTCCCCCTCGAGGAGGATCGCCACCTCACCGGGCTCGTCCTGGATGTCCCACTCGTCGAAGAAGGCGCCCGCTCCCTCGCGGGACTCCCACATCGCGAGGGCATAGAACGCAGAACCGTCGTGTGTGTACCACGCCCGATGAAACCGGCAGCCGTGGCGTTCTGCGCTGGCCTGCATGTCGGTGGTGATCCCTGTGACCCGCTTCTCGTAGAGGTCACGAGCCGTCTGGCCGTCAGGGGTCGGGCACGGCACGTGGAACAGAACCCACATCGCTTCTCCTGGGGTCGATCGTCGTCAGGACCGTACCGACGTGACGACCGTCGTGTCGATGTCGATCCGGCTCGACCGCCGGAGGGGGGTGGCGATCGGCATAGGATTGCGCACATGGCAGACGCCGCAACGCTCTTCTTGGAGGCCGCAGAGGTGGTCGTGGATCTGTTGGCCGATCCCGCTGTGGGCCGTCGATGGGACGAGGAGTCGGTCCTCGAGGGCTATCACGTCGATGCGCTGGCAGCGCATCTCGGGCGCGCCGTGGTGACCGTGCGCGACTACCTCGATGCAGAGCCACCCAGAGGCGGCCCGAAGTTCGTCGATGCGGCGGGCTACTTCTCGGAGGTGCTGGCCGACCACGATCCCGTCGCGAGTGAGTTCCACGGTCACGTGCGCGGACGTAGCGAGGAAGCCGCCGCCGGCGGCCAGCACGAACTCGTCGCCACGCTCCGCGAGGCGCTCGCCGATCTCCGCGGCCGTGGTCTCGATGCTGATCGGTCGCTGTCGGTGGGTGGCTCCGTTGCGATTCGTCTGTCGGAGTACCTGAAGACCCGGCTCGTCGAACTCGTCGTGCACACGGAGGATCTCGCCGAGAGCGTGGGCATCCCGAGCCCGGAGTTCCGAAAGCGGGTGTGGAACACCGTCGCCGACGTCGTCGCCCGGACGGCGATCAAGAGGAATGGCGCTCGTGCGTTGGCGATGAGCCTGGCGCGCGCCGAGCGTACCGAGCGGCTCAGCGCCTTCTGATCCTCAGATCGGACGTGAGTCCACGTATCTCGGATACGTCGACTTGGCTAGATCGGCCAGGTCGAGATCGACGTCGAGCGTCACGAACGGCCGGTCGTTCGTGGTCGTCGCCATCACGTCGCCGTCGGGAGAGATGACCCACCCCTGACCCCCCATCGTGACCGAACCGTAGGAGCCGGCGTGGTTCGACGACAGCGAAAAGGCACCGGCGCTCACCGCCGCCACCCGGCCTCCCGCCAGCCACTTCTCGACGGTGGCGCCCTCGGTCGCTCGCGGTGTCGTGAGCAGCCGCACGCCATCGCGGGCGTACTCGCGAGCGTGCTCGAAGAACCACATCTCGGTGCAGATCTGAGTCCCGATCAGGCCGAACGGTGTGGTCTCGGTCGGAAAGTCGACGGGTCCCCGCTCGTACCAGGTCGCCTCCCAGAAACCGGGTTCGTCGGGGAGATACGTCTTGCGCCGCCACGGTGTCACGGCGCCATCAGTCCAGACGAACGCCTCGTTGAACCGTAGGTCGCCATCGACGACCGGCCTGGTGCCCACCACCACCTCCGCACCGAGCTCGCCGACTCGATCGATCCACGTCTCGTGCCGGTCGACGGCTCGAGCCCAGGCGCCGGGATCGACGTCCCGGGTGGCGGCGAGCCAGGTGGAAAAGGGCATCTCAGGGAGCAATACGAAGTCGCTCCTCCGGTCCGAGGTGTGGTGGCGCAGCGCCGCCCACTCCGTGTCGAGAGCGGTGGCGTCGAGCTGAGTGACGGTGACTCGCATCAGCAGACGCTAACGGAGGATCCTGTCGAGAGCGGCTCGTCCCGCCGCTTCGAGTCGGGGGTCCATGCCCATCCCCGCCTCGAGCAGCATGACTCCGTACGCGACCGTCCATGCCCGCGCCCGATCCAGCAGCTGCGTGGTCGGCTCATAAACGTCCCAGATGGCGTGATGATCCTCGGGCTCGAAGAACAGCCACGCGGCGGCGAGGTCGGTGCAGGGATCACCGGCGCACATGTCGCCCCAGTCGATGACGCCTTTCATGTGACCGGCGATCGTGAGGACGTTGCGCGGGTGGAGGTCGGCGTGGAGCCAGGTCTCCGGCTCGTTGGCGGGTGTCTCGAGACCGTGCGCAAAGATCTGCCTGAAGCGCGCAACGTCGGTTCGCAGCCCATCGTCCGATTGCTCGAGCCGATCCAGACGGGCCGTCGCCGCCCCGGCTCCGATCCCGCAGCGGTCCACCACGGAAGCGGTTGTGTGGTGGATCCGCGGGCAGTGGCACCGAGTGGATGGCGCGCAGCAGTTCGCCGAAACCCCGAGCCGCATCTGATCGCAACGAGTGGGGCGTCGCCTCGTCTCCTTCGATCCACGGCACCACGCACCACCGCCACGGATAGCGATCGGTGGGCCTCCCGACGCGAATCGCGGCCGGCACCGCGACCGGGAGGTTGGGAGCCAACTCCGGCAACCATCGGGTCTCGACGTCGATCAGCTCCGCACCGAGCCTGCGTCGCGGCAGACGGACGGCGAGATCGTCGCCACAGCGCACGGTGAGGTTGTCCCAGCCTTCGGCATGGATGGCGAGGGGACGATCCGCCAGGTCCGGGTGCTGTGTATCGAGGAGATGCTGCACCAGCTCGACATCGATCGCGACCTCGGCGGCAGGGACGGAGGTGGGAGGGTGTGCGCCGGAAGGCGGGTGCGGCATCGACGGAGGCTACCAAGGGCGCGACCTGCGAAGATGCGGCCATGGAGATGACGTACGACGACTACCTCCAGATACCGGAGCTCCTCTCGTTGCAGCGCTATCGCTCCGAGACACACGAGCACGACGAGATGCTCTTCATCGTCGTTCACCAGGTCTACGAGCTGTGGTTCAAGCAGGTCCTGCACGAGATGGACCAGCTCATGCGGCACATCGACGCCGATGCCATCCACCGCGGCACCCACCAGCTCCAACGCATCCTCAAGATCCTGAAGGTGCTGGTGGCACAGCTCGACGTCCTGGAGACGATGACACCCGTCGAGTTCCTCTCGTTCCGGTCGTTCCTGGGGAACGCCAGCGGTTTCGAATCCGCCCAGTTCCGAGAGCTCGAGTTCGCCCTCGGTCACAAGGACCCCGCCCATCTGGAGCGGTTCGAGGGCATGGCCGGTCACGATCGGCTCGCCCGGCGTCTCGCCGAGCCGTCGCTGTGGCTGCGGTTCGTCGGGTTTCTTCGGCGTGCGGGATGGCAGGTGTCACCGCCGGAAGGCGCACCCGAGGCCGCAACGCGGCCCGACCCCGGTGTCCAGGCCGCACTCATCGAGATCTACCGAACCGATCACCAGCTCGCCGCCTTCTGCGAGCTGCTCACCGATCTCGATGAGGGGCTGCAGGAGTGGAGATACCGGCACGTCAAGATGGTCGAGCGCACGATCGGCACCAAGATCGGCACCGGTGGCTCCGACGGCGCCGCCTACCTGCGGACGACGCTGTTCGTACCCGTCTTCCCGGATCTGTGGGCCATCCGCAGCGCCCTGTGAGACTCCCATGTCTGGCTAGTCACTTCGTGCAGCGGCCAAACCGCCATGGTCGTAACTCCAGAAGTCCAATAGCATCGACGGCGGTAGGAGACCCGCGCACGCGCGGTCCTGGCCGTTGCCATGACCGAAATGGGCTGCGGTCCGGTCGAAGAACAAGGGGTAGGTAGGGAATGGCGAAAGCTCGTACAGGTCTTGTGCTCGCGCTTGCGATGACGATGGTGTTGGTGCTGCCAACGGTCGCGCACGCTGCCGGGCATCTCTGCAATGGACAAGCCGTCACGATTCCGGGAACCCCCGGTGACGACAACCTCGTGGGAACACCCGGTCCCGACGTCATCCACGGTGGTGGCGGGAACGACACGATCGAGGGTTTCGCAGGCGACGACATCATCTGCGGCGGCGAGGGCAACGACACCATCTCCGGCGGTGAGGGCGACGACGTCATCATCGGTGGTCCGACGGGCGTTGCCGGCATCGACGACGACGACAACATCGAGGGCAACGGCGGCGCCGACAACATCCAGGGAGGTCAGGGCGCCGACACCATCGACGGCAACGGCGGTCCCGACATCATCGACGGTGGCACAGGTCCCGATGTCCTGCGCGGTGGCGCCGGCAACGACACCATCGACGGTGGTGGAGCAGCCGACAACATCCAGGGTGACGACGACAACGACACCATCGACGGCGGGTTCGGCAACGACGTGGTCGACGGGGGTGACGGTGACGACGTCCTCACCGGTGGAACGGGTGACGACCAGATCCTCGGACGCGCCGGCAACGACACGCTCATCGGTCTGGCCGGGAACGACTTCATGAATTCGCACGGTGGAGCCGACACCATCCTCGGTGGTGAGGGCAACGACACGATCCTCGGTGGCGACGGCCCCGACTTCATCAAGGGTGGAAACGGCAACGACACCATCAACGGTCAGGCAGGCAACGACGAGGTGCGCGGTCTCGCCGGTGCCGACAACCTCAACGGTGGTGCCGACAACGACTTCGTGCTGGGTGGTCTCGACGCCGATACGATCCAGGGCGGTCTCGGCGACGACGTCCTCAGCGGCAACAACGGCGACGACTTCCTCGACGGCGGCAACCAGGACGCCATCCTCCGCGGTGGTGCCGGCAACGACACCCTCCTCGGAGGGTCCGGCAACGACACGCTCACCGGCGCCAACGGCATAGACCTGCTCAAGGGCCAGCTCGGAGACGACTTCCTCAACGGCGGCGCCAACGCCGATGAGCTGCGCGGTGAGGAGGGCTTCGACACGATCAACGGCAGCCTCGGCGACGACACGATCTTCGGCGGCGCCGGCGACGACACGCTGATCGGCCATGCCGGGAACGACACGATCAACGGCGGCGACGGCAACGACACCATCAACGGCGGAGGCGGCAACGACACCCTGAGTGGCAATGCCGGCAACGACTCCATCAACGGCGGTGATGGCAGCGATGCGATCTTCGGCTTCGGCGGGGCAGACGAGATCGAGGGTGATGACGGCGACGACACGATCGACGGTGGCGCCGGGAACGACACCATCAACGGTGGCGAAGGCAACGACGATCTGTTCGGGAGCCTCGACGACGACACCATCAGCGGCGGTCTGGGCTCAGACATCATCGACGGCTGGAGTGGTGACGACGTGCTCTCCGGTGACAGCGGCAACGACGTCCTTCTCGGCTTCGCCGGGAACGATCGATTGTTCGGCGGCGCAGGTATCGACGACCTTCGTGGCCACGCCGGAGAGGACAACCTGTTCGGTGGTGCCGGCAACGACTCGCTGGTCGGTGGCGACGACAACGACCTGCTGTTCGGCGGCGACGACGATGACTCGCTCGTCGGTGGGCGCGGTGACGATGCTCTCGACGGCGGAGCCGGTACAGACGACGGAGACGGAGGGCTGGGCTTCGACACCTGCACCCTGGTCGAGAACGCGATCAACTGCGAGGCCTGACACCCCCGGCAGGGTGAAGACCGACGTAGCGAGAGAGCCCCGGGTCGCCGGGGCTCTCTCAGTTGATCGATGGGTCCTCGGACGGCCGGACGGTGGAGATCAGTTGACGTAGGAGAGAGCCTGGGCTTCCGCCCAGCGGCCGGCCACGGCCGCATACCAGCGACCCGCCTGGTCGAAGTCGTGGCCATCGAGCGCCTTCAGGCTGGCATGCACCTCGGCTGCCGACTCGTCGAGCACGAGGTCCGACGGCTCGAAGAGCCATGACGTGCTCGCGTAGTCCAGCTCGAGGATCCCTTCGGACGTGAATCCCTCGATCCAGTCGTGGAGATCGCGTACGTCCTCGATGACCATGTCATCGAAGCCGGCGTTGTCGAGGATCTCGACGGCTCGAGCCGCCCGCGCCCTGGCCGAGGCGATCGGCGTGCGGTATCTGATGCTGGCCAGGCCGTCGTTGTCGTACATCTCGCGTTCGTCGGGATCGACGACGGCGAACCAGCGCAGCGGCACGTGCCATGGCGAGGTCAGGATGTGGCTGCGCGCCCCCGGGTGCTCCAGCCTCAGTCGCGCCAGCTCGCCGGCGATCCGCTCGGCGGCGGCTCGGGGGACGAGACCTGAGGTCGGGTTGGCACGGGCGAAGGCGAGCGCGGCCTCGAGCATCCGGAGCCGCGGGTTGCGGGGACACACGTACACCTCGTCCGCCCAACTGATCCGGAATGCATCATCTGCCGTGGACTCGTTCCAGACGAGATGGTCGGTGAGCCGGATGGCTTTCCCGAGTGTCGCCGGGGTGGTCTCGGCACGGCTCCGCGCGGCCTGGGCCGGGACATAGACGCGAAGGTAGGCGCTTCTGATCACGAGGCGATGGTACCCATCACCCGTGATCAGACGTCCGGCGTATGCTCGCGGGAACCGGCGAGCCGCCGCCGACGTCTCAATGGCAGAGCAAGGGAGTCGGAGTGGGATTCGACGAGGCATACGAAGCGCATCGGGGTGAGCTGTACGTTGCGCTCGCCCTGGCGACGGGTTCGCGCGATGTTGCTGCAGATACGGTCGACGACGCGTATCGGGGATGGCAGGCCCGCGTCTTTCGCAACCGGCTCCCGAGACCCGAGAAGGCCGCGATCATGTCGGTGGCGCTGCGCCGCATCGCCCGCATGACACGGGACGGTGCCGATGTTCCCCAAGGCTTCCGTCTGCGCACCGCACCTCTCGACGAAGGGCATCGCAAGACCCTTCGTGAGTTCAGGGCCCTTCCGCTGGCACCGCGAATGGCGATCGTGCTGTCCCGAAGGCTCGAATGGGACGACGACACGGTTGCGGCGGCGACCGGTCTGGACGCTGCCTCGCTCGACACCAGCCGGTCCGAAGCCATGCAGCGGCTCGCCGCTGCGCTCGGGGTCGATGTCGTCGATGCGACCACGCTCCTCGACCATGCGCTCGACGCCGAAGCCGAGGGTCTACGGGAACCGATCAGCAGGGCGCAGGGCATGCGCACGGCGGGTCTCGTCTCGCGGGTCGTGCGTGCCGTTGGCGGGGTGGCCGTGGTCGTCATCGCAAGTGTGGGGATCGTCGCGGGCGTCAGCGCGATCGATTTCGGGTCGGGATCGTCCACTTCGACGGCAGCGTTGCCCGGGGTCACCACGCCGGAGGGTTCGACGACCGTCGTCACAGGTCCACCCACCCTCGACGAGGTGGCCTTCAACTGGACGGCGGGAAGCCTCCCGATCGCTCGCAACAACGGAGACGTCAGATCCATCTCGGCCTCGGGCGACGAGATCATCGTCGTGGGCATGGAGTACAACCAGCGCTCACAGCCCGTCATCGCCCGTTCCTCGGACGGACTCGACTGGGAGCTGCTGGGGGCGCCGTTCGCCGGTCAGGGCGAGATGGACATCGTCGGCGCCGCCGCCACGGACGGTCTCTATGCCGTCGCCGGCAATCGTTGGGACGGCTTCGGCTCCAACGTGTCGCTGTGGATCTCGACGGACGGGTTCGATTGGGTAGAGGCACCGATCCCGGTGGACCAGCAAGCGAGCATCGGTGGGTTCGATGTCCAGGTCTTCAGTTGGGTGCAGCGAGTCGACATCATCGGCGACGAGATCATGGTCGTGGTGCAGTCGAACGCCGAGCTCGACGAACGCGCTCTCGAGGCGCTCTTGCCGGGTGGGGTCGGCAACGCCGGCTGGGGAACGAGCACCGAAGGCATTCAGGTCTTCGACGAGCGAGGCGGCAACGCGAAGTTCTTTGCATGGTCCGATCTCGGTTTGAGCGACGAGGAGATCGCGTTCATCAGCCCGGGTGCCCGGGTTCTCACGACCTCAGATCGCGGCGAAAGCTGGACGGCGCAAGCGATGCCGTCCTCGGGCGGGGTCTTGTCTGTCGGCGCCGGTGACGACATTGCCGGCGTGGTGCTGACCGATCTCTTCGGACCCCAGCTGTGGATGCGACGCGGAGGAGAATGGGCCGTTGCGGATGTGGATCTGATCGTGAACGCCGTCGCAGTCCAGGCCGGCGTCCTGTACGCGATCGGTCAGGTCGATGACGGGTCGGCGGCCGTTTGGCGCACGATCGACGGGTCCGCGTGGGAGCCGGTCCTGGAGAGCATGGACGCCGGTCAGTATCAGCTGGCCGCAAGCGAGTCGGGATTGGCGGCGTGGAGCGTCGGCGACAACTTCGGCCTGGGCTCCGCGCAAGAGATCGAGATCGATGGATATCGCGTCGAGGTCTATCAGACGGGCGGGATCAGGGTCTACGACGGCGACGAGCTGCTCGCCGAGTTCTCGCAGGAACGTATCTGGATGAGTGGCGACAACTATGACGTCACCGATGCCGACGGCAATGTGCTGTTCCAGATGTCGGGACGCGATCTCGAGCAGGTGTTCGGCGGATTCGAGGGCCGTTTCGTCGAGCCGTTCAACGCCGAGCTCCGCGTCTATCTGTCATCGAACGGACTGAACTGGCGGCGGGTCTCCGGGGCCGACGGGCTCCCCGACTCGTTCTATGCGTTTTCAGGGGCCCCCCTCGGTGACGGCGTGGCGCTGTTGGGCTGGGATCAGCGTGGCGACGGCGGCCAGCAGCTCTGGATCGGCTCACCCGCAGCCTGATCCCTACCATCGCCGGCATGGACGACCTCGTCATACGGCCGGCGGCCCCAGAGGACAAGCCGGCCGTCATCGCCTTCACGTCCGACACCTTCGCCTGGGGCGACTACGTTCCGGAAGCCTTCGACGACTGGGTCGGAGACGACGGGTTCGTCGTCGCCGAGCTCGATGGCCGCGTCGTGGCGCTGGTGCGCGGCATCCTGCTGTCTCCACGCGAAGCGTGGTTCCAGGGGGCGCGAGTGCACCCGGACTTCCGTCGCAGAGGCATCGGACAGCGTCTGCACGGTCATCTTCGGGAGTGGGCGCGTGATCGTGGTGCCGTGGTGGCACGTCTGCTCGTCGAGGCCGGCAACGAGAGGGCCAGAGGCCAGGTGGAGGCCTCGGGGATGCGGGCGGTTGCCGAGTTCGCGCGGGCCCATCGTGAGGTCGGCGATGCATCGCCGCTCCCGGCCGGCAATGGCGGACGTCGCGTGGGTGCACTCGAGAAGCTGCGGCGCTCTCACTCGTCGGAGGCGGAATCGGCGTTCATGGCATGGAGCACGAGCGAGCTCGCTCGAGCCGGGAGAGGCTTGTTCGGAGTCGACTGGAGGTTTCGCCGGCTCCAGGTCGACGACCTGGCGGCCGCCGCAGTCCACGATGCGCTGTGGTCGGCCCGGAGCGGCTGGGTGCTCGGTGCGCTCAGGGGCGAGCTCTTCGAGGTCGGGTGGCTCTCGACCGGTCCTGATGACGCAGAAGACCTCATGCGCGCCATCACGGACGTCGCGGTCGACGAGGGCGCCGAGCGCGTTCAGGCGATGCTTCCCGGCTCGGATTGGCTGGTGCGGGCGGCACGTCGGGCCAACTACGCCACCGAGATGGAGATCCTCTACGCCGTGGAGCTCTGAGCCGTCGTTCGTTGCATCCTCGATCAGCCTTCGTGCTCCAGGAGCGCCTCGTGATAGAGCTCGATCGGATGGAGGATCCGGTAGCCGCCGCCGAGGTGACTGCGGAGCTGCATCTCGCAGCCGGGATTGGCCGAGGCCACGATCCTCGCCCCGGTCACGGTCACCTGGTCCGCCTTCTGCCTGCCCAGCTCCATCGACGTGTCGGTTTCGAGCAGCGTGTAGAGCCCGGCGGCCCCGCAACACAGACCCTTGGGATCGATCTCCCTCACCTGATAGCCCGCAGCCGCGACGATGTTCCGTGGCTCCAAGGTGATCCGCTGGGCGTGTCGGAGGTGACAGGGATCCTGGACGGCGACATCGACGTTTCGCTCCGGAAGCCGGGGCAGGCTGCCGTCGTCGAGGTGGGCGGCAACGATCTCGGTGACGTCGCGGACCCGTTCGGCCAGGTCGTCGCCCCCGTCGACCCAGTGGCCGTATTCCTTCATGTGCGCGGCGCATCCGGCCGCGTCCACCACGACGATGTCGGCGGCAGCGAAGGCAGCCAGGTTCGTCTCGGCGAGCCGGCGGGCGCTCGCGGCGGCACCGTCGTGAGCGGCGAGCGCACCGCAACACGTCTGGGCCTCGGGGACGACCACGTCCCACCCGGCGCGGCGGAGCAGAGCGATGGTTGCCTCGTGGACTCCGGAGAACCACGGGTCCATGACGCATCCGGCGAGCACGGCGGCGGTCCTTCCATGCCCCGAGGTGCGCAGACCGACGCTGCTGGTCGGCCGCAGGGGCAGCCGACGCAGCCCGGCGAGCCGACGCCCGACGGATGTGCGGTCGAGCCGGACCCTCTGCGCGACGGCGGCGCCCATCGTCGCCAGCCGCAGGAGTCGCCGGCTCGGCAGGACACGATCCAGCAACCGGTGGCGGAGCCTCCGCGTGGTCGAAGGTCGTTGGGTGGCGATCTCGATGCGTGCCCCCTCCATGGCCCGACCGAACGGAACCATGGACGGGCACACCACCTCGCAGGCCCGACACTGGAGACAGAAGCCCATCATGTCGGCGAAGGTGTCGTCGACGCCCGCGATGCCATCGGCCACGGCGGCCATCGCGGTGAGCCTGCCGCGGGGAGACGCGGTCTCGTCACCGGTCAGCCGGAAGGTCGGGCAGTGGGGGAGACACAGGCCACACGTGACGCAGGAATCGAGTTCTACCTGCGTCGGCGCATCGTCGGTGACCCACGCCATCACAGACCGCCCGCCAAACGGCCCGGGTTGCAGATGCCGATCGGATCGAAGGCTTCCTTGACTCGTCGTTGCAGCTCCAGACCCGGGGGCGGCGTGCCCCAGGGATCGAAGCCCGTGCCGTGTGTTCTCACCAATGCGCCTCCGCGGGCCTCGGCCCAGTCACGGAGCGAAGTGAGTGCCGCCGCATCGCCGGCCGAGGCGCCGATGCGGATCTCGCCGACCCCGTGCGCAGCCTGGAACTCGGCGGCAGGCACGGTCGAGCGGATCTGCGTGACGGCAGCCGCCGTTTCCCCCGGGCGTACGAGCATGCTGCAGACGAGCCCCGCCTCGATCTGCGGCGGGTAGTCGAAACCATCGACCGCTCGTCCGCCCAGGAGGGCGGCCTCCTCGGCGACCTCACCGGCCCGCCCGCCGAGCAGCACCCGCGTGGCGTCGTTGGTCTCGATCACGGCGTACGGTCGGTAGGCGGCATGGACGGCGTCGGGGCTCTCCACTGTGACGGTTGCGGCGTCTCGTGGCTCCGGCCACAGCTTGAGGCACACGCTCGTGATCACTCCGAGCGATCCGAGCGATCCGGTGACGAGTTTGGGCAGGTCGTAGCCGGAGACGTTTTTCACGACCCGACCGCCACCGCGCACGATTCGGCCGTCTCCGGTTGCCAGTGTGGTCTCCAGGATCCGGTCGCGAGTGGGGCCGAACCTGAGCCTGCGCCATCCCGACAGCCCGGCGGCGACCACACCGCCGATGGTCGCATCGGGCTCGTTCTCCGGGAGCACGGCCGTCAGACGGCGCTCGGCGAGCATCCGCTCGATCTCTCCGAGCGTCGTCGCCGCCCCGACCACCAGGGTCAGGTCGTCGGGCTCGTAGTCGATCACGCCTCCGAGGCCGGCCGTGCTCAGCAGCACGTCCGGCGCCATGACGTCGCCCCGCCCTTGATGGGTGCCCCCGCCCCAGACGAGCACGCGGCGTCCGAGGCGGGAAGCCGCCTCGAGCGCTGCGGCCACCGCCTCGGGATCCGGTGGCTCGATGGCCATGGCCACAGTCGGAGCCCCGTGCGGTGGGTCGATGCGGTGCGCTTCCAGGTGTTCGAGCAGAGCGCGTGTCACGAGGAACCGCCCGACGCAACGAGGTCGTTCGCCGTGAGCCCGTAGTCGTAGCACCGGGCCCCGAGCGGCAGGATCTTGCCCGGGTTGAGGATGCCGTCCGGATCGAATGCCTCACGGAGGCGCGCCTGTGCGTCGAGATCCACGGGGTTGAAGATCTGTCCCATGAGGTCGCGCTTCTCGAGGCCGATGCCGTGCTCGCCGCTCAGCGCACCGCCGGCCGCCACCGAGACCGCGACGATCTCGTCGGCCGCGGCGTGGACCCTGTCGATGGCGCCGGGCTCGCGTGCATCGAACGACATCAGCGGATGCAGGTTGCCGTCGCCGGCGTGGAACACGTTCATCATGTGGAACCCGTGGCGTTCGCCGATGTCGTAGACCTGTCGCATCACCTCGACGAGCCGGGTGCGGGGCACGACGGTGTCGTGGAGGAAGTAGTCGGGCGCCGACTGAGCAACGGCTCCGAAGGCCGACTTGCGGCCGAGCCAAAGCCGATTCCGCTCTGCGGGGTCGTGTGCGATGCGTACCTCGGTCGCTCCCGAGTCGGAGGCGATGGAGATGATGAGGTCGGTCTCTTCCATCGTGGCCTCGACATGCCCCGCCACCTCACAGAGGAGGACGGCGGCTGCGTTGAGCGGGAACCCGGCCGCGACGAAGCGCTCCACGGCCTCCACCATCGCGCTGTCCATCATCTCGAGCGCAGCAGGCACGATCCCGGCCGCGATGATGCTCGACACCGCATGGGCGGCCGTCTCGACCGTGGGAAACGCCATGAGGACGGTGGCCGTCGACGGGGGATCGTCGAGAAGCCGCACGAGCACTCGTGTGACGAGACCGAGGGTTCCCTCCGAGCCGACAACGACCCCGCGGAGATCGAGCCCGGGCGGGTCGGGCATTGCACCGCCCAGCATCACCACCTCGCCGTCGGCGGTGACCACCTCCATGCCGAGCACGTGATCGACCGTCGTGCCTTCCGAGAGACAGTGCAAACCACCCGCATTCGTGCCGACGTTGCCTCCGATCGTGCACGCCGCCTGTGAGGACGGGTCGGGTGCGTAGTGGAGACCGTGCGCCGCCGCCGCCTCCGTCAGCTCGGCATTGATCACGCCGGGCCCGACCCACGCCGTCTTGCTGTCGACGTCGATCTCGTGGATGGTGTTCATGCGGGTGAGTACGACGACGAGGGCAGGATCGATCGGTACCGCCCCGCCGCTCAAGCCCGTACCGGCGCCTCTTCCCACGATCGGGACGCCATGGCGGGCTGCGATCTGCACACAGGCGACGACCTCAGCGGTCGTCTCCGGCAACACGACGGCTGCGACCTGGCCCCGGGTGACACCGGCGTCCTTGTCGAACACGCGCAGCTCGAGGGGGTGGGTCTTGACGCGGCTCGCACCGAGGATCGCGGTGAGTTCCTCGGCGAAGCCCATACGGGCACGTTACCGCGGGCGAGGAGTACCAGCGGCGCCCCAGCCGCCACCACCGGGGGTGCGCACCACGAGGCGGTCGCCGGGCTCGACCTCGACCGTCGTCTTGCCGGGCAGTCGCATACGCTCGCCGTTGCGGATCAACCAGTCCTCCCCGGTGGCGCCGGGCTCGCCACCGGACAGGCCCCAGGGACCGTGACGGCGACGTTCCCCCATGAGCGAGAGGGTGGCCGGTTCGTCGAAGACGAGCTCTCTCTCGATACCGTCTCCGCCCCGGTACGCGCCGGCGCCCCCCGATCCACGCCGTATCGAATACCGGAGCACGCGGAACGGGTAGTGGCGTTCGAGCGACTCGATCGGGGTGTTCTTCGTGTTGGTCATGCCGGTGTGGATGCCCGACTGGCCGTCACGACCGGGTCTCGCCCCCTGGCCACCGGCGACGGTCTCGTAGTAGGCGAATCGATCGTTGCCGACGAGCACGTTGTTCATGGTGCCTTGAGAGGCGGCCGGCACCCGTTCAGGGGCGAACGGAGCGAGGGCACCGAGCACCGTGTCGGCGATGCGCTGGCTCGTCTCGACATTGCCTGCCGCCACGGCGACCGGCGGCATCGCATCGACGAGGGATCCGGATGTCGTGACCAGTTCGAGGGGCCGGTAGCAGCCGCTGTTCGCAGGAATCGACGGGTCGGTGGCGACACGAACCGCGTAGTAGAGACAGGAGCGCGTGACGGCCGACACCGCGTTGATGTTGCCGGGGACCTGATCGTGGGTGCCGGTGAAGTCGGCGGTGAGGCGATCGCCATCGACGGTCACGCTGACCTGGATCGGCAGGTCGTCGTCCCCGAACTCCATGATGTCGGTGAATCGATGGGTGCCATCGGGCAGGGCCCGCAGCGCGGTGCGCATGCGGCGCTCGCCGTAGTCGAGGAGGGCGTGTGCGGTCTGGCCAAAGGCCGCGAGGCCCATTCCCTCGACCACCTCGCGGAGCCGGGCGACTCCAGCGGCGTTGGCGCCGGTCTGGGCGGAGAGGTCACCCAGCCGCTCGTCGGGGGTTCGGGTGGCCTCGAGGAAGGGCTCGACGAACGCATCGAGCCAGTCGCCTCCACGCCAGGCCTCCATCGGCGGCACGCGGCAGCCCTCCTGGTCCACGGTCGTCGCATGGGCGGGCATGGACCCGGGCGCCTCGCCGCCGACGTCGGCATGGTGCGCCCGGTTGGCGGCCCAACCGATCAGCCGACCACCGACGTGGATCGGAGCCACGATCGTGAGGTCGTTGAGATGGGTTCCGCCGTGGTAGGGATCGTTGACGGCGAATTGCACATCGGGTGGGGCGTCGGTCCCAAAGACGTCGAGCACCGCCTGCACCGAGGCCGGCATCGAGCCGAGATGCACCGGGATGTGCTCGGCCTGCGCCAGCATCTGGCCGTCGGCGAGGAAGATCGCCGCAGAGCAGTCGGCGCGCTCTTTGATGTTCGGCGAGAAGCTGGTGCGGCGGAGCACGATGCCCATCTCCTCGGCGATCGAGGCCAGCCGGTTGCGAGCAACCTCGAGCGTCACCGGGTCGACGTTCACCATGTGATCTCCAGCGCTCCGCTCGACAGCATGCGCAGTCGCTCCCCGGGGGCGACGAACGTCGTGGATTCGGGGTCGGTCACGATGAGGGGACCATCGACCGTCGTTCCGACGACGAGGGACGATCGGGGGAGGATGGTGGCGTCGACCCTCCCTTCGGCGGTGACCACCGCTCGCGTGCGCCCTGCGATCGGCGTGGCAGCCACCGCCGTCGTCTGCTCGACGTCCGACCACGAGACGGTGGGTGTACCGGTCGCCCTCCCTCGCACGGCCACGACCTCGATCGGGTCGCCGGGTCTGGCGAATCCGTTCCTGGTGTGGTGGGCAATGGTGAAGTCCTCGAAAAGCTCCTCCCAGCCACCGCGCAGGTCGACGGTCATTTCGTGGGCCTGTCCGACGTAGCGCACGTCGACCGCAGCATTCGTTGCGCCGGCGTCACCGGTCGTGGCCGAGAGCTCGGTGCCGGCGCGATGAACCACGTCGCGAGCGATCTCCTGGAGGGCATTGCCGTCGACGGGCGTGAGCAGGACTCCCTGCACCGTGTCGATCCGGGGCGGACTCAGCAGCAGCCCGAGGGCCGAGAACACACCGGCGTGAGGTGGCACGATGGCGGCCTTCATCTCGAGACGCTGGGCCAGAGCTGCGGCGTGCAGGCCGCCCGCGCCGCCGAATGCGATCAACACCGACCTCCGGGGATCCGCGCCCTCCTCGATGGTGATCGTGCGGATCGCCCCGGCCATGACTTCCTCGACGATCGTGATGATCCCCAACGCGGCCGCCTCCACATCTCCGCCGAAGGGCTCGGCCACCGTCGCCACCGCTTCCTGCGCCGCCTGCTCCGATAGGTGGAGCCCGTCGGCCAGGTCGTCTGCGATCCGGCCCAGGACCACGTTGGCGTCGGTGACGGTCGGCGTGCGTCCACCTCGCCCGTAGGCAGCGGGGCCGGGCTCGGCGCCTGCGCTCTGCGGTCCCACCCGCAGAGATCCACCGCTGTCGATCCACGCGATGGAGCCTCCGCCCGCTCCGACGGTGTTGATGGCCACGGAGGGCATCTGGTTCGGGAAGCCGTCGACCGGGCGCGTGTAGGTCACGGTCGGGGCACCGTCTTCGATCCGGCACACGTCGGTGGAGGTGCCGCCCATGTCGAACGAGATGACCGATCGGTGACCGAGCGTGTCGCCGATGGCAGCGGCGGCGACCACGCCGCCGGCAGGACCGGACAAGAGAATCGCAGACGGGAGCGCTCCGGCCGCCTCAGGGGTGATGAGGCCACCCGAGCTGCGCATGACCGCCAGCCGGGGACGCATGCCGGCGGCGGCGAGTCGGTCGGCGAACCTGTCGAGATACCGCTGCACCTCGGGCTGCAGATACGCGTTGAGCACGGTCGTCGAAGTCCGCTCGAACTCGCGGAACTCCGGCGCCACTGCGCTGGAGCGCGCGATGAGGACGTCTGGTCGTGCTGCCGCGATGACCTCGGCGACCGCCTCTTCTGCATCCGGGTTTCGATAGCCGTGGAGCAGCACCACCGCCACGGCTTCGACGTCGGCTGCGATGCCGGGAGGTGAGACAGCGCCATCGGCGACACCGTGGCGATCCTCGGGTGCGACGAGCGGTACCGGCCGATCGGCAAACGAGTCGTAGAGGGCGGGCCGGTCCTGGCGTCCGATCTCGATGACGTCCTCGAACCCGGCTGTGGTCACGAGCGCGGTCCTGGCGCCACGACGTTCGAGGAGGGCATTGGTCGCCACGGTTGTGCCGTGGAGGAGGATCTGGGCTTCCGGTGAGAGACGCCGCGCCGCGGCGGTGACACCGATGCCCTGATCGGTAGGAGTGGACGACACCTTGCCCGTGGTGATGCTCGAGCCATCCCAGGCCACGGCATCGGTGAAGGTGCCACCGACGTCGACGGCGAGGACGATCGGGGTCGGGTCGGTCGGCATCCGCCCAGGCTACGATCTCGCGAAGACGTCCGAGGAGTTCAGATGCCGGTAACGGTCGCCAACACCCCGAATCCGAATGCCCTGAAGTTCACGGTCGGCACCGATGTGGGCGGTCCGGCGACGTTCGTCGCCGGCAAGGAGACCGACGATCCGCTGGCTTCGCGCCTCCTCTCCCTCGATGGCGTGGCCAGCGTGTTCCTCACGGCCGACTTCGTGACGATCTCCAAGCTGCCCGGAGCCGACTGGGACGCGCTCGCACCTGCTGCTGCCGAGATCCTCGAGAGCCACTTCGGCTGACGGCTGCGCACGTCCGGGACCTCGGGTCGCGAACTTCGGTCGCCCGCCCGCCCAGCAGGCGGAGGACCAGTTTGGCTAGTGTCAGGTGTCACCAGGCGCGTTTCCTCGCGTCCTTCGGTAAGGAGCTGCAGTGGCTGTTGAGTCCTCAGGAAGGAGCCCCGGCAACCCGCGTCTGTTCGAGCTGATCGAGGACGCACCGAAGGAAGGGGCGAGCCCGACGATCTGGGCCTGGCCCCAGCTCACCGAGTACTTCAAGGTGGCGGGTCAACCCGTGCAAGGTCCATGGCCCCCGCATCAGAACCGGCGGCCCGATCCGGACGCCGAAGCGGAGCCAGTGGCGGTTCCCGACTCGGCCACGCAGGCGCCGTACCGTCCCTGATCTCATCCGTCAACGGAGGCACGATGTATCCACCGAGGTTTCGATATGAGGCTCCGAAGTCGGTCGAGGAGGCCGTCCAGCTCCTGGAGGAAGGTGCGGGTGAGGCCAAAGTCCTGGCCGGTGGGCAGAGCTTGATCCCTCTGCTCAAGCTCCGGTTCGCGTCACCCAAGATGCTGGTGGACATCAACGAGATCCCTGGTCTCGACTACCTCGACTTCGGATCGGACGGCTCGATCAAGATCGGGGCCCTGGTTCGTCACGCAGCGCTCGAGCGCTCGCCCGAGCTGAAGGTCGTGCAGCCGACGATGGCAGCGGCTGCCGCACTCGTCGCCGATCCGATCGTCCGGAATCGGGGCACCTTCGTGGGCTCACTGTGTCACGCCGATCCGCAAGGCGACTGGGCGGCTGTCATGGTGGCGTTGGGCGGCAGCCTGGTCGTGCAGGGTCCCGCCGGCCGCAGAACGATCGCGGCGGCGGATCTCGTTCACGGACCTTTCCAGAATGCCCTCGCCCACAACGAGATCGGGGTGGAGGCGACCGTCCCTGCCCCTCGCGGCGTGCCGAAGGGCGGCTATCTGAAGCTGGAGCGGAGAATCGGCGACTTCGCCACCGTGGCCACGGCCGTGAGCGTCGACATGAAGGACGGTGTGGTGGCGCGAGCCGGAATAGGGCTGGTCGCCGTCGGTCCGAAGACCGTCGACGCAGCGGAGGCCGCAGCTGCCCTCGTCGGTGGCGAGCTGTCTCCCGACCGCATCACCGCCGCGGCCGACCTCGCCGCCGCAGTGGCAAAGCCCAGGGGAGACCATCGGGGCAGCGCCGAATACAAGAAGCACATCGTCCACACGTTCGTGACGCGCATCTTGAACCGTGTTGCCTCCTCATCGGAAAGGGCAGCTTGACATGACCAGCCTCTTCGAGGAGATCACCCCGGGCCCGGCCGGCGACGTGCCGACCCGACGCATCACCATCGAGCTCAACGGCGAGCAACGGACCGCCAACGTCGAACCGCGCCTGCTGCTCGCTCATCTGATCCGTCAGGGGTTCAAGCTCACGGGCACGCACACGGGCTGTGACACGACGAACTGCGGTGCTTGCACCGTGCTGTTCGATGGCGAACCCGTGAAGAGCTGCACCGTGCTGGCAGTCCAGGCGGACGGGCACCAGGTGACGACCGTCGAAGGTCTCGCCGGTCCGAGCGAACTCCACCCGATCCAGGAGGGCTTCAAGGACGAGCACGGGCTCCAGTGCGGCTTTTGCACCCCGGGGATGATGATGACCGCCAAGGCCCTGCTCGACCGCAATCCGAATCCCACGGAAGAGGACGTGCGTTGGGCACTCGCCGGCAATCTGTGCCGCTGCACCGGATATCAGAACATCGTCAACGCCGTGTTGTGGGCGGGGGACAGACTCCGTTCGGATCCCGGCGCGGGAGAGGAGACCTGATGGTCCTGGACGAACTCAAGATCGGCGGGCTCGGCTCCAGCCGTCGCCGCGTCGAGGACGATCGGTTCATTCGTGGCAAGGGCAACTATGTCGACGACATCGTGCTGCCCGGAATGCTCCACATGGAGATCCTGAGGAGCCCGGTCGCCCACGCCCGGATCAAGAAGATCGACACGACACGGGCCTGGGACCTGCCAGGGGTGCGGCTCGTGTTGACCGGCGAGATGATGGCCGCTCGCAACCTCGCCTGGATGCCCACCCTGTCCTATGACACCCAGGCAGTGCTGGCCACCGACAAGGTCCGCTTCCAGGGGCAGGAAGTCGCGTGTGTCATCGCCGACGATCCTTATATCGCCAAGGATGCGTGTGAGGCGATCGACGTCGAGTACGAGACGTTGCCGGCGATCGTCAACCCGGCGCAGGCGCTCGCGCCGGACGCACCCCTCATTCGGGACGACAAGGCCAATCAGCCCGACAATGTGATCTTCGACTGGGAGGTCGGGGATCGTGCCGGGACGGACGCCGCGTTCGCCCAAGCCGATGTCGTGTCGCAGATCGAGATGCACTACCCGAGGTCGCATCCCTCTCCGATCGAGGCGTGCGGGTCGATCGCCGACTTCGACCGCTCGACCGGCAAGCTGACGGTCTACATGACGACGCAGGCGCCGCACATCATCCGTGCCGCAGTGGCGCTCGTCGCCGAGCTGCCGGAGCACATGATCCGGATCGTGTCCCCCGACATCGGCGGCGGGTTCGGCAACAAGGTGCCGGTCTACCCCGGTTACGTGGCATCGATTCTCGCCTCGATCCTCCTCGAGCGGCCCGTGAAGTGGATCGAGGACAAGTCGGGGAACCTCATGTCAACCGGGTTCGGGAGGGACATCTACCTCAAAGGCGAGATGGCGCTTCGATCCGACGGGAAGATCCTCGGCGTGCGGATGCACACGGACTCCGATCACGGTGCGTTCTTCGCCGACGCCCAGCCGAGCAAGTTCAAGATCGGGCTGATGCATTCGACCTTTGCGTGCTACGACATTCCCACCGCACACCTCACGGCCCGTGGCGTGTACACGAACAAGGCGCCCGGCGGAGTGGCCTACCGCTGCTCGTTCCGGGTGACCGAGGCCATGTACTTCCAGGAGCGCATGGTGCAGGCGGCGGCCGACGACCTGGGGATGGACCAGGCCGAGTTCCGCAGGAAGAACTTCGTCAGGGACGACGACTTCCCGCACCGCACCGCCTTCGGGTTCCTCACCGACTCGGGCCAGTACGGGAAGTGTCTCGACGTGGGGCTCGAGGCCATCGGCTACGAGGACTTCCTGAGACAAAAGGAAGAGGCCAAGCAACGGGGCCGGCTGCTCGGGATCGGAATCTCGACGATGACCGAGCCACTCGGGGCGGGCAACAGCCGCGAGTACGACATCCTCGGCATCAAGATGTTCGATTCCGCA
>CAYFYC010000021.1:44608-46633 GCA_964347305.1 uncultured Acidimicrobiaceae bacterium | reverse complement strand
GTGATCGACACCGTGGCCGTGTCACACACCCCATCGGTGTCACACACCTCGTACACGAACGAATCGGGACCCGTGTAGTCGGGATCAGGCGTATACGTCACGTCACCCGACACCGGATCCACCGACGTCGAACCATGCGTGGGACCCGACAACACCGTCACCGAAGTCGGATCCAGATTCCCATCCACATCCGAATCATTCGCCAGCACATCGATGACCTCGGCAGTGTCCTCCGTCACCGACGTCGGGTCATCCACCGCCGACGGAGCATCGTTGATCGCCGTCACCGACACCGACACCGTCGCCGTGTCACACAACGGCGTCGGCGACGTCGTGTCACACACCTCATACGTGAACGAATCCGAACCGTTGAAATCCGGATCAGGCGTATACGTCACCTCACCCGACACCGGATCCACCGACGTCGAGCCATCAGACGGACCCGACACCACCGTCACCGACGTCGGATCCAGATTCCCATCCACATCCGAATCATTCGCCACCACATCCACCACCACCGACCCGTCCTCACCGACGACTGCGGCGTCGTCGCGAGCGACCGGGGCGTCTGAGGTGGGGTTCACGGTGATGGACACCGTTGCCGTGTCACACGCCCCGTCCGTGTCACACACCTCATAGACGAACGAGTCCGGACCGGTGTAGTCAGGATCAGGCGTATACGTCACGTCACCCGACACCGGATCCACCGACGTCGAACCATGCGTGGGACCCGACAACACCGTCACCGAAGTCGGATCCAGATTCCCATCCACATCCGAATCATTCGCCAGCACATCGATGACCTCGGCAGTGTCCTCCGTCACCGACGTCGGGTCATCCACCGCCGACGGAGCATCGTTGATCGCCGTCACCGACACCGACACCGTCGCCGTGTCACACAACGGCGTCGGCGACGTCGTGTCACACACCTCATACGTGAACGAATCCGAACCGTTGAAATCCGGATCAGGCGTATACGTCACCTCACCCGACACCGGATCCACCGACGTCGAGCCATCAGACGGACCCGACACCACCGTCACCGACGTCGGATCCAGATTCCCATCCACATCCGAATCATTCGCCACCACATCCACCACCACCGACCCGTCCTCGTTGACGACCGCCGAGTCGCCGATGGCGACCGGAGGGCTTGCGGCCGACGTCACGGTGGTCGATTCGGATGCCGTGTCGTTGCCGGGCACGGCATCGGTCGAGGTCGTGGTGACCAACGCCTCGTTGAGGAGGTCACCGGCTACCGCCGCCTCGACCACGATGACGATGTCGACGCTGCCGATGGCGACCGATCCGAGATCGCACGTCACGACTCCCCCCGCCTCCGCACACGACCCCTGGTCGGGCGTCGCGGACACGAACACGACACCCGCCGGCAACGTGTCCGTCACCTCGACATCCGCTGCGGTATCGGGACCGAAGTTCATCACGGTGAGCGTGTAGGTGATGTCGTCGCCTTCCACGACGGGGTCGCTCGCATCCACCTTGTCGAGCGACAGGTCGGCATCGGTGGCTGGAGCGGCCACCGTCACGGTCACTTGCGCCGGGTCGGCGGCCGTCGTGTCGGCGGTGACGTCGATGGCATCGTTGCCCACGTGACCTGTCACGCTGTTCGTATAGGAGCCGGCCACGGCGGGGATGTCGACGGCGTACTCGAGTTCGACCGAACCACCGGCAGGCACACCGAACACCCCGACGAAGGTGAGCGTCTGCCCCGAGATGAAGGGGTCGGCAATCGACGAGCCGTCGTACGTCGCCGATCCCGTCACGAACGTCGCTCCCGCGGGCAGCACGTCGACGAAGTCGTCGAGGGTGACATCCACACCGGAGCCGTTGGTGGCGGTCACGGTGTAGCTGACCGTGCCTCCGGTCTCCGGCAACGCCGTCGGGGATGCGGTCTTCGCCAGCGTCGTCTGGTTGTCGGCAGGATCGATGGGCTCGAGCGATGCGAACGATCCCGTGTCGGTGTGCTTGATCTGTTTCCCGCTCGTGATGTAGTTGACCGGTGAT
>CAYFYC010000021.1:11296-44598 GCA_964347305.1 uncultured Acidimicrobiaceae bacterium | reverse complement strand
AGCCACGTTCGCGGTGTTGGTGATCGTGACCGTGTAAACGACGTTGCCGCCGGTGGCGGGGAGTTGCGTCGGGTTGGCCGACTTGGTGAGTTGCAGCTTGTTCTCGGTGGGGAGGATCGGCTGCAGGTTGGCGGTGTAGCCGCTCGTGTCGGTGTGCTTGATCTGGGTGCCGCTGGCGATGTAGTTGACGGGTGAGACGGAGGTCGGCGCGGCGGTCGTGCCCGCAGCCACGAACGTGTACAACGCCGTGTAGTCCTCGCTCACACCTTCGAGACCATCCACCAGCAGCGTGTCGTTGAACGTTCCCACGGTCTCGAACGTGATCGAGACGTCGACGAGTACGTAGGCATCCGCCGGCCACAGCGGGTCGACGGCCGGCGTGGCGGCGAAGACGCCGTCTGCTCCGACCTTCCCCGTCGCACCCGTGACCGTCATGGTCATGACGCCACCGAGGACTGCCGGATTCGGTCCGGCGACCACCGTCTGGACCTTGTTCGCAGAGGCCTTGATGGTCTCCTGGGAGGTCAACGAATAGCCGTCCTCGCAGATCCGTGTTCCGAGATCGGGACGTCCCTCGTAGATGGCGAGCTCATGGGTCTGTGCCACCGCCGTCTCTGCCGACGCAGTGAGGTAGAAGTAGACGTGGGTGGTCTCGCCGGCCCCGAGCGGGCCGATGTGCACCCGGCCGTCCTCGTTCGGCGCGAGACCGACGACACCACCGGTGAAGTTGCCGAGCTCGGCCCAGGCGTCGGCGATCGCCGGGCCGTTGTTGGTGATCGCATAGCCCGCATACGACCCGGTGAGCTCCGGAGAGATGCCGGTATCGATATAGACGACAGATGTGGAGACCCGCGAGGTGGTGATTGACGAGGCCGAACACGCGGCGGCGTGGGCACCTGACACGGGCACGAGAAGGAGCGGAATCACCAGAGCGGCGACGACTGCCGCGCGAGATCGCTTGCGCGATATGCCTCGACTCTGTGAATGCATGTCTTCTGCGCCTCGATTCTGGCGATCGGCAGCGTACACCCTCGGGCCTGGGATCAGCGCTCCGCGCCTGCCAGACCTGCGAAGCGCTCGCGTCCTCCGCTCCCTGCACCGATCCACGATCGCAAACGGGAGACATGGGCGTCGAGGTCGAACGGGTCCTCGATGGCGCGCTGTGCACCGCAGGAGGGCCCGGATCCTCGACGAAAGGCGCCGGATGCGGCGATGTGGATTTCGAGCACGACCCAGGTCGGGCGTTCGAGGTCCCGCAAGCCCGCTCCCGGACTTGCGCCGTCGACCCGCTGATCGGCCGGTCTGTCGTCGGCAGCCGGCATCATCGGCCTGCGGCATGGTCCGGAGAGGGTCCGGGGCGTGGTCGTTTCTGGGTTCGTCATGGCCTGCCCTGAGGAGCGAGAGGCCATCGTATTATAAAGAAATATAAAGTTCAAGAGGTTTCCGGGCAGATCGGACAGTATCCATCGATCGTCACACGGTTCGTTCGGCGGAATACGCCCCCCCACCTCGCTGCAGCATCACGTCCACCTCGCTGCGAGCATCACGTCGGAGCTCGACCAGCCACCGCAGCCCAATGGACCCCGCACGACTCATCGTTCTCCGGCACGGCTGCGATGACGCCGACCTAGCCCAGCCCTAAGCGCGCGTTGGCGCAGTCCTAGGTGAGCCGAATCCCGACCTCGCCGGCATCGGCGACGACGCCACCGTCGGTACGATGCGCGCATGGCGACGATCCTGCTCATCGAGGACGAACAGCCCATCCGCGAACGGCTGGCGAACATGCTGTCGGCGAGTGGGCACGGCGTCGTCTCCGCCGCCAAGGGCACGACCGGGGTCCAGGCGGCGATCAACGAGGACCCGGACGTCATCGTCCTCGATCTGGGCCTGCCCGACATCCACGGTGTCGAGGTGCTGAAGATGATCCGCGCCGTGTCGAACGTGCCGATCGTCATCGCCACTGCGCAGAGCGCGGAAGCAGACATCGTCGAGCTCCTCGACCTCGGCGCGGACGACTACCTGGTGAAGCCATTCGGCGTCGCCCAACTCGAGGCCCGGATCCGCGCCGTGTTGCGACGCCACGGCGCCGAGGAGGAGAACCCTCGCCTCGAGTTCGACGACCTCACGATCGACCTCGAAGCACAGGAGGCATACCTCCACGGCGAGTCGATCGGGCTCACCTCCAGGGAGTTCGAGTTGCTCGCCTACCTGGCCACGAATGCCGGAAGGGTCGTGCCGAAGCGCGAGCTCATGGCCGAGGTCTGGCGTCAACCCTACGGAGGGGCCGACAAGACCCTCGACGTGCACCTGTCGTGGGTTCGGCGCAAGCTCGGCGAGTCGGCGGCCGAGCCCCGCTTCATCCACACCAAGCGCGGCGCCGGGGTCCGGTTCGTCGACCCGAGCGCCTGATGCGACGCCGGCTCACGTTGCTGTCGGCCGCCACCTCGCTGCTCATCGCCCTGGCCTTCGTCATCCCGCTCGCCGTGGTCGTCCGCGAGCTCGCTCACGATCGTGCGGTCACCGGCGCCGAGAACGACGCTCAGGTCCTCGCGCTCTCGCTGACGACGGCCGACGACGAAGATCTGGGCCCGGCGGCGAGGTCGCTCATCACCGGCACGAACCGGATCCTCAGCGTCATCCTCCCGAGCAGAGAGGTCATCGGGGAACCGCTCCTCGTCGACGAGGACGTCTCGCTCCCGCTGTCGGGCACGGCCGGCCGAGCCGTCCTCTCGGGAGGGGAAGCGGTCTACGCCCCCGCGCTCGGTCCCGAAGGCATCTCGGTCGTGCGGGTGTTCGTGCCTGACGAAGAGCTCATGCGGGGCGTGATGTCGGCATGGGTGGTGCTGGGCCTGTTGGGCCTCGGTCTGGTTGCACTCGCCATGGCACTCTCCGACCGCATGGGCAAGGCGCTGCGCCAGCCAATCGACGATCTCGCAGATGCCGCACGCCGCATCGGGAGCGGCGATCTCGACTCACGGGTCGAGCCGTCGGGCCCGCCCGATCTCGAGACCGTGGGACGCCAGTTCAATCGCATGGCCGAGGACGTCGGCCGGCTCCTCCAGAGAGAGCGCGAGCTCGCGGCGGATCTCTCCCACCGACTGCGGACACCGATGATGGCGATGCGGCTCGGCATCGACGGCCTGGCCGCCGCCGAGGAGCGAGAACGACTGCTTGCCGACCTCGCATCTCTGGAGGAAGCGGTCGATGGCGTCATCGAGGAGACGCGACGACCCGAGACCGGGTCGCTGGCGGATCCGGCGCCGCTCGTGGCGATCGTCCAGGAGCGGGTGGCGTTCTGGCAGGCGCTGGCCGAGGAACAGGATCGTCGTGCGTCGTTCGACCCTCCAGCCGGCGAGCTGCTCGTTCAGCTTCGTCGGGCCGATCTCGTCGCTGCGTTGGACGCCCTCCTGGGCAACGTGTTCACCCACACCCCGGAGGGGACACCGTATGCGGTGGCCGTCGAGATCGACGACAACACGGCGCGGGTTCATGTCGACGACGCCGGGCCCGGCATTCCTCAGGCGGCGGCGGCGCGTGGGGTGAGCGGTGCCGGCTCGACCGGCCTCGGTCTCGACATCGTCCACCGGATCGTGTCGGTGGCAGGCGGCTCGACCTCGATCTCCCGGAGCCCGCTCGGAGGCGCACGCATCACCCTGCGGCTCAGCGGGCGGACGCCCTGACCGACACGCTCAGGACCCGGAATCGAGCTGCTCGATGAACGCCTCCTCCAGATTGGCCAGGAACCGCCCGCAGTCCGCGTCGAACGCAAACCCGTAGGCGCTCACCGACACGGCGCCCTCGGGATCGCAGGCTGCGGTGAAGCCACCCGGATCGACGCTCCGGGCGTATGCAGAGACGGCGCTCTCATGCCCGCCATAACTCGGCGTCACGAGCGAGGTGATCCGTCCCTCGGACACCCGGAACCGGCGGGGGTTGGGCCCCTCGAGACCGAGCGCAGCGGCACTCGCCGCGCTCCATGCCCAATCACACTCCACCGAGCCGGGGCGCTCGGCAGCTCTGCAATCGACCACCATTTCGGCATCCCACGCGGCGGCGTACTCCATCAGACCCCGCAGCTCGGGCAGCGAGTTGAAGCCGACGTTGATGGTGACCTCAGGATCCAGGAGCTCGAGCGCACTCTCCACGTCACGTTCGTTCCATCGGTCGAAGAACGCGGTGACGACCTCGACGGGATCGTTCCCGACCGGCGCCCGATCGTTGCGTGTGGCGACGACGAGTGCACCGACCCCGACCACGACGAGAGCCAGGAACACGGCGACGGCCACGGCAGGTCGGGTGCCTGTTCGACGAGTCGCCCGGACTTCGTCGTGCCTGCCGAGAACGGCTTCGAGGTCACCGACCGGGGCTGCACCGAATTGCTCGGCGGCGTAGCCCTCGGCATCCGGGATCGGGTTCATCGCAACCAGCCGATCGTATCCGCGCCGTTGCGTCATCCGAGACCCCCCTTCTCGACGACCGGGGCGCTCGTCCGAGAGCCGCCTTCAAACCGGCGAAGCTCGGCATCGAGTCGATGCTTGGCCCGCGTGAGCCGCTTCTCGGCAGCGGATACGGAGATGGAGGCATGGACTGCGATCTGACTCGCAGACAGACCCTCCCATGCCGAGAGCAGCAGCGTCTCCCGATCCGTGGCGCGGAGCCTGCCGACTGCGCGCATCACGGCATCGTCCTGCTCACGCCTCACGATCTGGATGTCCGGACCGGGCTCGGGGCTTCGGGCAAGGCCCCGCAAACGTTCGGCGAGGCCGGCGCGCCGCCGCATGGAGCGGCGATGGTTCGCCAGCGTGCGTGATGCGATGGCGTAGAGCCAGGGGAGCACGAACTCCGCATCGGGCATCGTGTCTCGCTTTCTCCAGGCCACGGTGAAGACGTCGGCAGTCACGTCGGGGGCCGTGTCTCGCCCGATCCGGCGGGCGCAGTAGGCGAGAACGGCCGGGAAGTGCGTCGTATAGAGCGCACGGAAGGTCTCGTGATCGTCGCCGGACATACACCCTCACTCTCGCAAACAATCTGTCCGGATGTCCCTCGATCCGGACAGATGCGGCGGTGACGGTCGAACGAGGAGGACCACGATGCGCAGGCGCCGAACCGGCAGAGGATCACTCTGGATTGCACTGATCGTGTTCACCGCAGCGTGCGGTGGCGCCACGAGCGCGGGCAAGGATCGACCAGCCACATCGACGACTGCGCCGACGACCACCGTCACGACGGTCGCGCCCCGGGCACCGACGACGACCGCCACGACCACGTCGACGACCACGACCCTGCCGCCCGAACCGCTGCTGCTCCTCGCCTTCGGTGACAGCTTCGCCGCCAGGCGCGGCTGGCCCACCCAGTACGCGGCCCTCGCCGGACAAGCGCTCGGGCGCGAGGTTCAGGTTGGGGGCGCCACGTGCTCGTTTGCATGCGCCGACCTGCTCCGGGTCATCGAAAAGCCCGCCAACCAGGCGCTGCTGGCAGATGCGGACATCGTTGTCGTACAACCCAGGCCAGGCTGGGTCTTCTCCAGGGCCTTCGGCTCCTACCTCGATGGCACGTGCGGCGGTGACGACGGCCAGGAGTGCATCCGGACGAGCCTCGAGAACTTCAGGCTCCACCTCCACGAGCTCCTCGACGCAGCAACGGCGACCACCGGGGACGACACGGTGATCCGTACTGCTCCCGCGGGAACCTGGGCGATCGACCACTTCTACCCCGGTCTTCGTGAGAGCGACCCGGAGACGTTCGTGGTGTTCGTCGGGGCCATGGCGGAGTACATCCGACTCGTCGAAGTCGAGTCTGCCGGGCGATGCATCCTGATGACGGATGCCAGTGCGCTCTTCAACGGCGACGACTACATGCAGCGCACCGACTCCGCCCTCCTCAGGGATGGCCCACATCCGAGCGACGAGGGCTCGCGCCTCATCGCCGAGCACCTCCACTCACTCGGATACGAGCCGACGGCGCAGTCCTGCTGAGGGGCCACCGTTTGCGTGGGCGCCGGGCCGGGTATGGACGGGGTGCAGAGAGAGGAAGGAAGGGCATGACCACACCCCGCACCATTCTCGTCCTCGCCGTTGGACTGCTCGCCGGGGCGATCGGGTTCTACGCCGGTCTCTTCGCGCTCCTTGCGGTGACCGGCCTCGACAGTCCGGGCTGGGCGCCCGTTGCGCAGCTCACGGGGAGCGCCATCTTCATCGCCGCCGGCGTCTCGATGGCGGCCGGCCTGGCGTTCGATCGTGTCGTCCGCCTGACGATTGCGCTCACGACGACCGGCGTCGCCGCCGGGATGGGCATCATGGCGCTGGATCTCGACTTCGAAGCCGCCATCGTCGCCGCGCTCATCCTCGTGATCGCAGCCGCAGCCGTCACGAATGCGGTCGACGGGTCGCGATCGTCGGACGATTCGCACCGATCCGACTCGCCGAGCAGCACCGGCTGACCGGTCAGGCGAAGAACTCCACGAGCGCTGCGTTGAAGATCTCGGGCACCTCGAGGTTGGGGAGATGCGCCGTGCCGTCGAGCACAGCGAGCCGGGCACCGTCGATCCCCTCCTCGGTCGCCCGGCATCCTTCGATCACGACCTCGGCGTCCTCGAGCCCCACGATCACCAGGGTCGGAGAGCGAACTTCGCCGAGCCGCTCCATCGCCAGCGGGTCGAGCTGAGTGGAATCACCCCAATCCTCCACGCGGTTGATGGGCAGCGACCACTCCACCACCTTCTCACGGAGCCAGTCGGGCGCCGAGCCCTCCGGTCGGCGGGGTCCGTCGACCCACATCCTCGCTTCGAGCCGGCCCGCGGCTTCGAGATCGCCCGCCTCGATCAACTCGTCGACCTGCTTCCACCACTCGACCAGAGCCGGGTCCGGCTCATGATCGAACCCCGCCGGGGTCACCCCCACCAGCACCAGTTTGTCGACCCTCTCCGGTCTCTCGATGGCGAAGTCGAGGGCGAATCCGGCGCCGATCGAGCAGCCGACGAACGTCGCCGTCTCGGCCCCCACGGCACCCAGCACTGCGGCGAGATCGTCACGGCGGCTGAACGGCACGCTGCCGACGGGGGTGTCGCCGAACCCACGGATGTCGGGAGTGATGCAGGTGTACCGATCGGAGAAGGCGAGGACCTGCGGCTCCCACATGGACCGATCGGCGATCCCGGCGTGGAGCCAGACGATGGCAGGGCCATCACCGACGACGTCATACGCCAGCCTCGTGCCCGCGACGTCGACATGCCAGGTCATACTTCAACCCTACGCCGGACACTGTCGGAGAGGCGGACGGAAGCGGACATGTACGAAGGGAAGGGCGCCGTCCCGTCGGCGCCCTTCCCCGTTTCATGTATCGGCTCAGGGGCAGATGAAGCGGGCATCGTCGCACCCGTTCTCCGTGAGGAACGTCTGCCACAAAGCTGCATGTCTCGCCATCTCCTCGCCGTCGGTGCGCGCCTCATCGCGACTCGACCACGCCAGGAAGTCGATCTCCTTGAGCACACCCGGATGCGTCTCGTCCATCCAGATGTCGAACCGGGCGCTCGCAGTGTTGAAGTCCTGGCCGGTGTACGTCTCGACGTATCCGATCACACCGGCCTCGCCGATCGTGATGCGGGCGTCGACGGGAACGCCACCGATGTCGGCAACGCGCCCCGGGGCGTCGTAGATGGTCGCAGCGCACACCAGAACGATCGGATCACCCAGGGTCTCCACCGAACAGGTCGGGGTCTCGTACTCGGTGCCTTGTCCAATATTCCAGGCGAAGATCTCGTACTGGCGGTTGCGGGTATACGTCTCCATGGCGGAACCGGGGAACCGGAACCCGAAGCTGGCGTCTTCTGCGAACACCCCAAGGGCAGCATCCAGGTCGCCGCTGTTGAAGTCGGTGTAGAACTGCAATGCCAGCGCCTCGGCCTCGACCGGATCGATCGAGGGCGCCTCTGTGGTCGTCGTGGTACTTGTCGTGGCCGGCGCCGCAGTCGTCGTGGGGGCGGCGGTCGTGGTCGGCGCTTCGGTGGTGACCGGGGTCACAGTCGTCGTGGGCGTGCCACCGGACGGCAACAACGCTGCCAGCAGTCCCACCACCAGCACGACAGCAGCGGCCGCCAGGCCGATGAGCCATCTGCGGCGGTTCCGATCGGCCTCACGGAGCCTGGTCTTCGGTGGCAGGGGAACCCCGGGTGTCTCCGTTGCGTGTCGTCGTGTCTCGGTCGTCTGTTCGGACATGGTCGTTCTCCGTTCGATCTCGCGGAGGGCCAGGTCCGCCGACCAGATCACCTCGGGCAGCGTCGTCCCGGATGCGTACGCATCGGCACGATGAAGCCGGTCGAGCAATTGCGCGTCGTTCACCTGTCACCTCCTCCTTCCTCGATCGCACGGGGTGTCGCTGTGCTCACCGCCGGGTTGGGAATCCCGGCGGTGCGGCGCAGCTTCTGCACTGCACGGGCCACCCGCTTGCGGGCGGCTTCGGGCGTCGTTCCGATGACGCGCCCGATCTGGTCGTAATCGAGCTCCTCCTGTGTCTTCAGCAAAAGGACCTCCTGCTCGTCCGGCCGCAGGGTCCGCAGAGCCTTCATCAGCTCGGCGTACTCGGCGCGGGAGACGACGACCGGTTCCGGACCGGGATCATCCGCAGCGGACAAGGCGCCGACTCTCGACCTGAGACGACGGAACCTCGCCGCCGCACGATGGCGGTTTCTGATCTCGTTCCTGGCCACGGCATAGAGCCATGGCAGCGACGAATCGTCTTCGGGAAGGGCATCGATCTTGCGCCACGCGATGGCGAACACGTCTGCCACGACGTCGTTCACCTCGCTCGCCGCGATACGCCGCAGGCAATAGCGAACCACGGCGTCGTAGTGCACGTCGAACACCGCTCTGAATCGCTGCTCAGCGGACGATTGCACGGTCGGCCTTCCCTCCTCTCAGACGGTATACGTCCCGACCACGCGGACGCGGACACGAAAGTTTCCTGTCCGCGATCGCAGGCTCGGGACGCATACCGGACGAATCGCGATTCACATGCACGGGATGTGTCGGGCGGCGGAGTTCCGCCGCCCGACCGCATTCGATCCCGTACTCTCGTGCGTAATGTCGTCCACCACTGCACGTCTTCTGCTCGGCTTCGTCATCGTGGCCGTGGGCGTGATACTCGTGGGTGACCTGGCACTCGTCGGCATCCTGCCCGTCGTCGCGATCGCTGCCATCGTCGCCGTGCAGCACACCGTGGGACGAGACCCCGATGCTGCCCCGGAGGTGCGGAGCCAGGTCCGCCGCCATCTCCTGTCGGGAGCGCCTGACGCCGCCGCAGAGCTCCTGATCCCGATGCTCAACGCTCGCTCGGCCGGCCGCCGAAGGTACGCCGCGGAGATGCTGTCTCTCGCCGCACAGGCCGGCGCAGCCGACCCGGCGCTCCTCGATGCCCTCCCTCGTCTCGTCTCGCTTGCGCCGACCTACCGGATCGGGCGTGCCCTGGTGGCCAACGGACGGTTCGACACCGCCGCGAGTGTCCTCGACGAGGCGAACGACGGCCATGATCCTGTTGCCTGGGCCGAGTACGTGGGTGTCCTCGCTGCACTCGGGCGCTTCGACGACCTCCACGAGACCGTGGTGTCCGGACCGAACTCGCCTCCCCTCGAGGCTGTGCTGCTCGCCGCCCGCCGGTTGGAACCGGAAGGGGTTCTCCGGCTGCGAACAGCACTCGCCGAGCGGACCGGAGCCGACGCCGTCACCGTCATGGTCCTGTCGGCTGCGAGTCCGGACGCCGAGACCTCGTTGACCGACTTCATCGCAGCCAGTCGGCACACCGCCGACCCCGACCTGGCGGCGTGGGTCGCATGGGCGGGTGCCGTCCTCGGCTCACCGGTCGCCCTCGCTCATCTCGAAGAGGTCATCGGGCGGTCCGCATCAGGCCGGACCGCCGTGGGTGCCATGCTCGCTGCGTTGCACGTCGGTCGACCCGACATCGCGCTGCAGATCGGACCGACGGCACTCCGCACGGCCCGACTCGACGTGCGGGTGGCGCTGCATCTGGCGCACGCCCAGGCACTGATCGCAGTGGGCCTGGCGGACGAGGCGATCGGCCAGCTCACATTCGTACCCCCTGAGACGGCACTGGCAGCCGCGATCACTCCACCTCTGGCGCCCGCGATCCGAGAAGCGGAGAGCTGGCCGGCCCTCGTCGACCATTTGGCGGCAGGCTGAGCGCGAAAACGCACACACCGTTGCGTACCGCCGCTTGATACGTTGCTCGTCGGGCGACGATGTCAAGGGTGAATTGACGATGTACAGAAGCGTACAAGCGATCCTGACGATGGCTCTGGTGACGTCGGTCGCCGCGTGCGCCCCGGGACCGACGGCGACACCGACACTCGTCGATCCGCCGCTGTCGACCGAGACGGCGTCGACGGTTACACGGGTCGGAACGCCCCGCACCACCCGGGTCGACGCTCTTTCCACCACAGTGACGACGACACCCGAGGAGCGTCGTGCGCAGATCGAGACGCTCACCAAACCGCTGTGGCTCGGGTGGTACGCCGCAGTTGCCGCAGGAGACGTCGATGCCCTCGGACAGGCCGTGGCTCTCAACCGGATCCACGCGGATGGCGTCACCGCCATCGCCACCGCCGCACTCGACTTCATCGCGGTGCCCCGGATGGAGCACTATGAATTCGCGGTCACCGAGGTGCTGCGTGACGACCCCGACTGCATGGTGATCGCCCTGCGCGAGGACCCGTCAGCCTTCCTCGCCGAAGGGGTCGAGGCGGAGCGCATCGGCGTGTTCTGGTTGCACGACCGGCGGTGGTACCTGGCGACTTCCTGGACGATCGACGCACCGGAGTTTGCCTGGGGCGACGACTGTTCGCTCATGGTGCGTGAGTTCGCATGAGACGTCTCGTGCTGCTCTCGTGCTGGATCGTGATGACGTCGGTCGTGCCGATGATCCCCGCAGGTGCAAGCGAGTCGTACGTCTGCTGGTACGAGCCTGCACCCGCCAACGGAGTGGGCGACACGGCCGTGCTGTGCCGTGTCGCCGGTTCGCTGATCGTCGAGTTCCCCGAAGGCGATCCGCCCGTCGTGACGGTGCCGGACGTCGGCTTCGACGTCACCGGACCCTGCTGGTACCGGCGCACCGGGCCCTTCTCGGGCTGGGTGCTCGCCGCCGTCTTCCCGAACCTCGACGCCCGACTGTGGTGGTCGCCGTCAGGTGATCCCTCCGGCCCGTACCTCGGCGATGCCACGTATCGAGCATGCGTCTCGGAACCGACGCCCACACCTCCACCGATCACGGTGGTGTGGGACTACCTCGAACGCCATCCGCTCGCCGTGCCCCGACCCGATCTCGCACCGAGCGTTCGGGGCATCGCCGGTCTGCCCGTCTACGTGGGAGTGATGCCTCCCGATCCCGTATCGGCGCGGATCGGCTCGCCCCTCGGCGGCTGGATCGACATCCAACTCCGGGTCGCGGCGGTCACCGTGGATTGGGGCCAACGTCGGGCCTCGTTCGCTCCGGACACGTGGCACCTCCTCGCCGGCTACCCCGACGGAGCGGTCCACCACACCTTCGAGGAGGCCGAGGTCCACTGGATCGGCGTCTCATACGAGTGGTCGGTCCGCTGGCGAATCGATGGTGGGGCGTGGCAGACCATCGACGTCCCGGCCACAACGAGCTCGATCCGTTACCCCGTGGACGAGGTGGTGGGCAGACGGACCTCCTGACCGTCAGAGACACCGTCACGCGGCAGCAATGCAGGGATCACGAGCAGGGCACCCAGCGCCGCCACCGTCATCGAGACCCACATGATCCCCGACAGATGGTGATGCGGCCGCAGCGGCGACAGCAACAGTGCGGTCAGGGCGACAGCGATACCGAGTGCGTTGGCGACGATGGGCCGACCTGCCTTGTCGATGGCCCGCAACACGTAGCCGTCGCCCCGGTCACGGGCGTGGTCGATGGCGGCCACGAAGTGGATCGCATAGTCGATGCCCACACCGATGACGATGGAGGACGCCACCGCCGTGATGAGGTTGAGCTGGATGCCGGACGCCGCGATGAAGCCGAGCAGCGCTGCGATCGTGAGCACGAGGGGCAACAGGGCGACCACCGTGGGACGCAGGCGGCGATACGTCGCCAGCAGCATGATGAAGACGAGGGTCAGTGCGGCGACGACCGACCACACCTGGGCACCGAGGATCAATCGCGCCATCTCGTCCCACAGCACGGGCAGCCCGGTCACGATCGTGACTTCCTCGCGCTCGTCCACGAAGTCGAGCCAGCCCCGTAGCTCCTCCTCACCGAACGCGCCGGGGAGCAGGAGAAAGCGCAGTCCGTCGTCCGACACCATGTCACCGATCGGCGTCGTGAACTGGCCCGACAGCGCTCCCTGGAGTTGCTCGGGGGACAGCTGATCGGCCAGATCCACCAGCGAGAACACCGAGCGCACGCCGGGAAGCGCTTCGAGGTCGGCCGCCGCCGCTCTCGCTGCGGCGAGCGTTCCTTCCGGCTCGGTTCGATCGAACACGAACTCCCCGACCAGCGGCGTCGCACCGCCGAACAGCTCCTCCGTCGTGGCGAACGCCCGACGGACGTCGTGGTCCTCGGGGAACATGAACAGCGGGTCCGAATCCACCTCCAGCCTGGGGATGAAGACGAGAGCGAACACCGCCACGACCGCGACCAGCGCAGGAGCGGGCCAGCGCTGCTGCACGAGTCGGCGCAACCCGCGGGTGACCCGGCGGCCGAGGATCGGATGGGCCGCACCCGGCTCCACGTCTGCTTCCGTCATCAGCGCCGGCAGTATGAAGAACGAGATGATCCCGGCGAAGCTGATTCCGATGGCGGCGAACACTCCGAGCTGACGGATGGGTCGGATGTCGGTGGCCAGCAGGGACAGGAAGCCGACGGCGGTCGAGATCGTGGTGAGGATCATCGGGACGCCGACTTCTCGGAGCGTCGACACCACCCGTTCCACGGGATCGGGCTCCACGACCACCACGTCCTGGAAGTGGGTGACGAAGTGGAGGCCATCGGCTGATCCCATCACCAGCACGAAGATCGGCACGATGACCGTGACGATGTCGATCTCCCGACCCAGCCCGGCGAGGAGCCCGAACGTCCACAACGAGCCCAGCAGCGCAGGGACCACGGCGAGCACGCTCAGGCGTCGCTCGCCGACGTTTGCATAGAACGTCCCGATCAGGAGGACGAGGACGATCGGTGGGATCAGCAAGAGGAAGAGCGAGAGGATGTCGATGACCTCGGCGAACACGGCCGGGTTCCCCGCGACCGTCACTTCGGCGCCCTGGGGCGCAGGAACATCGGGAACGGCCCTGGCCACGGCGACACCATCGTCTGCGGGCACCACGAAGAGCATCGTGTGCCGACCGTCCTCACTGAGGAGCAGCTCGGCCAGCGGACCGGCCAGCGCCTGGTCGAGGATCGGCTGCGGGGCGACCGCAACGAGCTCTGGAGTGATCGGGCGCCCGTCGATCGGACTGACGTCGGGCAGCACGGCTGCGACCGAAGCCACCCCGTCGATCGCCAGCAAGCCATCGCGGTACTCCGCGAGATCGACGAGACGCTGCCGCTCGAAGAAGCTGTCTCCCTCGGACAGACCGAGCACGACGTTGACCGGATCGGCGGTGTCGTACTTCTCCTGAAGAGCGGCGAACGCCTCCCCGCGCTCGTTGCCGTCGGTGATGAACGACGTGACATCGGCGTTGAACTGAATGCGGAACAACGACACGACCGCGAGCACCGTGACCACTGCGCTGGCGGCCAGCACGCGCTTCGGGTGACGTGCGATGTACGTACCGATCGACCTCACGACCGACTCCCTCCGATCCGTTCCACATCCTGGATGGCGGCCACCGCCGACTCGATCGCCCCGGCCATTCGATCGGTCTCCTCGACGCCCCCGAGCGCCGCCACGACCATGGTGAGGCGTCGGGCGAGGATCGGCACGACGTCGCCAACCAGCTCGAGACCGGCGGGCGTCATCGACACCCGGACGATCCGGCGATCGGTCACGTCACGGACTCGTCGTACGAGGCCCTCCGCCTCGGCGCGATCGACCGTTGCGGTCACCGTCGGCTCGCGAACTCCGAGATGCTCGGCGAGCTCTCCCATGCGCGCCCCATCCGGCCCCGATTGGGCGACGAGGGCGACCAGGAGACGCCAGCGAGCGGGCGAGACTCCCGCGTCGGTGATCGGCTTCGGTACCGCTTCGAGGAAGTCGACGATGACGCGGCCGAGACTGAGAGCGGCAGCGGCCACGTCCACCCGAACCGCCGGATATCGCTCCGCCATGGCGGCGACGACCGTCCGGTCGAGATCACCGAAGGGAAAGAGCTCGCGAATTCCTGATGGCACCACGCAAGTATTTAGGATACCTAACTATCTGTCAAGGCTCGTCAGGAGGGCGCTGCGGAACCAGGGGCGACAACCGGGCTGAAGGCATAGACTCATCGGATGACCAGGTCCGCACCCACCGCTCGCACCGTGGGCGCCGTGGTGATCACAGCCATGTCTCTGGCGCTGACACTGGCGGTGGCGCCTGCGTTCGCCTGTTCGTTGGCGGCGCCTGCAGACCTGGAAGAGCTCATCGCAACAGGCACGTCCCGAGAGCTCCCCGGCGATCCCATCCTCGCCGTCTACGAACAGCGGCACGTCGCGTGGACGCCCAGCTTGCTCCTGCGCACCGAGCGCAGCGCCTCCATCGTCACCCGGTACTGGGGCGACGTCGAGCCTCCGCTCGGGGTGAGGGTCCACGGTGAAGGCCTGGTTGCGTTTCTCGGATTCGACGAATGCGGCAATTCGGCGTCGTCGAACGGTCATGTCGAGTTCGAAGTGCTCCTGTCGGACGACGCCGCGCGGCACGGATTCTGGACCGACGTGGGCGACCTCACCATCGACGAGGTCCGCCGCGGGCTGTCCGATCGATTCGGTGAGCCGACGGAGATCTCGACCGGTCTCGACGACTTCGTCGCCGCCTATGCCCTTCTGCTGTGGCCGCCGGTGGTCTTCGTCGCAGCGCTCGTCCTGCTCGTGCTCGCTGCCGGCAGATGGCGCCACACCGAGCGGGTCTATTCGTTCAGCCTGCCTGCAGCGCTCGTCGGCAGCGGCGCGACCTTCGTCGCCTCGTTCGCCGTCGACCACTTCGGGACCGTCGACCGGATCCTGCTCATGGTGGCAATTGGCCTGGCAATCGGGGCCGGGCGGCTGCTCGGCCCGCTTCTGGGGGCAGTCTCCGGCGCCATCGCCGCCGCCGGCTTCGTGTCCCATGTCAGGAGTGCCTTCGGTTCGGGGGACGTCGTCTTCTGGATCGGGTTCGCGGCGGTGATCACCGGCATCGGTCATCTGGTCTGGCGCCTCCGGCACTGGAGCCGCTACGCCGCCACATTCGGGATCGGCGTGGGTGCCGCCATGATCACGGCGGCGTGGACCTGGCGGCTCGGCGCCACGTCCGAACCGCTGGTGCTCGCCGCCGCAACGGCTGCGCTGATTGTTGCGGTCTCCGTCGCGTGGTGGGTCGTTCTCCGCGAGACGTCGAGCAGCCCTGCACCGACGACCGATACCATCGACGCGTGACGGTTTCCGATCCTCGCCGGCGCATCTTCGCCAACCGGACGCTCAACCTGCGGTCGATCAAGACCATCGGGTACGACCTCGACTACACGCTCGTCCACTACGACACCGAGCAGTGGGAGGGCGCGGCCTACGAGCACGCCCGCCGCCGGCTCAGCGAGCGGGGCTGGCCGGTGAGCGAGCTCCGGTTCGACCCGGACCTCGTGATCCAGGGCCTCACCATCGATCTCGAGCTGGGCAACCTCGTGAAGCCGACGCGCTTCGGCTACGTGATTCGCGCCGCTCACGGGACCCGCATGTTGGATCACGTCGACGTGCGCCGGACCTATGCCAACACGCCTGTCGAGCTCGGCAGCCCTCGCTATGTGTTCCTCAACACTCTCTTCTCGCTCTCGGAGGCGGTGCTGTTCGCCCAGGTCGTCGATCTGGCCGATGCGGGACGGATCCCCGAACTCGGTGGCTACGAGGATCTGTACCGAGTCGTGCGCAAGGAACTCGAGGCGACCCACATGGACGGCACCGTCAAGAGCGACGTTCTCGCCGATCCGGAGCGGTTCATCATCCCCGAGCCGGGCATCGTCGAAACGTTGCGTGACCAGCGAGACGCCGGCAAGCAACTCATGCTCATCACCAACTCGGAGTGGTCGTACGCCTCACGGGTGATGGAGCTGACGATCGATACCCACCTCGGAGCCGGTGAGACGTGGCGCGATCTCTTCGACGTCGTGATCGTGTCGGCCGCCAAGCCCGGATTCTTCGAGACGGACAGCCCGCTGTTTCGAGTCGTCGATGAGAAGCAGTCGACACTCGTGCCCCACTTCGGCCCCATGGAGGCAGGTGCGGTCTACTACGGCGGGTGTGCCCCCCGCGTCGAGGAGTCGCTCGGGCGGTCGGGCAACGAGATCCTCTACGTCGGCGATCACCTCTTCGGCGACATCCACATCTCGAAGGCGACCTTGCGCTGGAGGACGGCGCTGGTGATCCGGGAGCTCGAGGCCGAGCTCGACGCCATCGAGGCCTTCCGTGACACCGACGAGCAGATCGCCACGCTGATGCAGGAGAAGAAGCACCTCGAGTACCTCGCTGCCCAGGCACGAGGGGAGCGGCTTCGACTCGATCGTGAGGGCCGCGACATCAGCGAGACGAACGAGGTCATCCGCCAGCACGCCGAAGCGATCGCCGAGCTCGATGAGCGAGTCAGTCCTTTGGCGGCGGCAGGCAGCTCGCTGAGCAACGACCGGTGGGGCCTGCTCATGCGATCCGGTCTCGACAAGAGCCTCTTCGCCCGTCAGGTCGAGCGCCACGCCGACGTCTATACGTCCCGGGTGACGAATTTCGGAGCAGCGACGCCGTTCGCCTTGCTGCGCACCATCCGTACCCCGCTCCCCCACGACATCGCATGACCAGTTGGATCAGACCTGGACCGACGTCGCAACGCGAAGCAGGCTGCGCTCCCGCAGCCACTCGAAGAGGTCGCGGGCGACCCCAAGCGTCGCGTAGATCGAAACGATGGTGACCATGACGAGAGCCCACAGCTGTCGCTCGGGTCGCGAAGTGAAGCGCATGGGACGATCGTGCCCGCCCGGCCGCGGGAACGCGAGTGATGCGCACCGGGTCCAACGGGAGCATCCGTCTGGACTTCCGACCCTTCCGGCACGGGCAACGGCAGCATTCAATATCGACAGCCGGCCGGGAGGAACATTCGCGTGACTGCGACAGACATCGAACACATCTATGCGACCGTCGACGGTAACGAGGCCGCCGCCTCGGTCGCCTTCCGCACCAACGAGGTCATCGCGATCTATCCGATCACACCCGCCTCTCCCATGGGTGAGTTGTCGGACAGCTGGGCGGCTCGGGGTCGTACGAACATCTGGGGCACCGTCCCCGAGGTCATCGAGATGCAGTCGGAGGCCGGCGCGGCCGGGACCGTGCACGGCGCCCTCCAGGCAGGTGCGCTGACGACGACCTTCACAGCCTCTCAGGGCCTCCTCCTGATGCTGCCGAACATGTTCAAGATCGCAGGCGAGCTGACGCCTGCCGTGTTCCACATCGCCGCCCGCAGCGTCGCCACGCACGCACTCTCGATCTTCGGCGACCACTCGGACGTGATGTCTGCCCGGACGACAGGGTGGGCGATGCTGGCCTCCGCCTCGGTGCAGGAGGCGCATGATCTCGCGCTGGTCGCCCACCGGGCGACCTTGAAGTCACGGGTGCCGTTCCTCCACTTCTTCGACGGCTTCCGCACCTCCCACGAAGTGTCGAAGATCGCGATGCTCTCCGATGACGACATCAGGGCGCTCATCGACATCGAGGATGTGCTCGCCCATCGCAGTCGACGGCTCGACCCGGACCGGCCGTCGCTCCGTGGTACCGCACAGAACCCCGACGTGTTCTTCCAGGCGCGCGAGGCCGCCAATCCCTTCTACGACGCCGTCCCCGACACCGTGCTGGCGGCGATGGACGCCTTGCACGACCAGACGGGACGTCGCTACCACCTCTTCGACTACGTCGGCGCCCCCGACGCCGAGACCGTCATGGTCATGATGGGCTCGGGTATCGGCGCTGCCGAGGAGGCCGTGCGGGATCTGCTCGACCAGGGCCAGAAGGTCGGCCTGGTCAAGGTACGGCTCTACCGACCGTTCGCGGCCGGGGCGTTCGTGGCGTCGCTCCCCCCGACGGTCCGCACCGTCATCGCGATGGACCGCACCAAGGAGCCCGGGGCCGTCGGCGAACCCCTCTACACCGACGTGATCGCCGCCCTCGTCGAGCAGACCAACGCGGCGGCGACGACGTGGGCCGTGCTGCCGAGGGTGGTCGGCGGCCGGTACGGGCTCTCGTCGAAGGAGTTCACCCCGGCCATGGCGATGGCCGTGTTCCGCAATGGCCAGGCCGAGGAGCCGAAGCAGCACTTCACGATCGGGATCACCGACGACGTCACCCACCGTTCGCTGCCGTGGGATCCGAACGATGCTCCGGATGTGCCGGAGACCCTCCAGGCGGTCTTCTACGGCCTCGGCTCGGACGGCACCGTGGGCGCCAACAAGAACTCGGTGAAGATCGTCGGCGACCACACGAACCTGTACACGCAGGGCCACTTCGTCTACGACTCCCGCAAGTCCGGGGCCGTCACGGTCTCGCATCTGCGTTTCGGCCCGGAGCCGATCTCCTCGACGTATCTCGTTCATCGCGCCGACTTCGTGGCCTGTCACCACTTCGGATTCCTCGAGAAGATGGACGTGCTCCACCTGGCGCGGCCCGGGGCCACGTTCCTCCTCAACGCCCCGTTCGAGCCGGACGAGGTCTGGGACCAGATACCGATCGAGGTGCAACGCCAGATCATCGAGAAGGAGATCGATCTCTACGTTGTCGACGGCGACGACATCGCAGCCGATGCGGGGCTCGGCGGACGGATCAACACGGTCCTGCAGACGTGCTTCTTCGTACTCACGGATCTGCTCCCAAAGGACGAGGCGGTCGCTGCGGTCAAGGACGCGATCGACAAGACCTACGCACGATTCGGCGAGGTCGTGCTCGAGCGCAACCACGCCGCCGTCGATGCCGCCATCGCCTCGCTGGCCAGGATCGAGGTCCCGGCGGAAGCGACGTCGGCGTACACGATGCGTCCTGTGGTCCCTGCCGACAGCCCGGACTTCGTGAAGCGGGTGACGGCCATGATGCTCGGCGACGCCGGGGATCTCCTCCCCGTCAGCGCCCTGCCGGTCGACGGCACGTTCCCGACCGGAACCACGCAATACGAGCGACGTGGCATCGCTCGCGAGATCCCGATCTTCGATCCCGAGATCTGCATCCAGTGCGCCAAGTGCACGATCGTGTGCCCGCACGCAGCAATCCGCCTCAAGGCCTTCCCGGCCGAGGATCTGGCCGGCGCCCCCGACACGTTCAAGACGCTTCCCTTCCGATCCCGCGACCTTGACGACCATCTCATGACGATCCAGGTCGCACCGGACGACTGCACCGGCTGTGCCGTGTGCGTCGACGTATGCCCTGCGAAGTCGAAGACGGAGGTCAAGCACAAGGCGATCAACATGGAGCCGCGGCTCGACCACCTCGAGGAGGAACGGGCCAACTGGGACTTCTTCCTCGGAATCCCCGAACCGGACCGACGCACGATCGACATCGCATCGGTGAAGGGCTCGCAGCTCCTCGATCCGCTCTTCGAGTTCTCGGGCGCATGCTCCGGCTGCGGCGAGACGCCGTATCTGAAGCTGCTCACCCAGATGTTCGGTGACCGGATCCTCGTGGCGAACGCCACTGGATGTTCCTCGATCTTCGGTGGCAACCTCCCCACGACGCCGTGGCGAGCCGACGCCGCCGGTCGTGGGCCTGCCTGGTCGAACTCGCTGTTCGAGGACAACGCGGAGTTCGGGCTCGGGATGCGGATCGCGCTCGATCATCAGATCGGGGAGTGCAAGCACCTGCTCGGTGTGCTCGCCGATCGGCTGGATGCGTCGCTGGTGGAGCGCCTCCTCGACGACCCCAGCCACGACGAGACCGGGCTACGCGCTCGCCGCGAGGACGTCGAGACGCTGGAGGCGGCACTCGCCGCAATCGACGGGCCAGAGGCACGACGACTCGCCGAGATCGCAGGTGCGTTGAGCAACAAGAGCGTCTGGATCGTCGGTGGCGACGGATGGGCCTACGACATCGGATTCGGTGGTCTCGATCACGCCTTCGCCAGCGGTCGCAACGTCAACATCCTCGTCCTCGACACCGAGGTGTACTCGAACACGGGTGGCCAGGCGTCCAAGGCCACGCCGCGAGCTGCCGTCGCCAAGTTCGCCGCCAGCGGCAAGACCGTGGGCAAGAAGGACCTCGGTCAGATCGCCATGTCGTACGGGAACGTCTACGTGGCACAGATCGCCATCGGGGCCAACAACCCGCAGACGGTCAAGGCGCTGGCCGAAGCGGAGGCCCACGATGGACCCTCGCTCATCATCGCCTACAGCACCTGTATCGCCCACGGCATCGACATGGCGACGTCGATGAGCCACCAGAGAGAGCTCGTCGAAGCGGGCTACTGGCCGCTCTACCGGTTCAACCCGAGCACGAACGGCGACAGCCATCCGTTCCACCTCGACAGCCGGACACCCAAGCTCCAGTTCACGGACATCGCCCGCAAGGAAGCCCGGTTCGCCATGTTGGAGCGAACCGCCCCGGAGGAGGCCGCTCGTCTGTTCGGACTCGCACAGGCGGACATCGACGAGCGGTGGCGGCTCTATGAGCAGCTCACAGACATAGAACGAACCGTGCCGCACGAGGAGGAGGAACCGACCGAATGAGCATCGATCTCACCACCGAATACCTGGGGATGACGCTGCGCAACCCCATCGTCGCATCGTCGTCCCCGCTCACCGGCTCCCTGGACGGGCTGCGCAGCCTCGAGGAGGCAGGGGCGTCGGCCGTGGTGCTCCCATCGCTGTTCGAGGAGCAGATCGAACACGACTCGATCGAGATCGCCCGGCTCGCAGAGTTCGGTGCCGAGGCCTTCGCCGAGGCGATCACCGGCTACTTCCCGGAGCTCGACGACTACAACACGGGAAGCGACGAGTACCTCGTGCACCTGGAAGAGGCACAGCGCGCCCTCGACATCCCCGTGATGGCGAGCCTCAACGGCACCACCCGCGGTGGATGGCTGCGATATGCCAAGCGACTCGAGGCGGCCGGAGCGTCGGCGATCGAGCTGAACGTCTACCTCATCCCGACGGATCCCTACGCGACCGCCGAACAGGTCGAGCAGCGCTACATCGATCTGGTCGAGGCGACGCGCGAAGCCGTCGAGATCCCGATCGCGCTCAAGATCGGGCCCTACTTCTCTTCGCTCGCACACACGGCTCACAAGTTCGCCGACGCCGGAGCGGATGGGCTGGTCCTCTTCAATCGCTTCTATCAACCCGACATCGACCTGGAGGAGCTGAAGGTCGTCCCCAACCTCAAGCTCAGCACGAGCGACGAGCTCAAACTCCCCCTGCGCTGGGTGGCGCTGCTCCACAAGGTGCGGGCGGATCTCGCCGTGACATCGGGTGTGCACGACGCCGCCGACGTCATCAAGGCGCTGCTCGTCGGGGCGAAGGTGACGATGATGGCGTCGGCGCTGTTGAAGAACGGTCCTGCCCACATCCATCGGGTCCTGGCCACCGTCGAGACCTGGCTGCTCGACCACGAGTACGAGTCCGTCCGCCAGATGCAGGGGTCGATGTCGCTCGCAGGTGCACCCAATCCCGACGGCTTCGTGCGCAGCAACTACATGAAGACGCTGGCGAGCTACACGCCGGCGACCTGAGTCTCCTCGGAGTCCCGTCCCGCGTGTGCGACCCGCGTCGTCCTCAGGAAGCGGAAGAAGCTCCACGTCGCCACGGCACCCAGCAGGTGCCACACGGCATGCGCCTGGATCAGCGAGTCGGGGTCGCATGATGCGCTGTCGTTCGTGCCCGTGGTCCAGATGACGTACGCGGTCAGGAATGAGGCCGCGCCGAGCCAGAACCACGGCGTGTAGCGCCGAGTGTGTCCGGACGGTTGCGTGGCGAGCGCGCCGGGGAGCCAGAAGAAGACAACCCACCAGTAGTCACCGACGGCCGCGAGCATTTCCCCTGGCGTGATCCCGAAGACGAGGGCGATGGCGAAGCCGACGAGCCCGCTTGCCCAACGCATCGTCGGCGACCATGCCCGATGCAACAGCTCGGAGATCATCCACAGGGCGATCGAGAGCCCGAACAGATCCATGCCGATCCCGAGATCGGGCCCGAGGAGCCAATAGCCGGCGGCGTACGCGGCCAGGATCGATCCGTAGACACGGAAGAGCACGCCATTCCGCCACCCGGCAAGCTCGGCGACGTTGACGAGCCACGGCACCAGGATGAACGCCACCATCGAGACGTTGTCGATCCACGCCCCGAAGAAGGTGTGGCTGCCATGCATCACCATGGATCCGGGACCCAGAAACACCGCAGCCGATGCGTACAGCAGCGGGACCGGCCGATTGCCGTGGAAGAATCCGGTCCTCCCCTGCATCTCGTCCCTCGCCAACGTGAGGAACATCGCGATGCCGGCGACCACGAAGCCCAGGTTCCCCAGAGTGTTGACGGGCTCTCGCAACAGACCGCCCGACACCCGCTCACACCAGCGCGAAACCTCGCCGATCGGCTGCTCGTTGGCGGCCGCCGGTCCCCAGCCCGCCAGCCCGGCCGCAACGAATGCTGCGGCAAACGCCACGAGCGACCAGAGGGCGAGCTTGGTGGGTCGGTAGGGGCTCACGGCGCGACGCTACACGCAGCCCGATCGAGCCGCCCGATACACTCGACACCGCTCATCGGGAGGAGGCACCCGTGCTGAACGCTCGGCGCTCGCTGCGTCTGCCGCTCCTGGCGCTCGTCGCTCTCACACTCACGGCGGGCACGTGCGACGTCACCCGCGACACGACGCTCGCGACGTCGACGGCCACCCCGACCACGCCGACCGCAACCGACCCGATCGTCACGGTGACGTCGCCCGCCCCGCCGGAAGCCGATGACAGAACCGGCCAACTGACGGCGATCGCGGCTGCCCTCAACGTCAACCGGCTCATCGCGATCGAGAACCGTGACCTGAACGCGCTCCGCGCCATCGACGGCACCGACCCACTCTTCTCGGCCGATCGGCTGCTCGCCAACAACGGAGGCTTCGACTTCGTGGCACCACCCACCCTCGACGCCATCCCGTACGAGATCACCCGGATCCTCCTCGATCGCCCCGACTGCGTGGTCATCGCGACGAGGATCGATCTCAGAGACGTGCTCGGTTTCGACGAGGCCGAGGAGCAGGTCGAGGTGGTGTTCTTCGACGGAGTGGGCCGGGCCAGCCTCGGCGGAATCCTGCCGCCGGCCGTTCCTGAACGGGCCTGGCTCGAGCTCTGCGACGAGATCGAGCGGACCGCCGTGCCGCTCGACGACGCCGGCTGACGCGTCACCCGGGCCGAATGATGATCCCGCGATCCGGCGGGATGGCGCCGGCCACCGCATCGGCGTACCGATCGCGCAGCGCCTCCATCCCGTGTTCTTCATCGAACTCGATCCCGTCCAGCGCCGACGGGACGAACCCGGCCCATGCCTCGCCTGCCAACGCCATGTAGGCGCCCGCTCCGATCTCGTCCATCCGATTGCGCACCGTCGTCGGAGCGAAATACGGAGTCACGGGAGGCTCGCTCCACTCGCTCGAGACGGCGAAGTCGGACCAATGGGAGAGACCGACGCTCAAGTCGACGACGAGCCGGCTCCCCGACGCCGCCCTCACCGCCCTCCTCACGTCGCTGGAACCGGCGAAGTCGATGAAGGCCGTCGCCATGTCGTCACCGAGTTCGGCGACGTCTGCATATGCCAGCACCCGATCGTACGCCCCGAGACCCTGCACGAACGGGACGTTGGTTGCAGACGTCAGCCCGACGATTCGGAGGCCACCGCGGTCGTGGAGCCGATGAGCCGTGGCCCACGCGGTCTTCGACGACGCGGACGACAGGACGACGCGCGCTGCGCCCATGAACTGCTCTGCGCCGAGCCACTCGTCGATCGAGAACGCCGTCATGAACAGCGGTCGCAGCACGCACATCGCGTCCTCGAGATCCGCCGCATACATCGGGTCCTCGACGACCGGCGTGTAGTCGGCGTACAGCGCAGGCAAGGGTCGACGGTGAGGTGAATCGTCGACGACGACACCCCTGCCTCTTCGCTCGGGTCGCACTACCACGTGCGTCGACGACGGCCAGATGCCGAAGAGCCGCTCACCCTTCGCCAGCTGATCGGATGCCGTGTCCACCACGTCCCCGAAGCCCCACACCGGCAGCCGACCGAAGCCCTCGACACCCGAGGGGAAGAACTCGAAGTACGGGATGAGATGGGCGATGGCCGCGTACGTGACGTTGTTCGCCGTGACGCCGACGCGGTCGATGCGAATGAGCGTTTCGCCTGGCAGGAGCGATCCGAGCGGCGTGGCCTCGATCCGGGCCGCCGTGATGTCGCTGCGATCGATGAGGAGACTCCGCACCGACTCGGTCAACTGATCACTCCGTCAGCGATGGCCGCCTTCCCGACCGCCTCGGCAACGGGACCGACCACCCCCTTGTTGAAGACGCTCGGGATGATGTAGTCCGGTGCGAGTTTGTCCTCGGGAATCACTGCGGCGAGCGCCTTGGCAGCAGCGAGCTTCATGCTCTCGGTGATGTCGGTTGCCGACACGTCGAAGGCGCCACGGAAGATCCCGGGGAACGCCAGCACGTTGTTGATCTGGTTCGGGTAGTCCGAGCGACCGGTCTCCATGATGGCGGCGGCGTCACCCGCCTCCTCGGGCGTGATTTCCGGATCAGGATTCGCCATCGCGAACACGATCGGGTTCGTGTTCATCGACGCCACGTCGTCCCGATCGAGCACGCCGGGGGCGCTGACACCGATGAACACGTCCGCCCCTCGGACCAACTCCTTCAGCGTGCCCTTCTGCTGCTCCTCGTTCGTGTTCTCCGCAAACCACTGCTTGGCGAAGTTCAGCCCTTCGCGCCCGACGTACACGGCCCCACTCCGATCGGCACCGACGATGTGTCCCGCCCCGGAATTGAGGAGGATCTTGCCGATGGCGACCCCGGCCGCTCCGATGCCGTTGATGACGATCCGGAGCTCCGACATCGTCTTGCCCGTGATCTTGAGCGCGTTCTCCAGCGCCGCCAGCGTGACCACCGCGGTGCCGTGCTGGTCGTCGTGGAAGACGGGGATGTCGAGTGCAGCCTTGAGACGCTCCTCGATGTCGAAGGCGCCCGGGGCGGCGATGTCCTCGAGATTGATCCCACCGAACGTCGGGGCGATGCGCGTGACCGTCTCCACGATCTCGTCCGGGTCCTTCGTGTCGAGGCAGATGGGGAAGGCGTCGATACCGGCGAACTCCTTGAACAGCAGCGCCTTGCCCTCCATCACCGGCAGCGCGGCAAGCGGACCGATGTCACCGAGACCGAGCACGGCCGTGCCATCGGTCACGATGCCGACGGTGTTGCGCTTGATGGTGTAGGTCCTCGCCTTCACCGGCTCGTCGCGGATGGCGAGACAGACCCTGGCGACGCCGGGCGTATAGGCCATCGACAGGTCCTCGTAGTCCCCGACCGACGCGAGTGGCTTCGTTGCGATCTTGCCGCCCCGATGCATGTGGAACGTGCGGTCGTACCAGTCGTGCACCGTGATCCCGTCGAGCTGACTGATCGCATCGACGATGCGCTGTTGATGGGCCTCGTTCTCACAGTTGATGTTGATGGCCCGCTCGATGCGGACGCCCTTCGCCTCGAAGCCTTCGATCATCGCGAGGTTTCCGCCGAGCTGACCGATGGTGGTGGCGAGCCGGCCGAGCACTCCGGGCTTGTTCAGCAGCTCGAGATGAACGTGGATCGAGTAGGCCGCCGTAGGTGTTGCCATGACGATGACGATAGCCCCTGGAGGAATGACCGGCCCGGGAGGCGTTGCGTCGAGAAACGTGGTTGGATGAGGACGTGGGAATGGACAAGGCCGCCGCTGATCGGGTCGATGACGCGCGCATCGTCGCGCGCGGCGATGACCGTCGCGTCCGCCGACACTATGTGTTCCGCGACCGCAGATCCGGCTTCGACAGACGCCACGATCCCGACGCGGGTCTGTGGACGCGCACCCTGCTCCGGATGCAGCGGAGCCCTCATCTCCTCGAGATCCTCCTCGTGCTGCTGGTGGCGTTGAATCTGGCCGATCTCGTCTTCACCCAGATCGCACTCGGTGCCGGAGCCAGGGAGACGAACCCGGTCATGGCGACGCTCTTCGACGAGAGCTTCGTGTCTGCGGCTGCGTTGAAGATCCTGGTGTCCCTGATGATCGTCTTCATCGTCCTCGCCTTCCGCAGGTACCGGAAGATGATGGCGCTCGCCGCCTTTGCCATCACTCTCTACGCAGGGGTCTTTGCGTACCACCTCGCCACGACACCTCTCTTCTGAGACCCGCCGGGCCCCTGGCGTCAATGGGCGAGCTGTCGCTCGGAGAGCTGGGCGTAAAGCCCATCCGCCGCCACGAGTTCCTCGTGCGTGCCCTCCTCGACGATGCGCCCACCGTCGACGACGACGAGACGGTCGGCGGCCCGAACCGTACTGAGGCGATGCGCGATCACGAGGGTCGTGCGGCCGACCATGAGGTGATCGAGCGCATCCTGGACGAGGGCCTCGGACTCGGCGTCGAGCGAGCTCGTCGCCTCGTCGAGGATGAGGACACGCGGGTCGGCGAGCACCGCCCGGGCAATGGCGACCCGCTGGCGCTGGCCCCCTGAGAGCTTCACGCCGCGCTCACCCACCACCGTGTCGAAGCCGTCCGGAAGACGATCGATGAACTCGAGGGCGTTGGCGACCCGGGCCGCCTCGACGAGCTCCTCGTCGGTCGCACCCGGCTTGGCCACACGGAGGTTCTCGGCGATGGTCCCGGAGAAGAGCTGCACCTCCTGCGGCACGGCCGCCATCCGGTTGCGCAGGGCTTCCAGATCCTGATGGCGCACGTCGACCCCGTCGACGATCACGGCACCTTCCGAGACGTCGTAGAACCTGGCGAGCAGCTGGGTCAGCGTCGACTTGCCACCACCCGATGGCCCGACGACGGCCACCACCTCGCCCGGCTGGATCTCGAGATCGATGTCGTGCAAGACCGGTCCGTCCCTGCCGGCGTAGGCGAAGGAGACGCCGTCGAACCGCACCGAACCGACCGGATCCTCGACCGGCACCGGCTCTGCGGCGTACGGCACCTCGGGTGCGCTGCCGAGCAACTCGAAGACGCGACGCGACGCACCCAGCGCCTCCTGCAGCGACGAGTAGAGACCGGTGAACGAGCCGATGGCACCGGCCACCGTCAGCGTGTACAGGAGGAAGGACACGAGGTCACCAGGCGTGATGGCACCGGCGATCATCCTCCTCCCCCCTACCCACAGGACGGCAGCCAGGGTCCCAAATGCCACGAACGTGACAATCGGCACGAAGAGCGCACGCAGCCGCGCCCGGCGGAGGGCTACTCGGTACGACTCGCCGATGGCGAGGTCGTACCGCTCGGTGGCGGCGTCCTCGGCGGTGAACCACTTCACGATCCGGATCGCCGCTATCGACTCGTCTGCGAAGGCGTTGGCCGCAGCGACCTCGTCCTGGAACCGCGTCGAGATGCGCCGCAGCCGCCGCCCGAAGATCGCTGCGGCGATGATCATGAGCGGGAGGAAGCTCAGCACGGCTGCGGACAACACGGGGCTGATGTAGATCATGAGTGCCACGCCGCCGATGAGCGTGATGCCTTGGGAGAGGACCTGGGCGATCGAGGTCGACACCGTTCCCTGGATCACTGCGACATCGGACGTGAGCCGCGACGTGATCTCCCCCGTGCGACGCTCGTCGAAGAAGGGTATCGGCAGACGCACCACCCGGGCATACGTGGCGCGTCGCAGGTCGGCGACGACACCCTCTCCCACGATCGCCAGGGCGTACATCCGGAGGTAGTTGAAGGCGGCCTGGACGACGAAGACCGCGAGGAGAAGCAAGGCGGTTCGATCCAGACGGGAGGTCGACGACCCGTCGCCGATGGCGTTGTCGACCAGGCCACCCATGATCAGAGGGAACACGAGGCCCAGGCCGGAAGCCACGGTCACCCCGACGAGCGACGCCGCCAGCCAGCGACGGTACGGGCGTACGAAGGCGATGAGGCGGCGAAACTGCTGCCGCAGCTCGGAGAGGCTCACCTGCACCCTGTCATCGGGTGCGGCAGGGGCAGGACGGCGGCGCATCGGTCGCATCGGGCAAGGGTACGGCCTCTGGTGCGCTGACCGGCCGGTCGGTGATACCTTGGTCCTGTGAGCACGGCCAACTACGACCACGTCCAGCGAGGCAAGCTCGCCTGGCTCGCCGGCGCCTTCCTCATCGTGGGCTTCGTCACCATCACGTTGGCCCGTGACGACCTCGGCGTCGTCGGCATCTTCGCCGTGGTGGCAACCGTGACGCTGGTGGCGGTCATCATCGTCATCGCCTCGATCATGCGGGTCACCGTGACCGACGAAGCCGTCACCGTGGCGTTCGGCCGGGGCTGGCCCCGGAAGGTGATCGCACGGGGCGACATCCAGTCGGTGCGGCCCGTACGCAACAGCTGGATCCTCGGCTGGGGCATTCGCTGGTTCCCGGGAGGCTGGATGTGGAACGTGTGGGGGCTCGACGCCGTCGAGCTCGAGCTCGCCTCGGGCCGCCGTTTCCGCATCGGCACCGACGACACCGACCGGCTCGAAATGGCGCTGCAACGATGACCGGACCCCTCGACGGCGACGCCCTCGACGACATCCGTCGCGAGCTCACGCTCCTCGCCGAGCGGCTCGACCGGCTCCCCGACGATGCCTTCGAGGAACGTCTCCAGATCCGCATGCGCCAGGACGAGCTGCGCGACGTCGTTCGCCGTCACGCCGTCGCCGGAGACCTCATGTCGGCCGATCAGCTCGAGCGGCGCATCGACGACCTCCGGAACCGCATCCAAGCCCACTACGGCAACCGCATCGCCCACAGCTCGGGCCCCCAAACCGGCCTCGGCGGCGGCCTCGACCCCAAGTACCTCTTCCAGATGCACCGCGCCACGGACGGAGCCGGCGACATCGAAGGCCTCAAAGAGGAACTCCGCAAACTCGAAGACCGCCTACGCACGATGAGAAGCAGCGAATAGCTGTGACATCACATGGCAGTTCGGCTCGCGCGCGACGCTCTGACGTCGACCCGATGGCGACCGAACTGCGTGCTGCCGCTCCGTGGTGTCACGCCGTTGGTGGCTCGGCCTGGTGGCCTCGCCTTGAATCCACCCCATTGACGCGACAGAGCCGATCGCGCAGGTGTCTGCGACGCATGGGGTCGCTCCAGGCGTAGCGCGAGCCCAAAGGGGGAGCTCGAGGGGGAAAGGCCTTGGGCCGTCCCCCTCGTCAGCGAGGGAGGCGGCGTGTACGCCGACCGAGGAAAGGGAGCGCCGGGAGGCGCTTCAAACAGAGCGTCGACGGCGAAGCCGGCGAAAGCGACAGCTCGGACAAACGCTTGCGTTTGGCCGAAACGCCCGTGGAGCTCGAGGGGGAAAGGCCTTGGGCCGTCCCCCTCGTCCGCGAGGGAGGGGACTAGTGCCCCGACCGAGGGAAAGCGAGCGCCCGCAAGGGCGCATCAGATACGAAGCGGCGACGCCGGAGGCGGCGCAAGCGGAGAAGCTCGATTCGCCTTCCGAGGCGAATCGAAACCCTAGAGAAGATCCTGCTCCCGGATCCCGAAGCTGGGGTGACGGAGCCGGCAGAGCGCGAGCTTCTCGAGCTGGCGGATCCGCTCCCGAGTGAGGTTGAACTCCTCGCCGATCTCTTCGAGGGTGCGAGGCACGCCGTCGTAGAAGCCGTAACGCAGCGCCAGGATCCGACCCTCGCGGTTGGGGAGTCGCTCGATGGACTTGCGGAGGCTGTTGGCGATGTCCATCTCCTCGGTGACGCGCACCGGGTCGACGGCGTCCTCGTCCTCGATGAAGTCACCGAGCTGGGCGCCGTCCTCGCCGACCGGCTGCTCCAGCGACACGGTGTCGGCGACACCGAGCGCGAGCTCGACCTTGTCGACGTTGACGCCCGCCTCTTCCGCGATCTCCTCGGGGCGGGGCTCACGGCCGAGCTCGGCCTTGAGGCTGGCCTGCGCGGCACGAACCGCAGCCAGAGTGTCGTGGAGGTGGACCGGGATGCGAACGGTGCGCGACTTGTCGGCGATGGCACGCGTGATCGCCTGGCGGATCCACCAGGTGGCGTAAGTCGAGAACTTGAAGCCCTTGCGCCAGTCGAACTTCTCGACCGCACGGATCAGACCGAGGTTGCCCTCCTGGATGAGATCCAGGAAGTCGATGCCGGAGGTGTTGGCATAGCGGCGGGCGTTGGCGACGACGAGGCGGAGGTTTGCGGTGAGGAAGGCGTCCTTGGCCTCGCGGCCATGCCGGACCTTGCGGCGCAGCTCCATCTCCTCGATCTTCGAGTCGAAATCCTTGGCCTCGAGCCGCTCCTCGGCGTCCTGACCGGCCTCGATCTTCTGGGCGTAGTCGACTTCCTTCTCGGCGGTGAGCAGCTCGTACTCGCCGATCGCGGTGAGGTACTGACTGACGAGGTCGGTGGTGAGCCGTCCCCGATCGTCCGTCAGCTTGTTCTTGTCGCGCTCACGCCGGGACCGGGTGAGGGTGTCGCGCTCGATCCGCTCCTTCGCCTCGGCGCGCTCTTTCAGCGCGCGATCGAGAAGCTTGCTGCTGCGCGATGCATCACCATTGGCCATAGGTCGAAGTTCCTCCAAAAGCGGTTGTCCAGCCCGAGAGAACGCCGGGATTTCATCTGGGTCGATTGCGGGGGTCACCGGCGTCTGCCGAACAACTATCACACAGTTCGCGCAATTTGTGAACCCCTTATGTCATACGGAGTTCACAATTCCGACGGTGGCCACTCCACCATCGATCACAACGCCGTCGAAATGGGAATCATTCCCGACAACCTCCGCCGGTGGCCGGGTTGTATGGGATTCTGCGCCTCGCAGATACACTCGCGAGGCGATGACGAGCACGACGAACGAGAACCTGTCGACGTCACACAGGGCCTGTGTCTTCTGCAACACCACACGCCCCATCGAACAGGTCCTGTGCCCTTCCTGCGGACGGGGATGGATCGACACCTCTGCCGTCGACGCGGTGGAGTCGGTGGCCAAGGCAGAAGCCGCCGCCATCCGGACCATCACCACGGAGAAGGCGCTGCCCGTCCGACGTTCGACCTACCGCAAGGGCTGGTGGGTGCCGCTGGTGGTCGCCGCCATCGTGTTCGGTGGCTATTGGGCCGTCGTGAATCTCGTCGACGGAGAGCGTGCGCCCCAAGCGGCGCCGGCGGTGCCGACGGTGCCGACCACACTTGCGCCTACGACGACGGCACCCGTGGTGTCACCGCCCACGACCTTGCCCGCGACCACCCTTCCGCCTGCCACCACCACGACGACAGTCGCACCGACCACAACGACGACCACGACCACCCTCCCCCCGCTTCCCACCGGGACACCCATCCCGATCGACGACCTCAGGCTGGGTGCCGTCGAACTCGGGGATTTCGCATTCGGCACACCGGCAGACGAGGTGCTCCCGGACCTCGTGGCCACGTTCGGCCAGCCGACCTCGATCACCCTGGCGTCGACTGCCTGGGGGCTCTGCTCGGAGGACACCGGCCGCGTCCTGACATTCGGTGGGCTGCACATCGTGACGCTCGATGACGGTGCGACCGAGCGCTTCGCCGGGTTCATGGTCGAGCCGGCCGGAACCGCCAGCGACGAGCTCCGATCGTTCTCCGGCATCGGAGTCGGTTCGACGCTCGGCGAGCTCCAAGACACATACCGGTCCACGGTCGTCGATGCCGGCGACACGGCCGCCACCTGGATCGTGGCCAGCGTGAACGATGGGCGGACGCTGTTGTGGGGCACTGCGGCGGGATCTGGCGACCAGGCGGCGATCGATCGCATCGCCTCTCCGCACGCCTGTGACGGTGGCCCAAGCATCAGCGGTTGATCCCGGCGGTCCAACACGAGACGGCGATATCATGACGGCGATCCGTCGCCGAACCTTGCTGCGAGCCGCCCCCATGGTCCGAACCCGAGCCGATGCCGTCAGTCCCGGACGCATGGCGCTGCGCACGATCCTGGTCACCGTGCTCGGCCTGGCCGTCTTCTACGCCATCGTCAGGAGCTTCGACTCGTGGAGCGGGGCCGCTATCGCTGCCGTGGCCGGTGCGCTGGTGACGGGGGTGACGTGGTGGGCGTGGAGGCGGGCCCACAGCCCGAGTCGACCCGAGAAGGTGCTCGGCGCACTGCCCCGCTTCGGCATCATCCCCGCCGGCAGCTCGACTCCCGTCCCCACCCTGACATCGACCGGGAGCCGCTTCGACGACGCCTACATGGTGACCGCGTCCCGGGTGGAGACCGAGGCCACCGGTCAGATCTTCCTGGTGTCGAGCCCCTCACCCGGTCAGGGCGCCTCGACCGTCGCAATGAACCTCGCCGTCGCGATGACGAAGGCAGGCCGACGGGTCGTGCTGATCGACGGCGATTCGTCGGCACAAGGCATCAGTCGCTTCGGGCGCACTGCGCCGACGCCAGGTCTCGCCGAGCTCGCCGCAGGACAGGCGACGCTGGCAGAGGCGTCGCGGCTGTGGCGAGTCAATCGCTCGTCCCGGCTCCCTTTCATCCCTGCGGGTTCTCACGAGCAATCTGCCGTGACGACTGCTGCTTCGCCGCATCTGGCGCACGCCATCGCCGAGCTGGGGGACGGAGCCGACGTCGTGCTCATCGACGTGCCTCCCGTCAACTGGAACACCGACCTCGCTCCTCTCGCCGCCCACGCCGACGGCACCGTCCTGGTGGTGCCCGAGGGCAGCGATCTCGGAGCAGCCTCACGGGCGGCAGAGCGTCTCGGGGAGCTCGGCGCTCCGGTCGTCGGCTACATCGTCAACCGGGCCGACGACATGGCATTCGCCGGTGGCAGCCCGTGGCGAGGCGCGATGGGGCGGGCAGCGGCGACGCTCGGCTTCGCCGCACTCCTCTTCGTGGGCTGGAACGCCTTTCAGGTCTGGAACTCATGGGCGGGCGTCGAGCGGTCCGTGTTGGACGTGAGGGCTGCAGAGGAGCTTCTCCCGCTGCCACCCGAGGGGATCGT
>CAYFYC010000021.1:0-11286 GCA_964347305.1 uncultured Acidimicrobiaceae bacterium | reverse complement strand
GATCCGCTTGGGCGGAACCGAGCTGCGGTTCTCCGTCGTCGAGGAGTCGATCGACCCGAAAGTGGGGAGCATCGTGACCTCGCCCCCACTGGTGACCGGGGAGCCCGTCGATGCCTATCTGGTCATCGGAAGCGACATCGGTGGGTTTCGAGCCGACGTGATCATCGTCATGCTCGTCCCGCGCGACGGGAGACCCCCGATCATGGTGTCGATCCCGCGCGATCTGTACCTCCCCAACCGGTGCACGCAGGGCTACACGAGGGTGAACGTCAACCTCAACGGCTGTGGCGACATCAACGGGACGACACTCATGGCGCTCGCCGTCGAGGACTACACGGGCATCTCGGTGGATCACGTCGCGCTGTTCGACTTCGACGGCTTCGAGAAGGTGATCGACGAGGTCGGCGGCATCCAGATATGCGTGACCAACGCGGTGCGCGATCCGAAGGCGAAGCTCGATCTACCTGCGGGCTGCACGCAGGCGGGCGGAGAGCAGGCGCTGGCATGGGTGCGGAGCCGCTCCACCGAGGAGTTCGTCGACGGATCGTGGCGACCGATCCAGGGGGTCAACGACCTCACGCGCAACGCCCGCCAGCAGGACGTCATCCTCGCCCTCATGACGAGGATCAAGACCTTCGAGTCCCCGGCCGAGCTCGCCAGCGTGGTGGCGCCCGTGGCGGACGCCTTCACCCTCGACGACGGGCTCGGGCTCGGCCAGGCCATCGACATCGCGTGGGATCTGCGTGACATCGACCCTTCCGCCATCGCTCGCATCTCGATCCCGGTCGAGACCTATCGGACCGACACTGGAGCGCTGGTGCTCCTCCCCACCGAAGCGTTCCAGTCGTTGCTCGCCGATGTCTATCCGGATCTCTTCACCGACGCGGTGTGACAGTGCAAAGCGGCAGCGCTGCCATATGATGTGCCGGCGGCCACCATTCCCGACCGACGTGGAGAACCAGACGCGACCATGAGCGGCAACGACGACGGATTCGACGACTTCTTCGACCCGTACGACGGTCTCAACGACCTGACGGGCGACGAGTACATCCCACCCCTCGAGGAGCCGGCCGCCCCCTACGCAGCGCCGCCGCGATCACCACTCCTCACGGGTCTGGTGGTGTTGCTCCTGCTTGTCGTGCTCACGTTCGCGTTCTTCCAGCTGCTGAGCGGCGACGGCGGCGGTGACGACATCACGGCCCCCACCACGACCACGACCCCGGACATCGTCACCACGACCACCGCGGACGGCGGCACGACCACCACGAACGAGGCGACCACGACGACGACCGCCGCTCCCGACTTCGACCCCTACGAGCCTCGTGGCCAGGCCGTGGCGATCGACGACCTCGAGCTCCAGGTCGATGCCATCGGGCCGATCACTTTGGGATCGCCTGCCCGCCAGGCCATCGGCCGGCTCATCTCCTCGCTCGGAGAGCCGGACGAGGACACCGGCCCGATCGTCTCGACGGGCGCATTCGGCGGGTGCCCGGGAGCCACGGTTCGGATCGTGCGCTGGGGTGCCCTCGCCGCCGTCGTCGTGATCGACGACGACGGCACCCAGACCTTCGGTGGCTACCGCGTGGACCTCAACTACGACGGCGCGCTCACCCATCCGACCGCCGATCTGCAGACCCTGTCCGGTCTCCAGCCGGGAGCATCGGTCCGTGAGATCGGGATCATCTATGAGAACTTCGTGACCCGCTTCGTCGCCGATCCCGAGCTCGGCGACGTGTTCGAGGTGGCCTCGGCGAACACCGGCAACCTCCTGCTGTGGGGCCCGGTCACAAGCACCGAGAACGCCGGCAGGGTCGACGGCATCTACGCCCCGGATGCGTGCGGACGCTTCCAGTGACACGGCTTCGGCCGCCTCTCAACGGATCACTACACTCCCGGCCATCTGCAGCGACAGCAACGGGGTGAGTCCGTGAGACAGCGTGTTCGATCAACGATCGCCGGCTCGACGGCCGGTGGCCTGCTCGGGCTCGTATTGATGGCGATCTACGGGGGAAGGACGGCGCTCGGCTCGGTCGACGCGGTCGCCCTCGACGGCCCGGTTGCCCGGTCGGAGTTCGTCGTGAGCAGCGGTGGCTTGTACGCCCTCGTGATCCTCGTGGCGCTGCTCGGTGGCCTCGCGATCGCCGGTGTCACCTACGCCCTGGGCCGGGAAGCCGAGCCGGACGCCCCCAAGTTCCCCCTCGCATGGTTGCTCCCCGTGGCCGCGGTGACGAGCGCCATCATGGCCTATGCCACGCTACGCGCCGGGCTCGGCGCCGCCGCCGACATCAACGCCGGCGTCGTGACCGTGTCGGTGTTCCGTATGACGGTGATCGCCCTGGTGGCGGGAATCGTCGCGGGAGCCCTCACCGCGCGACTCGTGGATGCGCTCGCCAGGCCATCGACACTCGGCGAGGCGAACGAGGCATGGCCGGAGAGCCCGCGGGCCTTCGTCATCGAGATGGTCAGGGCCATCGGAGCACCCACGCTCGCCGCCGTCATCATCGCGGCCTTCGCCGTGACGTTCTCCCAGATCCTGCTGCAGCTCCACGGGGCCGCCGCGGTCGCCGCGTTCTCCATCGTCGCAGCGCTCATCCTCGGCCTGGTCACCCTCGCCGCCTACCGACCCTGGGAGCAGCGCGGGCGCACCGGCTGATCGGCCGGTTCAGCTGCCTGGAGCGTCGTCGACCTCGATCGCTGCGAGCGAACCATCTGCTCGCGCCTCGTAGGTGACGATCACCGGGACACCGGACGTGAGATGGGATCGCAAGTGGCCCAACGGCCCACTGCCGTGGAACAACAGATCGTCCGGTGCCTGGAATGTGAGGTCGGATCCGTCCGTCGTGCGGATGGTGAAGCTCTGCACATCGGTGAGGCCACCGTCGACCCCGATGACGACGCCCTCGGCGGTCGGGAGTTCCTCGCCGCCGCCACATGCCGAGCCCACGACGAGGAGTGCGAGGAGCGCAAAGACGGCAGCTCTCACGTCCCGATGTCGACGTTGGCCATCCCGGTGTACTTCTGCTCCTCGGCGTACCAGCGGAAGAACACCGCGGTGATGCCTGCCCAGAGGATGAACCCGCCACCGAACTTCATGATGAAGCCGGCGAGCACCTGGTCGGTGTGGGCGCTTATCCCCCAGAGCCGCGGGAACGTCTCGTAGATCTTGTAGAGCGGCTGGTCGCCGAGCGTCAGGAACGACGCCGGGATCGTCGGAACGAGCGATTGCAGGAACAGGTACCCCATCCGCAGGAACGGCGGGAGCCGGTCGATCTCGGGAATCGGGCCGAGCACGGGGAACCACATCAGCACAGCGGTGAGGAACAGCACACCGTGGCTCACGAAGTGGAAGAGCCCGCTGGTGAGCATGGCCTCGACGATGCCGGGAACATGGATGAGACCGAGCGTCGCGTTGAAGAGGAACAGGGCCACGATCGGCTTCGTGAGGATCTTCACGACCGGCATGACGGGCAGCAGCACCGCCCGGAGCAGCCACCACGGTGTGCCCCACAGGAGCAGCGGCGGCACTGCGAGCGCGATGGTGAGGTGCTCGATCATGTGGAACATGTAGAGGCTGCGCTCGCCGATGTCGTGGATCGGCCAGGACGAGACGGCGAAGAGCAGCACGATCCCGCCGTAGAACGCGAGCCGCTGTTTCGTCGTCACCGGCACCTCCCCGCGCGGCGCGTACCCGGCGGCGAGCCTGCGCATCCCGTACTCGTACCCGAGGACGAGGGCGGCGACGAGGGCGAGGCTGTCGAGGTGGAAGTGGAAGGAAACGACGGACCCGGTGTCCATCGAGGCCTGGCCGAGCAGAGCGGCTGTCATCGAGTGGCTCCTAGAGGGCCTCGAACGTCAACAAGACGACCACATACATGGCGACGGCGCCGATCAGCCCGATCAGGAAAAAGTTTCGGAACAGTGGCTTGTCGAAGCGCAGGTGCATGAAGAAGGCGACCACCATGTAGAACTTCACAGCCATGAGGCTGAACAGGAGGATCACGGAGATGGCACCGTCCAGGACGACGGGTGTGGCCACCTCGGCCGCCGTGAGGACTCCGAGGACCAGCGCGATCAGCCAGTACTGGCCCTCGCTCGGATGATCCATGTGTTCGACTGCTTCGCTCATCAGCCCACCTGCAACAGATAGACGACCGTGAAGATGATGATCCACACGATATCGACGAAGTGCCAGTAGAGCCCCACCAGCTCCACGTTGAGACCACGGTCCTTGTAGAGCCGCCCGTTCAGCGAGAGGATCGCCATCGCCATCAGCATCAGGATGCCGACTGCGACGTGGGCGCCGTGGAAGCCGGTCAGCATGTAGAACGAGGATCCGAAGGGGCTCGTGCCGATGGTCAGCGCCGGATCGTGGCGGACGAACTCGGTGAACTCGAAGATCTGACCGGCGAGGAACGACGAGCCGAGGAATGCGGTGCCGAGCAGCCAGATCCGGGTGGTCCGCATGTCGTTGCGCTCGAACGCGTTGTGGGCGAGCACCATCGTGAGCGAGCTCATCAGCAGCACGAACGAAGACGCCGACGTGAAGGGGATGTCGAAGATGTCGGACGCGGTGGGGCCGTCACCCGTGGTGTTCCGGTAGAGCAGGAACGTCGAGATCATCGCCCCGAAGAACACACACTCCGAGCCCAGGAAGACCCACATGGCCGTCTTCCGCAACTGGTGGACGTCATGATGCCCCTCGGCGTGCTCCGCCTCGTGGGCGATGGCTTCGGTCGACATCAGTGGTCCTCTCTCGTGACCGGCTCCAGGGACCATCCGAACAGACCCCACAGGCTCACCAGCGCTCCCACACCGACCACGATCCATCCCACCGGCAGGTAGATCATGCCGGCTCCGAGGATGCCCAGCCCCACAGCCGTCAGCGCCGGGTAGTACGACGGATCGGGCATGTGGATGTCGCTGTGGTCGTCGTCATCGGCGCCACCGGTCTCGGCCTCCACGGCCATCGCGCCACCGGTCACCGCAGGCATCCGCACGGCCCGGCCCGTCTCGTCCTCGGCGTACTTGCGGTGCCACCAGTCGTCGACGGAGTGCACCACCGGCTCCTCGTCGAAGTTGTGTACCGGCGGCGGCGAGGAGATCGACCACTCGAGGGTGCGTCCGTCCCACGGGTCGTCGCCTGCGATGACGCCGCGCTTCATGAAGTGCGTCTTGACGATGTTCCAGGCGAAGATCAGGAACGAGAAGAAGATGATGAAGACCCCGACCGTGGCGATGAGGTTCCAGAACTCGAATCCGAGCCCCTCGGGGTACTGGTAGATGCGGCGCGGCATCCCGTTGAGACCGAGCAGGTGCATTGGGGCGAAGGTCAGGTTGAAGCCGAGCAACATCGTCCAGAAGTGCCACTTGCCGAGCCCCTCGTCGAGGAGTCGGCCGGTCCACTTGGGGAACCAGTAGTAGACGCCGGACACGTAGCCGAAGATCGCACCGCCGAAGAGCACGTAGTGGAAGTGGGCGACCACGTAATAGGTGTCGTGCTGCTGGGTGTCCGACGGGACGACGGCGTGGGTCACCCCGGACAGGCCACCGATCACGAACATCGCGATGAACGCCACGGAGAACAGCATGGGCGTCGTGAACCGGATCTTTCCTCCCCACAGGGTGCCGATCCAGTTGAAGATCTTCACGCCAGTCGGCACCGCGATGATCATCGTCGCCACCCCGAAACCCGCCTCGGCGATGGGGCCCATGCCCGACGTGAACATGTGGTGCGACCAGACGCCGAACCCGACGAACCCGATGGCGGCGCCCGAGAAGATCACGAACGGCGCACCGAACAGCGGCTTCCGGGAGAACACCGGCAGCACCTCGGAGACGATGCCCATGGCCGGGAGGATCAGCACGTAGACCTCCGGGTGCCCGAAGATCCAGAACAGGTGCTGCCAGAGCAACGGATCACCGCCGGCAGCTGCTTGATAGAAGAGCCCGCCGAAGTTGCGATCGAAGAACAGCTGGAAGAGGCCGATGGTGATGGCCGGCAGCGAGAAGAGCAGCAGGAACGAGATCACGAGCGCCATCCAGACGAACACCGGCATGCGCATCAGCGTCATGCCCGGCGCCCGCATGACGAACACCGTGGCGATGAAGTTGGCGCTCGACGCCACCGAACCGACACCGAGCAGCGCCAGACCGACGACCCAGTAGTCCATACGCACGACCTCGGTGAGCTGCGTGGACAGCGGGGCGTAGCCGACCCACGAACCGTCGGGGGCGCCGCCGACGAGGAACGAGGCGTAGATGAGGAGCCCACCGAAGAGGAAGAGCCAGAAGCTGAATGCGTTGAGCCGCGGGAACGCCACGTCGCGCGCACCGAGCATGATCGGCAGGAAGTAGTTGATGAACGCACCGGCGATGGGGATGATCACCAGGAAGACCATGGTGAGCCCGTGCATCGTGAAGAGCTGGTTGTAGGCCGATGCCGAGAGCACCTCGCCGTTCGGTCCTGCCAGCTGCAGTCGAATCAGCATCGCCTCGATCCCGGCGATGAGGAAGAACAACGCTGCGGAGACGGCGTAGAGCAGACCGATCCGCTTGTGGTCCACCGTCGTGATCCACGCCCAGATCCCCTTCGGACCGGTCGAGGTCAGCTCGACATCCTGGGTCGTCACCGCCACGTCGTCTCACCTCCCGTCATCGCCAGGTCTCCAGCAGTAGCTGTTGCAGGGCCGCGATCTCGTCCGTCGTCAGCCCGAGGTTCGGCATGCCGAGGATACGACCGGCCGAGATGTCGTTGCGGTCGGGCTCCATCGGCTTCAGGTCGGCCGGGTTCGCCAGCCACTGGGCCAGATGATCCCGGGTGTTCACGAACGTCGCGCTTCCGAAGGTCTCCCGCGAGCCGAAGTGGGTGAGGTTGGGGGCGAGCCTCGCTCCGATCACGGCGACGGTCCCGTCGGCGTCGACGACCTTGGCCTGGTGACAGGTCGTGCAGAGCGCCTCGAACACCGTGTAGCCGAGCGCGGCACCGGTCGGGTTGGCGTCGTCCACGCCGGCGGGCACCGGCGAGGGGGCGAGCTGTTCTTCGACCCACGTGTCGAATCCGGCGTCGTCGTGAACGAAGACGCGGATCCTCATGTCACCGTGGGCGAGGCCGCAGAACTCGGCACACTGACCGGGGACCACGGCCATGAGACCCTCCGGGACGTCATCACTGCGGATGTAGGTCGCCGGGTCGTGATCGGCGCTCGCCGCCAGAGCGGCGCCATCGGCGATGAGCGTGAGGTTGCTCGTCCGGCCCGGCACCACGTCCCGCTTGCCGTTGAGGGCTGGGATCCAGAAGCTGTGGATGACATCGGCCGACGTCATCGTGAGGTTCACAGTCGTGTCGGCAGGGATGTGGAGTTCGTTCGCCGTGATCAACGTGGTGCCGTCGTCGGCGATCAGATCCGGGTACTCGAACTCCCACCACCACTGGTGACCTATCACGGTCACGTCGAGCACATCCGGGCCCGTCGGGACCTGTCTGATGTCCAGGAGCGTCGAAATGGTGGGAACACCGATGATGGTCAGGAGCACGACCGAGAAGACGATGCCGCCGAGTTCGATCACCGTGTTGCCATGGATCTGCTTCGGCTCGGCGTCGTCGCCCTTGTCGCGGTAACGGATGATCGACCACAGCAGCAGCGCCATGACGAAGACGAAGACGGCGATGGCGAGGACGTAGACGAGCTCCCAGAGGTCATCGATCTGCTCGGCGACAGGTCCCTTGGGATCGAGCGCCGACTGTGGTCCGGAACCGGAGCATGCGGAGGAGACGAGGAGCGTCGTCAACGCGAAGAAGAGCACGACGTGACGACGCCTCTTTGCGACCTGCCCTTCGGTTCTCCCGTGCGTCACCTTGGGTTGCGACAACGCTCTGAACACCCTTCCCGACAACAGCGGGCATCGTACTCAGGCGATGGGGTGGAATGAAATCTCATGAGAGAGCCGCCTCGAGCTCGTCATCGGAGGCCACGCCTTCGAAACGCGCAGTGATCACACCGGCCCCGTCGGTCACGAACACCCATGGTTCCGAGAGCAGGTTGAAGCCCTCGGGGAGGATCGCCGGAGCGAGGTAGGAGGGGTTCGAGGGATCGAACGCCGGATCGTCGAAACGCTCGAAGATCTCGACGTGCACGAAGTCGACGTCTTCGCGGCCGACCGAGATCGCCTTCACCTGATCGAGCAGTGGACCACACGCCGACGTCTGGCAGAAGCGCGGTGTCGAGAAGACGATGACGGTGGGTCGACCGTTGTCGAGCGCCTCGTCCAGCGAGAGCTCGTAGAACGTCGGATCGGGGTTCGGATCGGTCGAGATCGCCGCGATGTCGAACTCGGCGCTCGTCGGGGTGGCGACACGGGGCGCCTGCTCACCGATGCGGGGCGCCGACGAGTCCTCGACGACGGAGAACGCGAGCGTGTCGGTTCGGCTGTCGTCTTCGGCGATCGCCACCGCCGTCCAGATGCCGGCCTGCCCGAAGGCCACGTCCGCCTTGTAGATGCCGAAGGCGTTCGGCACGATCCAGATGAACTCGGTGGCAACCGTGATCGGCTCGCCCCTCTCCGGTGAGAGCTCCAGCCGCACCGTGGTCGCCGGATCGCCGAGTCGCTCCCCCTCCGGTCCGACGATCCCCACGAGCAATCGCTCCTGCCCGACGGCGAGCTCGGCGTTGGCACGAACCGCGATGGCGCCATCGGGAATCGTGGGCTCCCCGCCGCACGCTATTGCGAGCAGCGCGACCGAGACAGCGAGGACGGTGAGGCGACCCATCGGGGTGCAACCTAGTGGCGGTTCGAGGACATCAGAACACCGCCGACGGGGACCGCTGCGATACTCCACCGGATGCCCTTCTCCGTGTTCGAGTTGGCCCTCGCCTTCGTCATCGTGTGTTTCTCGGCAATGGTGCAAGGGTCGGTGGGGATGGGTTTCAACATCGTGGCGGTGCCGCTGACGCTGCTCATCGATCCCCGCATGGCACCCGTTCCGATGCTCTTCGTCGCCGTCGTGCTGGCGAGCTTCACCGTCATGCGTGAACCGGGGCACGTCGATCTCACCGGAACATGGTGGATCCTCGGCGGCAGCATCCCCGGGGTGGTCGTCGGTCTGGGGCTGCTGGCCGTGGCCACGACACGCACTCTCGACCTGATCATCGGCGGCGCCGTGCTCACCGGTGTGGCGCTTATGGCGTTCGCCCCACCGTTGGTGCGGAACCGGGCCATCGACTTCGGGGCAGGAGTGGTGTCGGGAACCCTCTCGACCGTGTCCGCCATCCCGGGGCCGGCCCTCGGCCTTCTCTACAAGGACGAAGCAGGTCCGACGATTCGCGCCACGCTCGGAGCGCTGTTTGCGATCGGGACCACCATCACCATCATCGGTCGAGGCCTCGCGGGCCGCATCGTCGCCACCGATCTCCAGCTGGCGCTCGTCTATCTGCCGGCGGTGCTCATCGGTTTCCGGACCAGCACGATCGTGAACCGGCGTCTCGAGGGAGCCCGATTCCGCACACCGATCCTCGTGCTGTCGGCACTCGCCGCCGGTGCGTTGCTGCTGAGGAGTCTGGGCTAGCGCGAGGACAGCACCGCGAGCGCGTCGATGCCGGCCTCGTCCGCAACGCCGGCGGGCTCGGGGGTGCTGAAGCTGTCCCAGAAGTCCCCGATGGCCTCGAGCAAGCCGTCAACCGCGAACCCGAGCACCCTGAGGAGGATGTACAGACCGACGGCGGTGCCGACCCAGCGCGCCCAGTACAGGTACCGCTTCGAGGGATCGAAGAGCACCCGCACGGGTCCGAGCCAATCGGGAACGGTGCCATCGACGAGCACCGCCGCCGGTTCCACGGCCGGGGTTTCCGCAATGAGCGGGGGCCGTGCCGCCGCAGCAGACCTGGGGGCCGGACGTACACGCGTCCCCGTCGCCGCTGCGCCGCCGGTCGCGCCAGCCCTCGGCCGGACGGGCTCGATCGCCTCGGTCGGGGCCTCGAGCAGACCGGTATCGACGGCGAGCCCGGGGGTGTGGCCCACCACTCCTGCGTCGCCGCTGCCGTTCGGGGAACGTTCCGGTTGCTCCTCGGGCTCGTCGATTGGGGTGTCTTCGGTGGCGTCGGCCTCCACGGGGGCGACGGCAGCCGGTGCGGGCTCCGAGCGAGCCTCGGCGACTGTCGGTCCCGCCTCCTCCGAAGGCGCCTCGGCGGCCACCGCCTCGACGGGCGGTGCTGTGGGCTGTAGAGCTCGCAGGTCCGCCTCATCCACGACGAGGAGCTCGGCGAGCCCCGGCAATGCGTATTCCGGGATCGGCTCATGCCCCCGTTCCCACGTGCGCACCACAGCAGCGGTGCTGTGCAGACGCATGGCGAGCTGCCCGGCGCTGAAGCCGAGCGCGAGGCGTCGCTCACGTATGAAGTCGCCGAGAGTCTGTGGTTCGCTCATGGAATCCAGGGGTCGATGGCCACGAGGTTATCGGACCCTGCGACTTCTGCCGTGGATCGGAGCGGAGGTAGGGTCCCCAGTGGAGGCGTCAGGATGCCTGGTGGGTCCCGCGGTCTTCAAAACCGTTGAGGGGGCGAAAGTTCCCTGGCGGGTTCGATTCCCGTCCGCCTCCGCCAAGTTCAGTGGCCTGGCCGAGTTGTGCCCCTTGGAGGGATCGGCCCGGGTGTGCCGAGGATCTCACCGCTCGGCCCACGTTGCTCGGCTCGATGCCTAGTGGAGCCGCGAATCGTTGGCCAGCGACTTCGTGACGTTCGGCTCTGGTATGCGGGTCAGCCCGTTGGTTGCATTGGGTCGTGGGCAAGGGCCGCTTCGATATCGCCATTCTCCTGACTTCGCTGGCGTTGGTCTTCGGCGGTTGCTCGACCGATGCGAGTCCCGAGGGAGTGTCGTCGCCGACGTGGGTTCGCGACGAGCCGTTCGGGATAGCACTGACACTGAGCCCCTCGACGCTTCCATCTGAGACCGGCGCCTATCAAGTCGAGGTATCCGTCTCCCAACACGAGTCCTGGACCGGAATATGGGCGTGCAAAGGTCTTGGTGGAGTTCTCCGGCCCGACGTCGTCACCCCGATCGAGGACGTGTGCTCCCCTCTGACTCCAATGACTGAGGAAGTCGAGTACCCCACGGTGGTCACCGTGGACGTCGACGATCAGGTGATCGCCCAAGGCGGTCTCGTGATAGGAGTCAACGCCGCCTTCGGAGACTGGGCAGGAACCGCGCTACTGACAACCGAAGCCGACTAGCCCGCTACGGCGGTCTTCAAAACCGTTGAGGGGGCGAAAGTTCCCTGGCGGGTTCGATTCCCGT
>CAYFYC010000020.1:30970-49004 GCA_964347305.1 uncultured Acidimicrobiaceae bacterium | reverse complement strand
TGGTCGGGACGGCCGGATTTGAACCGGCGACCTCATCGTCCCGAACGATGCGCGCTGCCAAACTGCGCCACGTCCCGATCGGGAGAGGCAAGTGTACCCGACGGGGTGGGGCGGGCAATCGGCGTCAGGCGACCTGGTCGATCCGGATGCGGTCGATGCGGTTGCGGTCCATGCCCACCACCGTCAGCTCGTAGCCGTCGCAGACCACCTGATCGCCATCGTGTGGGATGTGGCCGGCCAAGGCGAGGAAGAGCCCGGCGGCCGTCGAATACGGTCCATCGGGGAACTCGTGGCCCAACTCCTCGTTGAGGTCCTCGAGGGCGAGACGCCCGTCGGTGAGCCATCGCGTGTCGTCGATCCTCACCACGGTGGGGATACCCGGGTCGTACTCGTCCTGGAGTTCGCCGACGAGCTCGGCGACAACGTCCTTGATCGTCACGATCCCTTCGACGCCCCCGTGCTCGTCGACCACGATCGCAAAGCCGTAGCGACGGCGACGCATGTCCTGGAGCACCTGCAGGATCGGCGCCGACTCCACCACGACGTGCGGGGTGCGGATCAGCACGGCGATGTCATCGGCCGTCGCCGTCATCGGCAGCTGGATCACGTCCTTGACGTACAGGACGCCCTGGATCGAGTCGACGTCGCCTGAAGTCACCGGATAGCGAGAGTGTCCCGTCTCCGACAGGACGGATCGCACGGCACCCATGGTGACCGGTGCCGACAGGGTCGCCAGGTCCACACGAGGCGTCATCACGTCCTTGACCGGTCGGTCGGCGAGATAGAAGAGCGCATCGATGATCTCGCGCTCCACCTCTTCGATCTCGCCCTCGGCGAGACCCAGCTCCGCCAGGGCGCGAATGTCGGCTTCGGTGACCGCCGAGACACTGCCATCCGACCGCAGCCGGATGAGCCGGAACAGACCTCGCGTGATGCCGATGAAGAATCGCGCCACCGGGTTGAGGATCCTCGAGAGGCGATACACGACCGGGGCCACTGCGAGCGAGAACTCCTCCGGATAGCGCGTGGCGAGACTCTTCGGTGTGATCTCGCCGAAGATCAGCACGACCGTCGTGACGGCGCCGGTGGCGACCCACGGGCCGAGAGATTCCCCGAGCAGGCCGATGAACAGGGTCGTGGCCACGGCAGCACCGAGGATGTTGACGAGGTTGTTCGCCACGAGGAGCGTCGACAGCAGTCGGTCGGGGTCGGCCAACAGCTGCTGGACTCGGTGACCGCGCTTGCCACGGTGGTGCATCTGGTGCACCCGCTCCTTGCCGAGACCGATCAGGGCGGTCTCGGATCCGGAGAAGAACCCCGAGGCGACGGTGCACACGGCGAGGATGGCCAGATAGACGGCGGTGCTTCCGCTCATGTGCGGCCCAAGCCGGTCATGAGAGGGCGAGGAGCATGCTCGGGGAGTCGACCGCGGTGCGGCTCATTCGTCGGTGCTTGCCTCGGTGGCCGTGCCCGGGGCGACCGGCATCGCGCGTACGAGGGCTTGTACGAGTTCGTGGGACGAGAACGGCTTCGTGACCCAGGCTGCCGCCCCGGCTCGCTTGGCGAGGAATGTGTCGGCAGATCGATCCAGCAGCAACACCGCGGGGATCGGCGGCTTGCCGGCGGCCGCCGATTGCTCGAGCAGATCCCGGGTCACCGCCATGCCGCCGCGCGATCCCACCTGGAGGTCACAGATGACGGCATCGAATCCGTCGTTCACGGCGTTGGCGGCCGCGGTCGCCGGATCCTGATGGTCGACGAGCGACACGTCGGGAGCGGTGAGGGCGGCGTGGACCTCGTTGCGGACCCACGATTCGTCGGCGACGACGAGATATCTCGGCATGGTGCGGGAAGCGTAGTCGGGTCGATGGAGGGCCCGTCTACGGTCGATTCCCGGAGTGGATCACTTCTCCGTAACATCCTTCACCGATGCGTCGTCTCGCCGTCTTCCTGCTCTCGATCGCCGTGGTCTTCCCGGTCGCTGCCGTGTTCGCCCAGGGCGAGGCGAAGCCGGTCATCGTGGCCGACATCCGGGGTCCACTCGATCAGCGCGGCATCGACTTCCTCGTCGAGGCGATCAACACCCCCGACGTGCAGATGGTGGTGTTGCAGCTCTCCAGTCCCGGCGTGGCATCCGGCGACATCCAGCCGCTGTTCGATGCCATCGGTGATGCCCCGGTCCCCGTCGTCGCCTGGGTCGGCCCCGCGGGTGTCGACGTCCACGGTGGGGTGGCGTGGCTCGCCCTCCTCGCCGATCACTTCGGCGCCGCCCCCGGTGCGACGTTCGGTCACCTGGCGCCGATCGTGCATCGCGGCGACCCGCCCACATCCTTCGAGGTGGATCCGAATGTGGCCGGGTTGGAGTCGGGCACGATCGTCGTCACTGCGAACACGCCGGTGCCATTCATCGACGTCATCACTCCGTCGATCGGCGCCTACATCGTCGGCCTCGACGGTCTCGATATCGACGGAACGGTGATCGAGACAGGAGAGACGGTGGTCAACGACGAAGGGCTCGAGGTCATCTCACCCTCGGTCCGGGTCTCGTTCCTCAAGCCGTCGTTGCTCGATCGCACCCTCCGCCTGGCGATCAGGCCCGAGGCGACCTTCTTCTTCCTGCTCGTCGGGATCGCCGCCGTGGCGTTCGAGTTCTACGCCGCCGGCGCCGGGCTGACGGCGGCGGTGGCCGTCGTCACGCTGTTGCTCGCCGGGTACGGACTGGCGACGCTGCCGATGAACTGGGTGTCGCTGGCGATGGTGCTCATCGGGATGCTGCTGTGGACGGCGGCGTTCCAGCGAAACCGGATCTCGATCGGAGCGGCAGTCGGCACGGTGCTCCTCGTGGTGGGCGGTCTCCGGTTCACGACGGCGAGCCCGCAGTTCGGTCCTTCGATCCTGGCGGTGATCGCCACCATCATCGGCATCGGTCTCTTCTACATGTTCGCCCTCAGCACCGTCGTTCGTGCCCGCTTCTCGACGCAGACCATCGGTCGCGAGAGCCTGGTCGGACGTCACGGTGTCGCCGAGACGTCATTCGACCCGGAGGGAATCGTCAACATCGACGGCGCCAGGTGGCGGGCGCGGTCGACCCGCGCCGCGGGGCTGGGCCCCGGGGATCCTGTGGAGATCTATGAGGTCAAAGGCATCTTGCTGGAGGTCGGTCCCGCAGAGTGATCGTCCGCAATCGCACCCATCGTGGGGTGTTTGCAGATAGCTAGCACTTTTTGGAAGGATTTTCCTTGTGGACAACGTGATCCCCGAGTACGGTCCCGTCGCCGTTTGGAAAAACCGACCCCGAGGGAGAGGAGTCTGCGCATCGTGATGCCGCTCGACCGTTCCTGGCAACCAATTGCTCTCTGTAGAGGCAACCACTCACACCTCTTCTTCCCCCCGAGCACCACAGAGCGCAAAGACGAGAGAGAGCGCCGGGAGATACGGGCGAAGTCGATCTGCAAGGTCTGTCCGGTGCGCACCGACTGTCTCGAATACGCCATGACCATCAAGGAGCCATACGGCATCTGGGGTGGTCTCACCGAGACGGAGCGTCGTCAGGTGCTGGCGAAGATCGGCGCCTGACCGACCGCACATCGCCACGGCGCGACGTCCAGCCCCGCGCATCCAGCCACTCGAGCACGGGAACCGCTTGGCGTCGTGACATCCCCATCGTGTCGCGGAACTCCGCGACCGTGAACCCGTCGTCCATGTCGAAGAGACGGCGGGTGATCTCCTCGATCTGCTCGGGGAGGTAGGCGAGATCGTCGGCCAGCTTGACGAGCTTGCCGTCACGGACGACTGCGTGCAGCGTCTCCTGGTCGAGTCCCAGCTGGCCCACCCGGCGCACCGCCAGACCGTCGCTCTGGAGGTCGGCCGCCGCTCGTGACCACGCCTCCTCCTGGCGGGGACCCCACCCCCCGGTGAATCCGGCGAGACGGAGGGTCGAACCGTCGTCGACGAGGCGATCGTCGGCCGCGACCACGGCCTCCAGCACTTCGACGTCGATGTCGAGAGCGCTGGCGGCGGTGGCCTTGGACTCGCCCGAGCGCAGCGGGTTCGTCTCGTGGAAGCGGGCGAGGCGCTCGACGAGGGCCGTTGCGATGCGGGCCGTCGCCCCGGCGGTCAACGCCCACGACGCCGTCTGGAGATGGGCCGATGGTGTGCCACCACCGGAGAGCGTGTGGAGCGTGGCGACGTCCGCCATGCCTCGCACTGCGAGCAAGGCATCTGCCCCGGCGTCTGCGGAAGCGTGCAGTGCCGGCCGCAGCAGGTCGACCGCGGCGATGAGGCGCTCCTGGCGGTGGGAGGGAGGATCGGGATCGAGCACCGAGCCTCCTGCCACCACGGCACGCCGCCCCGTCTCCCGGAGCACGAAGCGGTCGCCCACGACCAGCGGAACCGCGCCATCGAACCTGACGACGGCCGCCGTCGTTCCGTCCTCGCCGTGGTCGCCGACCAACCTGACCGCGACCGGCCAGGCGCCGGTTCCGACGTGGGCGTGATACGCGCCGCGTGCGGCGAGCGGCTCGTCGAGGGTTCGCACCGGGCGCAGCAGAACGAGCGGTGACCGGCTTGGGGTGAAGTCGCCGGGGGCGGCGAGCATCGCGCCGCGTGGGATCGACTGTCGGTCTGCTCCGCCGAGATTCACGGCGGTTCGGCTCCCCGGGTGGATCTCGGGTCGGGCAGCCTCGTGCGACTGGAGCCCCCGGATCCGCACCTGGCGCGGCCCCGGCCACAGCTCGAGGGTGTCGCCGTCCCGGAGCGTGCCGTCGACGAGCGTGCCGGTGACGACGACGCCGGCGCCGGCGATCGTGAACGATCGGTCGATCCACAGACGCGGCCGACCGATGTCTCGTGGCGGCCCCGCCTCCTCGAGCGCATCGGCGAGTGCGGCACGCAGCCGGTCGAGACCGGTGCCGTCGACGGCGGACACGGGGATGATGGGCCACGCGGCGAGTGCCGTCTCTTCGATGCGATCGGCGACCTCGAGCTGTGCGAGCTCTGCGACATCGGGGTCCGCAGCATCGATCTTCGTCAGCGCAATGACGCCGTGCCGGGTGTCGAGGAGGTCCAGCACCGCGAGGTGCTCCTCCGTCTGCGGCATCCATCCCTCGTCGGCGGCGACGACGAAGAGCCCCACCGTGAGCGTGCCGACGCCGGCCAGCATGTTCTTGATGAAGCGCTCGTGACCCGGCACGTCCACGAAACCGACCTCGTGGCCTCCGATCGTCGTCCAGGCGAACCCGAGGTCGATGGTCAGGCCACGGTCCTTCTCCTCCTGCCACCGGTCCGGATCACGACCTGTGAGCGCTTGCACGAGCGTCGACTTGCCGTGGTCGACGTGACCGGCAGTCCCGATGATCGCCATCAGTCGAGCGACTGGAGTGCGTCGACGACCTCTTCGTCGTCCGCGGGCTCCACCGTTCTCAGATCGAGTCGGAACGCACCGTCGCGGCGGTGGCCGACGACGGGTGTAGGGCGGGCGACGAGCTGCTTCCAGATGGCGTCGGCGGGGCCATCGAGTTCGAGCACCGGGGAGGGGATGAGCTCCCCGGGCACCGAGCCGGCCCCGGGCGTCGACGCCCCCTCGACGACGGAGCCGACGCGTCCCGACGCTCGCAGCACCGCCTCGTGACGGGACGCGAGCTCGTCCCGACCGAGCGAGGCCATGCGCCAGAACGGGATGTCGCCACCCCGCCCTGAGGCGTACAGCTCGAGCGTCGCTCCGAGCATCACGAGAGACGTACCGTCGAGCCGGACCGCCCGTGCGATCGGATGGCGCCGCATCCGGTCGATTGCATCGTCCGTGCCGACGGCGATGCCGGCCTGCGGGCCACCCAACAGCTTGTCACCGGAGAAGAGCACGACATCGGCGCCGGCTTCGAGCGTCTGCCGCACCGCGGGCTCACTCGTCAGCCAGGAGGGAGGCGGGCCGTCGAGCCACGGCACGCGGGCGTCGAGGAGGCCACTGCCGACGTCGGCGATGAACGGGATGCCGTGGGTCTTCGCGATCCCGGCGAGCGGTGCGTATCCGACCTCGTCGGTGAACCCCTCGATGCGGTAGTTCGATGGATGCACCTTCAGGATCGCCGCTGCATCCCCCGCCGCGGCCTCGTAGTCCTCGGCGCGGGTGCGGTTGGTGGTCCCCACCTCGATGAGTCGTGCTCCCGATGCCTCCATGAGCAGGGGCAGCCGGAAACTCCCACCGATCTCGATGAGCTCTCCCCGCGACACGACGACGGTACGGTTCCCGGCGAGTGCGGCGAGGGCGAGGAGCAGCGCTCCTGCGGTGTTGTTGACGGCGAGGGCGGCGTCGGCGCCGGTCAGGCGGCGCAGCAACGAGGCGACATGGGCCCCTCGTCCGCCGCGACCGCCGGTCCCGAGGTCGAACTCGAGGTTGGTGTAGCCCGCCGCGGTCGCCGCAGCGAGCTCCACCGCTTCTCGGGCGACGGGCGCCCTGCCGAGGTTGGTGTGGAGCAAGACACCGGTCGCGTTGATGATCCGGCGCGGCCGTTGCAGGAGGACCTGGGCCACGTCGCGCCGACCCAGCGCAACGGGATCGGCTGGACGACCGGCGCGAATCTCGTCGCGGGCAGTTTCGATCGCGGTGCGGGCGATCTCCGTGAGCAGTCCCGCCGGCACCGCGGAGGCTCCGCCGGGGTCGGCGTCGAGCTCCTCGCCGATCGCTCTGGCGAGTGCGTCCACCGATGGCAGGTCGCGCAGCTCCACGACGGTCGAGATTACCGGCCGCTGTAACCTGATCGGATGCGGCTCACCCAATGGCTGTTTCTCCTGTTCGTGGTCACCCCGATCGCCGAGATCGGGCTCTTCATCGTCGTGGGCGGACGCATCGGCATCCTGGCGACGCTCGGTGTCGTGATCGTCACCGCCATCATCGGTGCATCGCTCGTCAGCCGGCAGGGGCGTGGCGAGTTGGCCAGGGCGCGACGCACCCTCATGGAGGGGAGCTTTCCAGGCCGGGAGCTTGCCCACGGCGCGATGATCCTCGTTGCGGGCGCCCTCCTGCTCACCCCGGGCTTTCTCACCGATGGCATCGGGTTCGCACTGCTCGTCCCCGGGGTCCGCGAGTCGCTGCGGAAGTTCCTGGCGAAGCGTTTCGGTGACGGGGTCATCGTCATCGGATGAGCGAGGCTCCCGACTCACCCCGACCTGCGTCGACCCTCTGTCTGTTTCGGGCGGGCACCCGCCGGCTGCTCATGGTGCAGCGAGGCGCGACCGCGAGGTTCATGGCCTCCGCCTGGGTGTTTCCCGGAGGAGCCGTCGACGAGCTCGACCGTGACCCCGCCGCCCTGTCCGTGGTCGGCGTCGAGGACGCAGCCGAGGGGCCCTGGGTGGCCGCTGCGGTGCGTGAGCTCGTGGAGGAGGTCGGGATCTGGCTCGGTGCTCGGCCTGTCGTGGAGCGTCGCGACGAGTGGCTCGGTGCCGCGGTCTACTCGGCAGCGCGAGCCACGGGTCGCACCCTGGGTGGTGACCACCTGACGCTCTTCGCCAATTGGATCACGCCGCACGGTCTCCCCATCCGGTTCGACACCCGGTTCTTCGCGGCGACGGTGGATGCCGATCTCGACCCCGACCCGGATCCGCGAGAACTCGCAGATGCCATGTGGATCGACGTCGACGAGGCGCTGCGGGCGAGTCGAGACGGATCGATGACCGTCCCGTTCCCGACACGCAAGACCCTCGAGTACCTGGCCGGCTTCGAGGACGGCGACGCCCTCGTGGCCCACGCTCGTTCGCTCACGGGTGTCATGGCCGTGTTGCCGAAGGTGCGTCTCGGCACCGACGGCTCGATGGGCATCGTTCTGCCGGGCGAGACCGGCTACGAGCAGCTCGACCATCTCGGTCCGGAGCGTCGCGACGAGATCCACCGCCTGGTCGAAGCAGCGCGGCGCGGCGGTCGTGGTGCCGAGGCAGACCTGTGATGGACGTCACCAGGGTGCTCGCACCGAACCCGAGCTTCTTCACCGGTCCCGGCACGAACACCTATGTGATCGGGTCCGCCGCAGAGGTCGCCGTGCTGGACCCGGGCCCGATCATCGAGGAACACCGCCAGGCGATTCTGCGTGCGATCGGCGGTCGCAGAGTCGTTGCGGTCGCCGTGACCCACTCGCATCCGGACCATGCTCCGCTCGCCAACCCGCTCGCCGCGCAGTGCGACGCGCCGGCCGTCGGGCACTCGCCGGGTCCCGACTTCTCACCGGACGTCAGGCTCGCCGATCTGGGGACGTTGCAGGTGGGGGAGCTGGAGATGATTGCGATCCACACCCCCGGTCACACCTCGGATCACCTCTGTTACGTCGTCGACGACGTGCTGTTCAGCGGTGACCACATCATGGGTGGCTCGACCGTCGTGATCGAGGACGCCGCGGCGTACCTGGCTTCGCTCGAACGGTTGGCCGGGATGGACCTGCGGTTCTGTCACCCGGGTCATGGGCCCGATCTGCCCGACGCTGCGCAGACCATCGAGGAGTACATCGCCCACCGCCGCATGCGTGAGGGCCAGATTCTCGACGCCATCAGAGGGGGAGCGCACACGGTCGAGGACATCGTCGACTCGGTCTACGCGGAGGTACCTGCACAGTGGCGATCGGCGGCGGCGATGCAGGTGCGGACGCAGCTCACCAAGCTCATCGACGAAGGCCGGGTACGATGGTCCGAGGCCGATGGTGACGCGGGCGGAGTGCGTCTCACAGAGGATCGATGAAGCGAATCGCAATCGTCGTCGTGGCGTATGCGGTGCTGACGGCTCCGGCCATCGCGTTTGGAGCCGACGACATCACCAGGGAGGACCTGGACGATGCGCGCCGCCGCCGCAGCGCGCTCGCCGCCGAGCTGGAGCAGGTGGCGATCGACTACGAGGCGGCAGTCCAGGCCACTGCGAGTCTCGAAGAGCAGACGAGCCGCTTGACCGCCGACATCTCCATCCTCGAGGCCAATCTCGTGGCGACGAGGTCGAGTGCGGCAGCCATCGCACGTGAGCTCTACATCGCCGGTCGGACGAGTCGCGCCAACCGGGTGCTCTTCGCCGGAACGATCAACCTCGCCAACGTCGCCCAGCAGTATCTCGAGTTCGCGACCGCCGACGACGTGGCGACGCTGCAGCGATTCAGGGCGCTTCGCGCCGACTACGACGAGCGGCAGGTCGAGCTGGTCGCCGCCACAGCACGGCAGGCGGCCGCCACCGCCGATCTCGATCGACTGGCAAACGTGATCCTCGACCGGCTCGCCGCCGCGGACGCCGAGTACGACGCCCTCGTGGCCGCATACGAGGAGCAGGAGTATCAGAAGTGGCTGGCGACGTCGACGACGACCACGACGGCACCTCCGACCACCACGACCACGTCCGCTCCGACTACGACGACGACCAGCTCGGCGCCTGCGAACACATCCACGACGACGACAGCGCCGACGACGACCACTGCGCCAGCGCCGACCTCGACGACGACCGCGGCCCCGACGACCACGACGACCGCTCCACCGGAGGAGCCGCCCCCATCGGAGCCCCCGCCACCTTCGCTCACCTGTCCGGTCGATGGCGCGTCCAGCTTCACCGACACGTGGGGTGCGCCGCGCAGCGGCGGCCGCACCCACGAGGGCGTCGACATGATCGCCAGCCGGGGGACACCACTCGTCGCGATCGAGGCCGGCACCGTGTTCCGCGCCTACAACGGCGGACTCGGTGGCGTCGTCGTGTGGCTCAGAGGGGCCGGCGGCGACGAGTACTACTACGCCCATCTCGACGATTGGGCGCCGGGGCTCGCCGTCGGTGATCGTCTGGCCGTCGGTGAGCTGCTGGGGTACGTCGGCAACACGGGAAATGCCCGCTACACGATCCCTCACCTCCACTTCGAACACCACCCCGGCGGTGGCGGCGCGGTGAATCCCTATCCGCTCGTGAAGGAGCTGTGCGGATGACCGGGGCGGGAGAGGAGCTCGTGGAGCGCAAGCTCGGCGAGTACTTCACGGGACCCGATCTCGTCCGGGCCGCGGAGGCACTCTCGATGCTCGACGACGGCCGCGTGCAACTCGCTGCGATCAAGCTGGCAGACGGCGACGTGGAGAGCCTCGAACGCTACGTCCTGCTGGCGGAGATCGACTGGCGCGACGTGATCGGGCCCGCCGAGCATCCCGGGTACCTGGCCGCAGGCCCTGAGGCCGGGAAGCGTCCCGATGCCGCCCGGCTCGTGGAGGCGGATCTCGAGCAGTACGAGGAGTGGCTTCGCCGTCCCGGACCCTTTGGAGGTGCTTCATGAGAGCCCCATCGATCATCGAAGCGTGGCACGCCGCAGCGCGGGATCTCATGCCGTCCGATCTCGAGGTGTGGGACTCCCACGCCCACACCGGTCAGAACGATCCCGATGGATTCAGGAACACAGACACGGAGCTCATCGCTGCGCTCGACGCAGCGGGTCACGCCGGCGCCGTCGTCATGACGAGTGCCGATCCCTCCGGCTACGAGGCGGCGAACCGCCGTCTCCTCCACGAAGCCCGTGATTCGGCCGGCCGCCTGGTGTCGCTGTTGAGGCTCGACCCGAATCGCGACACGTCGGCCATGGCGGAACGCGGCTTGGCGGCGGGGCACCGTGGCGTCAAGTTGCACCCCAGATCCGAGGCCTTTGGGATGGACCACGAGGTCGTTGCCGACGTCTGCCGGGTCGCGGCAGAGGCGGGTGCGCCGGTGCTGGTCCATTCCGGCAGGGGCATTCCGGCGCTGCGTGCACCGGTGCTGCGACTGCTCGATGCGATCGAAGGGCTGCGCATCATCCTCGCCCACTGCGGCATCAGCGATCTCGCCGGACTGGCCGGGACGGCCAATGAGCACCCCGGCCTGTTCTTCGACTGCTCGTGGTGGGACGTCACCGATCGCCTGGCCCTGGCAGCCTGGGTGGGGCCGGGCAAGATCCTCTATGCGTCGGACACCCCGTATGGGCACCCGCTGATGAGCTTCGTTCTCGCCGCGAGGGTGGCGGCGGCGGCCGGGTACACCGAGACCCAGCTGAGGGCTCACTTCGGTGGCACGCTTCGCAGCCTGCTCGCCTGGGAGGAGCCAGAGACCGACGTGGGTGTGCCCGATGTGCCGGGAGTGGTCGGCGTCGACGCCGGTCTGATTCGAATCCACGCGAGCATCCAGGCAGCCATCGGCAGCATCCTCGTCGGCGGCGACCCGTCGGAGTCGATCGCTCTCGCCCGGGCCGGGTGTGAGGTGCCCGAGTCGATGCCACGGTCCGCTGTCTATCGAGCGATCGCTGCGACGTTGGACGCCGTCGATGTCGCCGAGCACCGGCTGAGTTTCAGGCTGCTGGTGATCGCGGCTGCGGCGGCACTCACACCAGGTGTGCCTGTTCCCTCCCTCGGCTGAGGCTCCTCCCCGCCGTGGCCACCGGGGAGTCAGTCGGAACGAACACCGAGGTGGTCCGGCATCGCCTTCCGGAGCTCCTCGTATGTCGAGAACCCGGTCGCCGGGGTGACGATCGCCTTCCACATCGCATCCATGGCTTCGGTCAGCTCCTCGCCGATCGACACGTCCGGCGGTGCAGCGTGCACCTTGGCGAACCTCCCGACGGGGACGCCGGTGCGCTCGCGGATCGATGCCGACAGCGGGTGATCATCGAACCGGTCGGCGTGCTCGGCCATGAACTCCCGAGCCGAATGACGGATCGCCACGTCGATCGTGGGCTCGTCGGTGATGCCCATGAAGCGAGCGACCACCCGGACCAGCTCGCCGGGTGCGGCGTGCATGTCCTCGTACGTGAATGCCAGCACGTGTGGTTCCCGAACATGTGGCCAGAACGATGCGATGTGGTCGAAGTAGAGCCCCGAGCCGGTGCCCTCGAGGAACCAGCGGTGGGTGAACTCCTCGAGCGTGATCGCCCCCGCCTCGAAAAAGGCTCCCGAGAAGAAGCGGTAGAACGAACGCAGCACGCCTTCTGGAGATCGGAACGACGTGATGATCCGCCCACCAGCGGGCACGTCGTCCCACGCCCGATGGAGCTTGAACGCTCGCGGGCGCCACGGCTGGTCCGCCGGATCGATGCCCATGTCGTGGGCAACGCCGAGCCAGGGGACGGCGATGCTGATCTCCTCGAATGTCATGTCGCCACCGCTGCGCAGCTGGTGGACCACCTGCTGGAGCCAGGTCGTGCCCGACTTGGCGTAGGTCGAGATGACGATGTCGTCCGGTTCGATGACGATCTGGGCGGCCCGCCTGGCGGCTTCGTCCGTGGCGAATCGCTGCATCAACGCCCGAAGCTCGTCGATGGTCCTCGGTAGTCGCGCTTCACCCACGTCGATCGACTGTAACGATGCTTGTCTGGCTCCGGCCGATACACTCTCGCCCATGACCCCACCCCCGGCACCCGGCAGACCGCGTACGTTCGACGTCGACGACGTGCTCGATCGCGCCATGGATGTCTTCTGGGAGAAGGGGTTCCAGGCGACCACGACACGTGATCTGGAGAAGATGCTCGGGATCCGACAGTCGTCGATCTACAACGCATTCGGCTCCAAACGCGATCTGCTCCTCCAGGCGATCGATCGCTACGAGATGCGTCTCGAAGAGGAACTGTTTTCGCTGTTGATGACAGGTGATGGGTACCACGCTCTCCGCTCCTTCTTCTCCGCAATGGTGGGATGGGTGGAGCGCAACAACTACCGCGGCTGTCTCGTCGTCAATCTCATGGCGACGGAGGCGGCGGACCCGGTGGTGCTCGAACGCATGACCCGGTACCGACGGAAGATCCGGGCCGGCATCACGATGGCCCTCGACCGGGTGGAAGCTCTCGACGAGGGAGACCGGATCTCGCAGGCGGAGATCCTCGTTGCCGCCGTGCTCGGCCTCCACGTCACCGTGCGCTGTTCGGCCGACGCCGAGGAGGTCGCCGGGATGGTCACCGGCATCGACCGGCAGATCGAGTCGTGGGCCGCAGCCGTCGCCTGACGCTCAGCGGCCGTAGCGACGCAACCGCAACGAGTTGGTCACCACCGAGACGCTGCTGAACGCCATCGCCGCCGCCGCGATCATCGGATCGAGCAACCCGGCGGCAGCCAGGGGAATCGCCGCCGTGTTGTAGGCGAAGGCCCAGAACAGATTCTGCCGGATGGTGCGGTAGGTCGCCGTGGCCACTTCCATGGCCGTCGTCACCGCAGCCGGCTCACCGCTCATCAGGACGATGTCCGCCGACTCGACGGCGACGTCCGTCCCGGTGCCGATCGCGATGCCCAGATCGGCCGTAGCGAGCGCGGGTGCGTCGTTGATGCCGTCACCCACGAAGCCGACGGTTCTGCCCTCGGCCTGAAGTCGTGCGATCTCGTCCGCCTTCTCGCCCGGGAGGACGTCGGCGATGACCCGGTCGATGCCGAGTTCGCTTCCGATCCGCTCGGCGGTCCTGGCGTTGTCTCCGGTCAGCATGGCGACCTGGACGTTGCGAGCATGGAGTGCGGCGACGGTTCCGGCGGAGCTCTCACGGACGGTGTCGGCCACGGCGAGCACGCCCCGCACCTCCCCGTCCCACCCCGCCAGGAACGCGGTCATGCCCGCGTTCTCATGCGCGGCGAGAGCATCGAGCTGTGCCTCGGTGGCGAGCAGCCCGAGCTCCACCATCAGTTTCGGCTTGCCGACGGCGACCCGAACGCCCTCGACGGTGCCGACGACGCCCTGGCCGCCGATCGCCTCTATGTCGGACGGTTCGACCAAGTGGACGTCGCGCTCCTCGGCCCCGAGCGCCACGGCCTTGCCGATGGGGTGCGAGCTGGCCGCCTCGACGGAGCCGACGAGTCTCAGGAAGGTGGCCTCGTCCTCGGTGGTGTCGACGGCGGTCAGCGTCATGGCTCCTCGGGTGAGCGTGCCGGTCTTGTCGAACACGACGGTGTCGAGCTCCGAAGCTCGCTCAAACACCGCAGCGGACTTGAAGAGCACGCCGAGCTCTGCACCCCGGCCCGACCCCACCATGATGGCGGTGGGGGTGGCGAGTCCCAGGGCACACGGGCAGGCGATGATGAGAACCGCGACCGCGTTGCGAAGGGCCGTGGCGACCTCGCCCGAGCCCACGAGCCATCCGACGAACACGATGGCGGCGATGGCGACGACGATCGGGACGAAGATGCCCGAGATACGGTCGGCGAGCCGTTGGATGGGGGCCTTCGTGGCCTGGGCCTCCTCGACGAGGCGGGCGATCTGGGCGAGTGCCGTGTTGGGTCCGACGTGGGTCACTTCCACGACGAGCCGGCCCTGCTGGTTGACGGTGGCGCCGAAGACACGGTCGCCGGCGATGCGTTCGACCGCCATCGACTCGCCGGTCAGCATGCTCTCGTCGATCGTCGAGCGGCCCTCGAGGATGGTGCCGTCCACGGGCACCTTCTCGCCGGGGAGCACCACGACCCGATTGCCGGGGGCGAGCGTCAGCGGGTCGACGACTTCGATCTCCCCATCCGGCCGCATCACCCGAGCCTGGGTCGCGGCGAGCTGGAGGAGGCTCGACACCGCCTGCGAGGCGCGGCCTTTGGCGCGGGCTTCGAAGAACCTCCCGAGGAGGATGAGCGTGATGATCATCCCGGCGGTCTCGAAGAAGAGCGCCTCGTCGGCGAAGAGCGCCCAGACCGAATAGCCGTAGGCGGCGAGGGAACCCATCGAGATGAGGGTGTCCATGCTCGCCTCGAAGGCACGAAGCCGTTTGGCGGCGGCGATGTGGAACTGGCGACCGAACCAGAACACGACGGGTGTGGCCAGGAGCAACTCGAGGAATCGCCACCCGGCACCTTCGGGACCGAACATCGAGAGCACCATGAGCGGCACCGCGAGCAACCCGGCGCCGATCGTGTTGGCGCGCTGCTCGCGAGTCTCCTCTGCGTAACGCTCCACGATCGATACCCGTTCGCCCTCTTCGAGCGGCCTGATGTCGTAGCCGATCCGGGAGATGGCCTCCTGCAGACCGACGATGTCGGTCCCAGGAGCGAGATCTGCGCGCGCCTCCTGGCCGGCGAAGTTGACGATTGCGCCTTCGACGCCCTCCTGTTTGCCCAGGACGCGCTCGATACGCAGCGCACAGGAGGCGCACGTCATGCCCTCGACGTCGAAGACGACGGTCTCACTCATGGTCGGAGATCCCTTCGCAATCAGCCGGCGGCGACTTCGTAGCCCTGGCCCTCGATGGCGCCCACGATGGCGGTGAGCTCGACGCTGTCGTCGTGATCGACGTCGACGGTGCGGGTGTCGATGGTCACCTCGACGCGCTCGACGCCGGCCAGTTCGGACACGGCGCCCTCGATCGAGCTCTTGCAGTGGCCGCAGTGGATGTCGGGGACGTTCAGGGTCACGGTGGTCATGGGGTGGTCACCTCTTGTCGGGTCGGGCCGGTGATGGCCGGCGTGTAGCGGAGCGTCTCCATCAGCTCGTCGACGATCTGGCCCGAACGGCCTTCCTCGACGGCGTGGAGCACGCAGGTTTCGACGTGGTTCTGAAGGAGGACGCGGTTCACCTTCTCGAGCGATCCCTGCAACGCAGAGACCTGCTTCATGACGTCGGGGCAGTAGCGCTCGTCGTCGACCATGGCGATCACGGCGTCGAGATGCCCGCGTACCGTCTTGAGCCGGTTGAGCGCGGCCTTCTTGTGTTCTGGCTTCATCGCCACCTCCAACGCTCATCATAGCGCGTTATTCCCACCCCACCGGGGGTGGGGTGGAGCAGCGAACCCCCTGGTCAGGAGCTGTCCGCGAGTTGAGCTCGCACGTGCGCTACAACGATTCGTTGCGCTTCGCGGGATTCCTCGAGGTCATCGACGAACCCGAAGAACGCGTGAAAGGTGCCCGGGATGACGTGATGGCTTGCGACGACGCCGGCGGCGCGGAGTCGCTCCACCCAGCGTTCGCCCTCGGACCGGAGCGGGTCTATCTCGGCCGCCACCACCGTGGTGGGTGGCAGCCCGACCACGCTCTCGGCCCGGAGCGGGGAGAGCCGCCAGTCGTCGAGATCGGCCCCCGGGGCGTAGTGGCGCCGGAACCAGAGCATCAGGTCGGCGGTCAGGATCGGTGCGTCGGCGAACGTCGCAAACGACTCGTGACCGTCCCACTGCATGTCGAGGACGGGATAGACGAGGGCGAGCGCGCCGACGTCGACACCACTCCTCACCGCCTGCAGCGCAACGCCGGCGGCGAGGTTGCCGCCCGCCGAGTCGCCGACGAGACCGATCGGACCCTGCCGGCAGCCGAGGTCGCCGGGATGCTCGACCGCCCAGCTCGTGGCGGTCCAGGCGTCGTCGAAGGCCGCTGGAAACGGATGCTCGGGAGCCAGCCGATAGTCGACGGCCATCACGACGCACCCGGTGGCATTGGCGAGGTTGCGTGCCGTCGTGTCGTGGCCGTCTGTGAAGTGCAGGACGAAGCCGCCTCCATGGAGGAAGACGAGCAGAGGCCGATCCGTTCTGGAGTCGGGGTGGTACACCCGAGCAGGCACACCCCCTGCATCGACGTCCCGCACCGAGGCCACGGACGGCGGCTCTGCGACGGGTCGGGCCGACGCCGCTGTGCGCATTTCGGCGGGCGACATCGACGGGTCCAGCTCGGCGCCGGCCGCAACCATCGCCTCGACGACACGTCTGCATGGCTCCGACAATCTGTGCATCCCACAACGGTATCGATTCGAGCAGTCGCAGGCCGCGATAGCCTGGCCGCATGCAGATCCACGACGACGTCGTCGCCGCCATCGGCAACACGCCGCTGGTTCGGCTCGGTCGTTTCCACCCTCCCGGCAACCTCGTGGCCAAGCTCGAACACATGAACCCAGGTGGTTCGGTGAAGGACCGCATCGGGATGGCCATGATCGAACGGGCCGAAACGAACGGCTGGCTCGAGCCCGGCGGCACCATCGTCGAACCCACCTCGGGGAACACCGGTGTGGGACTCGCCATGGCAGCCGCGATCAAGGGCTACAAGCTCATCGCGGTCATGGCCGACAAGCAGTCGAAAGAGAAGCAGGACCTGCTGAAGGCGTACGGCGCCGAGGTCGTCGTCTGCCCGACCGACGTCGAGCCGGACGACCCCCGTTCGTACTACTCGGTCGCCGACCGCCTCACCAGGGAGACCCCGAATGCCTATCGGCCGGATCAGTACTCCAACCCGGCCAATCCTCACGCCCACGTCCACTCGACGGGGCCCGAGTTGTGGGAGCAGACCGACGGCGAGATCGACGTGTTCGTGGCCGGGGTCGGCACGGGTGGCACGATCACGGGCACGGGGAAGTACTTGAAGTCGATGAAGCCGGACGTCGTGGTCGTCGGTGTGGATCCCGTCGGGTCCATCTACACGGCCGAGACCGACGAGGAAGTGACCACCTATCTGACCGAAGGGGTCGGCGAGGACTTCTGGCCCACGACGTTCGATCCCGGGATCGTCGATCGCTGGGAAGTCGTCGACGACCGCGAGGCCTTCCTGACCACCCGGCGCCTCGCCGCCGAAGAAGGTCTCCTCGTGGGTGGGTCGTGTGGCATGGCCGCAGCCGGTGCGCTGCGGGTGGCCCAGGACCGGCCCGACGACCTCGTCGTGGTGTTGCTCCCGGACAGCGGCCGCAACTATCTGTCGAAGATCTTCGACGACGACTGGATGCGGGCCCAGGGCTTCCTGGACTGACGGCAGAGGCCCTGATCATCAGCTTTTCGCGACCTCGTCGTGGGGGGTCGGCCACCAGCTAACGTCTGCCTCGCATCCACAAGAACGATGCGACCGCGCACGCAGCGAAGTCCGGTGTGATCCCGGCGCTGTCCCGCAACTGTGATCCCCCTCGGGGGTAGCCAGGTCGCCTGCCGGCGCGGTGACGAACGAGCCTCGGATGAAGGCAATACGTCGTCCGGCCACCGGCCGAGCGGGCGCCTTCATCCTCCGGACACGGAGGATGTTTTTCATGGGTAGGACACGAATCGGAGTGGTGCTCGCAGCGCTGTGTGTCATCGCTGTCGCCTGCGGAGGCGAAGGGACCGACACGACGACGGCAGCTCCAGCGTCGACGACGACGATCGCAGCGACGACGACG